>CAYPOR010000004.1:49399-93171 GCA_964412445.1 uncultured Nitrospira sp.
CCCCCCCCCCCCCCCCCCCCCCCCCCCCCCCCCCCCCCCCCCCCCCCCCCCACCGGTATCGCCATCCCCCAGAACGACTCGCTTTTGATAGGAATCCGGGGAGGACTCAGTTGTTGATGACACGAACTTATATTGGAGTGGTGCGCAAGTCATGCTGGCGGGGGGATCATGACGGAGGCGTAGACATGACACAGTACACAACACTTGTTCTCGGGATTTCATTTAGCGCGCTACTGGGAGCGGCAACGGTCCAGGCCGGCCCGCTTGATCCGGCCCGCCATCCGCACCCGGACAGCGCCAAGGCGGTGCATGAAGCGGAACACGACGTGGATCACGCGTGGGAAATTTACCATCGCGCAGCCCTTGGGGGCACGGTGGCGTCGCCCGCACTGCAGGCTGACATTGAGGAGCATTTGCACGAGGCCAGGACCCTCGTCACTCAGGCGCAGGAAGCGGCTGAGCGGGGGGACAAGCGCCAGGTGGAGCGTCTTGTCGGCCAAGTCAAAATTCATACGACCCACGCCATTGAGGGGAGCAAGGAGCAGAAGAAATGACACCTGTTCTTAGCAGAAGAGGAGCAAGCCGGAACGTCCTGGTGGGAATCATTGCCGTCGCTTGGGCGGTTATGCAATCGCCCGCTATGGCAGCGGCCCCGGCATCCAAGGAGCTTGACTCGGTTCCCATGGTGACGATTCCAGCCGGCGAATTCTTGATGGGCAATCCGGAAGGAAAAGGTCGCGCGGATGAGTGGCCGCAGCGATCTGTCTATCTCGATGCGTTCGCCATCGACCAAGTGGAAGTGACGAATGAACGGTATCTGGCTTTCGTCGCGACCACAGGCCATCGCAACCCTCCGAATCCGTACGGCACCGGTCTGCTTCAATCCGCGAAGGGCATCGAGCAGCTTCCGGTTGTGCAGACGACCTGGTACGACGCCAAGGCCTATTGTAGTTGGGCCAAGAAGCGACTGCCGACCGAAGCGGAATGGGAAAAAGCGGCGCGTGGAACCGACGGCCGTCTGTTTCCCTGGGGTAATGAGCCGGCGAACATCAAGCGCGCCAACTTCGACCGTGAATGGGAAGAGGAGAAGACCTTGCACCCGGTGGGCTCATTGCCCGAGGGCGATTCCCCCTACGGAGTGAAGGATATGGCCGGCAATGCCCGGGAGTGGGTTTCAGACTGGTACGACGCGGACTACTACAAGCATGCTCCGGAACGGAATCCCCAGGGCCCTGACAAGAAGGGCGTCGTGCGTTCGATTCGCGGTGGCTCGTGGCACAGCCCGGCAGCCGACGTCACGACTTCCGCGAGAGGTCGCGGCGGATTTGCGCTGCAGACCCATGGCACAGGCTTCCGCTGTGCCCGCGAGCTCGAGGGGGAAGGCCAACAGAAGTAGATGGGTGAGGTGTTGCGTGAGCGAGCGAATCAATGAGCGGAGCAAGTTAGAAAGTCTGAGAGTGGTGTCGCTTTCCTCTCAGAGGGGTGCCGCGACTCCGCACGACGTCTCTCGCTGAGGTGGACAGGTCTCTCAATCCGGAGGGGCCTGTCCCCTTGGTCGGTCGCGGCGGCAGATTCACGACGATGTCGGGCCATGAGGAGCGCAACATGATGACAATGATGCTGTGGGTCATGACGGTGGGTATGTTGTCATGTCTGCGACAAGGCGTATCGCGCCAACCAGTGGCCGTAGTTCTGCGGCAGGTTGGGACGAGACGGCCTTGCGGGCACTGAGCAACAGATGGATGGCACCTTGTATAGGAATCGAGGGGTCCCATGGAAACCAATGGGAGGCCAGACCAGCATCCAGTCTCCACACACTCTGTCGACAACTGTGCGCGTTGCGGAGGGTTGATGGTTGTGGAGCACTATATCGACGTACAGGACGACACGGGGCAGATCGGCTTGACTGCGTGGCGCTGCATGACTTGTGGAGAGGTCATCGACCCCGTCATTCTTCAGAATCGTGAGAGACCGGCGCCCAATCTCCTGTATGGCACAAAGCAGCGCAAGTACGCGCAACCAGTCGATCCGGGAGACGCTGATGGTTCCGGCAGCCGGGAAGGCGATGACAACGGCGGTGCCTCCCGGCACAATTGACTTGCCGGGCGGTGGGGAGAGTTTCTGTAACGAGGAGTGGCGATCATGAACGTGGTGGTGACAGGCGGAACAGGATTCATCGGTCGGCCCCTCTGCACGGCGCTATGCGAGGACAGCCATACTGTCACGCTCATGACACGGAGGCCGGCAGAGGCCCAGCCGGTGTTCGGTCGTGCCGTAACGGTTGTGGAGTGGAATGGTCGAGAGGGTGGAGTGTGGGAGCAGACGCTTGAAGGAGCCGATGCGGTGATCAATCTTGCCGGCACTCCGATTGCCGATGCCCGCTGGACCACGGCGCGAAAGCGCCTGCTCACCGACAGCCGGGTGTCGACGACACGCCTGTTGGTCGATGCCCTGTCCCGCCGGTCCTCCAAACCCCGCACGCTGATCAGTGCGTCGGGCATCGGCTACTACGGCGCCAGCGACGATCGTGTATTGGACGAGGGGGCTCCGCGCGGTCGGGGATTTCTAGCCGATTTGTGTCTTGAATGGGAGGCGGCGGCGCTGGAAGCGGCGGCGTTCGGGACGCGGGTCGTCACATTGCGGACTGGAATGGTACTGGAGCAGGACGGCGGTGCGCTGCCCAAGATGCTGTTGCCCTTCCGGCTGTTCGCCGGAGGTCCGATTATGCCGGGGTCGCAGTGGGTGTCCTGGATTCATCGGCGCGATCACATCGGCTTGATCCAGTGGGCGCTGACGACGGAGGCAGTCTCCGGTCCGGTCAATGCCGTCGCTCCCGGGGCTGTGACCATGCGGACCTTCTGCAGCCAGCTCGGACGCGTGCTTCGCCGTCCCTCCTGGCTGCCGGTGCCGGGGTTTGCGCTCGAGGCGGCGCTGGGAGAATTAGGCACATTGATGATGACGGGGCAGCGGGTGAGTCCGGTGAAAGCGCTGGCGGGCGGCTATCAGTTTCAGTATCCGATGCTGGAGCCGGCGTTGCGGGCGATTCTTTCGAAGGCGT
Organism: uncultured Nitrospira sp.; assembly: GCA_964412445.1. Classification (GTDB taxonomy): domain Bacteria; phylum Nitrospirota; class Nitrospiria; order Nitrospirales; family Nitrospiraceae; genus Nitrospira_D. The sequence continues at coordinate 52,458 of CAYPOR010000004.1, forward strand.
AAAGGAGGAAGGACCATGGAGGCGCTCGTTCAGTTTATCCATGCGTTGGCCGTTGCCATTCTCGTCGGCAAAGTCGTGCTCCTGTCGTTCGTGGTAGCGCCGATCCTCGCGGAGAATCTGGAGCGGGAACCCTTCGGGAAAGTGGTGCGGCAGCTGTTTCCGGCCTATTACAGATTGGGCATGGGAACGGCCGTCGCTGGTTTCATAGCCGTGAACGGGCTGGTGGCGATGCACACAAGCAGTGCGAGGTTGATGACGGCGGGCGGACTCTGGCTCCTGGTGTTGTTGACCGAAGCCTATTGTCAGTCGATGCTGACGCCCCGCAGCAATGCGATACGCGACCGGCTCAAGGATCAGGAGTGGCGAGGAGTCGTCGACCCGGTCCTTCAGGCCTCGTGGCAGCGCGTGCATCAGCGGTCGGTCTATTTGAATTCGAGCGTACTGCTTGCCGGGTGCACGTTGATGGCGTTGATCTGATCGTGGTGATTCAACATGAGGGAGGGATGTCATGAACAGGAAAACAGCGTATCTGGCCGGTTGTATGATGGTGGGACTGTTGTGCGGTGCGGAGGTTCGTGCGGACAGTCCGTCGATGCCGTCTCCCTACGCCCATGGCGATGAAACGGCGTTGCCGAACGGCGTCATCGGCGTGTCGTTGCAGGTCGGAGCCGAGCGGATCGGCGATCCGGCGGTGCTGTATGTCGGCATGGTGCATCCGGAAGGTCCGGCGCATCAGGCGGGGCTGGCGCACGGCGACGAAATCGTGACGGTGGACGGCATTCCCACGGCGGGTAAGAGCTATGAGCAGGTTGTAAAAATGATTCGCGGCACCGTCGGGACCCCGGTCAGGCTCGGTGTGAAGGGTGAGGGAGCCGTGCGGGAGCTGTCGATCACGCGTGTGGCCGGTGACAAGCTTCCGAAAGGTCCGGCCGGAGCTCACGGGAATCCAGCCCGATGAAGAGGTGTCCGGTGATTCGTCGATGGGTCCTCACGACAGTACTTGGGGTGGCGGCTTCACTCGCCGCCTGGCCGGCCGGCAGTCCGCCGGCCCTGGCGGAGGCCGGACCGGCTGCGCCCGACCTGACGAAGACGAATCTCTTTCTCGCCGCGGGCGATTACCGACGGGCACTGGAGTCGTGCCAGAAGGCGATCAGCGACATGCCCACGGTCCGTGCCTATGTGCATCTGACCTATGTCTATCACGCGATCGACGGGTATCTGGAACAACTGTCGCAAGAAGAGCGCTGGACGGCGGTGGAGCAGCTGTATCTGAATCTGGCCTATCGCGAGATCGAGGATCTGGTGGATCCGCCCGGGGGACTGGCGCGCATGGCCAAAGAGATGATCCAAACGAGTGTCCGGCAACAGTCGGATCTGAGTGCGGCAATGGCAACGCGGTTGAGTCAGGATGAAACCAACCGGCTCTGGCAGGAACAGACCCGGTGGCGGGCCGCTCATCCGGCGACCTGGTGGAAAAGCTTCCCTGAGGCCTGGAGGCAATAGATGCAGACAGAATCACCGGCCTATCGGCGGGTCCGGCGAACGATCCAGCTGTTCGGCGGGTTGTTCATGATCGTCGGAGTGGTTGATCTGGTGATCATCGAATTGTTTCCTGCCTATGCGCTGAAACTCTTCGGTGCGGTCATGGCCGGGCCCTCGGCCTTTTTGATCAAACTCCACTCCCCGGCCGTGCATTTGCTGATCGGGTATGGATTTCTCTGGCTGCGTCCCTGGGCCTGGGGATTGAGCCTGGTCTATGCGGGATTCGGGATTGTCAGCGAGGTGATGAACCAGGCGGCGTTCGGCTTCCATTATGTCAGGACCGGGTTCATTTTCACGACGGCCTGTTTTGCGCTGTACCTGATCTGGCGGAGGCAGTGGTTCGTCGATCAGGAGGTGATAACCAGCGCGCGGCCTTCAACGTCGGAAGGAGCGCCCTGATGCGTGGCATCGTCTGGTTCCGGCGGGATCTTCGTCTTGCGGATCATCCGGCGCTGTCGGCCGCTTGTGAAGAATGTGACGAGATCATTCCGTTGTTTGTCTTCGATGATCCCCTGCTCCGCGGGCAGACCTTCGGCCCCGCCTGCGTGGGATTCATGCTGGGTTGCCTGCAGGAGCTGGCTTCCTCTTTAGCGGAACGGGGCATCGTACTGCAATGGCGCCGGGGTGAGCCGGCAGCCACTGTGGTGCAGGCGGCGCGCGAATGGAAGGCTGATGTCGTGTATTGGAATCGGGACTATGAACCGGCTGCGATCGAACGCGACCGTCAGGTGCAACTGGCGCTAGCGGAGCAAGGTGTTCGTGCCAGGACGTTCAAAGATCATGTGGTCTTCGAGGCGGAGGAGATTCGCGGCGCCACTGGGGAACCGTTGCAACGGTATAGTGCCTATCGGGCGCGCTGGTGGGCGAAATGGCAGGAAGTCCGTCCGGTTCCGCTCCCGGCTCCACTGTCGCGGTCGGCCGTCAAAGCCGGGGTTGCGTCCGCAGCCGCACCTCTGCCGCTCCCCGCAGATCTCGGGTATGACCAGAGCACGTTGTGGATTCAGCCGGGCGAACGCAGTGCCAGGGCCCGTCTTACGTGGTTTGTGAACGGTCCGATCCACACCTATGTCGACGGCCGGAATCTTCCTGCGATCGACGGCACGGCAAAGTTGTCGCCGCATTTCCGGTTCGGCACGCTGTCCCCTCGCACCGCCATTTCCCAGGCCCTGGGGAGCCTCTCGAAGGGCGGCCGGGTGTCGAGAGCCGATGTGCTGACGTGGATCGACGAGCTGGTATGGAGGGAATTCTTCCAGCAAGTTCTGTCCGCATTTCCCCGCGTCGCCGACGGGCCGTTCCGTCAGGTTGCGGTGCCCCCTGCCCGTGAGCCGGGGAGCGAACGCGATCGTTTATACCGGGCGTGGTGCGAGGGCAGGACCGGGTATCCCATTGTGGATGGGGGGATGCGTCAACTCAACCGGACCGGATGGATGCACAACCGGGTGCGCATGATCGTGGCGTCGTATCTCATCAAAGATCTGCGCATTGATTGGCAGAGTGGCGAGCGGTATTTCATGCAGCATCTGCTCGATGCCGATCTGGCGGCGAATAACGGCAACTGGCAATGGTGCGCAGGGACCGGGACGGACGCGATGCGCGGATACCGGATTTTCAATCCGGCGCTTCAAAGCAAGAAATTCGATCCTGACGGACAGTACATTCGACTCTATGTGCCGGAGCTGGCCCCGGTCTCAAGCAAGTGGATACATGAGCCGCATCTGATGCCTGTCAGCGAGCAGGAACGTTTCGGCTGCCGGATCGGGCGGGAGTATCCTGCGCCTCTCGTGGATCATCGCCGGGCCAGGGAGGAATACTTGAATCTGGGAAAACAACAGGTGAGGCCATGACGACTGCCACTCTCCGGCTCGGGATCAGCCGCTGTCTCCTCGGAGACGAAGTCCGGTTCGATGGAGGCCATAAGCGCGACAATTTTCTGACCGATGTGCTCGGCCCCTATGTGGAGTGGATCCCGGTCTGTCCGGAGGTTGAGGCCGGACTGGGGACTCCTCGCGAGGCGATGCGACTGGTGGGCGATCCGGCGCATCCCCGCCTGCTGACCATCAAGAGCGGGCGAGACCATACGCGGTCGCTGGAGAGAATGACGACGGGGCGCCTGGCAGAACTCGGCAAGCTGGATTTATCCGGCTATGTCTTCAAGCGGGGTTCGCCGAGTTGCGGTGTGGAACGGGTCCGAGTCTACACGGAACAGGGCATGCCCAGTCACAGCGGAGCCGGTCTCTTTGCACGGGCCTTTGTCGAGCAGTTTCCGCTGATTCCCGTAGAGGAGGAAGGGCGGCTGTGCGATGCTCCTCTCCGGGAGAATTTCATCGAGCGGGTGTTTTGTTATCGCCGGTATCAGGATCTGCTGGAGAGCGGCGTGACAAGGCAGGCGGTGATCCAGTTCCATACTATTCACAAATACCTGCTCATGGCGCATAGCCCGCAACACTATGAGGTTCTCGGCCGGCTGGTCGGCCAGGCGGAACGGTACCGGCCCAGAGAATTGGGCCGCCGGTATGGCGAGTTGTTCATGGCGGCTCTCGCGGTCAAAGCGACGGTCCGCAAGCATGTCAATGTGCTGCAGCACATTTTGGGTTACTTCAAGGGACAACTCGCGGCGCGGGAAAAGGCGGAATTGCTGGGGGTGATCGGGGATTACCATCGAGGACTGACGCCGCTGATTGTGCCGCTGACGTTGATCAAACATTATGTGCAGCAGTTCGAGGTTCACTATATTCGGGACCAGGTGTATCTGAATCCGCATCCGAAGGAACTCATGTTACGCAATCACGTGTAACGACATGCATGGCGAAGGGAGTGAACGCATGGGAACGGCGGTCAAAGGAGTGATTCTTGTCGGGCACGGGGGGATTCCTAAGGGGTGCCCGCAGGATTTGGTGACGAGACTGAAGCGGCTGGAAGGTCAGCGGCGGGCCGCCAAGCAGCCGCCGTCGGCAGAAGAACTGGAACTCGACGCCAGGATCCGCCAGTGGCCCAGAACGTCCGAGACGGACCCCTATCAGTCGGGACTGGAAGCGGTTGCCGCTCAGTTGCGGGCGAACCTGGGGGATGTGTTGTTTGCCGTGGCCTATAACGAGTTTTGCGCGCCGACTTTGGAAGAGTCGGTGGCGGAACTGATCGAGAAGGGAGCGACTCACATCACCGTGGCGACGACGATGTTTACGCCGGGCGGTTCACATTCGGAAGTGGAGATTCCGGAAATCCTCGAGCATCTGCGGCCGCAATATCCCGGGGTCGAACTCCGCTACGCCTGGCCGTTCGATCTCCGGCTTGTGGCGGACACGTTGGCTGAGCAGGTGAAACGATTTTCCTGAGGCGTACACAAGGCGCAGCCTGATGGTTTCGGATTTGAAACGGGTCGCTCCATGTCATGTGTGGTGCGGTTTCGTCGGCCGGGTACTGCCTTCCGTCGTGCAACCGTGTAGAATGGCCTCTCTAATTTATTCACGGTGAGCGATGGAGGGTCCTGTGCGCGAGCAATTGGCACAAGCGTTTCACGAGACGCAATCCTTTAAGTGGGACCCCCAGGGCGGGTTCAAGCTGGCCTCGGGACTCACGAGTCCCTTCTATGTCGATTGCCGTGCGCTCATGGCGCATCCGGGGGCCCGGCGCCTGGTGGGGCAGCTGGCGTACGAGGCGTTGCGCGGGGTGGAGGTGCAGTGTCTCGGCGGGTTGGAGATCGGGGCGATTTCCATTGCGACGACCATTTCCGATTATGCCTTCACGGCTCAACCGGCCCGGGACTGGCGGACGTTCGTTGTTCGTAAGCAGGCCAAGGACCACGGATTGGGCAAGTTGATCGAAGGGGCCTACACAGCCGGCGAGCGGGCGCTGATCGTGGATGATGTGCTGACCAGCGGCGGGTCGCTCTTAAAGGCGGTCGCGGCGGCACGAGGCGCCGGCCTGACCGTCACCCATGCCTTGGTCATTGTCGACCGGCAGGAACAAGACGGACGTAAAAAGGTCGAAGCGGAAGGACTCACGGTGGTCAGTCTTCTCACGATCAACGACCTGACCAACGCTCAGAGGGCTCAGCGAAGAGGCTGAAGCCGGTTTATTTACAGCGAAACTCAATCCCCCACCGGCGTTCCTGGACGACCTCTTGCGCGCCCTCGACCGGGCCGGCGACGCGGACACGTCCCTTGGTTTCTCCCTCGCGGATGATCGTGTAGGTTCCGCCGCATTTGTCTTTCATGACGGCCAGCGCATCTTTTCTGAACGAGGCCAGCATGGCACCCTGCTCGCCTTTGAAGGGATATACGACGACACCGCCGCGTTCGGACTCCTGGAGCAATGTTGCGCCATCGGCGCAGCCGGCCATTAAGAGAAATAAGGTGAGCAGCGGGGCTCTTGACCCCTCTTTTGACTTCTTTTTATGATCGGTCAGCATCATAGTCGACGCACGAAACAGAGTGCGAATCATGAGGAGGTCTTATGCAACGGTGGAAATGGGGATTCCTGGGCGTTCTTCTGCTGAGCAGCCTCGCCGTCGTCAGTCAGGTATGGTCATACCATTCCTACCTGTTGACCGTCCAGCAGTTGCAGGCAGGATTGGCCAAAGCATCGACTCCGGACAAGAAGGGATTCGTGTTGGTTGATGTGAGAAGTCCTGAAGAGCACCGGACCGGCATGATTCCCGGTACGGACTTGAATATCGATTTCCGGGAAATGAAAGCCCGACATCGTGAGCTCGGGGCTCAGTTGGACGAGCACATCGTCGTGTACTGCCAGTCGGGCCACCGCAGCAACATCGCGGCGGAAACACTGGCCGATCTGGGCTATCGCCACGTCTATAATGTGTCGGGAAGCATGAATGCATGGGTGGAAGCCGGCTATCCGGTCGCCCGCCCCGGCCGCTAGGGTTTCGGCTGGCGGGTGGCCGCGCCCGGTGCGGCCTCTCGCGGACTGAGGCCGATAATTGCGGGTAATGGAATATGTGCGGTTGACCGGCCGGCGAACAGCTCTTTCCAACTCGTTCTCGTGTCCGATTGGTCGCCGTGTTTCCAGAGCGATTCTGCGACGAAGAGATCGGACGAGGATCCGCCGTCCATGGCCATGGCGAGTGTGATCGATGGGACGGTGTCCCGCAAACATTGGCCAAGCCCGTGTAAGGTGACGAGTCCCAGGCTTTTCAGAATGAGAATGTGCCCGTCGTGTTCTTCGGCCACTACGGTCTGGTAGGCCCGTTTCCCGCTCTGCCGCACGCGAATCATTCCGGCGCGATCCAGCAACATCAGTGACTGTGCGGCCTCCCGATAGGCGGGCATCTGTTCCTGAAAGGCATCCGTGGCCAAATCCAGTACGCCGGCCTTCGGTGCCGAAGCCGCCGCGGTCGGTTCGGCAACAAAGAGTCCCTGCCACGTCCCGTGGCGCCGGCTGCCCAGCGAGTGCCCCTCTTTAAATAAGAGTCCGAGATAGGCGAAGTTTTCTCTGAAGAGGCCTGCGTTGAACAGCACGTCATGCCCGGTCCGTCTCTGCCATTCATCGATGGTCGGAGGATGGAGCAACCCTTCCTGGGCATAAAAATGAACGGCGAAGCGGTATCGCTCGGGATCGACCTTGAGCGCGAGCACACGATCGATTTCGGAACAGCGTGCTCCCGGCTTCCAGACGGCGGCGGCTATCCCGATTCCGAGGGGTTCCCACTGCAGTTCCTGAGCAGGTGCCGGTTCAGTGACAATCAGCGGCAGGGTGATGAGGAACCAGAGCAGCATTCGATGGACAGAATGGGGCGTCCGCGGTATTCGAAGAGCCATGATCTCCATCCATGGGATGGCATGAAGGCCGCGCCCGGTGTGATCACGACGCGTGGGAGGTGGTTGTTTCATGCCGCGGTGATCCGTTTTGCGGGAGTGGCGCGACATCAAGGAGCCGGCGAATCCGCTGGGCCAAGACCTCCGGCGTAAACGGTTTTTGGAGGTAGTCGCTCAGTTGATCGTGAGCGCCGATTCCCACGTCGTCGGCATAGCCGGACATGAAAAGAATTCTGAGATCCGGCTTGAGGATACGCAGATGTTGGGCCAGTTCCGTCCCGCTCATGCCCGGCATCACCACATCGGTGAGCAGAAGTTGAACATAGCCGATCTGCCGGGTGGCGACCAGGCAGGCCTCCAGTCCGTTCTTTGATTCCAGCACGCGGTAACCGAGCTTCTTGAGTTCGTCCCGAACCAACTCCCGCACGGAGCTATCGTCTTCGACGAGGAGGACGGTCTCATGACCCCGGTGCGACACGCGGGGGGGCTCGCCGGACAAGATTTGATCGGGACTCGATTCTGTGCAGGGAAGGTACACGTCGAATCGGCTTCCCTGCCCGATCCGACTCGTGACATCGAGCCCGCCTCCCTGTTGTGTGACGATCCCGAACACGGTCGATAAACCCAGCCCTGTTCCCTTGCCCTCTTCTTTCGTGGTGAAGAACGGCTCGAAGATATGGCTGAGGACATCGGCCGGCATTCCGCTCCCGGTGTCCGCGACGGAGAGTTTGACGAAGGTTCCAAGAGCCGGCGGCTGGACGTGATACATCGGCATCCGGTTCAGCTCGACGAGCGAAGTCTCGATCGTGAGTTTGCCCCCTTTGGGCATCGCATCGCGCGCATTGACCACCAGATTCATGAGGATTTGCTCGATCTGTGCCGGGTCCGCTGTGATGCGTAATTCCTGAGGGGACAGCTTCAGCGTCAGCTCGAGATCTTCACCGATCAGCCGGTGCATCATCGTTTCAAAGTTGGTGATGAGCGGATTGACGCTCATCACTTTCGGGGTCGATGGCTGCTTGCGGCTGAAGGTGAGGAGCTGACGGATCAGTGTCGCGGCCCGGTCGCCGGCCTTCTGCATTTCTTCGATTTTGGCGCGGTAGGGATGATCCGCCGCCATGTCCCCGAGGAGCACCTGGGCATGGCCCATGATGACGGTGAGGAGATTATTAAAGTCGTGGGCGAGCCCGCCGGCGAGGCGGCCGACCGCTTCCATCTTTTGGGCCTGCCGGAGCTGCTTCTCGCTTTGCCGCAGAGCTTCTTCGACACGGGCGCGCTCCTGGCGTTCCTGCAGTTCCCGGATGGCGCGTTGGAGTGACGGCACCAGCCGCCCGAGCCGCTGTTTCAGAATGTAATCGGTCGCGCCGCGATGCATGGCGTCGATCGCCAATTCTTCGCCGAGTGTGCCGGAGACGAAGATGAAGGGGAGATCAGGCCTGAGTTGTCTGGCGAGCGCCAGGGCGGTGATCCCGTCGAATCCGGGCAGTGAATAATCCGCTAGGATCAGATCGATCCGCCCCTCTTTCAAAGCGGCGACAAAGGTCTCGCGCCGATCGACCCGGTCGGCCTCACAAGGAATGCCCCCCTCGTTGAGCGTGGCCAGGATCAGCTCGGCGTCAACAGGATTGTCTTCCAAGTGGAGGAGTCGTAGCGCTGTCGTCACGGAACCTCGGGATGTGCCATATTAGTTCGTGGAAGCCGATCCTTCTGGCGGTGGCTCATTGATCACTCCCCAGAAGGTGCCCAATTCCTTGACGGCCGTGAGAAATTGGTGAAACTCGACGGGCTTCACGACATAGGCGTTTGCGCCCAGGGCATAGCTCTCGGCCAGGTCTTTTTCTTCCCGCGATGAGGTGAGCATCACGACCGGGATCGGCCGCAAACTGATGTCTGACTTGATCGTGCGAAGCACTTCGAGCCCGTTGACCTTGGGCATCTTGAGATCGAGAAATACGACCGCGGGATTCCCTTTGAGGCGCGACTTGAACTGTCCGCGGCAATAGAGATAATCCAGGACCTCTGCGCCGTCGTGACACAGGACGACCTTATCGGAGATATGCTCTTCTTCCATGGCCGCGAGGGCGAGCTCCGCATCCCGGGGATTGTCTTCGGCCAGTAAAATGGGTTTTGCAGCCGTCATGTTCGAGGTCTCCTGGTTGGGAGTGTGACAAAGAACGTCGCACCTTGGTCGGGAATGCCTTCCGCCCACACCCGTCCTCCGTGGCGGTGGACGATCCGGCGCACATTGGCGAGACCGATGCCCGTTCCTTCAAATTCGTCGGCCCGGTGCAGCCGCTGGAAGACGCCGAACAGTTTGCCGAGATATTGCATGTCGAACCCGACTCCATTATCGCGGACAAATACGGTGATCTCCCCGGCGCTTTTTCGCTCAACGCCGATGGCGATCTTCGCAACCGGACGTGTACCGGTAAACTTGATCGCGTTAGAGATCAGATTCACAAATACCTGTCGAAGCATGGCGGGATCGCCCGGTACTTCAGGCAGTGTGTCGATTGTCCAAGATATTTCCCGTCCTTGCAAGTCAAGACGTAAATCGTAAAGGATGGTCTTAATGAGCTGGTCGAGATTGACCGTCGTATGGAGCATTTCCTGGCGTCCCATGCGGGAAAACACCAGCAAGTCGTCGATCAATTGCCCCATCTGTTTGGCCGAGTCGGAGATCGTTTGAAGGTAGCGCTTGGCTTTGTCGTTCAGGGTCTCGCCGACGGCTTTGTTCAGGAGGGATGCGTATCCATCGATGTGGCGGAGGGGCGCGCGGAGGTCGTGCGAGACCGAATAGCTGAATGCCTCGAGCTCCTTATTGGCCGCTTCGAGGAGTTCTCCGCGAAGCTGGAGTTCCGTGGCCACCTTTCTGCGGGCGGTAATATCATGCCGGATGAGGTAATAGACCGAGGCGAGGAGCACCAGTTGGAGAAGCGCCCCTAAGGCAAGCAGCACAATCGTATTCGTTGTGCTGAGTGCCGATTCCCCCAGCCGCCGCCGCAAGCTCTGGTGCTCGTCGCCCTCCATTTCCGCGATGATTCCGTGAATGGCGGTGAGTTCGTGCTTCGCGGCTCCCTCGAGTGCGATCCGGCGCACGGCTTCGAATCCCCCGCCGTCCCGCTTGGCGATGGCTCCCGTTTCCGCGTTGATCTGTTGTTCGATCAACGTCCGGAGTTGATCGACTCGGGCTTCTTGTACAAGCGATCCCGCCGTGAGGTCTTTCAGATACTTGAGATAGGTCGGTTTCTGCTCCGTGAGTGACTGGAAACTCTGGAGGTAGACGACTTCTCCGGTGACGAGGTAACGGCGATGGTTGTTTTCTGCTTCGTCCATTGCCGTATCCACGTTATTCAACAGCTGGAGAAGGTCATGGCTTTTGGTGTCTAATCGGCTGTTTTCGATCAGGATCGCCGTATTGCGGTAGGACACGGCTCCGATAATGAGGATGCCGGTAAACACCAGACTGAACCCGGCAAGAATCCGGCGTTCAATGGTCAGTTCGCGGAACCACATCAGCACAGTCCGCTTGGCCGGCTGTGGCGCTGAGGGAGACTGCGTTGCGTCTGTTTCAGGAGGGGTGTCTCCGGCGATCGGAGGAATCGGCGGTCGATCGCTCGTCACTGTGTCCATGAAATGAAACCGCGTTGAAAGGTGTAGGGAAAACTTCGGGCACTCTACTCTCGGCCGTTCTCGGGCCGCAAGGTCTATTTTAGCAGATGTGTGCCGGAAGCCGGGCGGCTAACCGCCGAGAGGGGGGACCGGCGGGAGAGCGGTCGCGGCGGGTGCCGGGAGATGGGAGAACATCATGGTCGCCGACACCACCCAGTCAATGAAGGGTTGCGGATAGATGCCGATCAACAGCGTTCCGGCAAGGCCGACATACACCACGGCCTTCATCGGACCGGAAATCCGGATGGGTGACGGGTCAATCGGCTCGGCAATGTACATCTTTTTCACCACGATCAGGTAGTAATACATGGAGATCACGATGTTGACGAGTCCGACGGTGATGAGGGTATAAAGCCCTTCCTTGATGGCCGCCACAAAGATATAGATCTTTCCGATGAACCCGGCTAACGGCGGCACGCCGGCCAGCGACAGAAGAAAGAGCAACATAGAGAAGGCCAGAAACGGCGACCGGCGGTTCAGCCCGCTGTAGTCGTTGATCTCTTCGCTGCCGATGGCCTGGCTCATGGCAATTACGACGGCGAAGGCGCCGATATTCGCAAAGAGATACGTGAGGAGATAGAACAGAATGGCATCGTTGCCCATCTTTGTTCCGGCCGCCAAGCCGATCAAGACGTTGCCGATCTGGGCAATACCGGAATAGGCGAGCAGACGTTTGATGTTCGTCTGGGCGATCGCCACGATGTTGGCGTAGGTCATCGATAAAACGGAAACGGCCGCCAGCAACAGCACCCACATGGGTTTAAAGGTGAACAGCGCGACGAAAAATAACCGGAGCAGGATGGCGATCGCGGCGCCTTTCGGGGCGATGGAAAGAAAGGCCGTCACCGGCGTCGGCGCACCGTGATAGGTGTCGGGAATCCAGGTATGGAACGGGACGGCGCCGATTTTGAAGCCGAGGGCCGCAAAGATCAGGAGAAATCCGACGATCAGACCCGGCGTCGCCGGCGCTGAGGCCATGTCCGAAAAGACCAGTTTGCCGGTCTCGCCGTAGACGAGGCTGATTCCGTAAGCTAAGAGACCGGCGGCAAAGACGCCAAGAATGAAAAACTTCAGGCCGGCTTCATTCGATGCCAGGTCTTCGCGCAGGTACGCTACGAGCACATAGAACCCGAAGGTGGAAAATTCCAGCGTGACGAAGAGGGACAGTAAGTCGTTGGCGGAGGCCATGAACATCATGCCCAGGGCGGACATGACGATGAGGAAATAGTATTCCCCGCGGAAAAAGGCAAAGCGGCTGACATACTCGGTGGAGGCAAGGATCACGAGAATGCTCGCGCCGACGATGAACATCTTAAAGAAGATGGCCATGCGGTCGAGTACGAACATGTTCCCGAACAGGGAACCCGAAATGTGCGTCAAGTCAAACCAGGCGAGACAGCCGAGGGTGATGCCGAGCCCGGCGACGCTCAGGTAGGCCAGCTGTTCTTTGGGAAGTCGCGGAAAAGCGAAGTCGACGATCAAGACCAGACAGAGCCACAGCGTCAGGAAGATCTCCGGCAGGAGCAGGAGGAGATCGGCAAGCGTCATGTTGAGTTCAAAGTTCATAGTGTCGACTGGTACCCTATTGAGCCGCCGGCGAGTCAGGGAGCTGCGCGCCGCGGGCCGCTAACTGTTCGTGCAGTGAAGCCGCCGCTGTCTCCGGAGCAGGAAGCGCGGCGACGGGCACGACGTGCGTAATTTTGGCGATCAGCGGATCTACTCCGGAGCGAACGACGTTATACAGGTGCATGGGGAACAGCCCGAATCCCACGCTGACGGAAATCATGATCAAGAGCGGCAGACGGTCGACGAACGCCACTGCGTCATGGGAATGGCTGTATTTTTGATCCATCGGCCCATAGAACAGGCTCCGCATCATCTTAAACAGATAGGCCATGGTCAGCACAATTCCGAGCACGGCCACGACGACCTGCAGCGGATATTTATTCCAACTGCCAACGATGATCATGACTTCAGCGACGAAATTGACCGTGCCCGGCATGCCGATGGAGGCCATGCAGCCGACCACGAAACACGCGGAGATGAAGGGCATCTTATTCGATAGCCCGCCGAGCGAGGGAATATCGCGGGTGTGCGTTTGATCGTACACCCAACCGGCCATCGAGAAGAGCATGCCCGTGGCCATCGCATGCGCGAACATGTAGATCACGGCGCCGCTGAGGCTGATGTAATCCAGGGCGGCCATGCCCAGAAACACATAGCCCATGTGACTCGAACTGGAATACCCGATGACGTACTTGGTGTCTTTCGCGTAGTACGCGACGAACCCGCCGTAGACGATGCTGAACATGCAGAGCACGGCGGCCATCGGCATGAGTTCGCGCGTCGTTTCCGGGAGAATCTCGTAGGCCACGCGGATAATTGAAAAATGGCCCAGCTTCATGAGCACGCCGGCGTGCAGCATGCTGGTGGCGGCAGGCGCGGCGGCGTGGCCCACCGGCGACCAGGAATGCAGCGGCCAGAGCGGCGCGATGGAGGCGAAGCCGAAGAAAATCAGGACCCAGATGATTTTGTCGAGCGTCGTGCCCAGCACGGGAATATTCATCAGCGTGCCGGCATGTTCGCGGAGCACCAAGATGTCGAAGGTATTCAGGCCTGAGTACTTATAGATCAGGAGAATGCCCATGAAGGCGGCAACGGCAAACGCGGAGAGAAACAGCACGAGTTTCATGGCCGCGTATTCTTTGCTGTTGGAGCCGAAGTTGAAAATGAACCCGACGGAGTCCCGTTGCTTCATTCCTTCGGGGTCCGTCATTTCCAGATACTTCTTGGTATGGCTGCCCCACATTCCCAACAGGAGATACATGGGAATGACCGACATTTCATAGAAGAAGTAGAGGAAGAAGAGATCCAGCGACATGAACACGCCGATGGTCGCCGCCGCCAGAATCAGAATCCAGATGTAAAATTCTTTTGCGCGATCCTTGATGTGCCACGACACGAAGATGCCGGCGAACAACAGGATTGAAGAGGCCAGGACCAGCGGCGTGCCGATGCCGTCGACGCCGAGGTAGAGCGCGATGCCGAGCTGGCGCGACCATTCAAACCGCTGGATGAACTGGTAGCCGCCCGCAACCGGATCATAGGTATAGAACAGATAGAGCGATGCGATCAGCGAAATAAACGCCGAGCCGGCCGCAATCCCGCGCACGAGCAGCGCCTGGCGGTTTGACACGAAGATCAATGCCAGGGCGCCGAAGAACGGAGCGAACAGAATGTAGAGCAGCGCGTAATCACCCATGGGTCTTAGTGGTCCAATCGTTGAACTGGTTCAGTCAGTACGGCGACGGTTCCATGATCGAGGCGGTCTACCAGCGCCTGGACCGAGCCGTTCATGATGTGGAGGAACGGCGACGGGTAGAGCCCGATCCAGAGAATCATGACGGAGAGCGACACGGCAATGACCAATTCGCGTAACTGTAAATCAGCCATCGTATTTTTCACGGCTTTTCCAAGCGGACCCAGGATGGCGCGTTCGTAGTACCATAAAAAGTACGCGGCGCCGAAGACTACGCCGGTGACGGCAAAGGCTCCGAAGATCCAATTGGCTTTAAACGTTCCCAGGAGGATCAGAAACTCCCCGACAAAGCCGTTGGTGCCGGGCAGACCGATGGAGGCAAGCCCGATCAGTAAAAAGAACGAGGCGAGGAGCGGGACCTGTTGGGCCATGCCGCCGAATGCCGACAGATGCGTCGTTTGCTGTCTCGAATAGAGAAAGCCGGCGATAAAGAAGAGCCCTGCCGTGCTGAATCCAAGATTGATCATGGTCAGGAGGCTGCCCTGAAGCCCCTGAAAGTTCAGCGCAAAGAGTCCCATCATGACGAAGCCCAGATGGCTGATGCTGCTGAACGCCATGAGCCGGCGGAAATCAGGTTGAATCAGCGCCATCACGGCCCCGTAGAGAATCGCCGCGATTCCCAGGCACATGATCACGGTCACGACGGTGTGGCTCTTCGAGGCTTCAGGCAGCAAGGGGATGCTGAATCGGATAAAGCCGAAAGTCCCGAGCTTCAGACCGGCGAGCACGACCGCCATGCCGATGGGGCCTTCGAGCAACGCGTCCGGCAGCCATGTATGAAACGGGAACACCGGGGCTTTGAAGGCGAACCCCATGAACATGAGCCAGAAGATCAGGATTTGCTGGTTGACGGGAATGGGAACCGCCAGCAGATCGAGCAGGTCAAAGGAGTAGAGTTGTTCGGTATGCCGGAGGACAGCCCAATGATGAAAGTTCAGGTCCAGCAGCGCAATGCCGACGAGCATGAAGACGCTGCCCAGGAGCGTATAGAGCACGTATTTCAACGCGGCATGGTGCCGCTCTGCTCCACCGCCCCAAAGCTTGATCAGGAAGTAGCTCGGGATGAGCATCAATTCCCAGAAAACGAAAAACAGAATCAAGTCCAACGACACGAATACGCCCATCGTCGTGGTCTCAAGGGCCAGGAGGCACATCATGTAGAGTTTCACTTGGTGCCGGATGGTATCCCAGGAGTAGACGATGACGAGCACCGTCAAGAAGGCGGTCAGCCCGACAAAGAGGACGCTGATGCCGTCGACCGCCAGGTGATAGCTGACGCCCAGGGCGGGAATCCAGCGCACGTGCTCGGCAAACTGCATCGCCGACGAATCCGGCACGAAGCGCAGTAAGACGAAGACGGCCAGCGCGAGTTCGACCAGACTGATCGTCAAAGCCGAAGTCCGAACCATATCCTCGTCATCGAAAAGCCAGAGCACGGCCGCTCCGACAAAGGGCAGAAAGAGGAGACAGGACAGGATAGGGAAACCGGCTGCGAGTTCTTCTATCATAATGATTGCACGACTCCGACGTCCCTCGACGTTGCTTACATCTGTAGAATCAGTTGGACGACCAAGGCCAGCAGGAACAGGCCTGCGATAATAATTGCTGCGTAATGATGGACCATCCCGCTCTGAAGTTTTCGCCCCTGGCGCGCCGCCAGATGGTTGCCGAATCCGATGACGTTCAGACCCGCATAGACCACATATTTTTCGATCCAGGTGGATCCGGCAGACCCCCATTCGGCCATCTGCGCGACACCGTTGACCAGGCCGTCGATCACTGTCCGGTCGAACCAATCCAGGAATTCCCCGATGCGCTTGGTTGGCTCGACGAACAGGAAATCGTACAGTTCATCGACAAAGTATTTATTGAGCAGGGTGTTGTAGGCGCCTTGAAATTTGCCTGCCCAGTTGTCCGCGGTCGAAGGGCTGAGGCTGTAGAGGAAATGCGCCAGTCCCCATCCCAAGAGTGCAATGCCGGTTGCGGTGCCCATCAGCAGGAGGGTGGTTGCCACGCTGGTTTCGTGTCCGCCGGCCACACCCGCAACCGGGGCCAGGAATCCATGGAGCCAGCCATGTTCCGGCGGGAACCCCAGAATGAGTCCGCCGAAGACAGAGAGGACTCCGAGTGCCATCAAGGGGCCGACCATCACCATGGGTGATTCATGGACATGCTCTTCGGTGTGATGGTCCATGCGGGACGGGCCGTAGAACGTCAGATACGTCAGACGGAACATATAGAACGATGTGAGGAAGGCTCCGATGGCTGCCAAACTGTAGAAGAGATACTGATGATTCACGAAGGCATGGCCCATGATTTCGTCTTTGCTCCAGAAGCCGGCCAGCGGCGGGATACCCGCGATGGCGATGGTGCCGATGAGGAACAGACGATAAGTCCAGGGGATCTTTTTGCTGAGGCCGCCCATCTTCCTGATGTCCTGTTCGCCGGACAGCGCATGGATGACCGATCCGGCCGAGAGGAACAAGAGGGCTTTGAAGAAGGCGTGGGTCATGACGTGGAAGACAGCGGCGGTATAGGCGCCGATCCCGCACGCAAGGAACATATAGCCGAGTTGGCTCACTGTCGAATAGGCGAGTACGCGTTTGATGTCGGTTTGCACCAGGCCGATGGTCGCCGCGAACAATGCCGTACAGCCTCCGACGATCGCGACGGTTTCCATCGCCACGGGTGAGAGATCAAAAATGGCATGGTTCCGGACGATCATATAGACGCCCGCCGTCACCATGGTGGCGGCATGAATCAGCGCGCTGACCGGAGTGGGCCCCTCCATCGCATCGGGCAGCCAGGTGTAGAGAGGCAGCTGGGCTGATTTGCCGACGGCACCGATCAAGAGGCAGAGGGCAATGGCCGTGGCCATCTCGGGTGAGAGCTGGCCCAGCTGGGCAAAAACCTTCGTGTAATCGAGTGTCTTGAAATTAATAAAGACCAGGAAAATGGCTAAGAGAAAGCCGGCATCGCCGATCCGGTTGACGACGAACGCTTTGGAAGCGGCTTTGGCGGCGGAGACTTTGTCGTAGTAATAGCCGATTAGCAGATAGGAGCACAGTCCGACGCCTTCCCACCCGATGAACAGGACCGCGTAGTTGTTCCCCATGACGAGCAGCAGCATGGAGACCATAAACAGGTTCATATAGGTGAAGAAGCGGGTGAAGCCTGCTTCGCCGTGCATGTAGCCGACGGAATAGACGTGAATCAGAAATCCGATGCCGGTGACGACCAGGAGCCAGACGCATGTGAGGGGATCGACAAGATATGCCAGATTAATCGTCAGATCGCCGCCGAAGATCCATTGATACGCCACCACTTCGTGCGTGGCGCCGGTGCGGAGGACATCCGTGAACACGCCGATGACGCAGAGGAACGAGAGTCCCACCGATCCCCAGGCGAGACGATGAGCGACCTCATGCGAGTACCGGCTGCCAAGGAGACCGTTGGCAATGACGGCCAGCAGGGGGAACACGGGAATCAGTTTTATGAGCAGATCAGTTAAGTCGGACACGTTACCACTTCAATAGGTTCATTTCGTCGACGTTGGTTGAGAGCTTGCCGCGGAATACGACGATGATGATGGCCAGTCCGATCGCCGCTTCACCTGCGGCGATCGCGATAATGAAGAGGGCCACCAATTGACCCGCCATGGATTCGAGGTAGTGGGAAAACGCCACAAGATTGATGTTGGCGGCGTTGAGCATGATCTCCACGGACATCAGCACGATAATAAAGTTTCGTCTGATCAGGACGCCGAGCAGTCCGATGATGAAGAGGACGGCGCTGACGGCCACATAGGCGGACAACGGAAGCATGCGTCAGTCTTTCCTCAGGTTGAGCGGCGAGGGCGTTTTTGCCAGCACGATCGCTCCGATAATGGCACCCAGCAGAAACACCCCCACGATTTCGAACTGCAGGAGATAGTCGCTGAACATCTTGATCCCGATCGCCGAGGTGTCCCCGTCCTGCAGGACGGCGACGGCCGGGGCGTCCCCTTTCGCTCCGGCAAAAGGCGAGCGGACCAGGAGATAGAGCACGTAGAGAGAGCCCAGAACGGCCGGCGTCAGGAAATACATGAACGTGGAGTGAAAATACCGCTCATCGGTCTTGAGGTTCAGCAACATCAGGACGAAGAGATAGAGCACCAGAATGGCACCGGCGTAGACGATGACCTGGACGGCCCAGAGGAACTCCGCGTTGAGCAGCACGAAAAATCCGGAGACGTGCAACAGAAGCGCGAGCAGGGCCAGCCCGCAATGAACCGGGTTTTTCAGCGCGACCGTCATGACGGCGGCGGCAATGCTCATGAGCGCGAAATACGCAAAGAAGACAGCAATCATCGGGGTCTCTCAGCTCAAATGCTTGGGAGTCGATTGTGTGGCTTTGAGTACCGACTGCGGGAAATAGTATCGGTACTCACGACTCTCCTCGACATTTTTCTCCTGGTTATGGGCGTACAGATATTTTTTCGCGTCACTCAGATGACGCTCACCAATGTCGTAGAGCCGCTTTTTGTCGAACAGAAGGGTGCGCTTGTCGTGCGTGGAGAATTCGTACATCTTGGTCATGGCCAGTGCATTCACCGGGCAGGCTTCCACACAGTAGCCGCAGAACACACACTTCGTGATGTCGATATAAAACTCCGTCGCATACCGCTGGAGCGGCCTGCTCGGATCCTCGGCGCTGATGACCTTGATGCAGCGCGACGGACAGGCGGCCTCACAGAGGTCGCATCCCACGCAACGTTCGCGACCGTCGTCGTATCTCAGGAGCGACAGAGCCCCCCGATGGGTGTCGGGAATGGTCCGCTGTTCGCGTGGGTACTGAAACGTAATCGGACGGTGGAACATGTGGCGGAACGTCACCTTCATCGCATCCCAGATCTCATAGAACAGGGCGGCATGCAGAATTTTTTTGGTCAGTGTGGCAACGCTCATAATCGGCTCCCGCCCGTCGATACGAAACTCGGTCCTCTACTTACGCCTTTTCGATGCTGACCCACGTCTGTTTAAAGGCCGGCACGCCGGTTATGGCGTCTACCTGCACGGCCATCAAGTCTTTGACCGGCGGCTCATTGAAATGTTCCGGGAAGAAACAGGTGTTCGGCGCCAGCGACACATCCGGTTGCACGCCCAGCTGGAGGGACCCGCGTTCCGAGGTGACGCGTACTTTGGTTCCTTCTTGGAGCCCCAGTCGTTGCATATCGGCCGTGTTCATCCGCAGTTTCCCGGTGTTCGGCGCAATATTGATGAGTCCCGGCGCCTCCGTCGACATCTTGCCTGAATGAACGAGCAATTGTCCCATGACGAGCGCGAAGGGCCGTTTGGAGTCGGTCACCGGCGCGGCGGCGCGATAGCGGGTCTTCACTTCACCGGCGTACCCGTTTGCCAGGTATTGATCCGGTGCCGGAGTCACTTTACGCGGCTGGCCGAGGTTGTAGTACCCCGGCAGCAGTTTCATGATTTCGGCTTGAATGTCGTTGGCCGATTCATATCCCCATTGGGCACCCAGCGCATTGGCCAGCGCCGTCATGATGTGCCAGTCCGGGAGGCTCTCTCCGACGGGATCCATAGCCTGGCGCACGCGCAGGACACGGCCCTCGAGATTTGTGAATGTCCCCTCTTTCTCGGCATAGGTGCAGGCGGGCAGAACGAAATGCGCCTGACGACCGGTGTCGGTTAAGAAGGGGTCTTGTACAACCAACAGCTCAAGCCGTTCAAGCGCACTGCGGACTTCAACCGACGCCGGGAGCGTGGCCAACGGATTCTCTCCGATCACATAGAGGGCCTTGATCTGCCCGCTTTTGCAGCGTTTCAATATGTCGATTAAGTTGGCGCCGGTTGCGGCGGCGGGTAACGTCGTCTCCCACGCTTTGCTGAAGCGATCGCGCGCGGCCGCATCGTCGTAGCGGACCTGTCCCGGCAGGAATTCAGGCGCGACGCCCATGTCGACGGCGCCCTGCTCGTTCGGTTCCTCGGTCACGGTGTTGACGCCACAGCCGGGCCGGCCGAGCTTTCCGGTGATCCAGGCCAGATCGATGAGCTTGAGCACGTTCTGATAGCCGTCCGGGCGCCGGACGATACCTTCCGCGCACAAGAAAATCGAACGCGGGGCTTCGGCCATGATGGCGGCGACTTCCCGATAGCTGTCGACGGCAATCCCGGTGTACGCCGCGATCTGTTCGAGGGAGAGGCCGGCCAGCGCGGCCTTCAATGCCTCGTAGGCTTTCGGGTGCTTGCTGATGGCGGTTTCATCCACCAGGTCCTGATCGATGGTGGCTTTGACGAGACCATCGATGACCCATCCCTCCGTGCCGGGGGTAATGAGGAACGGATGCGACGCCAGCTTTCCGATATTGGTGACGGCCGAATCCAGGACCACTACCTGCGCTTTGTATACCCGAATCGCTTCCTTGATCCGGACGGCGGTCAGGGGATTCGTTTCGGTGATGTTGGAGCCGATCACCAGAATGGCCTTGGCTTTGGTGAGATCCTCCCAATCGTTGGGGGTCCGGCCGAAGCCCAGGGCATGGCGCGACGCGTGGACGAAATTCAGATGGCCGTAGCGGGCGCTGCTGTCGAGGTGATTGCTGCCGAATACAGTCCGCATGAGCTTTTGAAACAGATAGAGTTCTTCGTTGGTGCAACGGGCGGTAATCAAGCCGGCGATTGCATCCGCGCCGTGTTTCTGTTTCACCTCGGTGAAGCGGTCGACGACCTGGTGCATCGCCTCAAGCCAGGGTTTGGGCACCAGCTGATTGCCCTCACGCACGAGCGGCTGCGTGAGCCGGGCCTTGCTGTCGAGATATTCGAATCCGAACCGTCCCCGGACACAGAGGCCGCCATGACCTTTGGCTGTTTCTTCGCGATCTCCCCATTTGTTTTTCCAGGACAAGGGAGATGTGACCCGGATGACTTCGGAGTCTTTCGTTTCCAGATACAGCTGACAGCCGTCACCGCAGTAGTTACAGGTGGTGGCGGTCTTCTTCATCTGCCAGGGTTTGTACAGGTACTTGGAATATTTGTTCGTGATCGCGCCGACGGGGCACACGGCAAGGCAGTCGCCGCAGAATTCGCAGGACAGCGGGAGATCGCCTTTGGCCACGACCTGGTTGAATCCGCCTTTTTTCATGAATTGCAGGGCGTCGATCATCAGCACGTCCTTGCAGACATTGATGCATTCGGCGCAGGCAATGCAGCGATTCATGTTGAAGTCGAGCACCAGGCTGCGGGTGTCTTCCGGAATGAATTTCTGTTTTGCACTGGCCAGATTGGTCACGCCGTGTTGGAACGCCATGTCCTGAAGTTCACAGTGACCGTCCGCGTCACAGACCGGACAATCCAGCGGATGGACTGAGAGATGTTTCTCGACGGCTTTTTTTCGCGCCAGAAAGAGATCCTCCCCTTCCGTCCGGATCACCATCCCCGCGGTGGCTTTGGCCGTGCACGAACGAACCGGAGCTTTCTTGCCTTCCTGCATGACCAGGCACATGCCGCAGGAGCCGAAGGGATCGAAGGTATAGTGGTAGCACATGGCGGGAATGATCTTGCCCGTACTGGCAATCACGTCATACAGCGAGACGCCGTCTTTGGCGACGACGGTTTTCCCGTCGATGTTGAGTTCGATCGACGTCGCTTCGACATCCGGATTGGTGGCTGGCTTCAAGCCCATGGTTCGAATCCTTGTCTCTCTCTGGCTACCGGTCGCATTCGCCCATGACGATATCGTAGGTGCCGAACAGCGTAATCGCGTCGGCGATCATATATCCGCGTGACATGTAATCAAACGCACCCATATGAATGAAGGAGGGGGAGCGGATTTTCAGGCGATAGGGTTTCCCGCCGCCTGTGCTGACAATGTGGAAACCCAGTTCGCCTTTGTGCGCTTCCGTCCCGCAATAGATTTCACCCGGAGGGGCATTGAAGCCCTGCGAGAAGAGTTTGAACTGTTGAATCATCGATTCAAGATTGGTGAAGACCCGTTCTTTCGGCGGCAGGGTGACGCTCGGGACGTCCGCCATGATCGGACCGTCCTGCATCTGCTCCAGGCACTGCCGGATGATCTTCACACTTTCATATAGCTCCATGACCCGGATCCAATACCGATCGTAGGTGTCGCCGTTTTTCCCTACCGGGACGCTGAACTCGCACTTGGGATAGGCTGAATAGGGCTCATATTTTCGCAGATCGTAGTCGACTCCCGAGCCGCGCAATGTCGGACCGCTGAGCCCGAAGTTGACGGCATCCTCCGCCGAGATGACCGCGACGCCTTTCGTGCGCGCGACCCAGATCCGGTTGGTTTCCAGGAAGATGATGTACTCATCGATCTTCGGCGGGAAGTAGTCGAGAAACTTTTTGAGTTTGTCGAGCAGGGACGGGGTGAAGTCGCGCTCCACCCCGCCGATGCGGTACCAACTTGTCGTTAAACGCGCTCCGCACAGCTCATCGAACCAATCCAGCAGAATTTCCCGGTCGCGGAAACAATAGAAGAACACGGTCATGGCGCCGATGTCGAGCGCCTGTGTGCCGAGCCAGAACTGATGCCCGATGATGCGTTGCACTTCCGCCACGATGGTGCGGAGGTATTCGGCCCGGTCCGGCACCTGGAGATTCAGAAGTTTTTCAACGGCGCGGCAGTAGGCGAAGTTGTTGTACATCGCGCAGACATAGTCGAGCCGGTCCGTATGGGGAATGAATTGATGGTAGGTGCCGTCTTCGGCCAGCTTTTCAACACCGCGGTGGAGGAAGCCCAACACCGGCGTCGATTTCACCAGCCGTTCGCCTTCTAATTCCAGGATCACTTTGAGCACACCATGGGTGCTCGGGTGCTGCGGCCCCATGTTGAGGAGCAGTTCCTCGGTGCGGAGGGTCGGGAGCGATTCGCTCTCCGGATGCTCCGGATCGACTTTATAGACGGTGGTTCTCTGGTCTTCAAAGGCCATCGCGTGTCTCGTTCCTACCGTGGCACTTCGTCAAGAAAGTCGAACGTGTCCCGCCACCCTTTGCCGCGGAGCGGGAAATCCTTCCGGAGCGGATACCCTTCGGTGTAATCGTCGGGCATGAGAATGCGGCGCAGATCCGGGTGATTGCGGAAGCGGATGCCCATCATGTCGTAGACTTCGCGCTCCATGAAGTCGGCGCCCTTCCAGATGTCGGTCAGGGAGTCGACGAGGCAATCCGATTCGGGTACCCTTGTCTTGAGTCTGATCCGCTGGCGTTTCCTGATCGAGTAAAACTCCCAGACGACTTCGAATCGTTCTTCGTCGTCGGGCCAGTCGACGGAACTGACGTGGACGATATAGTCAAAGTCCATTCCCGGATCGTCGTGCAGAAACTGGGCAACTTCATGAACCTTTTCCCGCGTGACGGTCACGGATACATCGCCGCGCCACTCGGTCGACGATAGGAAGCCGACGGGAAAGGTGTCTTGAACTCGTTGAGCCAGTTGATGCATCGCGCCGTTCCTAGACTTTCACGCTGAATTTGACCTGGTCGGGCTGCGTGACAAAGACGCGCTTTTGCATGATGCGCTCTTGTAGTTTCAGAATGCCGTCAAACAAGGCTTCCGGCGTAGGCGGGCAGCCGGGGACGTAAATATCGACGGGAACGAACCGGTCGACACCCTGGACGACGCTATAGCTGTCATAGATATTGCCTGAGGTGGCGCAGGATCCCATGGCGATCACGTACTTGGGTTCGGGCATCTGGTCGTAAATTTTCCGGATCACCGGGGCCATGCGTCGACAAACCGTTCCGGCGACAATCATCAAGTCGGATTGTCTGGGGGAGGCCCGAAAGACTCCGGCGCCATAGCGATCCATGTCGTAGCGGGAAGAGACCGCCGCGATCATTTCAATCGCGCAGCAGGCCAGGCCAAAGGTCATGGGCCAGAGCGACCCTTTCCGTGCCCAATTCACGGCCTTCTCGACGGTGGTGGTAATGACATCGGGAGAGCCGTCCTTGTCTGGACGCCCCAGTTGGATCAGTCCCATTCAAGCGCTCCCTTCCGCCAGGCGTACACGTATGCGACGAGAAACAGGGCAATAAACACCATCATTTCAACCAGTCCAATGATCCCGAGCTTTTCAAAGACGATGGCCCAGGGATAGAGGAAGATCACTTCAATGTCGAAGATCACAAACAGCATCGCAAAGACGTAATACCGCACAGGAAACGGCATGCGCGCATCCGAGAAGGGTTCGGATCCGCACTCATAGGTCGAGAGTTTTTCAGGTTCAGGATATTTCGGTTGCACAAAGTAACTGATCACCAGCGTGACGACCCCGAAGGCGAGGGCGATAAATATGAATAGCAGTATCGGGAAATATCTCGTGAGATATTCAAGCAGAAGATCAAAGCCGCTCATCGTTCCCATCTCGCAAGATGTTGAACTGGAAAGAAGAGTCGAGATCTTAGTTCTGCACTCCGGGGGATAGCAAGCGGACAAAGGACCTACAAAAAGTGACCCGAAAGCCCTAGGTCGGATAAAAGTAGCACCTATGCCTTGCCTCCGGCACGTCATGCTGATGATTCAGGCCACAGGCGCTCTACCAAAAATGATCAATCGCCTGCGGCGAAGCGCGCATTACAATTTCTTTGAGTCTGGCGCGAGCCGGAGTGTACGAAGGGTTCGAAATTGGGTTGGAGGAGTTCCCTGGGAGAGATCCCATTCCGATTCCAAAGGAGAAAAGGCTTTGGCCTTCCGGCGCCGGTGAATCTGAGTTTCGATCCGGGGTTGTCTCGCCGGATTCGGATCAGGATGGCCGGTTGCTTTGGGGGAAGTCATGTCCGCCGCCACCGATTCTGTTTGGGGGAGAGCAACGTCAAAGTCGCTACACGATAGCACTGAGTCAAAAGCCTCGTCAAACCATCATGCAATCAGGGGAAATTCTTGACAATGCCCTGTTATTTGTTATGGTTTGCGAGGATCTACTCGCCTCAACCAAGGACACTATTTATGAAAACGATTACAGTATTTCTCTTCGCTCTGTCGCTTTGTGTGACTGCGGTCTCGGCAGGAGCCCAGGAGATCGATACGAACACCATTCGATTGGGTGAAGCTGCATTGGCATTTGCCCATGGGGGGCTTAAAAAAACGACCCCTCGGGACGGCATCGTCAACCTCATTACCGGAGACAATCAGTCGACCGGCGATCGAATGATTTTGGGGCAAAATGATAGGTTGTATCTCAAGCTTGATAATCCACATGACGTGGTGCCTGGGGATTTGTATACGGTCTATCGCCGTGCGCGGAAGGTTTTCCATCCGGCAACCGGCGAATATCTTGGTTTTGTCATCATCCGGCTGGCCATAGTACGGGTGACGCAGGGGGATCATGCGTTGACGACAGTTGAAGTTGTGCGGAGCTATGGGGTGATTGCTCCCGGTGATCCCGTGATGCGTTATGAGCCGCCGGTGGTTTCCGAGGAACCCAGCCAGGTGAGCGAGGTGGCGGAAATACGGGGCATGATCGTCGAGCTTCAGGCCGATAAATCCATGACGCTTGTCGCGCAGTCCGATATTGTGTACCTTGATCGCGGAAAGGAAGACGGCCTCCGGAAGGGCGATCTTCTTGAGCTCCATCGACACAGCCAGGGGCTCCCGCCCAGGAAAATCGGTCAGCTGAAAGTGATTGCGACGGAAGATCGGACGGCAACCGCGGTCATTATGCGCGTGTCGACGAGAGTGATGAAGGGTGATCGATTCAAACTGGCGGGACATTCCGAGCCGGTTGTTCTGCCTGTGGAGACACCGGTCCAGCCGTTGTCTCAACCGAGGTCTTTCCAAGCAGAAAAGACTGTGGCCGCAATTCCCTCAGATCTTGTTGCCCGGAAATTGAAGGTCCAGGATGCAGCGGGAGAGAGCCGCCTGAATCTTGGCGAAATCACGAATTTCCTCCGGTACGATTCCGGAGAGGCATCGATCCGTCCGGAAGGGTACAAAGTTCTGGACCAATTGATCGAGTATTTGCGCGCAAGCGGCGATGTCCGGATGATCCGGGTCGAAGGCCATGCGGACAATGTCGAGATCGGTCCTACCCTGAAGTCGAGATATCCCAGCAACTGGGAATTATCCAAGGCCCGTGCGAGCGGTGTGCTCCGCTATCTGGTTGAAAAAGGCGGACTGGATTCGGCCCGCCTGGCTTCCGTCGGGTATGGCGATGGCCGCCCGGCTGCGACAAACGCAACCGAAGAGGGCCGGACCAGCAATCGTCGCGTGGAAATTCTGCTCTATGCCCCAACTTCTACGGACGCCGCTTCTCCGCAACCGGCTATGCCAAAGACGGCGGATAAACAGAGTAGCGATCCGGCCAGCTTGAGTGCAAAGGGCGAAGGTGATCCGGCAATATCTGCCTCAACGGCACAGGATGGCATCGCGGACCCCTCCGCCTCTCGTATGCAAGGGTCGGATGTCTTTCCGGCAACCGATAGTCCTGGAACGCTCAGCCTTCCCGATTCGACGGGGAAGCCGGGCATCTCGGATCCGGCAGCGCAGGATCCCGCCGCCCCCGCCGGTCGGCCGCTCGAGTAATCTTCTTTTTCACTGGGTAGGCGAGCCCTCAAGCGCCTGCCCAGTGAATGGCTCCGTTTTCCCATCCTCTCCTCCCTTTCATTGTTCTGCCTTTCCGCGCGCTGATAGAATGCGTCATGCCTATCGAGCTTCGTCACGAGATCAATCGTCCGAACGTGCATGTTTTTGCCGATGTGATCGTTCCGCGGCATTTGGCTAAGACCTTCACCTATCTGGTTCCGCCGGCGCTCGTAAGCCGAATCGGAGTCGGCCAGAGGGTCGTGGTGCCGTTTGGGCGGACGATGTTGGATGGGGCTGTGGTGGGGCTGACTCGCGAACTTCCGCAGGGGGTGAGCCTGTTCCAACTTAGGGCTATCGATTCGCTCGCAGAGGGCAACGGCCTCTCCGGGTTCCCTCCCGGGATGTTCGAACTCTCGAAGAAAGTGGCCGAAGAATACCTCGCTCCCTGGGGACAGTGTTTACGGCTTGTTGTCCCCCCGGCTCGCGCTGCCGGTCAGCCGAAATGGTGTTACGTGGCTACGCCGGCGGGACGTGCGGCTTTGGAGCAAGGGAGTTGTCCTGAAGCCCATCTCTCGGTTCTTACGCGCATCGCGCGCAGGAAGAGCGGTCTTTCCGCATCGACCGTTCAGACATTCCGCGAGGCCCTCGCGTTTCTCCTAGCCCGGCAATGGATTCTCAAGTGCGCCGCAGCGGTTTCCCGGCGCCCCCCTCGTGTCGGCGGAGATGAACAGGAGAGCGGGCTTCTTGACCCTGAACGCTTTTCCTGTCTCAGTCCGGATCCCGCCGTGGTCGGACGAATCCGGACCATCTTACAGAAGGCTCAGGCAACTAGGATTCTGATCGACGGGGCGCTGGACTATCGAGTCGGTCTCATGGCGCGGACGGCTCAATTTGCCCTGGAGGAGGGACGATCCGTTCTCATCATTATCGGCGAAGTCGTTCGCGCGCAATGGCTGGCGCGGGTGCTTCGGGAGGTCATGAAGCTTCCTGCGACGCTTCAGTTGCGTGGTGCGTCTGGAGTCGATGTTGAATCATTTGAGAAGGCGCCTCCGCAGATTGTCGTGGGAACCCGCTCGGCGATTTTTTGTCCCCTGCGATCGCCCGGGTTGATTTGGGTCGACGGAGAAGAGGACTCCGCTCTGAAGGAGCCGCAAGAGCCGCATTACCACGTTCGAGATGTCGCCTGGATGCGCGCGCAGCAGGAGTCTGCGCTTCTGGTCTATGGGTCGGCGCATCCGTCTCTGGAAGTGATCAACGAGGGCGGGATCGAACGGTTTACGCAAAGAAGAAAGGCCGATGGGTATCCGTCCGTTGAGTTGGTCGATATGAGCCGGGAGTTCGGCGGATTGCCGTTCAGCACGCCGCTCCTTACCGCACTGCGTCGATCTCAGGAACAGCATGACCGGGCGATTTTGTTTCTCAACCGCCGGGGCTATGCCGGAGCGTTGGTCTGCAGGGATTGTGGATGGGTGCCGCGCTGTCGCTCCTGTGCTGTGGCCTTCGCGTACTACCGAGCATCCGCCCGACTCGCCTGCCGCTATTGTGGGGCGCGGGAGACACTGCCGGAGACCTGTGGAGCCTGCGGGGCGTCCCGGTTGAGTCCGATCGGGGAGGGAACGGAACGGATCGAGCAGGAAATCCGCCGCCTTTTTCCCGAGGCGCGGATTGTCCGGATCGATCGCGATACGCTTCGAGGGGTGGCGCCGACCCGGCGGCTGTGGCAGCAGGTGCGAGCCCGGACATGGGATATTCTCATCGGGACACAGGCCCTGTTTCAGCGCGAGCCGCTGCCGCCGGTCGGTCTCGTCGGGATTGTTCAAGCCGATTCCGGTCTGCATCTTCCGGATTTCCGCGCGGCCGAGCGCACCCATCAACTGTTGGTCGATGCGGTGAATCTGGCGCGGCCGGCCACCGCCGGAGGACGTGTCATTCTACAAACCATGTTGCCGATGCATCATGTCATGCAAGCGGTCACCGCACACGATGCTGTGAAGTTTTACAGTGAGGAGATGGAGGCGCGTCGACTGCTGGGGTATCCGCCCGTGCAACATCTCATTTATCTGACGGTGTCCGGGAAGGACCGTCGTGAGGCCGAGCTGGCGGCGCAGTGTTGGGTGAATGAGTTACACAAGACGCTCTCCATCCATACGGCTGATACGCGGCCTGCCGCGACATCTTTGCGGCAGAACCCCTCAGGTATTCTTCAAAGCTTCGGGATGTCGGTGCTGGGACCGGTTGCGGCGGTCGGCGTCGGCCCCTCGGGGATTCACGGGTGGCGCATCATGGTCAAAGGCAGCGATCGCGCGGCGATGCGTTCCGGAGTCCGGTTCTCGCTTGAGGCGATGGAACGGGCCTCTCCCCGTCGAACCTTGAAGTTCAGCGTCGATGTCGATCCGGTCGATATGGGGTGAGGTTATCGTTTTTTCCGCTTCGAGGGCGGATCGGCGAGAGCCGGTCTGGAAGCCGGCTGTTCGGCGGTTGCCGTTACGGGCTTTCGTTTGAAGAGCCCGTAGGCAAAGGACATCCAAAACACCGATGAGAACAGACCGAGGACGACCGCCGAGAGAATAGTCCCCATCTCGTCATCGGAGGGCCCTGGTGCGGCTGATTTGAGCTGGATCATCAGCTGCATCGGCCACGCGAAACTCTCCAGCCCGAGCAGCAGTGTCGCCCAGGCCCAAATTTCGGTAACGCTCCGGCATCTCCAGTGTAAAAAGCCTCCGACCAGCAGCGCCCACAGGGCGACGGCTCCGGGCATCAGCGTACCCCAGATCAGCCAGAAACCGATGGCGGCCACGAGGGTGCCCAGGCTGATGTTCAACAGCATGATTCGGCGTGTCGCGGAAGGCATGGCGGCGGCAGTGTGCCGGGCGGTATGGAGCGATGTCAATGCAGAAGAGTGCGGGATCCCGGTGTGAACTAGTGACTGAGCTCCGATTGCGCCGCATCCAGAAGCGTTTGCATGTCGAATGGTTTTTGAAGCGTGCGGCGAGCGCCCAGCATCTTGGCCACATCGAGGAAGTTCAAGATGCCGATCATGTCGCTGCCGCCGGTAATGGCGATCACGCGCGATGCGGGGAACTCCCGGCGCAACGTCATGATGCTCTCAAGCCCGTCTTGATCGGGCATCAAAATATCCATAATGACGAGATCCGCAGGCTTGGCTCGATACCGTTCCAGGCCCTGCTTTCCGTTGCCGGCTTCTTCGACGTCGTATCCCGCTTGCTCCAGGGTCTCTCGGATCAGTTGGCGGATTTGATCTTCGTCGTCAACGACTAGGACTGATGGCATCGTGTTCCTCTACAAGTTCGCGGGCCAGTTCTCGGTATCGCTGATGGGAAGACGGAGTCTCGGAGGCAGCCTGGTCCAGCATCTGTCTGATGGTGCGGGCCAAATCCTGTAGCATCAGCGGCTTTAACACATATTTCGTTGTCCCCTGGGTTTGCGGGGTTTCTGAAGGCAAGCGTTGTTCCGATCCCGAACACAGAATAATCGGAAGATCAGGACGCAGGAGGCGACATTCTCGTGCTAACGCATCGCCACCCATATTCGGCATCGTTCGGTCGGTAATCAGAAGGTCGAATCGCTGGGGAGCCATGCGAAATGCCTGTAACGCCTCTGATGCGCTCATACGAACCACGGCATAATATCCAAGAGACTCTAGCATCTCCCCTCCAAAACGGGCAAGGGATTCTTCATCGTCGACGAAGAGGACGCACTCATGTCCTTGTGGAAGCGGCTCTTCCGAACCCGAGGGGGTCGCGCCGGTTGCGGGAGTGGGGAGTATGGGGAGATAGACCTCGACCGTCGTGCCGACATCGGGCGTACTGTCTATGAAGACGGCTCCCCCGTGGGCCGACACAATGCCGTGCACGACGGCGAGTCCCATCCCCAGACCTTCTCCAAGCTCTTTGGTGGTAAAAAACGGATCGAAGATCCGGCTCTGCACCTCCGGCGTCATGCCTGCGCCGGTATCACGAACTATGAGTCGCAGATAGGCGCCGGGCTCCAGGCGAGCCTGTGGACCGAGCCGTGGCTCTTTGATGTGGGCTTCCTCCAGGAAAATGCTCAATGTCCCGCCTGTCCGCTGCATGGCGCGTAAGGCGTTCTCGACCAGATTGAGGAGTAATTGGTGCATTTGTGACGAGTCGGCCGAGACCGGTGGAGACGGCACCAGGATATGCTCGTGCATCTGAATCCAGGACGGCACGAGCGGTCGCAAGAGCTTGAGCGATTCTTTGACGAGGACATGCAGCGAGAGAGGGCGCTTGAGATGGCGTCCCTGCTGGCTGAATGTCAGAAGCTGATGTACGAGGTCTCGCGACTTGCGTCCGGCCACGATGACCTGGTCGAGATGCCGGCGCACTTTATGGTCCTTCGGGAGGCCTTTGAGGGCCAGCTCGCTAAAGCCGAGCACGGCGGTCAGGCTGTTGTTGAATTCATGCGCAATCCCGCCGGCCAGGGTTCCGATGGCTTCCATTTTTTGCAAATGCTGTGTCTGGACCAGAAGCTGTTCCCGTTCGTGCTCGGCGCGCTTGCGGGATGAAATATCTTCGTGGGTGATGACCAGTCCTTCCCGAGGGCCGCGAAGCGGCATGACCGTCATGGCGAACCACCGGGGCTGATCGGTTGCCGGGCAGGCATACTCCATGGAAAAACGGTCGCGTGTTCCGGTACGAACGGCGTCGATTCCCTCGAGGGCTTCTTGCGCGCGGACATCCCCTTGCAGGACGGCGTTCCGGCAAATGGTCAGATAGTTCTGACCCGGCGAGATTGGCGTCGCCTCGCCCGCTGCTGTCGGTGCGAATTGCCGCCAGGCCTTATTCACCGTAGTGATGTCGCCTGCGTGGTCGAGCACGGCGACTTCGGCGGTCAGCGAATCCAGCACGGCTTGATTTAACGCGTCTTTCTCCCCCAGCAAAGCATCCAGCGCTTTCCGCGCCGAGATATCGACAATGGTCGCAAGAACCTGGAGTCCGGTTGAAGTGCGAAGCGGGGTCAGTCCGATTTCAACAGGGATGTCGGTGCCGTCTTTTCTCTTCGCAAGAAACTCACGGCCGGCCCCCATCGGACGGGCGTGGGGTGAGGCAAAGAAGCTTCGCCGTTGATCGGTGTGGTTCGATCTGAGCGCCTCGGGTACGAGCATATCGACCGACCGGCCCGTCAGTTCCCCCTGACCATAACCGAACATCCGCTCAAGCGTCGCGTTTGCCAGCGTGATGGTCCCGTCCTCTGAGGAAAGGAGGATTCCGTTGGGGGCGGATTCGACGACCATCCTGAATTGTTCCTCCCGATCGTGTGCGATCTGTTCCATCATGACATGCGGCGTGAGGTCCTGAAGGGTGCCGCTGACCTGGATCGTGTGGCCCGCGTCATCTTTGAGAGCACCTTCCCCTGCGCAGCGTACGTAGCGAACGGCGCCGTTCTGGTGGATGACCCGGTATCCGATATCCAGCGGTGTTCCGGACCGGAGGAATTCCGCCAGGGCTGAATCGAGACGGTCCCGATCCTCCGGATGACAGGAAGAGAGGAACAGCGCATGACTGGGAGTGGTCGTATCCGGCGGATAGCCTAATATGCGGTACAGTTCATTCGACCAGCGCGCGCGGTTTTCCAGCGGTTTCCATTCCCAGCTGCCGAGATGGGCAACGGTTTCCGTTGAGGACAATTGCTGCTCAAGCCGTTGGGCCATTGATCGGGCCTGCTGTTGAGCGGTCGGGTCTGAAAACGAGAGCAAGGTCGAGGCCTTTCCTTGCCAGAGAATGGGGGAAGCGGAGACGATGGCCGTGAGCGCGTCCTGGTGTGGCGGCCCGTCCAATCGGAGGAAGCGCTCTTCGTAGCGCGTGTGCGGCTCTCCGGAACCGCGTAAATACTGTATGCGTTGGTGCGCGGCGTCCTGTCGGTCGGGGTGTACCACGGTTGCCAGCGGTTTTCCGATGAGTTGCTCGGAAGAGCCGGCTCCGAGCAGCCGCAGCCCGGCCGGATTGATATAGCTGACAGTATTGGCTTCGCTGATGACCATAATGGCTTCGGTCATCACCTCCGCCAATAGGTATGACGGGTCATGGGAGCTTTTGAGCGCGTCCTCAGCCTGTTGCCGTTGCGTGGCGTCATTCATGACCCAGATGTGTTGCGTGACGTGCCCTGCCCGATTCTTGACGGGTGAGACTGTCACATCATTCCAAAATGGCGTTCCGTTCTTGCGGTAGTGGCGAACGGTGACGCGGCAGGCCCGCCCGTCCTGCAGTGCCAGCCCTATTTTTTCGATGGCGCTGCGATCCGTGTGGTGGCCGTGCAGCAATTGTGTGGATTGACCGATCACATCATCGTCGGAATATCCGGTGAGCAGGCGAAAGGCGGGGTTGACGGCAATGATGGGGTGGCGCGGCACCGTGGCATCCGTCACCAGCACGCTGGAACCTGTCGCGGCAATGACCCTGGATTGGATGAACTGTTCCCGGCGCGCGCGGAAGAGTTGCCAGATCAGCCAGGAGAGTAGGACAACGGCGCCGAACAGAAGAGCGGTCATGAAGTCCAACGGTTCCTCCAGGGGAAAGTCAGAATGCCGACTCAATCTCCATGTCGCTCAGAAAGACGTCTGAGCAGTTGCTTGGATTGTTGAGCGTGTCTCTCGAAGAGAAAACCTGACGCTGATGAAGGCCGATGCAGCCCTCCGGCTAGATCCGGTTCGGCAGATATCAGAATGGCGTCCTGCGCATGATGTAACATCATGCGGACTATAAAGAATCTCGTGTAAAACTCCTAGATGGGGATGCGTGTTACGAGAGAAATTGTGGATCTACCAGGCTAGGGCCGTCCGACTCCAGTTATTGCTTCCTTTTTGCGAAAAACGCGGCGGCCTGTGCGCGTCGCGTGACGCGTAGTTTCTGGAACACGTTCGCCAGATAATTTTTTACCGTCTTGTCGCTCAGGTTCAGGGCCGTGGCAATTTCTTTATTGGTTTGCCCTTCCGCAACAAGGGCGAGCACGCGTTCTTCTTGAGGCGAGAGGGGGTCGGTTCCTGGGAGCGCGGACCCGCTGCTGATTCCGCGCAGCCATTGGAGCGCCCGTTCCGTGACGCTCGGGTCCAGAATCGAGTGCCCTTCCGCAACCGCATGGACCGCGCGGAGCAATGCGGTGGAGTCGATTTCTTTCAACACATATCCATGCGCGCCCGCTAATACCGCGGCGAGCACGGAGTCGTCGTCCGCGTAGGAGGTGAGAAAGATCACACGGATCTGTGGGGCGGTCGCGAGGATTTCGCGGCAGGCATCCACGCCGGATCCGTCCGGGAGCCGCACGTCCATGAGAATGACGTCCGGCTTCAGCCGGGCCGCATCCCGCACCGCCTCGGCAACGGTCGAGGATTCTCCGACGACCGTGACGTGGTCGTGCTGGGTGAGAACGGTGTGAAGCCCGACCCGGACGACCTCGTGATCATCGACGAGCAGCAGTCGAACCGTGTTCACTTTCGGCATGGCGATTCTCCTTCGGTAAGTCGATGGTGATGCGGGTTCCGTGTTGCGGAACGGATTTGATGGCGAAGCGTCCTCCGACCTTCCGGGCCCGTGCGGCCATGTTGGTCAGGCCGTGCCCGACTCCGCGCATGCTGGCCGGCTTGAATCCGATTCCATTGTCGGCGATAGACAAGCGAATGGACCGGGACAGCGGTTTGAGCGTGATGGTGGCTTTGGTGGCCTGGGCGTGGCGGAGGCTGTTGCTGAGAGCTTCGCGGACAATGTTCAGTAAGTGCAGGGCGTTCTGGGTGGAGATGTGTTCCGCAGCCGTTTCATCGACAGAGACCGTACAGCGGAGGGGATGAGTCGTCGCGAGCATATTCACCATCTCCTGCAACGCGGCGGGGAACGTATTTCCCTGGAGCACCTGAGATTCCAGCCCTGCAATGAAATTCCGGACCTCGCTCATGACGTGGTTGAGCTGCCTGATCGCCTCCGACATGGTGGCGACGGCTTTCTTGTAGTGCCGTTGGGTCATGAGGGGTTTACAGGCTTCGAGGCCGAGTCCGACCGCATAGAGGGACTGTAAGATGCCGTCGTGAAGATCCTGGCTGATGCGTTCGCGTTCGTCGATGGCGGCGTGGAGGTCCCGTTCCCGCTGGCGCAGGGCCTCCTCCATTTGCTTGCGCTCGGTGATGTCGAGTACCGCTCCGGTGGCATACAGCGGCTGCCCCACCTCATCACGCACGAAGCGGCCTCGGTTATAGACCCAGCGAATGGCGCCGTCGCTTCGGATCAGCCGGTGCTCGACTTCATACAGGTCGCTGATAGACGCATTCTGCCAGGCGGCCTCCATGGCCGGCCGATCGTCCGGATGGATGAATGTGAACCACTCGTCCACCGGTTGCACGGTGGTGTCGGCGGGAAGCCCGAGAAGCCGATTCAATCCCGTGTCGCGCGTATCCAATCGGGTATGGAGATCCACCCGCCAGGTTCCGGCGCCGTTGGCCTCAAGGGCCCGCTGCAGCCGGTCTTCGCTCTCGCGCAACGCGCATTGTGTTTTCTTGCGCTCTCCGATGTCCCGCATAATCGCACAGTGATACTCTCGGTCCGTGTACCGGAGGTAGCTGATGGTGATTTCGATATCCAAGACGCGACCGGTTTTCGACCACTGTGTCGACTCGAGCGTCACGGATCCTTTCTGCTTCAACTCCTCCCAGTGAGTCGGCCAGAGTTCCGGCTGAAAATGCGGGTCAATATCGTGGACCGTCATGGCCATCAGTTCCTCACGGGAATATTCCAACATCCGGCAGACTGCGTCGTTGACGTTCAGGATTCTGGCATCGGGACCGATCCAGAAAAACCCCTCGACGGCATGATCGACGGAGAACTGGGTGAGCCTCAGCGCTTCTTGGACGCGACGGATTTCGGTCAGGTCTTCGTTCAGGATCACCGCGCCCAGTACAGTTCCGGACTCGTCTCTGACCGGGACGGTCGTATTGCGAATCGTCTTTTTCCCGCCATCGAGGCCTTCCAGATCCAAGGTCTCATTGAGCGAGGACTTTCCCGTGGTCAGCGTGTGGCCCAAAGCCCAGCGATGCGGCTCAGTAGCCGATTCAAGCGTCTCCCGCCAGCCGGACGGATTGTCCTGGGTCTGCCACCCGACGTGCTTGATGTTCGACCAGATCTGCTTGGCCGCCGGATTGGCGAGGAGCGTTTTGCCGGTTCGATCGGTAAACCAGACGCCGATCGGCAAGGAATCGAGCACGGTTCGTTGCTGGCGCTCGCTGTGCCGGAGGGTCTCCACTGCCCGCTTGCGTTGAATCAGAAGCGCGATGTGTCCGGCGATGGTCTGCACAATCTGAATCTCTTCCGCCGTAAACTGATGCGGAGTGTCGTAATAGAGCAGGAATTGCCCCACGAGTCCGTCAGAGGAGAACAGGGGAATGAATCCCAGCGCCGCAATCCCCTCCCCGACGATAATCGCGCGGTCCGGAGCGACGGACGGGTCGGTTCCCACATCTTCGACCAGCATCGGTCGAGGATTGACCGTCTGGCGCGACCATGGCGAATGACCCTCCATCGCTGTTTTATACTCTTCAGAGAGACCCCGTGACGTCTTGAACCGCATGACGCCGTCCTCGTCGAAGAGGAGAATGGCGGCCCGATCCACCTTGAGCGCCCGCTGCACGCCGTCGATTCCCTGTTCGTAGAGTTCCTCCAGCGACGAGGCGTGAGACAGGGCGACGGTCATGCGGAAAATCGCCTGTAGCGCCTCGTATTGCCGTGCTTGCGTGATTTCCGCCTGCTTGCGTTCCGTGATGTCGTGGGCGACATAGATGAGACAGGGCGTTGCCTGCACCTGTATCCGGTCGACGGATATCATGATCGTGCGCAGCTCGCCGGACTTGGTCCGAAGAAGCCCTTCTTTATTGTGCAGAGACCGCTGTTGAAGAATTTCCTGGATCACGCGGACCCGTTCGGGCGGATCAGCCCATAACCGCAATTCGGCCGTAGTATGTCCGATCAGTTCTTCACGCGAATATCCGGTCAGTTGGACCAACCGGTCGTTCACATCAAGAAACCGGCCCTCCGCCAGTGTGCTGATCGCAACGGCAGAGGGAGTCCAGTGGAAGATCTGCTCGAAGTGTTTTTGCGATTCGGCGAGTTCCGCGAGCAGCTGTTTCTGCTGATCCTCGGCCCGTGTGCGCTCGGTCAGATCCGTCACGGAGGCGAGCGTCATCGGTCCGTTGCCGGACTTAATCGGAGTCAATTCGATGTCGATCGGGAACTCGCCGCCGTCTTGACGCATTCCATAGAGCTCACGCCCCCTGACCGGTTTCGTTGTCTCAGCGGTCTTCTGGTATTCTGCCCGCAAGATCGGATGATGGGTACGGAAGCGATGAGGGATCAGGATTTCGATGGGCCGACCGAGAAGGTCGTCTCGTCGATAACCGAAGAGCCGCTCGATTTGTCGATTGAGCAAGACGATCCGGCCATCGCCATCGACCATCACCAACCCGTTTGAGGCTGATTCTACGACCGCTCGGAACCGTTCTTCGCTCTCTCGCAGGGCGTCCTCGGCGCGTATGCGTTCGGTGATGTCGGTCATGGTGCCGACCATCAGCAAGGGGCCGTCTCCCAGATGCGTGAGCCGGGCCTGGTTTTCGATCCACCGGTACTGTCCGTCTTGATGGCGGAGGCGTGTGACGAAGGTCTCCACACCTTTTCGCAAGAAAGAGGGAAGAGTCTGTGCCATCACCTTTGCCAGGTCATCCGGGTGCATGAGGTTGTCCCAGAGACCGGCATCGCTGATGACGTCGATGCTAGTGTATCCGAGCAACCCAAAGATATTGGGGGTGACAAAGGTGAACGGCCATTCATCTCCGATGCGTCTGGTATAGACCACGGCGGGATGGTTCTCCATGATATCTGACAGCTGAGCCTTCGAACGGCACAAGGCGTCTTCTATCTGTTTGCGCTCGGTGACGTCAGTATGCGATCCGAGCAAGCGCACCCGTCGCCCATCCGGCTCGGTTACAAACGCGGCGCGAGCTTCGATCCAGCGGTAGGTTCCATCCTTATGCCGCAGTCGGAATTCCTGCTGATAGTCGCCCTGGGGATTGGCAAGATAGGCCCGTACGTATCCCATGACCCGGTCACGGTCTTCAGGATGCAGGCGTGTTTCCCACGTTTCGAACGTATCTGACAGTTCTGCTTCGTCGTATCCGAGCTGATGTTTCAACTCTCTGGAGAGCGCGGTTTCATTCGTGTCCGTATTCCAGTCCCACAGACCGGTGTGGGATGCGCGGAGCGCCTGCTGGAGCTTTTCCTGCGAGGTTCGCAGTGCTTCCTCCGCCCGCTTGCGCTCGGTGATGACTTCGGTAAACATGATGATCCCGCTGATCTCTCCGCTCACATCATGCCAGGGTCGAATCTCCCACCGAAGCCAGTCTTCCGATCCGTCCTCCCGAACGAAACGATCTTCATCGCGTCGTTCCACTGATCCCGCCAAACAGCGCTGGTGGATCGTGTGCCACTCCGTCATATGCCGGATTTCCGGAAAGACGTCGTAATGATGTTTCCCGATGAGGTTTTGATCACCGAGCCGGTAGTCCTGCAACCAACGTTGGCTCACGGCCAAGTATCGGAAATCTTTGTCCAGCATGGCCACGGCGGCCGGTGTGTGTGCGACAAACGATGCCAGCAGGTCGCGGCTCTGAGCCAAGGCTTCTTCCGCTCGTTTGCGCTCGGTAATGTCCGATTCTGATCCGGCCATGCGGAGGGGGCTTCCGTCTTCTGCCCAGATGGCCGCCCCGCGATCCAGGATCCACATGTAGGATTCGTCTTTGCGCTGGACCCGGTACTCTTCGCAAAAGACGGAGGTCTGTTTGGCCAGATAGCGGTCGATGCTCTGGAGCACGCGGTCGAGATCGTCGGGATGGATACGGCTGCGCCACTCGTCGATGTGGTTTGTGATTTCATGGTCAGCGAAGCCGCGCATGGTTTTCCAGCGTGTGGAAAAGAAGATTTCTCTGCCTTGGATATTCCAATCCCAGATGCCGTCGTTGCTTCCGTGTATCGCCAAGTGCCATCGTTCTTCGCTGACGCGCAGAGCTTCTTCAATCTGCTTCCGGTCGGTGATGTCGAGGACCGTGCCGGACATCCGGACCGGATGTCCGGCAGGGCTCCGGGTGACGGTTCCGCGGCAGTGGATTGTCCGGATTTCTCCGGTAGGGCGGACAATCCGGCATTCGACATCGTAAGGCGCGTTGCCCAGCAAGGCGTCGTTCATGGCGGCGAGCACCCGGTCGTGATCGTCGGGCAGGAGTGCGGTCAGGAACGTATCGTGTGTGATGGAGATGGCGTGCGGTGCATGGCCGAATATTCTGAACTGCTCGTCCGACCATGCCATCTCGTCCGATGCGAGATCCCATTCGCAGCTTCCCAGGTGAGCGAGGGCTTGGGATTCGAGCAGGTGCTGGCGCTGCTGTGTCAGTTCCACCTGAGCCCGTGTTTGTTCTGAGACATCCCGACCGATTCCGGTGATGCCGATGATCCGGCCGGACGAGTCTCTGAGTACCGCGCCGGTCCAGCGGTACGGGATGGTGTGACCGGTGCGTGTCAGGAGATGCCCGTCGAATTCAGCGCGTCCCTCGATGAACGCCCGCTGAATCGCCTCGGCGGTCTGTGTCTGTTCTTCAACGGGGACAAGCGTCAGCGCGGGTTTGTTGAGCAGTTCTTCCGGTTTGTATCCCGTGACGGCGACGAGACGGCCATTCCAGCGTATCAGGTTGCCGCCGGCGTCGAGCGTAAACATGATGTCGGGGACGGTCTCCATGATGTTCTGGAGATCCGCGAGCGCCTGATGTCGTTCCCGCTCGATGCGGGTTCGCTCGGTGATATCTCGGATGATACCGCAGGCATAACCGCTTCCCTCATGCTCGAGATACGTGACGGAGACTTCGACGGGAAATTCGGTTCCGTCCTTGCGCCGGTGAACGGATTCGTAGGTGGCCGACCCGGCCTGCCCGAGTGCGTCCGACCGTCGCTGGAAGTGTTCCGGATCATGGTGCGGGGCAATGTCGGCAATGCGAAGGCCCAGGAGTTCTTCCCGCAGGTAGCCCAGCGAACGGCAGGCCGCGTCGTTGGCATAGATGATGTGTCCGGCGGCGTCGGTCCACAACACGGCATCGACGGCGTGGTCGAGCGCACATTGCGTGAAACGCAGGCGGCGCTCAGCCCGTTGCCGTTGAAGTTCGGCTCCGGTTCTTGCGGCGAAGGCGGTCATCACGGATTGCAGCCATGCGGTGTTGCGGAGCGGCTTGGTATCCAAGATTGCAAGAATCCCGATGACCGCGCCCGCTTTGGTCCGTATGGGGACGCCGCAATAACTCTCCGCTCCGAGTTGCCGCAGTTGTGTAAATCGGGGAAAGATGTCTTGTACGTGGCGCTCAAAACAGGCGAAGGACTGCGTCAGCACGGTTTCGCAGGGTGTTTGGGCCAGCGGATACACGAAGTTGCTTGCCGGGCCTCCTGCGGACGAGACGGCGACCGTGCGGATGGTCTGCGGGCGATCGTTGAGGACCTCGCCGATGACGGCATACTGCACCTGCATGGTTGACGTCAGGTGATTGACCAGGGAGGCAAAAAAGTCTTCGCCGGATTCCCAGGCGGTGCCTTGCGTGATCGACAGAAGCAGCTGGGACTGTGCGCGCAAATCCTGCAGTTCGCGGTCACAATCGCCCGTCTGTTGCCGGAGGCGATGATCCCGTTCCGCGAGTTCCCGCGCCACGTCGGCGAGTTGTGTTCGCAGCGATTCCAGTTCGGGCAGTTGTCCCGTCCCACTCATAGCGCGGCTCCTTGCCAGATGATGTCTAGGGATTCAGTTCGACCGTTGCGTGGACAGAGAG
>CAYPOR010000004.1:93271-126181 GCA_964412445.1 uncultured Nitrospira sp.
GTTGGTGCCGAAGGCGGGACTTGAACCCGCACGGCTTGCGCCACACGCCCCTCAAACGTGCGTGTCTGCCATTTCACCACTTCGGCTACCGGCAGGAGCTTGAAACACTCCCGCAACTGCGTTCTCGCATCGCTCACACCCTCAACGTACTCAGCCGTACGCCTCGGACGTTCGCTCGCTGCGGCCTTGTTGCAGGAATTTTTGAAGCTCCTGCATCTCGGTCATGGAAGAGACCGTCACTCTGGTTTCGTATCTGCGCGGGACGCTTCACGAACGATATGCGACGGTCTGAGGGAGGCGCATTATAGAAGGCGGGCAAAATTCTTGTCAATAAAGGACACGTCCGGTAGAATCGGCCCACTTTCACGCGGGGGTCCGCCCGTTTCCATCGACCAAGGAGATCGTCCGTATCATGTCGGTCGCCCCCTCCGTATCCCAACGCCGTCTGGCCGCCTCGATCGCCGCGTTTTTTGACGTCGACAATACGCTGTTGCCCGGGGAAGCCAGCGAGGTGGGGTTTTTCCGGTGGCTGCGGCAGCGCGGAGTGGTCGGCTGGCCGGAAGCCCGTGCCAGTGCGGCCTGGTGGCTGCGGCATCTCCCGTCGCTGTCGCTGCAGCCGCTGCGTGAGCGAAAATTGTATCTGTCGGGCAAGCCTGCGCAAGTCATTGAAGCGCTCGGCGAGGAGTTTTGTCGCGAGGCCCTCTGTCCCCGCGTGTCGCCCGCTGCGATGTCGGCGATCGATCGGCACCGGAGCGAGGGCCATTGGGTGATTCTGTTGACGGGGTCGCTCGACTTTCTCATTGAGCCGATCGCGGATTCGCTGCAAGCCGATCGCTGTGTGGCGAGTCAATTGGAGCAGAGAGACGGGGTCTATACGGGGCAGGTGATTCCTCCGTTGCCCTACGGCGAGGGAAAGCTCACGTTCGTGCACCGGCTTGCGCAGGAACTGGAATTGGATCTCGGGGCCTGTTTCGCCTACGGCGATAGTCCCGGCGATCGAGCCGTCCTGGGTGCCGTGGGGCATCCGACGGTCGTGAACCCGATTCGCGGCATGGGCCGCGTGGCCCGTTGCAACGGCTGGCCGGTGGTGTCCTGGCGATGACTCATCACATCTCTCCCGGGGACCAGACGGTCCGGGTCACGGAGATCTTTCACAGCATTCAGGGAGAGTCGACCTACGCGGGGCAGCCTTGCGTCTTTATCCGGCTGACGGGTTGCCCGCTTCGTTGTACCTGGTGCGATACCGAGTACAGTTTTTACGGCGGGACGCCTCTCACCATCGAGGAGATTCTCGCCAAGGTTCACGCCTACGGCTGTCCGCTCGTCGAAGTGACCGGCGGCGAGCCTCTGGCGCAGCCGGACGCCTTTCCGCTGATCGCCCGTCTTTGCGATGCCGGCTATACGGTGTTGATCGAGACCAGCGGTGCGATCGATGTGCGTCCGGTCGATCCGCGGGCGACGCTGATTCTCGATGTGAAATGTCCGGGGAGCGGCATGACCGATCGGATGCATTGGCCGAATCTCGAGCATGTGACGGCGAAGGATGAGGCGAAGTTCGTGCTGGCCTCGCGCGCGGATTATGAGTGGGCGCGCGGCATCGTGGCGCAATACCGCCTGGCGGAGCGCTGTACGGTGCTGTTCAGTCCGGTCTTCGGATCGATGGATCTGCGGCAGCTTGCCGAGTGGATTCTGGCCGACCGGCTGGCAGTCAGGTTTCAGTTGCAGATGCACAAATATATCTGGGCCCCGGATATGCGGGGCGTATGACAGGCGGCACGTCGCCGTCAGCTCACGCTGATTGCAGACCGTTTGAACAAGGAGACAGAGATGAAGATCATGCGAGTAGATACCCGGGCCGGGCGAGCGGAGACCGAATCGACCGAGGTGCTGGTCCTGACCCATTGTGAGGGCAGTGTGCTCTCGAAACAGGCGACGGTGATCGATAAATCGATGGGCGGCGCGTTGTGCGAGTTGTTGCAGTCCAAGGAATTTGAAGGCAAGGCCAATGAGCTGGCTCTGGTGCACACCCACGGCAAAGTGCCGGCCAAGCGGATTCTTCTGGTCGGCCTGGGTAAAGAGAAAGAGGTGACGGTGGATCAGCTGCGGCAGGCCATGGGGCATGCGGTCAAGCGGGTACGTCAGGTTAAGGCGGGCTTCTTCACCGTCGCCGTGCCGTCCGTCATGCCGCAGGGTTCCTCGTCCGTCGAGGTGGCGCAGGCGATGGCGGAAGGGGCCATTCTGGGCAGCTACCAGTTTACGGCTTACCGGAGCGACAGCGTTTCGGGAAAAGAAGTGAAGGGGATGTCGCTGCTGGCGGCGGAGACGAGCGCGGTCCGGTCGATTGCCGAAGGAGTTCGGCGCGGA
Source organism: uncultured Nitrospira sp. (assembly GCA_964412445.1). Classification (GTDB taxonomy): domain Bacteria; phylum Nitrospirota; class Nitrospiria; order Nitrospirales; family Nitrospiraceae; genus Nitrospira_D. The sequence continues at coordinate 95,636 of CAYPOR010000004.1, forward strand.
GTGGCGACGGCTGAAGCCGCGGTGCTGGTCCGGGACCTGTGCAACCATCCGTCGAATGTGATGACGCCGGCCAGGATCGCCAGCGAGGCGAAGGCCATCGCCAAAGAACAGTCGTTGACGCTGAAGATCCTGGAACAGAAAGAGATGGAAAAGCTGGGGATGGGAGCTTTGCTGGGCGTGGCGCGGGGCAGCCACGAGCCGCCGAAGTTCATCATTCTCGAATACCATGGATCGAAAAAGAAAGATGAGCGTCCGGTGGTGCTGGTAGGCAAGACGATCACGTTTGATACCGGAGGCATTTCTCTCAAGCCGGCTGAGAACATGGAGCATATGAAGGCGGACATGACCGGCGGCGCCGAGGTGTTGGCCTCGATCCGCGCGGCCGCCCGCTTGAAGCTGCCGCTGCATCTCATCAGCATTCTGCCGGTGGCTGAAAATATGCCGGGCGGCCGGGCGATGAAACCGGGCGACGTCGTCACCACGCTCTCCGGAAAAACCGTCGAAGTGCAGAACACGGATGCGGAAGGCCGTCTGATTCTGGCCGATGCGCTGGCCTACGCCACCCGCTATAAACCGGCGGCGTTGATCGATATCGCCACGCTCACGGGCGCCTGCGTCGTGGCGCTCGGACAATTCGCCATCGGGATGTTCGGGACCGACACAGGAGTGAAGGAGTCGGTGCGCAAAGCCGGCGTGCGCGCGGGGGAGCGCGTCTGGGAGATGCCGTTGTGGGATGAATACTTCGAGCAGCTGCGCAGCGATGTCGCCGATATGCGGAACATCGGGGGCCGCGGGGGCGGGATGATCACGGCCGCGTTGTTCCTGAGCAAGTTTGTGGGTGACTGTCCCTGGGTCCATTTGGATATCGCCAGCACGGACTGGAGCGAGCGTGAACGGGCCTATGTTCCGAAGGGGCCTTCAGGGATTGGTACCAGATTGCTGATTCAATATCTCATCGATCGGACACTCTAATTAGGGTAAGGGATATCGCCCATGCTCATGTCGCGCGAGAAGATCGGCCAGTTGTTCATGGTGGGGTTTGAGGGCACCTCGGTGACGCCTGATCTGGCGGCGTTCATCAAGGAGTACAAGCCGGGCGGCGTCATCCTTTTCTCGCGCAATCTCGAATCGATCGAGCAGATCGTCGAACTGACCAATGCATTGCAGGCCTGCAGTCCCCATTCGCCGTTATTGATTTCGATCGATCAGGAGGGCGGCAGGGTCTCGCGGCTGCCGAAGACCTTTACGATTTTCCCTCCCTGTGAGGTCTTGGGCCGGTGTAATTCGTCGGAGCTCGCCTATGCAGCGGCGGCGACGATCGCGAAAGAACTCCGGGCCGTCGGGATCAATATGAACATGTCGCCGGTGTTGGATGTGAACAGCAATCCGGCCAACCCGGTGATCGGTGACCGGGCTTTCGGGACGACGCCCGGCCCGGTCTGCGAATTGGGCTTGGCGACGGTGGGAGGATTGCAGGACAATCGCGTGGTGGCCTGCGGGAAACATTTCCCCGGTCACGGCGACACCAGCACGGACTCGCATAAAGAGTTGCCGGTGGTGACGGCGTCGAAAGAACGACTGGAGCAGATCGAATTTCCGCCCTTCCGTCATGCGACCGCCCACGGAGTTGCGACGCTCATGACGGCGCATGTGTTGTACCGCGCGCTGGACGATCAACATCCGGCCACACTCTCTCCGGCCATCATCACAAACTTTCTCCGCGGCGAGCTGCAGTATGACGGGGTCGTGCTGACCGACGATCTGGAGATGCACGCGATCATCGACCACTATGGCATCGAAGAGGCGACGGTGCGCGCCGTCCAGGCCGGCTGCGATATGCCTTTGATCTGCAAGGACCGCAACCGGGAGATCGCGGCGATCACTGCGCTGGACAGCGCGGTTGCGGACGGGTCGATCAGCGTCGAGCGGCTGGAGCAATCTCTGGCCAGGGTCGCCAGGCTGAAGCAGCGGTTCCTCGTTCCGACCAGACCGGTGGTGATTTCGGATGCCAAGCTGGTCGTCGGGTGCCGGAGTCATCACGCGCTGCTTCGTTCCATCCATCAGGCCCGTGAACGATTGGCGAAAGCCACGGTGTGAACCGCCCGCCCTCCTTTCCAGCCGGCCGCCGGGAACTCTGGGCCTGGTGTTTCTACGACTTTGCCAACTCCTCCTTTTCCACCCTCATCGTGACGGTGGCCTACAGTGTCTATTTCATTCAGGTGGCTGCCGCCGACGTGACCACGCCGGGCATGGCCGAACGATTGTGGTTTTGGGGATACGCGATCTCGATGCTGGTCGTGGCGCTGATTTCTCCGGTCCTGGGGGCGCTGGCCGATATTCGCGCCATCAAACGGCGGGTGCTTATCGGCTCCACGCTGCTCTGTGTGATCGGCACGGCCTGCCTGTGGCTGGTGCATCGCGGGGATGTGACGCTGGGGCTGCTGATTTTCGGGATCGCCAATATCGGATTCGATCTGGGGTTTGTGTTCTGTAGCGCGTTTCTGGTCGAGCTGGTCCCGCCCCAGCAGATGGGGCGGCTGTCGGGGTACGGCTGGGGATTCGGCTATGTCGGGGGGCTGCTCTCGCTGGCGCTGGCCTATCCCTTCATCTCCGGCGGCTTTGCCGAGGCCAACCTCGCCGCGTATCGGATGAGTTTCGTCGTCACGGCGGCGTTCTTTCTCGTCGCGGCCCTGCCCACTTTTTTGTATTTGCAGGAACGGGCTCGGCCGCGTGCCCTGCCTGCCGGGCTGGCGGTGTGGCGTGCCGTGACGGGGCAGCTATGCGAGACGGCTCGCCGGCTGTCGGCCTATCGGGATCTCCGGCGCTATTTCATCGCCTATCTGCTCTATTCCGACGCGATTAATACGGTGATCGTGGCGTCCGGCATCTTTGCGAACAAAGTCCTGGACTTCACGCCGGGCGATCTGATTATCTATTTCCTCGTGACACAAATTACGGCAGGCCTCGGCTCGGTCGGGTTCGGATTTGTGGCGGATCGGATCGGGGCCGTGCGGTCGATCACGGTCACGCTGTTGCTCTGGATTGCTGTGGTGATCGGCGCAGCGGCCGTGCAGACGCACCTGCAGTTTTATCTGCTCGGCTTGGTGGCCGGCGCGGCGCTCGGCGCCAATCAATCAGTCAGTCGTACGTTGCTCGGCCGGTTTACGCCGCTGGGGCGGCAGGGTGAGTTCTTCGGGTTCTTTTCCGTGGCCGGAAAGTTCGCCGCGATTCTGGGACCGGTGGTGTACGGTGAAGTCACGGCGTGGACAGGAAGTCAGCGGTGGGCCGTTCTCTCGATGGCGGTCTTTTTTCTCGTCGGGCTGGTGGTGTTTCTTGGCGTGGATGAACGGCGCGGGATGGCTGCCGCGCAGGAGTGAGGTCGCGACATGGCGCTGAAAAAAGGGGATTTCATTGATGAGCATACACGCCATCCGCATGCCTGCGGGTTGGTCGTGAAAGTCATGGGCGGAGGTGAGGGGTTTGAGAAGATTGTCTGTTGCGGTCATGATTTGACGGAGGAAGACGTTGTGGCTGAAATGGGCTCACCCGCCGGCCGGAAAAGAGGCGCCCTGCCGTCGGCGGTCGTGCTGGACGAAAGAAAGTTGTATCCGGATTCCTGCGGACTTCGGGTGATGATCATGGACGGCGGGGCGGGGTTCACAGAAATACGCTGCTGCGGTCATTCCCTGACGATCAGCTCGATGCGGGAGTTGAAATTCGGTCATATGCGCGCCCCTGAGCCGGAGCAAACCGGGCAGGTCGGACAAGCCTAGTTGCGACTGGAGGATCCCCATGAGTGCCGACGAGCCACATCCCAATCGAAATGATGTGATGAAGCGGTGGTGTCACTATATGGAATGGCTGGATCGCCTGGGTTATGCGACAGCGGGATTCAGTCTGTTGATCCTCGGCATGCTGGTGTTCATCCATGCCTGGTATGTGTTTCTCGCCGGTCAGTTCGACCCGAAGGGGCACGTGCTCATTCTTCCAGCCGGTCTCCGGCTGCTGAACGACATCCTGCTGGTCATTATTCTTCTGGAGCTGTTCCGGACCGTGGTGCGCTTTCTCCAGACCGAAGTGTTGGAGCTGGAGCCGTATTTGTCGGTGGGGGTGATTGCCTGTACTAGAAAGATCCTGACGGCCAGTGCGGAACTCTCTCATCAACAAAATATGACAGAGATGCAGTTCTATCAATATCTCATGGATGTGGGGCTGAATGTGACCGTGATCATTGCGCTGATCGGGGCGGTGTTCATGATCCGCCAGCGGCCTCAGCAGTCTCCTCCTCCAGTCGCCGCGCCAGCCCGTACCGGGCAGTAAGTCGCTCCCGACTTGCCTGTTTCCAGTGAGTTATGGCATCATGCGCCCTCTTGGAGACCGGCATGGCGAATCTGCTTGAATACGTCGGCTGCGTGCATATCTATCTCGGTCCCTATCGAGGGAACCCGATCGCGTTGTATTTGAAGCGGACGGAATCATCCTGTCAGATCAGTCCAAAAGCTTATCCCTGGAATGATGTGATGGGTGTGGGCGAGACCCCCAATAAAGCCGCCGCCGATTTCGAAGATAAGTGGAAAACCAAAGGGCTCGCGGCGGAAATGTATTCCGGTCCGTCCTGGGAAGGCGGCATCAAGCCGGAAAAGCCTGCGCCCCCGAAACCAGCGGCGCCTCCCAAGCCGGCTGCCGCGCCTGCTGCACCCGGTGCCGCTGCTTCAGCTCCTCAACCTGCCGCATCAGCTGCCACAGCAGCTCCGGCCACTCCGCCTCCGCCGGCCGCTTCTCCTGAGCCATCCGCAGACACGAAGTAGTCTTTCCCGCTTCCGGATCTATTCGCGATTGGTCGATGCTAGACTGCGTGTCTGTGGCGTGTGCCCGGCTAATTTGCTGTGGCGCATGCCGTAGAGCCCGTAAATGATGATTCCCGCGATCGTCCACCAGACGAACCGGTGCCAGGTCAGCGACGGAAGCTGCCACATCAGCCCCAGGCAGGAGAGGGCTCCCAACAGCGGAATCCACGGCATGAGCGGAGTCTTGAACGGGCGTTGCAGGTGCGGACGGGTATAGCGCAGGACGATGAGTCCGATGCAGACGAGGGTGAAGGCGAAGAACGTTCCGATGTTTGTCATATCGGCGGCGGTGCCGATGGGCACCAAGGCCGCCATGACGGCGACAGCGATGCCGGTCAGGATCGTCGCATGATGCGGGGTGCCGAAGCGCGGGTGAACGACGGACAACCACGGTCCGAGCAAGCCGTCGCGTGAGATGGCGAAGAACACGCGAATCTGCCCCAGCATCATGACGACCAGCACACTGGTAATGCCGGCGACGGCTCCGATGGCGACGACCGCCGCCCCCCACTTATAGCCTACCAGGCTCAGGGCTTCCGCCACCGGGGCATGGATATCGATCCGGCTGTAGGGAACAAGCCCGGTGAGGACGGCGGCGACGGCGACGTAGAGAATCGTACAGATGCCGAGCGACGTCATGATGCCGATCGGCAGGTCACGTTGCGGGTTGCGGGCCTCTTCCGCCGTCGTGGTGACGGCATCGAAGCCGATATACGCGAAAAAGACGGTAGCCGCTGCAGCGGTGACGCCGGTGAATCCGTTGGGCATGAAGGGTATCCAGTTATCCGGGGTGATCGCCGGCGCCCCGACGGCGATGAAAAACAGGATGACGGCGAGTTTCAGGCAGACGATGAGGCCGGTGGCCCGGGCGCTTTCTTTGATGCCGATGACGAGAATGATCGTCACGAGCAGGACGATGATGGCGGCTGGAAAATTTGCGATGCCGCCTTCCGGTCCTCCGGGCGCATGTGTGGCCCAGTCCGGCAAATCGAGGCCGGCGAGTTTCAGGAGATTATTGAAATAGCCGGACCAGCCGATGGCGACGGCGACACAGGCGACGCCGTATTCAAGAATCAGATTCCATCCGGTGATCCAGGCGAGAAATTCACCCAGGGTGGCATAGGAATAGGTATAGGCCGATCCGGCCACGGGAATCATGGCGGCAAATTCGGCGTAGCACAGGGCCGCAAGGACACAGGTCAGGCCGGAGAGGATGAAGGAGAGGACGATGCCGGGGCCGGCTCCAGGCCGGCCTGCGTCTCCGACGATCGCCGTCCCGATCAACACAAAGATGCCGGTTCCGATGATCGCGCCAATGCCCAGCGCTGTAAGATCCCAGGCGCTCAGCGTTCTTTTGAGGCGATATTGAGGGTGGTCGGCGTCGGCCAGAATGCGCTCGATCGATTTGGTGCGGAAGAGTCGGCTGGTCACGGAGTCTGCGATTGCCGGGGGAGTCATCGAGTCGGAAGGCGTGGGATCCATATGGCGCGTAGTATAGCAGCCGGGATGAAAAAAGCCGTCTGAATTACAAAAGCCGTCGTGTCATTGGTCTCACGCGCGCGGGCGACCGGCGGCGCGAAGCAGGGCTTGAAACAGGCGGCGGTGGGCGATGTGGCGTTCGAAGAGAAATTCGGGGTGCCACTGGATACCCAGAAAGAACCGGTGGTCCGGGGATTCGACCGCTTCGATGACTCCGTCCGGAGCGATCGCGCTCGCGATCAGCGTGGGCGCGACGGTCTTGACCGATTGGTGGTGCGAGCTGTTGACCTGCATCGTCGCTTTCGCGACGATCTTCCGGAGGAGACTGCCTGGTGTGATGTTCACCGAATGGGACGGATGGACGGCTTTGGTGGTTTGTCGATGGGGAAGCGCCAGGGGCAGTTGCGAGGATAAATCCTGAAAGAGGCTGCCGCCGCAGGCGACGTTGACGGTCTGCATGCCGCCGCAGATCCCGAGCAGCGGGATGTCACGGGTTCTGGCCTGGTGTACCAGCTCCAGCTCAAAATTCGCGCGGCGTTCGCTGACCAGGGGAAATTTGTAGCGTTGGCGTTCTCCGTACAGGCGCGGAGGAAGGTCCGGTCCGCTGCCGGTGAGCAGCAGTCCGTCGATGCGCTCAAGCAGGCGGCGCCGTCCGGCTGCATCGGCCACCAACGGAAGGATGAGGGGGATCCCCCCTAGTTCCTCGATTGCGCGGACGTAGCGGGCGCGGAGGAAATAGGTGGGCTCTCGCCCGCCCCATTCCTTGCGGTCACCGGCATTGAAGTCCGGTGTCACGCCGATGACGGGTTTCATGTTACCGAATCGGTTCTGTGGCTGGCGCGGCGGAGCTGCCGGTCGCGTTCTCGTCCGCTGCGATTCCGAGGAACCGGACGGAGCGATCTCCGCTCAGGTGTTCCGGGGTGATCACATACGTCCCGTACATGCTGGGAACCCAAATGCTCTTGGCGGTCTGTTCATTCAGGCCGGAGAACAGGTAGGCCAGTCCGCCGACGATGCCCCCGCCGATGGCAAAGGCCGCTTTGAAGGGGAAGTACAAAATTGTGGAGACGGCGGCGCCTGCTTGCATGCCGGCGCCGGACGGTGTGCCTTGCTGGGTATCGGCGGATGACGATTGGCTCCACGCCGGCGTGGCGACCAATGAGGCGAATGTCATGAGCACCACGAGTGCGATCAGTGGGAGTGTGCGGATAAATCCACGGTGTGTCACAGGAGCCCCTCCTTCCTCTCTAAGACAGGATTCTAGAATCGTGTCTACGATCCGATGAAAAAATGATGAGACTGTCATGGCGTTATAACAAATTCACCAAGGCTTGCAAACCCCCTGCCCTGGTGGAATTGAGCGAATGGCGCGAAATCCACTCACGGCATCAGATCGAGTTCTGTGAGAATGTAGGTGACGACATACTCCTGTCTGGTCGATACGGCCTGATTTAGTTCAGGAACGAGTTCGTCGCAGCGGATCCGCTGATTTTCCTGCTGGAGTCCGGTCGTCAGCCGAAGATCGAGTTTGCACCGGGCGATGGCCTGCGCGGCGAGGTCCGGAATGCGGGATGCCGCGTCTACGCGGTCGTCCTCGGTCAAGGGCTCAAGCGCTTTTCGAATCGAGCCACAGTCTCGAATCGATGCTTGCAGCGCGGCAAGCTGATGGGTGGCAATGTCGACCGATACCTGGATGCCGGCTTTCCAGCTCCGTTTCTTCACGTTGAAGACGCAGCACTGTGCCGTGGATCCGTCGTCGACCGGCTCCGGTCCGAAGAAGAGTGTGATGCGATACGGTGCGGTATCCGGTGGCGTATCGAGGGCCATAGGGTGCGCATTGTAGCACGGGGTTCGCTCCGGGCATCCTGTTGATTTGACGGCTTCCCGTTTCGGCGAATATGATGCCCCTTAGGATGATGCATGCACGGTTTCAGGAGCGTGTTGCGGCGATTCAGTCGGCAATCCGGGAGAGCGGGACGGCCGACGGTTGGCTGTTTTATGATTTTCGCGGGAGCGATCCGCTGGCCTATCGTGTGTTGCTGCTCGACCCGTCCCGTCATGTCACGCGTCGGTGGTACTACTGGATTCCCGCGCAAGGGGCCCCGGTCAAATTGCTCCATCGCATTGAACCGCACGTGCTGGATGAACTGCCCGGTCAGGACCAGCTCTATGTGTCGTGGGAGCAGCAGCGGGCGCTTCTGGCCTCGATGCTCAAAGGGTCGCGCCGGATCGCGATGCAATATTCCCCGCTCAACGCAGTCCCCTATGTCTCCCGCGTCGATGCCGGGACCATCGATTTGATTCGCAGTTTCGGGGTGGATGTCGTCAGTGCCGCCGATCTGGTGCAACGGTTCGAAGCGGTCTGGACCGATGCGCAGTTTGAATCGCATCATTATGCGGTGACGGCGTTACGGCGGATCGTCGATGAGGCATTCGCCCATGTCGGCTCGTCCCTCCAGACCGGCCGGTCGCTCACCGAATATGATCTTCAGCAGTTTATTCTCGGGCGGATCCATGATGCCGGCATGGTGACATCAAGCCCTCCGATTGCGGCCGTGAATGCGCATAGTGCCGACCCCCATTACGGGCCGACGGCGGCCGCGTCGTCGCCCGTCTTGCGTGACAGCCTGGTGTTGATCGATCTGTGGGCAAAACGCACGGAGCCGGGGGCCGTGTACGGGGACATCACGTGGACCGGATTTACAGCCCGTGCGGTCCCATCGCGTCACCGGGAGATTTTTGATCTTGTCCGACAGGGGCGCGATGCGGCCCTCTCGTTTGTGCAGCAGCGGGTCGCGGCAGGACAGTTCCCGTACGGGTGGGAGGTCGACGAAGCCTGCCGGCAGGTGATCAGCCGGGCCGGGTACGGAGACCGGTTTGTGCATCGGACCGGGCATTCGATCGGTGAAGAGGTGCACGGGAACGGAGCCAATATCGATAATCTCGAAACGCAGGAGAGTCGCCGGCTCCTGCCCAGAACTTGTTTCTCGATCGAGCCGGGGATCTATCTTCCGGATGAGTTCGGCATTCGCAGCGAGCTTGACGTATATGTCTCCGAAACCGCGGCGGTCGCGTATGGACAGCCGCTGCAGACGGAAATCGTAGCGATCGGCTGACCCGCCGGGACCTCCCGGTGAGCGTAGCCTCTTTCTTGACAGTGTCTTGTTGTGGCGGCTAGATTCGTCCATCGCTATGCGGGTCGATCGAGAGAGGTTTTGACCACCTGCGGGCAGGAAGGGTGCGACCATGTTCGGGACAATGGGCATTTCAGAGTTGATCATCATCCTGGTCATCGTGCTGATTATTTTCGGGGCGGGGCGATTGCCGCAGATCGGTGAGGGCGTCGGCAAAGCGCTCAAAGGTTTCAAAAAAGAAGTGAATGAAATCCCGCCGCCTCAAGAGATAGTCCAGGCTCAACCGGAAGTCTCGGCAGCGGTTGAGGCACCCCAAGTCGATCGGGCCGCTCCCCAGACGGCAGCCTCGGCTCAACCGGCTCAGAAAGCGACCAACGTTCCGTATGTACCGGGCCCCGAACTGACGCCGGGCACGACCGCGTCGATGATGTACCACATGGGGCCGCAATCTCCCCAGGCGCCGCGTTCTGCTGCGTCATCTCAGGTCCAGTCGAGCGGCGGGCAACAGGCTCTGTCGATGGAGGAACGGGCCGCTGCACCGGCCCCGGTGTCACGCGCGCAATATCCCCCGCTTCCACCGGGTGCGCAGGCGAAGCCTGCGGCGAAACGCCCTTCCGCTATTGTGAATAAGGAGGCGGTAGCCCGTGTGCAGGCACAACAAGCCGCGTTGAAGGCGAAAGCAGCTCAAGCGCCGGCGGGGTTGTCTCCGAACGACATGCAGGGATTGGGTGAAGGGTTGGGCGATGCGCTGAGAACGTTCCGGCAGACGGTTGCAGACGTTCGGAATACCGTGGATCCTCAAGTCCGGACGATTCAATTTGAGATGGACTCTGCACAGAAGGAATTTCAGCAGTCTCTGGAAGCCGCCAGAGAACTACCGGCGGTGGAAGAAGAACCTCCCAAACAGGGTTGAAGGTTCCAGACTGTTAGTCGCACGCAATGTTGGTTCAAACGCCGCCATCTGTCGTAGTGCTCCTGCTCAGTCTCTGGTGCGTGGCGCTTGCCGGCTGCTATCAAACCTCACCGGATCCGGCTCCTCAGGTCACGGTCGACACGTTGCAACGACTGTTGCATGACTCTGACGCGGTGGTTCGGAGAACTGCTGCCGAAGCCTTGGGGAAGATCGGCAATCCCCAGGTTGTGCCCGAACTGATTCTGGCTCTAGGCGATCCTGCGGCTATCGTTCGAGAGGCGTCTGTATGGAGCCTTCGCGGTTTGGGCTCTTTACAGACGCCTACCAGAGGGCGTATTGCCGAATTACTTGTCGATCCGTCCCCATCGGTGCGCACGGCCGCCGCACAGACTCTGGCTTCTCTCGACCCGACGAGGGAATTGTGGCCGGAGGCGTTGTCCCAGTTGGCGCATGAGGACTCAGAGGTACGCCGTGTGGTGATTCAGGCTTTTCTGAGCAGCAACGCTCCTGAAGCGTTGAGGGCGCTTGCGGAACTCTTGCATGATTCAGAGCCGCAAGTCCGTCGTGCCGCGGTTGCTGCGTTGGCGGAGATCGGGGACTCCGGCGTCGCCGAATTGTTTCGCGCCCGATTGACAGCAGACCCTTCGTCCAATGTGCGCGCCGAGATTGCGTATCGACTTCAATTCGCTTCCGGGAGAGACGCAGCAGAGGCGCTGAGAGTCGCCGCTGGTGAGGATGAGAACGCTCAAGTTCGGCGCTGGGCTGAGCAATCTCTTACGGGGTTGAGGGGATACGGCTCCGGTTCAGAGCCTCAACCAATTCCACAAGCTGAGCCTGCGCCTTCTCATCGATATCCGTAAACTGTACCCCCATTCCGGGAAACAGGAGATGGCGTTCCGGACGGTTTCTCGTCCAGGCGACTTTTCCCTTGGCTTTGAGTTTTTCCCAGGGGCGATCCGGTAAGGCAAATTCGACAGCTACTTCGGTCCCGGGTGCCAGCGGTGTCCCGCTTTCAATGAACAGTCCTCCTCCGCCGATTCCGCCGGTGAGGCTATCAAATTGTTTTCCTTCCGGTGTGGAATAGCGCACTTTGAGGGCGAGCGGAGCGCGGGGATGCGTGCGGCAATGGGCGAATCGTATGTCGTCATCGCTTGCCAGGAGGCGGTCGATGACATGTCCCCAAGGGATGCCGCCGAGCAGGGCGCCGGAGGCGTCATGGATGAGAATCATCTCCTGGTCAGCGTCGACGGTGAGGAGTTTCCCTTGATGGTTGGCTGTAATGACAACCGGATATCTCATGATTGAACGGCCTTACCGTCGTCGAGGACATGCAGCGGGTCGCTTGATTCAAGCAGCCTGACCGGCGCTGTCGAGGGTTTTCACGATCGCGAGGATGCGCTCACGTGCTTCGGGTGCAATATCCGAGAAGCGCACGCCCATGCCTGGGCTAAAGGTGTATTGATCGGCTTTGGGACATACCCAGGCGACGACTCCTTTTGCGGGAATCCATTCAGTGGGCTGCTCGGGGAGCGAGAATTCCATGGCGAGCTTGGTTCCGACCGGCAAGGGTGTCGTACTTTCGATGAAGAGGCCGCCTCCGCCGATCCCGCCCGCCCGGCTATCGTAGTGGTTCCCTTCCGGTGTTTTATAGCGGACTCGAAAGGCGAGATTGACACGAGGTTCTGAACGGGTTTCTTTGGGTACGGATGGTTTACGATAGGCCAGGATCTGGTCCACGACGAAATCCCAGGAGAGGCTGCCTATGGGCTCGCCGTTCGTGCCGAGCAGATTGACGATCTCTCGAGTGGCGTCGAGTTCAAGAACTTTGCCTTTGTGGCGAAGGCTGAGGGATACGAGAAATTTCACAAGGCCTCCGGGCTCGATTCTGATACTCCCCAAATATAGCGGGTTATTTTACGTTGTCGAGCAATACATGAGAATTACCCGAATCGTTGCGGGCGGCCTGGACAGCTGGGATAGAGGAGATGCGGCGGGAGAGGGTGAACGCCGGGCCGCGCGAACGGCCCGGCTGTACGGTCATGGTTATGCGCTCTTTGCGTCTTTGTCCTGTTCGAAAATGCGAATCGGGGGATTCTTCCCTAAGATCGCATCTTCAGTAATGAGGACTTCTTTGATTTGCTTTTGTGACGGGGCATCGTACATCACATCCAGCATCACTTCTTCGAGGATGGCGCGGAGTCCGCGCGCCCCGGTCTTTTGCTGATACGCCTTGCGGGCCACGGCGTTGAGCGCGCCGTCGGTAAACTTGAGTTTCACTTTTTCGAACGAGAGCAATTTTTCATATTGCTTCGTCAGGGCATTGCGCGGTTCGGTCAGAATGCGAACCAGCGCCCGTTCGTCCAGTTCTTCGAGCGTCGCGACGACAGGCACGCGACCGACGAACTCCGGGATGAGCCCGTATTTGAGAAAGTCTTCGGGCTGGACGTGGGCGAGCATTTCTCCCAGCCGAGCCTCATTGCGTCCGCGGATTTCTGCGCCGAATCCCATCGATTTGCGGTTCAAGCGTTGTTCGACGAGAGAGTCCAGTCCGACAAACGCGCCGCCGCAGATGAACAGAATGTTGCTGGTATTGACCTGAATGAACTCTTGATGCGGATGCTTCCGTCCGCCTTGCGGCGGGACGTTGGCCACGGTGCCTTCAATCAGCTTGAGCAGGGCTTGCTGCACGCCCTCTCCCGAGACATCACGGGTGATGGAGGGGCTATCGCTCTTACGGCTGATCTTGTCGATCTCATCGATGTAGACGATACCCCGTTCGGCCCGCTCGACATCATAGTCAGCCGCCTGGAGGAGCTTGAGGATGATGTTTTCGACGTCTTCGCCCACATACCCGGCTTCCGTCAGGGTGGTGGCATCGGCCATGGTGAACGGCACGTCGAGATACTTTGCGAGGGTTTGCGCAAGGAGCGTCTTTCCCGTGCCGGTGGGCCCGACCACAAGGATGTTGCCCTTCTGGAGCTCCACATCGTCGACGTCTTTTTCTTTCGAGGAAATGCGCTTGTAGTGATTATGGACGGCGACGGAGAGGATCCGCTTGGCGCGCTCCTGTCCGATGACATATTGATCAAGGTGATGCTTAATGTCGGCGGGCTTTTTCAGCTTGGAGGAGATTTCTTCCTTGGCCTCTTCCCAATCCTCCGCAATGATGTCATTGCACAGGTTGACGCATTCGTCACAGATGTAGACGGTCGGCCCCGCGATCAGCTTGCGTACTTCATCGCGGCTTTTCCCGCAAAAGGAACACCGCAAATGTCGATCCACCTTCTCCTGCTTGGCCATGCGTCCTCCTGTGTTACTTGCTCTTGGCCCCGTCTTTACCGGCATCCCCGGAGTCCACCGACTTGAGAGGCTTGGTCAGCCGTGTAATGACTTCGTCGATCAATCCGTATGTCTTGGCTTCTTCGGCGGACATGAAGTAGTCGCGCTCGGTGTCGTGGGAGATCTTTTCGATGGGCTGGCCGGTGTGTTTCGCCATGATTTCGTTCAGCCGCTCGCGTATTTTGAGAATTTCGCGGGCGTGGATGTCGATTTCGGTGGCTTGTCCCTGAAATCCGCCGAGCGGCTGGTGAATCATGACCCGCGCATTCGGCAGTGCGTAACGCTTGCCTGTTGCCCCGGCGGTCAGGAGCAGGGCTCCCATGCTGGCGGCTTGGCCGAGGCAGATGGTGTTGATCGGGGGCTTTACATATTGCATCGTGTCATAAATGCCCAACCCGGCCGTGACGCTGCCTCCCGGTGAATTCACATACAAATTGATGTCCTTTTCAGGATCTTCAGCCTCCAGGAACAGAAGCTGGGCGATGATGAGGTTCGCGAACATGTCGTCAATCGGGGCGCCCAGGAAAATGATCCGGTCTTTCAGGAGCCGGGAATAGATGTCGTATGAGCGCTCGCCTCGATTGGTTTGTTCGACTACGATCGGGACCAACATATTCTCAATTCCTTTCCGCAGTGATGGGTGAGCGCCTCTCATGAGCGGCGCTCACGGGCATCGTGTCTAACCTTGGATCACAGAGTTGCGGTAGACGAAGTCCAGAGCTTTATCCGCCAGGATGCGAGCGCGCAATTCTTCGACGGAATCCTGGCCGCCTGCCTGAATCATCTTCACCAGTTCGGCCATCGGCACCCGAAGCTCCGTGGCAAGTCTCGTGACTTCGTTGTTCATATCCTCCTGGCTGACCGAGATCCCTTCTTTTACTGCGATGGCTTCGAGGATCAGGCCGACTTTGACGCGCCGGTTGGCTTCATCCCAGTTCTCTTCGCGGATGGCTTTGAGTTCTTCAGCCGTTGCGGCAGGCGTCGGGTCGGTCGCTTTACCCCGCTGACGCTCTTGGAGTCGTTGCCGAACGATGGCGTCGAGTTCGCGCGTCACGAGAGTTTCCGGAAGGTCGAAGTGGTGGGTTTCCGCAAGCCTTTTCAAAATGGTGTCTTTATAAGACTCGTCGATGTCCCGCTTGAGGGCCTTTTCCATTTCGCTGCGCAATTTGTCCTTGATCTCCTGCAGCGACGAAAAGGGGCCGCAATCTTTGGCAAATTCGTCGTCGAGAGCGGGCAGCGTTTTCTTTTTGACCCCTTTAATCGCGAGGGAGAAATTGACGGTTTTTCCGGCGACGCGGGTATCGGGATGGCTGCTCGGATAGCTTTGCGGTATGTCGACGACATCGCCCTCTTTTTTACCGGACAAGAAACCGTCGATCTCGATACCGAGAAGGGCTGCTTTTGAGCCGACCTTATGGAGTTGCCCTTCCTTCTTTGTCCCTTCCAGCGCCGCGCCATCGAGAAAACCTTCAAGGTCGACGACGGCGAAATCTCCGTCACCTAACGCGGCGCCTGCGGGAGCGGCTTCAAGCTTAGCTTGCTGCTCGCGCAGCACGTCGAGTGCACGGTCGACTTGTTCGTCTGTGACGGTGCGCTTGTCCGGCTTGAGGGAAATGGGATTGGGAGCTTTGTAGTCGCGCAGTTCGATCGTCGGCTTGATTTCGACGGTGGCGGTGAAGGTGAAGGGTTCATCCTTCTTGATTTTCACCCGTTCCAGCGGCGGAATCTCGACCAGGACCGGGCTGATGCCGGCCTCGCGGACGGCGCGGTCGTAGAAATCCGGCACAATGCTGCGAAGGACATCCTCTTCAACCTCTTTGGCGTAGCGTTTTTCGAGGAGCCCTAACGGGGCTTTCCCGGGGCGGAACCCCGGAATGCGAACCTGGCGGTTCAATTCGGTGTACGCGCGCGAGAAACGTTGCGTGACTTCCTGCGCGGGGACTTCGATTTTTAATGCCCGTTTCATGGGGCCCAGCTCGGTCATTTCCATCTTCATCGTCATTATGAGTGTCCTTCCACGTACCGTGATGGGCGGGCCCAAACGGAGTTATCGTCAATTGGTGCGAGAGGGGGGACTTGAACCCCCACGGTTACCCACGAGATCCTAAGTCTCGCGCGTCTGCCAGTTCCGCCACTCTCGCATGGCCGGGAGCGTCGCGGGGCTGTCGCCGCGCCTGCTGAGACAGCAAAACACGCGATTGTGTAAGCCTTTTGTACCGTCGGAGGCGAGCTACTGTCAACCCATACTCATGCGGGGTTGTTGGAACTGAGTTCCTGTAGACGGGTCATAATGAACATCAGTGGCGATGCCAAGGGGATCGCAGGAAGAGACGTCAAAGATGAAGTGTGAGCCATAGTGGCCGTACACTGGTTTGTGGCTCACCTCCGCACGCAGGAGTATACTGATCAAGAGGAGGTGCCGTGCTCGCTTCATCATACGGATGTGAGGTGCAGCGTGCTTCAGATTTTGCCGTAGGCAAGGAGGTGGTGCATGTCCCGCTCTTTTTTGATCATCGCTTTCATTCTGTTAGGGGCTGTGGGTGGATGGGTGTCTCCGGTCGGGGCCTATCGCGAGTATTTCACTCCGGAACAAAAGGCGCAGCTGGACAAGATTCAAGTCGTCCTGATCGAGCTGCTGGCCTTGACGGATAAAGGAGGGGGCGATAGCGGCCCCCTGGCGTCGGTCGTGTCACGCCGCTTGAGCGAAGTCGGATACACCGTGGTGCAGGATGCTTCGAAAACGTATGATGCGGTCGTCCGGGTCAAATGCGAGCAGCGCAAAACCTGGGAAGGGACTGCGGCGTCCGGCGGCGATAATGATTTGCCCGATGCGCCGTCTCGTCTCTGGAAGGGGCCGGCCTGTCAGCTGACCTATGCCTTGGGCGGGATGAAGATCAAATGGCAGAAAGAGGTCCGAACGGATTTCGAGGATGCGGCCGCTGCGGCTCTGGCCGCTCAGGCGGGCGAGCCCGGCGCTTTTGCCCTGGCCCGGTTGAAAGATCAACTTGAGATGTATGAGTTTCCGTTGATTCTTGCCGCCGAGTGGGGCCATGCCGAGCGGCTGCTCAAGCTGCTGGATTCCTCTGAGTCCAGCTTGTCTAGGAAAGTAAAAATCATTTCGCTCCTCGGTGAGATGCAGGCGGATGAGGCGTTACCGAAACTCAAGCAGGTGCTCCAGGATCGGGATTTAGCCAAGCAGGCATTGGTGGCGATGGGTAACCTCGGGAAAGAAGGAATTCCGCTCCTCGTCGATATCATGAACACGTCCGGGATGATCGATGTCCAGGCTGCCGCGGCAAAGGGATTAGGGCAGTTGGGCGGTATCCATGGCGATGCCTCCGTTGTTCTTCCACTGCTGGCCAGGCTGCAAGATCCGAAGACGGATTGGACGGTGTTAACCGAAGTAGCCTGGGCTTTGGGCAAGATTCCGGATAAGCGGTCGATTCAACCCCTTTATGATTTGGATAAGAAATTACAGGCGTTGCGTGACCCGGATAACCAGACGTTGAAACGATTGAAAGAGGCCGTCTTTTGGGCGATCAAACAGTGCGATACCTGGGATCAGTATAGCTAGCCGCCGTTGACAACGTTGGTGGGCCCTCTTATCGTGCTCTCTGCCGGTTGAACCGGCAGGGAGCATTGATTATGTCGAACCACCCCTCCCCTGAAAACCCGTCGAAACCCTGTGCAATCCTTGCGCGTATTACGCTTCAAATGGCGTCAAGCCTCGATCTTCAGGTTGTGCTGGACACCATTACACAAGGTTTGGTGGAGGAGATTGATGCGGCCTTTGCTCGTATCTGGCTCTTAGGTCCCGGCGACCTGTGTACCGACTGTTACAAAGCGGCAGATTGTCTGAACCGGAGCCGCTGTCTGCATCTTGAGGCCAGTGCCGGGCTTTATACCAATCTCACGGGAGAGTATCGACGCATTCCGCTCGGTGCCTTGAAGATCGGGAACATCGCGCAAGGCTCCGGCCCCATTTTCACGAACGACGTACTTGGCGATGACCGACTCCCGAACAAGCAGTGGATGCAGGATAACGGGCTTCATTCCTTTGCCGGTTACCCGCTGAAGTTTCGCTCGGAATTGCTCGGCGTCATTGCGTTGTTCGGTCGGCGTCCGCTGAGCGAGGCGGAGTTCGAGCGATTGGCGGTCTTTGCCAACGAAGCGGCGATTGCGATCAAGAACGCGCAACTCTTTACGGAAGTCGAGCAGCTCAAGAATCGACTCCAGGCCGAAAATCTCTATCTCCGCGAAGAGATTAAGCTCGCACACAATTTTGAAGAGATTATCGGCGAGAGTCCGGGCATCAAGGCTGTGCTGCGGCACGTCGAGCAGGTCGCTCCTACTGACTCGACGGTCCTGATTCACGGAGCCACAGGGACGGGTAAAGAGCTGATCGCTCGGGCCATTCACAATCTCAGCCTCCGCAAGGACCGCCCTCTAGTGCGAGTCAATTGCGGAGCCATTCCTGTGAACCTCGTAGAGAGTGAATTATTTGGACATGAGAAGGGTTCGTTTACCGGCGCGTTGCAGCGTCGCATTGGACGATTCGAGCTGGCGGACGGCGGCACGATCTTCCTTGACGAGGTCGGTGAACTGCCGCTGGATGCGCAAGTGAAGCTTCTTCGCGTCTTGCAGGAGCGCGAGTTCGAGCGGATCGGGAGTGGTCTATCGACGAAGGTCAATGTGCGGGTGATCGCGGCAACGAACCGCAATTTGCTTGAGGCTGTCAAGGCCGGTCTGTTTCGGGCCGATCTTCTCTACCGCCTGAATGTCTTTCCGATCGAAGCCCCATCCCTGTCGGCTCGTGTTTCAGATATCCCTTTATTGGTTCACCATTTCCTCGAGAAATATTCAAAGAAACTGTCCAAGAGGCTCGACGGAGTTTCGCAGGTAACCATGGACCGCCTCATGACCTATTCATGGCCCGGTAACATCCGGGAGTTAGAGAATGTCATCGAGCGGGCCACGATTCTCTCAAACGGTCCCACTCTTCAGATTGATGACACCCTTCTCTATCCCACCGTCCGATTTTCGTTGCAGCAGGAGGAAACGATGGAAGCCGTCGAGCGGGCCCATATCCTGCGTGTTCTTCAGGACGTGAGCTGGGTCGTCGAAGGAAAGCAGGGTGCAGCGACTCGGTTGGATCTCCATCCCAATACCCTCCGTTCACGAATGCATAAGCTCGGGATTAAGAGGCCTCGTCTTGTATAAGCATAGTGACTTCTGCTTTTCGCCCACGGAATATCGTGGCGCTACGATATGTCGTAGGATGGATCGATCACTGCGCTGAATACGGTACCCACAGAACATCGTTCAACCTCTTGATTCCATTCGTATCTCATCTCACTTCATGCCTGGCATTCTTTCCGGCATTCGACTTGCTGATGGATCTCACGGCGATGGCCATCGCATGACGAGATCACAGTACTCATTCTGCCGAAGGAGAATGTATGAAAACTGCCATCATTATTTTGTCTGATCCGAAGAGTGGTTCCGAAGAAGGGCTGGGGCGAGTCTTTAATGCACTGGCCCTGGCGTCCGAATGTAAACAGAAGGGCGATGAAGTCGTGGTTGTGTTTAACGGTGCCGGCACGCGCTGGCCAGCCGAATTGACTAAACTCTCGCATCCGGCCAATAGCCTCTACAACGCTGTCCGCGATGTTGTGCAAGGTGCCTCATGCGGTTGCGCGGAGGTCTTTGGAGCTACGGAAAGTGTGAAGGCCTGCGGGGTTCCGATTGTGAAGGATTATGCGTTATCTGGAACAGCCGGTCTCTTAAGTTTGCGGCGATACATGGCGGAGGGCTGGCAGCCGATCGTGTTTTGAATGAATTCTCAGGGGACGGTCGTGAGGCCGTCTCCTGAATGTGTCGGATCTGAATGCCTACAGGAGACGCGATGGCAACGAAGTATCTCGATCTGATGTTTACGGATGCGGTGGGTCATGCGCAGACGCGCTATTACGGGCAGGCGGGTAAGATCGCCGGGTCTCCGGAGCGCGATCTGTTAGGCCCGGCGGAGATTGAATATATTACGATGCGGGACAGCTTCTATCTCGGGTCGATCAGCGAAAGCGGCTGGCCATATATCCAGCATCGCGGCGGGCCTTCCGGATTCGTGAGGGTCGTTGACAATTCGACCTTGGCGTTTGCCGACTATAGGGGCAATCGGCAGCTGTTGAGTACGGGCAATCTATCAGCCAATGATCGTGTTGCGCTGTTTCTCATGGACTACAAGAACCGCGAACGATTGAAGATTCTGGGCCATGCCCGCATCGAAGATGCCCGTAAGCGTCCCGAATGGATCGAACGATTCACGGATCCAACCATGCGGACAAGCGTGGAGCGGTTGGTCTTCATTGATGTCGTCTCATTCGACTGGAACTGTCCGAAGTACATTACGCCACGCTATTCCGTGAGTGAAGTCGAAGAGCTGGCGTCGTCGCTGAGAACGCGAATTGCTGAGCTCGAAGCAGCGTTGCATGCTGTGAAATCGTAAGCAGGTTTGACACAACCCAGTGACGTGAGGTCGCGCGTTGAACGAGAAGGAGGGAGAGACGATGACGGATCTGTCGAGACGACGATTTCTGCAACTGTCGGCTATGACCGGCGGCGCGCTGGTGGCCGGCAATCTGGCCGAACGGCTTCTGGGTCGTAGTGGCCTGGCAACCGCCGCGGCCGGTGATCCCATCAAGATCGGGATTCTTGATCCGCTGTCGAGCCCGTATAAAACGTCTTCGATCCATGACGTCCATGGCGCGAACGTCGCCGCGGATCTTTTCAATAAACGGGGCGGCGTGCTGGGGCGTCCGGCGATGATTCTTGAAGCCGATGACGCCTCGAATCCTGAGCAGGCGCTGAAAGCCGCGACGAAGTTTATCAAGGAGGACCGTGTCGACGCGCTGATGGGGACGTTCAACGGTGATTGCGCGTTGGCGGTCAGCGAGCTGGCCCAACGGGAGAACAAGCTGTTTATGGTGACCGGTTCCTATCTCCCCGAGCTGACCGGTGTCGCCTGTAATTCCCACACGTTTGTGTTTATGCCCAATGCCCGAATGTTGGCGCAGGCGGTCGTCCCGCACCTCGTGAAGGCCTACGGAACCCGCTGGTACCTGATCACCACGAGTTCATTGGACGGCAAAGCGGCCGCGCAGGCGATAGTCGAGGCGGCTGAGGCGCATAAGGTGGAACTGGTCGGCGAAGCGTTGATGCCGTTCGGGGCGACGGATTTTCTGTCGGCGTTCGCGGCGGCGAAAGCGAAAGACCCTACGGCGATCATTTGCAATCTGTATGGATGGGATCTTGTAAATGCGCTTAAGGGATACGGGAAGCTGGAGTTGGCGAAGGACAAGATCGGTGTCGGCGGTCTCGTCAGCGGCGAGCAGATCGGCCGGCCGCTGGGATACGCGAATAATGCCGGAATCTGGGGCTTGATCTGGGACCCCAAAATCAACACCGAGGGGTCGAGACGATTTATCCAGGGCGTCATCGACAAGTACAATCATACCCCGACGTCGCGCTGCTACTTGGGTTATGCCGCGATGACGCAGTTGCTCGAAGCGATCCAGCGTACCGGCGCAACCGACACCGCGGCACTGATCAAGGCTCTGGAAGGGCACGAGTTCGACGGATTGAAGGAAGGAAAATCGGTCTTTCGCGCGTCGGATCACCAACATGTCCAGGATGTCTTGGTGGGGGAAGCGTTTGGAAAGGAATTGGGGTTAGGACATTTCAAAATACTGGCCACGGTGTCCGGTTCTGCCAATTCCGGCGCTGTCGAACAGCACTCGTGCAAGCTGTAAAGGCGAAACTCACGATCTGTGACCTGAGGGTCGGTAAGGAAGGTGTGATGCGAGGCAGGGTGCAACGTATCGCTGCACCCTGCCCTCCGTTCGGTAGAGACGCGCGAGTTACTTTGTGACGCGGATTTCAACCCGGCGGTTCTTTGCCCGGCCTGCATCGGTGGTATTGGGGGCCACCGGCTTGGTCTCGGCGAAGCCGTGAGTCGTTGCCGCTGCCAGGCCGCCTTCCGTAAGTGCATGGGCGGCATTCGCCGCGCGCGCTTCGGAGAGCTCCTTATTGGTCGGGAACTTCTTTTTCAACGAGCTCTTGATCGGACGGTTATCCGTATGGCCGTCCACCGCGACTTTATATTCCGGGAAATCTTTGAGGATGGCACCCACCTGCTTGAGCGCATCCGCTCCGGCCGGTTTCAGCTGATCTTCTCCTGATCCGAAGAGATACCCGGAGGCGAGATTGATCAACAGCCGTTCGTTGTTCAAATCGACGGCGATATTATTCTGGTCAATCTGGGGTTTGAGCGCTCGGATCAGGCCGCGCTGCGCTTCCTTGAGCTTCGACATTTCTGCCGAGAGATCACCTCGGAGTCCGGCGAGTTCTTTGTCTCGCTCCGCCAACATCCGTTCAAGCTCGGCGACGCGTTGTCTGCACGCGGCGAGTTCTGCGGCCAGCTTGTCTTTGTCCCCGGCGGCTCCGCCCATGGCCGCGAGTTGTGATTGCAAGTCGGCATTGTGTTGTTTCGCTGTGGCGAGTTCTGCGGCCAGCTTATCCTTGTCGCCGGCCCCGGCTTGGAGTGCGGCGAGTTGCGATTGAGCCGCGGCCAGATCCGCAGCTAATTTATCCTTATCACTTCCTGCGGCAGTCTGTGCAGCTGCCAGTTGGCGTTCCAGATCGGCGATCCGTGCGTTCGCGCGATCCAGGTCGCTTTGAGCAGAAGAGAGTTGACCGGCCAGCTTCGAGGAATTGCCTGCTCCTGCACGCAGGGCGGCGAGTTCGCGATCGCGGTCGGCGAGTTGGCTTTCGAGAGCTTTCACGCGCTCGCTCAAGGCCCCGTTTTCTCTCCGGGCGGCGGCCAGTTCATCGGCCAGCCGTTGCCGTTCCTTTTCAAGCGCAGCCAGCCGAGCCGCCATGTCTTTGGAGGCGGCATCGGCATCCCACTGATTACGGTGGCGGTATTCGTAGCCGCCGTCGCAGCAGATGGCGCTCAAATCAATGGCGGAGGCGGTGCCCGCCAGTGACAGCAGGCTGATGGTCAGTAGCGAGGTCTTGATGGCTTTCATTACGGTCTCCTTGGTTGTTGAACTCGTGCGTTGGGCTATACGTTTGATGTGCAGTGCGCACATTTCGTTGCCTTGATCGGGATGGTCGACAGACACTGGGGGCAGTCTTTCGTTGTGGGCGCTGCCGTCGGCTCGGTTTTTTTTAGCCGGTTGATTTGCTTCACCAGCATGAAAATGACGAACGCAATGATGATGAAGTCAAATACCGTCTGGAGAAACACGCCGTAGTTGACGGTAGGGGCGCCGGCGGCTTTGGCGGCTGTGAGCGATGGCTGCGGAGAGCCGGACAGGTTGATGAACAGACTGGAGAAATCAACTTTGCCCATCAGCAGCCCAAGGGGAGGCATCAAGACGTCGCTGACAAGCGACGTGACGATCTTCCCGAACGCCCCGCCGATGATCACACCGATGGCCATATCGAGCACATTGCCCTTCATGGCGAATTCTTTGAATTCTTTCAGCATCATGGATCCTCCCTATGAGGATGAATTAAGGTGAATGGCCTCGTGTGCCCCTGCGCTATCGCTTCTTGGTCGTATCGAAGCTGTATCCGATGGTGAAGAGATACAGATTGTCGGTGTCGCCGGTGCCAGGCGCCGGCCGGCTGTTGTACCGCGTGGTCACTTGAACGCCGCTCACGAACCCTTCCCAGATCTTGAACCGGAGTCCGTTGTCCATGGTCAGATAGTAGTTGCTCGCGTTTTGCATCGACGGGTAAAACTCGTTGTAGTGGTAGAACGTGATGCGATCATCGAGCATGGGCCAATTGAATTTCATCGAGACGCGGGCGCGGATGGAGGATTGGTCGTCTGCAACACGGAAGTCTTCATTGAAGAAGGACACGCCGGCTTCCGTATAGAAGGTCATATCTTTGAAGATGCCGCTGAAATCCCCGCGCTCGATGAATTGAAAACCGGGTCCGCTGGCGAGGGCTGTTCGCATTTTCAGGTCCTGGAAGCGATCGTTTTCCACATAGGCTGAGGCGAACCAATAAAAGCGCTTGGTAATGAAGAAGTCGAGTTTGATGGTGCCGCGGGCATTGCGCGCGATGAGGGTATTGGCATTTTCCCCATAGACGTAACGTCCGTTGATGGACAAGCGAAGTTGTTCGCTGCGTGCCACAAAATCTCCCAGCACGCTCGCATTTTTGAGATGACTGTTACCGGTCGTCTGCGAGAATCCCCCTGTCAGACTGCCCGAGTAGAGGACCGGCGGCTGAATCAATGGATTCACAGAGCCGATCGCATCAAGCGGAACCGTGAGCGAGCCTTTGAGCGGCTCAGACTGGATGTTCAGATTGCCGTCGGACTCCGCCGTCGCGGTGCCGACCAGGATGCTGCCCTCTTTCAGATGAAAGGGAATCGGATGGTTGACCGCGAGTTTGGCGACATCGCTCCATTTGACTTTGATGACATTATCCGGGCTGGACGGGGTTTTCATCACGAGGACGCCGCCCGCCATCTCGACGATTTCGCCGTAGATGTTGCTGCCGTCCTTGAGCGTGACGACATCAAGAGGCGGCGGGGCATCTGCCGCTTCTGCGGCGCTGAAACCGAGGCACAGGGTGAACACCAGGATCACCGGTACAAGCACGTTCTTCATTCTTCCTCCCATTAATTCAGTATTGAGGCTGGAAGTATCACGACGCGATCAAAGACTACACATTCGTGCTAAGGCCGAATGGCCCAGGAAATGTTTGTATATCCTACTCAGGTTCTTCTGACAACTCTGATGTCTTGGTCTCAGATCGGAGTCTATGCCCCCAAGAGCAGCCCCAGTCTATTAGATTTGGCAATGATGATGCCAATGCAAAAGTGTGACGGTCGGTGTATCCAGCTTAATAGTGGCTGCGAGATGTCAAGGATCGTGCCAATCGGTTGACAATCAGAGATTGGAGAAAATCAAGATGTTAGGGCAGTGTGTGTGTCTGTAGACTGTCTCAGGAGACGGGCCTTGTCTCAGCAAGGTGTTTCACGGACAACAGGCGAGCGTTGGCGCGTAGGCTAGATGGGCAATTCGATCTTGAGTTCGACTAAGCGGCGATAGAATGTAGCTCGGCTCATCCTGAGAAGCTTCGCGGCTTCGGATCGATTGCCTCCGGTTTGTTGGAGCGCTTGCGTGATATGGATGCGAGGGTCCTGTCCGGATTCGTCCCGAAGCGTGTCGCGGCGATGGTTGTCATGAGGCAGGCGGATTTCAGGCGGCAGGTCGGACGGCCGGAGTGTAGGGCCCGGGCAGCTGATCACGCTGAATTCAATGGCGCTCTTCAATTCCCGTACGTTGCCCGGCCAGGAGTAGGTCATGAGAAGCTGGAGACTTTCAGCGGCGATCCCCTCGATGACTTTGCCGGTAGCCGCTGCCACTTGACCGAGAAAGGTGCGGGCCAAGAGGGGGATATCGTCTCGTCGATCCCTGAGCGGAGGCAAATGAATCCGGGCGACCCGGATGCGGTAGAGCAGATCCGCGCGGAAGGTTCCGCGTATGACGTCTTTGCTTAAATTATGATGGGTTGCTGCGAGGACTCTGACGTTGACTTTTCGAGGCTTGGTTTCTCCCAGCCGGGTGATTTCCTTTTCCTGTAGGACACGGAGCAAGCTGGTCTGGACGGAGTGGGGAACGTCTCCGATTTCGTCGAGGAACAGCGTTCCTCCTTCTGCGGCTTCGAACAGCCCTCGATGATCTTCAATAGCGCCGGTGAACGCGCCGCGTTTGTGGCCGAACAGCTGGCTCCCGAGCAACGAGTCTGTAAGGCCGGCACAATTGGCCGCAATGAAAGGCCGGTCTTTTCTTCCGCTGGCATAGTGCAGAGCCCGGGCGATGAGTTCTTTCCCCGTTCCCGTTTCGCCCTCGATGAGCACCGTGGAGTCGACTCGTGCCACATCGCGAACCAGCTGGTAGACGTCCGCCATGGCCGCGCTGCCTCCGACCAGATCGTGGAAGCGGGCTTTCTGGTCGAGTTGTCGGCGAAGATGATGGACATCGGTCCGGTCGTGCAACAGGACAATGCGGCGGGCGGGGTGGCGCGGATCGTCATGAATGTCGCAGGTGATCCAGCGCGCCGGCTGGTTTGCGAAACGGATTGTTCGGGAGGACCGTTGAGTAACCGGCAGCGCGGCATCGTGCCGGATCTGTGTCCGTTCGGATGACGCAATCGGAAGCGCCTGTTCCCAAGGCCGGCCGATGACCGGTTCAGCCGGATGGCCGAGCCACTGGAGGCCTCGAGGCGTCAGGTAGGTAAGACGACCGGATTCGTCGACGAGCAACGCGGCAAGGTCAAGATGGTGGAGGAGCGCGAGGATGTTGTCCCGTTCCTGCTCGGTTTGTGCGAGTTGTCCGGCCAGGCTGGCCTGTGTCCGGCGATGGACGGTTTCGGTGGCCTGGTGATTGAGGCGTTGGTCACGGGCTCGTTGCAGGAGATCGCGGGATTGCTCGACGCGCTTCGTGACCTGTTCGATGAGGAGGAAGGGTTTCCCTCCGATGGTGACGGCCGTGGCTTCGAAATGATGCGGGATCATGCGGCTGTCGAGCTGAGCCCACAGGCCCGACCGGGCGATGGCGCCCTGCCCGTTGCTCCAGGCCGCCCTGGCATCGTCGAGAAAGTGCTCGAGAAAAGGCGATTGCTTTCCGAGAGGGATGGCGGCTGCCTGCGGATCGGGGTAGATGGAGGACCACCAGGGAGGAAGCGGGCCGACCGGGGAAAAGGCGTCTTCGTCGCCGGTTTGTTCGAGAACGGCGATGCCGAGCGTGGTCAGGAGTTCCGGAAGGAGCGTGTGCGCCACGGGATGAGCGGTAGTAAGATGAGCCATTGCGTGTCCCTGTCTGTTAGGCGGCGTTCACCATTTTGGAGGCGAGTTGCGTAAACAGGGCCTCGACTCCTTGCCCGGTCTTGGCGCTGCTCAGCAAGATGAGCCATCCCTGTCGGCGCAGACGCGAGAGGGTGTCCTCGTCGACTTCCCACTCTGATCGGAGGTCGAGTTTATTCACGATCAGAAAAAACGGCACGGCTCCGAGCGTTGCCGCCGCCATGCGTTGAAGGGATTCGGCGGTGTCCAGTGTCGCGCGCCTTGTTCCATCCACGACCAGGATGTATCCCGAAGAGCCCCGCAGGTAGGATTCCCGGATGGATTGGAATTCATCTTCGCCGTAGAGATCCCAGATGAGCAGGTCGACGCGCTGTCCGGCGGCTTCAAGGGATTTCTTCTCGATGGTGACGCCGATCGTCGTCTGGTAGGTTTCCGAAAACATGCCGGTGACGAAGCGCCGGACCAGACTGGTTTTTCCGACGGCGAACCCTCCCAGGAGGCAAATCTTTTTCTGGATCATGGCGCAGCGATCGGGTGGTGGGGGACGACCTTTTGCGAGACCAGTAGCGTCACACGACGCTGCGCCTCCTGTGCGTGTGCCCGCCGCTGTCCGACGAAAGAGGACGGATTGGCGCTGGCATTGAGGGTCAGCGGAGCATACGAGGTTTTCCCTCCAAGGGCTGCGATGACGGCGTGAGCTCGAGCCGTGGCCAACAGGAGATTCATGGTTTCCGGTCCGGTCGCATCGGCATCCCCGATAGCTTCGACCACGAACGGGTTTCCCGACGTCAGCGCTGATTGGCGCAGTTCTTCGAGCAGGGCTTTCAACGGTGTGACTTTACTCAACTCTATCTCGGAGAGCGTGGATGAACCCGTCTCGAAGAGAAAGCTGAGTCGGCTGACCTGGTTTACGAGATCGGATACGGATACGACGCGGAGGCGGTCTTCACGGTACTCGCGGAGTCCGGGAATCAACGGGGCAATCTGCCTGGCGCGTGAGGCCCAGCTCTCGGAGGCGGTGCCGCCGGCTGTCAGCCGGCCGTCCTCAAATTCGAGCGTGATCGTCGCCGGAGGTTGAAGGAGTGCCCGTGCGCGCTGTTCTACAAGCGTGGGATCCAGAGAGTAAAACGGTATCCAGCGAGCGGTGATCTGCTGGCCGGCAATACCTTCCTTGATCAGAACTTGCTCCGGATCTTCGGCCAGCGGGTCGCGAAGTCCTGAAAGGGTGACGCTGTCGCCATCGCGTTGGAGTGAGGTGATGACGATTCCGGGCATGGCTCCGATCCGCTGGGAAATCTGAGTCCACTGCCGGGCGCTGGTATAGGACGTCCAGCCCCATACGCCGGCGGTGAGGCTCAGAGCCGTGAGCATGATCCAGGTCATCGAAGTAATACGTGATCTGGGAGTCTCGTATTGAAACTGCACACAGTTCATCAAGCGGTCATGGGTCGCATCAAAGCCGGAAGGATTGCCGTCGAACGCGACAAAGGCGTCTCCATAGTCGAGGTGAATTGATTCCAGGGTCTGTTGCACTTGCGCCCGAAGATAGCCCGGTGCTGATCCACGGAC
The DNA here is from genome assembly GCA_964412445.1 of uncultured Nitrospira sp. Classification (GTDB taxonomy): domain Bacteria; phylum Nitrospirota; class Nitrospiria; order Nitrospirales; family Nitrospiraceae; genus Nitrospira_D. The sequence goes on from CAYPOR010000004.1 coordinate 123,806, forward strand.
GACGCAGGCGAGAATGGCCTGGGGGCCCTGTTCGATGAGGACCCGGCATTCTCCGATTTCCAGGGTATTGAGTGTCTGTCCCTTTGGTGTTCCGAAAGAGTCTTGGACGAAGGCTTGAATGGCGGTGAGCATGCCGGAGATGAGCTGGTGATTATGGACAACGGTGTTGTCCGAGGCGACGTGGTGCAGGAGGAGCCCGCTGTCACGATGGATCAGGAACAGTTGTTCGACGCGGAACCGGAGCGTATGGAGCAGGACGACTTCGGCGAAGGGCCTCCCGGTGCGCCAGGCTTCGATCCGCCAGGCCAGCCCTTTCGGGGAGAGACTGTGATCGATGGTCTGGTTGAACGACTGCATCATCCCTTGCAGGGTCCGAACAATGGCCTGGCGGATGGCCGGCCCCATAATGGGTGCAATCGCATCGGCGATGACATGCGGGTTTCTGCGGACGGAACTGGTCAAGGCCGTCTGGACATGCGGGGTGAGTGCGGTGGTCAGCCGGTCATCTTCTTTCCCGCGCAACGTGATGGCTTCCACCAGGACTTTGCTGACGGCCGGAGCGTCTGTCGCGGTATGGTCGATCCGATTGCGGAGTTCGGTGAGTTGTGTCTGTTCCGGGGCCAGCAGAAGTGTGCGGAGTTCAGCCCACTCTTCTTTGAGAGGCGAGAGAGCGGATGGATCAACAGCGGACGGCTCGTTGGTGGGCCGTGGATGATTCACCGGCGCAGGTTCCTTCCCTTCAGGGCTTTATGATAGGTGGGTGCCATCATGTAATTTCTTCGAGAGTTCGGCCAGGAGTTCTGCCAGAGCGGTACGATCTGTTTTGGCGTGACGCAAGTCTCTGACGGAGCGATCGAGGGAATCCGTGAGTTGGGCCTGTGTCTGTCTCAGATTCTCTTTGAGTTCGTTCATGTGAGCGAGGGCTTCTTGTCGGAGTATTTGTTCTGCTTGAAGGGTTTGTTGTGCAAGTTCCGCCGACCTGCTCTCGACAGCGGTTCCGAGCCCGGTGAGGTCTGTCGCTAATTGCTGCAACGCTTCTCCGCGGACGTGCTGTTCATGCTGAAGGCGGCCGGAAAGGACTGCTACTTCCTGCTGCATATACGCTTCGAGTGCGTCGAAGCGTTTATGTAATTCGATTCTGAGGGCGTTCGCTTCTTTTGCCAGGTTTTGTTCGAGCAGAGTAAAGCGCCGTTCGTGGTCGCGGGCTTGTTGTCCAAAGAGGATGTCGCGAATCTTCTCCAGGTTGCCGCTCTGCCCGCCGTCGTCAGCCCGTAGGCGGTCGGAATTTTCTGCGACGAGCGAGGAGGGCTGGGTGTCAACGGCGTCGGTAGACATAGAAAACTCCTTGGTGCTTCGGCTGGATGGGAATGATTGCGGGATTCAGCATGTCGAAAGAATCCAGGTCGTCCGCTCACCGCTGCAAATACGGCGTGGGGGGTATGATAGCACCGGCCATTTGACGGCAACAAGGTGGTTAGAGGGGGGGGCTCCTCTTAAGGGTTATGGGGGAGGCAGACCGATTCAGCGAGGGGAATGTGTCACGATGGATTGGATGATTCCACCTCCCAACACCCGGTCACCGTCATAGAATACGGCAGACTGGCCGGGGCTGAGCGCCCGCTGTGGTTTCTGGAATTGCACCGTCAGGCTTTCACCGGGGTGTGGTGTGGCGGTTACCGGGGAAGGAGGGGTGGCGTAGCGAACTTTGCAGTCGAAGGCAGTGGGAACGGCCAGTAATCGCCCATCCAGAATATTCAGATCGCCGATGGTACAGGTCGAGCGTAATAGACTTTCTTCAGGCCCGAGGACGACGGTGTTTGTGGCCGGGAGGACCCGCTGGACATACAGGCGTTCACCCGTGGCAATTCCCAGCCCGCGCCGTTGACCGGGTGTGTAAAACGGAATGCCCTGATGTGTTCCCAAGCTTGCGCCGGTCTCATCGACAAATTCGCCAGGGGTTGCAGAGAGAGCCGGTTGCTCCTTCAGAAAGGTACGGTAATCGCCATGGCTGACGAAACAGATTTCCTGGCTTTCTCGCATCTCGTCGGCAGGAAGGCCGAGCGCGTCTGATTCTTTCCAGACATCGGATTTCTGCATATGCCCGACAGGAAAGAGCAGTCGATTCAGCCATGCAGGTTGCAGTCGATAGAGGAAATAACTCTGATCTTTGCGGAGATCAGCCCCTTTTTTCAGAACAGGCTGATCCTCTATGCGCTCGACGCGTGCATAATGTCCTGTCGCCACGTAGTCGATGCCTTTGGCGTCGGCAAGTTCGATGAGTTGGCGGATCTTCACGCGCTCGTTGCACCGAACGCAGGGGTTCGGTGTAGTTCCGCTCGAATAGGCGGAGACGAAATCGTCAATGACGGCGGTGCG
>CAYPOR010000005.1:0-103361 GCA_964412445.1 uncultured Nitrospira sp.
GGAGCGGATCGGCGTAGGCAGTCGAAAAAATATCCACCAGGCCGCCCCGAATGCTGAACTCACCGGGAATTTCCACGACCGAGACGCGCCGGTAGCCGAGGCGCAGCAGCTTGGCCAGCAGCGTATCGCGCTCGACGGTGCCGTTGCGCTCCAGCCTCAGCGTGGCGTGGGACCAGGTGTCTTTCGGCAGAAGGCGATGCATCAGGGCCGCGACCGACGTGACGAGGGTCGTATCCGGGCTGGATTGCAGGCGGTGAAGCGTCTGCATGCGATGGGCAATCAGGCCGACATGGGGCGCCGCGGCTTCGTAGGGCAGCGTTTCCCATTGAGGGAAGAGGGTCAGGCGGTCGCCCGGGGCGCCGATGAGCTGATGGCAGAACTGGAGGTCGTCAAAGAGGCGTTCGGCGGCTTCATTGTTGGCCGTGACGATGATCCAGGGGCGGTTCCGGTAGGAAGCCAGCGCAGGTGCGTGCGTCAGGCTGGTGAGCACAAACGCCGCCGTTGAGCCGTGCAAGCCCGTGACGCAGGGACGGGCCGAGGTCTGCTTGAGCGCGGCCGCCAGCGGGGCGAGCCATTCATCTGCGGGAGTGGGTGTAGGTGACACGGATCAGGCTGAGGCCGAACGAATACGGTGAATCAATGCCGTTGTGGAAAATCCTGGAACCAGAGGAATCGTTTGCACCCTGCCTCCGCGCGCCTCCACAACGTCCCGGCCGATAATGCGATCCAGGGACCAATCCCCGCCTTTGACCAGGATGTCCGGCTGCACGGCGGTGATGAGTGCCTTGGGATCGGGTTCGGAGAATAACACCACAAAATCGACGCAGCCTAACGCCGCGACCACTTCCGCCCGTTGCGCCTCCGGCACAATCGGACGGCCCGGAGCTTTCTCCAGACTGCGGACGGAGTCGTCGGTATTGACCCCCACCACCAGGAGATCGCCCAGGGCTTTGGCGGCCTGCAGATAGCGGGTATGGCCGATATGCATCAGATCGAAACAGCCGTTCGTGAAGACGATCCGGGTACCTTGGGCACGCAGGGTCGTGAGCTGCTCAACCAGTTGTTCTTTGGTCACAATCTTGTTCGACATGGAGCCCCATCATACCTGTCGCGCCGGCTGATGGGAAGCCACGCGCCGAGGGCGGACTGTTTTTCGCAGGATTTCTTAAGTTCGCGAAAGAACGACCCGATACGGAAGCAAACGTGGAGCAGGGAGTCTGTCCGGAACAGGCCGCACCGGTGGTATGCGCGCCGGTCTTAAATCGTCGGGAGAGGCATGGGAGTGAGCGATCACCATACAGTATCCGGTGGCGGGCCCCGAGCATTTACGCATCGGCACCAGTTTACGCTGATCGGACTGATTACATGTTCCACGCTGATCGCGGTCATCGCAGCGGGAACCTGGCTGGAACGGCGGACGGTGGCGACGTCCGGGGAAACGGTGTCTATCATGGCGGCAGAGGTTGCTGCCAAACTCAATTTGCTGCTGAATGAGCGGGCCGGCGACGTGCAGTTTCTCGCGGAGTCGCTGGCGATGAACGGAGGGACGCCGGCAGCCCGGAGCCATATCCTGTCGACGTTTCATCAGGCCTATCCCCTGTATCTTTGGATCGGCATCGTCGATCCGGCCGGCCGGATGACCGAAGCCACGATCCCGCAGGCCAGACGGCTCGATGTCGGGGCCACCGGCTGGTTTCAGGCTGTGCAGCGGGAGCGAGCCGGTCTCTACGTCGGTGATATTGCAGCCGATGAGGCAAGTCATGGCGCAGAGACCGTCTCCTTCACAGCTCCAATCGTGGATCATCGGCTGGATGCCGGCCGCCGCTCATTTCGCGGAGCGGTCACGACGCGGGTGAGCGCCAGGCAATTGGAACAGCTGGTGACCGAAGCGATCCAGTTGTTCCAGCAGCGGACGTCGTTCTTTCATACGGTCGAATATAAGGTGCTCCGGGAAGACGGCGGGGTGTTTATTGATTCGGATCCCGTGCACAAGGGGCGTTTGAATCTCACGCAGGGAAACCTGCCGTCGGTTCAGCGTGCCGTCTCGGGAGAGTCAGGCTTTGTCGAAGAACGGCATTTTGTCCGTCAGGTGCCGGTCTTGACGGGGTATGCCCGCACCCTGGGGGCCGAGGGCGTCGTGAATCCGAAATGGACGGTTCTGTTGCGAGTGGACCGGACGGAAGTCATGGAGCCGGTGCATCGCTTTCTCTGGACCGTCGGAGTCGCCGGCGTCTTGATCGTAGGCCCGCTGATCGGGCTCTTAATCAGCGCCACCCGTCGGGCTCAGCTGGAGTGGAAAGCGACGCAGGATGAGCGGATGCATGCGCGAGCGAATGAGCGCCGGCTGCAGACGATCCTCGAAGTGGAGCCGGAGGGAGTGCTGGTGACCGATGGCGGTCGTCGCGTCCTGCAGATCAATCCTGCCGGATGCGCGCTCTTCGACGCCGGGTTTCCCGAGGAGATTCTCGGCCGGGATATCGGCCAATGGGTGCATGAGGACGACCGCCGGGTGTATGAGGATGCGCATGCCGCCGCGCTCCAAGGCCGGAGTGTCTTGATCAGCGGACGGCTGCAGGGACTGTCGGGGCAATCGCGCTGGTTCGAGATGACGTCGGTGTTGTTGCCGGGAGAGCTTGGCCTCCAGTCGTCGGTCTTGAGCGTGACCCGGGACATTACGGATCAGAAACACGCGCAGCGCCGCCAGGCACTCCAGCACGCAGTGGCGAAAGTGCTGGCGGAAGCCTCGACGGTGGAGCAGGCGATTCCCGAGCTGCTGCGCGTGATCGGAACGAGTTTGGAATGGCAGGTCGGCATCTTTTGGCGGGTCCAGGAGAAGGCCAGAACGCTTCACTGTCTGCATACGTGGGGCGCGCATCCGCATCCGGTAGAGGAATTTTTGGAGGCCAGTCGTCGCGAGACATTTTCCTCCGGCGCGGGATTTCCCGGTCGCTGTTGGGCGCGGGGGGAGCCACTGTGGGAGCCGGACGTCATGCGGGACCACGAATTCGTGCGGGCGGCCGCGGCGTCGAGGGACGGCCTGCATGCCGGATGCACGTTTCCCGTCTGGCTGCGGACCAGTGTGTTCGGCATCATGGAGTTCTTCAGCCGGGAGGTACATCCGCGCGATGCAGATCTGCTGCGCACGCTGGCGACGATCGGAAGCCAGATCGGGCTCTTTCTGGAACGGGCGGAGGTCGAAGCCTCTCTGCGGGAAAACGAGAGCCGGACGCGTCTCATCATCGATACGGCGCTGGATGCCATCGTCACGATGGATCGGGAGGGGACGATCACCGAATGGAATGCTCAAGCGGAGCTGCTCTTCGGGTGGCCGGCGCACGAAGCGATCGGCCGGGATCTTGCCGAGACGATCATCCCGGCCGACCAGCGGGCCGCGCACCGCACCGGGCTGGCCCGGTACCTCAAGACGGGCCAGGTAAGCCTTCTCGGGAAACTGGTGGAGGTGCAGGCCTGTCATCGCGACGGCCGGCTGTTTCCGGCAGAAGTCTCCATCGCGCACCTGCGTCTGAGTGACACGGTGGTGTTCAGCGCGTTTATCCGGAATATCTCTCAGCGCAAGGAATCGGAGCAGGCCCTGTCGTCCTATGCGCAGCAGTTGGAGCGCAGCAATCACGATCTCGACGAAGCCCTGGGCCAGGCCCGCGCCGCCACCGAAGCCAAATCCTCGTTTCTTGCCACGATGAGCCACGAAATCAGGACCCCGATGAACGGCGTCATCGGGATGACCGGACTGCTGCTCGACACGGAGTTGACGGAGGAGCAGCGTGAATACGGCGACGCGGTCCGGAATTGCGGTGATCATCTGTTGACGATCATCAACGACATTCTGGATTTCTCGAAGATCGAAGCCGGCAAGATGAGTCTGGAGATCATCGACTTCGACTTGCGCCACGCCGTTGAGGATGCGCTGGATCTGTTCGGGGAACGGGCCTCCAGCAAACATCTGAATCTCGCCTGCCTGTTTCACGCCGAGGTGCCGAGCGCCCTGCGCGGCGACCCCGGACGAGTGCGCCAGGTGCTGACCAACCTGGTCGGGAACGCCATTAAGTTTACCGAGCAGGGAGATGTGGTGGTTCAAGTGCGGCTTGTGGCGCCGCGGGACGGGGGCGCCGTTGTCCGGTTCGACGTCACCGACACCGGTATCGGCCTGTCGGAGGCGCAGCAGGCCCGGTTATTCCAGGCGTTCAGTCAGGCCGATGGTTCCACGACGCGAAAATATGGCGGAACCGGACTGGGACTGGCGATTTGTAAACGCCTGGTCGAAATGATGGGCGGAGAGATCGGTGTCGCCAGCCAACCCGGGTCCGGCAGTACCTTCTGGTTCACCGCTCGATTTGAGCTGCAAGATGCCCCGGTTGACGCCGCCGTGCCGGAAGTGCTGTCGGTGCGGGGCAAACGCGCGTTGATCGTCGACGACAAGCCGATCAACTGCCGGATCCTCGATCTTCTCCTGAAGAAATGGGAGGTCGTGTCCACGGTGGTCAGCGACTATTCGTCCGTCGTCTCTCATCTTCAGGAGCAGAGTCGCAAGGACATCCAGTATGACGTGGCGATCATTGATGCCGATCCGGCCGGGTTCGACGGTCTCCAGCTTGCGCAACGAGTGGTTGCAACCGGGGCGTCGGCCCCGCGCGTGATCCTGTTGACGTCGGTCGGCCGGCGGGGCGATGCGAAAGCGGCCAAGGCGCTGGGCGTTGCGGCCTATCTCACCAAACCCCTCAGGGAAAGTCAGCTTGTGCGGTGTCTTGCGATGGTGCTGGAGCAGCCTGCGGTTTCATCCGCCGGGGGGCAGGCGCAGCCGGGAGCGGAGCTGGTCACCCGCCACACTCTTGCAGAGGCCGCCACATCGGCCGGGATGAAGATTTTGCTCGCCGAAGACAACATCATCAATCAGAAGGTCGCCGTCCGGATGTTTGAGCGGCTGGGGCATCGGGTCGATGTCGTGGCGAACGGGCGTGAGGCCGTCGAAGCCCTGTCGCGCATCGGATATGACCTGGTGTTCATGGATTGCCAGATGCCGGAGATGGACGGATTCGAAGCGACTCGTGAGATTCGGGAGCGCGAACGGTCGGGAAGGAACTCGGGGCGGTCCCTCCCGGTCGCTCATCCCCGGACTCCCATCATCGCCATGACGGCCAACGCTATGCAAGGGGACCGCGAAGCCTGTCTGCGGGCCGGCATGGATGACTATGTCTCCAAGCCGGTGACGTGCGAGGTGTTAGCCGCAGTGTTTGAGCGGTGGCGTCAACGGGTCGTTCAGCTGCCGGTATCCGAGGCGGCAAGGGGCGAGGGGCGCGCCATTGATCCGCTGGTGTTCGACGGGCTCCGGGTGTTGAGCGATGAGGATGATCCGGGGTTTTTGACCAGACTCGTCACGCACTTTCTGGACGACACTCCGGCCAAGCTGGCCCAGCTGGGGACGGCTTGTCGCAAGAGAAGAGCCGAAGAGGTGCAGCGTATCGCGCATAGTTTGAAGGGCAGTGCGTCGAATCTGGGCGCGTTGGGCATGGCCAGGATATGCGAGCACGTATTCTCCTCAGCGGTCCGGGAGATTGAAGCCGTACCCAGCTTCCTGGCGGCGCTGGAATTGGAGTTTCAACGCGTCCAGGCGCAACTGAAGCAGGATCTGAAGGAGGCCGCGTAATGCCGTTCTATCGCAAGATGCGCACGTTTCTATCCGCGGGGATGGTGCTGTGCTTCTCTGTCACCCTGGGGGTGTCGGTGCTTGGCGTCGCGGCACTGTGGCTGGTGGAGCGGGAGTTGATTGCGCGGGCCGGTGAGAGCCTGGCGATCGGGGCCGTTGAAGTGGCCGACAAGCTCGACACAATGTTTCAAGAGCGCATCGGAGACATCGAGATACTGGCTGCGGCTCCCCAGGTGCGCGATCTCAATGCTGTGGCGGCCAGGGCGTATCTGACAATAGTTCACCGGGTCTACCCGGTCTATTCACGCCTCGTCGTCACCGACCGGATGGGACAAGTCGTGGCCGCCACCGATCAGGCGTTGGAGGGCAGGGATCTGCAGCATGCCCCGTGGTTTCAAGCGCTCCGGCATGGGCCGCATGTGTATGCGGAGGTGGTCAGAGAGCCGGATCGGCGGGGCGGCGAGCTCACCGCGGTGGTGTTCTCGGCGCCGATCAAAGCGGCCGACGGCACATTTCTGGGCGCGATCATGACGGAAGTGGATCAGGTGCTGGTCCATGGGCTTGTCGAGAAAACCGTCAGCCAATTTGCCGCGCAAACCAAAAACTTCGGCAGCGTGGATTATGGCATCCTGACCTCCGAAGGAGTCTTTTTGTTGAACTCGAACGAAGCCGGTAAGGCCCCCGGTAATGTTCGACTGTTTGGATTGCCGTCGGCAAACCAGGTCATAAGCGGTCAGTCGGGCTACGTTGAAGAAGAGCATCTGGTGCGCCACGTTCCGGTCGTCACAGGGTATGCGCGCATGAGCGGTCTTTCAGGCACCTCCTTGCAGTGGGGTGTGCTGGTGCGGTCGGATCGTGACGGGGTCGTGGCCGGAATTCGCAGGCTCCTGGTGCAGGTGGGGCTGGTCGGTTTGGGCGGTTTTATCCCGATGCTCGGCGTCATTTTGTGGGCTCACCAATGCCAGCGGAGGGAACAGAATAAGTCCGCGGCGGCGTTGCGCGCGCTGGCTGAAAGTGAAGCCCGGACGAGGACGGTGCTGCATGACGCGATGGATGCCGTCGTGGTCATGGATGCTCAGGGCACGATCAGCGGATGGAATAGACAGGCAGAAGCGATTTTTGGATGGGAGACGGTCGAGGTATTGGGCAGAAGCCTGGTCGAGACGATTGTGCCGCCGCAGTATCGGGACGCGCACGCGCGGGGTGTCGCCCGGTATCTGTCGACCGGAGAAGCCACCGTCCTGAATAAGCGCATCGAGGTTTCGGCGCTGCGGAAGGATGGCACTGAATTTCCGATCGAGTTGACCATTACCCCGCTCAAGCTGGAGCGGGGGATCTTCTTCAGTGCCTTCGTCCGCGACATCAGCGATCGAAAGCGCATGATCGACCGGTTGCGGGAGAGCGAAACGTTTTTTCGCTTGCTGTCGGAGCAGTTGCCGGTCGGGGTCTTTGAAATCGACGACAAGGGCACCTGCCTCTATAAGAACAAGATGTGGGATGCGATCATGGGGTTTCTCGACGATGAGGTCTTCGGATTCGCCTCGGTCGCGCTTCCTTCCGGCACGTGGATCGATTGGGTTCATCCTGACGATCAACCGGCATTAACCCAAAGCTGGATCGCTGCTCAGGCCGGGTTCAGCCGGGTGCATGCGGAGTGCCGGCTGACGCCAAACGATGGGCCGGACCGCTGGGTGGAGCTTCAGCTGTGGCCCATGGCGGATGATCGAGGCGTTCGCTATCTCGGCACGATCGAAGATGTTACCAGCCGAAAGGAGATGACGGAACGGCTCCGCATGAGTGAAGCGTTTTTCAGGCTCTTGTCCGATCATCTTCCGATCGGGGTCTTCGAAATCGACGGCCGAGGCGCGTATGTCTATGGAAACAAGATGTGGCGGGCTCTGCGTCATCTATCCGGGGAAGCCGGTGCTCGCCCCCCGGTTCGATCGGGGTCATGGCTCCAGTGGTTCCATCCGGATGATCGCGAAAAGGTCGAGGAGGAATGGGAGCGGACCCGCACCACGTTCGATCAGGTGGCGGTCGAATGCCGTCTGGCGGAGGGAGGGGAAGAGGCCAAATGGGTCAATGTCCTGCTTTGGCCGATGACGACGGAGGAAGGGGTCCGGTATCTCGGGACATTGGAGGATATTACCGAGCGGAAGCGGACGGTGGCGCATACGATGACCTTGCTGAAACAGGGTCGGTTTGAATTGCAGACGCTCACCGAAGCCAGGAATCTTGCCGGGCTCCTGGCCTACGCGTTCCCTGACCCGTTGCGGACACAGCTGGGCTTGACGGAATTGCTCGTCAACGGCGTCGAGCACGGGAACCTGGAGATTTCCTATGCCGAGAAATCCGCGCTGCTGAAGGCCGGCCGGTTGGATGCGGAGATCTCGCGTCGATTGGCGTTGCGCGAACATCTGCACAAGCGGGTGCGGGTGGCGGTGGAGCGGCGCGCGACAGAATTGGAGCTGACCGTTGTCGACGATGGAAAGGGATTTGAGTGGCAGCAATACCTCTCGCTGGATGGCGAGCGCTCCGACGAATCGCATGGCCGCGGGATCGCGATGTCTAAGAGCCTCAGCTTCGACCGGCTTGAATATCGAGCCCCCGGGAATCAGGTGGTTGTGTCGACGGGACTTGTCCCGAGCGATCCGGGTGCCGGCGCCGGCGCGGTGCCGGTGCCGGACGCGGCTTAGCGACCGGCGGGCGGCGGTTCCGTATGACGCTCCCAGCCGAGCACCAGTTGTTGGACCGGGCTTGCAGGAGCCGGCGCGGTGAGCGGAGACTGATTCGCGCGGGGCGTGGCGGCCTGACGGAGCGGCGGCAATTCTTGAAGGCGGCCTCGGCAGGTGCCGCAGAGATGCCGGCGCGGTTGAATCGTTTTGCGTTGGCGGCGATAGATCCTGCCGCAGTCGGTACAGCGCCAGGCGAACTGGGCCAGCGCCTGCACTTCTTTGTGGAGCGAGTGGTAGATCGTAATCGCCACCAGTCCGCTCCGGTTCATCTCGGTCATCTTCCGCACAAAATCAGGGCCGTGGTTCGGCTTCCGCTTCTGAATGTCGAACTGCCATTGATGAATCATTTCATGAGCGAGCGTATTCAGCAGCTCCTGCTCGGCATAGGGCGTCCGTTCGGCCAGGCACTTCATCAACGGTTCGGAGAGGCGGATCTCCCGCTTGGTTCGATGCGGAGTTGATTCGTCGAACGGCCGCGGACGAGGGCCTCCGCGGCTGACGAACATCCCGACGGACGACGTCAGACGGCGGCTCCAGGCAATAGAAATTTCCGGCAGGAGTCCGTCGAAGTACCGCGCATTCAGCATGCGCCACTCCGTTTGCAATTGTTCGATAGACGGGTTCATTGACACGGGCTCCGTATGTGACGGGAGCACAAGACTGCCCCGGGGCTAACGGATCTGTTCGAGCACCGCTGCCGCCAGGAGCGGGAGCATGATCTCGTGATGTCCGGTCAGGGTATAGCCCTTGCCGCCTTTTTGGGTCGGGCGCCGCACCACATTCGTCAGAGGCCGATAGTGCGAGAGGAAATCCATGTTCACCGTGGTGATCTTGGTGAGCGGATGACCGAGATTGCGCCCGAGCGACACCGTTTTCAAAAACACTTCCGGCAGGATCACGGCCGATCCCACATTCAGATAGACCCCGCCTTCCATCCCGGCGACCACGGCGGCCAGCCGGCGAAAGTCCAATAAGGATGTGGCCCCGATGGCGGCGCCGTCGGCGGCGGGATGCATATGGATGATGTCCGTTCCGATCGCGACGTGCACGGTGACCGGAATGCCCAGCCTCGCGCCGGTTGCGAGAAGGCTCGTCGCGCGGTTGGGAAACTGGCCTTGATAGCGATGGATGTAGTGCCCGACCGCCTCTCCGAGTCCCTGGCCCCGTTGCGCGCCGAGGGTGATGGCCTCATTCAAGATGCGGCCGGTGTCTTCGGCCATGCCGAAGCGGCCTGCGTCGATTTCCGCGTCCACTTCTTCCGACGTGTGGCCCATGAGCGCCAGCTCGAAATCATGGATGATCCCGGCTCCGTTCATGGCCACAGCCGTGACGATGCCGCGCTCCATGAGATCGACCAGCAGCGGCGCGAGGCCGACCTTGATCACATGGGCGCCGATGCCGACGATGACCGGGCGGTGCCGGCGATGGGCGGTCGCGACCGCGGTTGCCACCGCGCGCAATGTCTTCACGGCGAGCAGATCGGGCAGGGAGGAAAAAAATTGTTCGAACGATCCGCCGCGCATCCACGGCCGGGCAAAGTCGGAGACCCGCACTTTGCTATGGCGTTTTTTCAGCGGATAGGTGGTCAGATCCGAGACATCGATCGGGGGAATCAACGGACGCGCGGGGCGTTGCGGGGGAGTCCGGCTAGGACGCGGTGCCAAGGAGTGTTTCCTCTACGAGTTCGCACAGGACATGGCCGAGCGTGATGTGGCTTTCCTGGATGCGCGCCGTGACGGTCGAAGGAACGATGAACGGATGATCGACGAGCGCCGCGAGCTTGCCGCCGGTGCCGCCGGTCCAGGCGACGGTGATCAGGCCGCATTCGCGCGCGGCCGCGACGCCTTTCAATACGTTCGGCGAATTGCCGCTCGTACTGATGGCGACGGCGATATCGCCTTGTTGGCCATGAGCGCGGACCTGCCGGGCGAAGAGTTCGTCGAAGCCGTAATCGTTGGCGATGCAGGTGATGGCGGCGATGTCGGTGGCCAGAGCGATGGCCGGCAACGGCTTGCGTTCGCGTTTATAGCGGCCGACAAATTCCGCGGCGATGTGCGCGGCATCCGTCGCGCTGCCGCCGTTGCCGAAGAGGAGCACTTTCCGGTCTCCGCGAAAGGCGGTCACCATGAGGCCGGCCACGAGCGCAATCCGGTCGGCGTGGTCGCGCGCGAACTGCTGCTTGACGGCCGCGCTGTCGGAGAAGGCCTTGAGGACAAAATCTTTCATTAGCCGGCGATTCTAGGGAAGCGTCGTGAGACTGTCAAACCCGGTCGTCGTGACGCTAGGCCTTCGGCGGTTGAGTGGGCGATCCTTGCTTGATGGCGCTCATGGCCAGCGCGATCATGGAGCCCACGTCGGAGACCGTCGCCGGGAGAATGAGCGTAGTGTTGGTTCTGGCCAGCTCGCCGAATTTCGTGATGTACTGTTCCGCCACCCGCAGTTGCACGGCTTCCTGGCCGCCGGGCACGTGAATGGTTTCGGCGACCTTGCGGAGCCCTTCGGCGGTGGCTTGGGCGATGGCGAGAATGGCCGCGGCGGCGCCTTCGGCTTCATTGATCTGCTGCTGTTTCTTCGCTTCCGACGCCTTGATCACCTGCTGCTTCTCACCCTCGGCCTGATTGATGGCGGCGTCGCGTTCTCCTTCAGATGTGAGAATGACGGCCCGCTTTTCCCGCTCCGCCCGCATCTGCTTTTCCATCGCGTTGAGCACATCTTTCGGCGGCGTGATGTTCTTGATTTCGTAGCGCAGGACTTTGACACCCCAAGGATCCGACGCCTTGTCGAGCTCGTTGACGACCTGGATGTTGATGTTCGTCCGTTCTTCGAACGTGCGATCGAGTTCGATCTTCCCGATTTCGCTGCGCAGGGTCGTTTGGGCCAGCTGGATCAAGGCGAATCCGTAGTCGCTGATGCCATAGGAGGCGCGCTGCGGATGCAAGACTTTGAGATACAGGAGGCCGTCCACGGAGACCTGCACGTTGTCGCGGGTAATACAGACCTGCTCGGGAATATCGATCGCCGTTTCTTTGAGCGAGTGTTTGTAGCGGATGTTGTCGATGAAGGGGAGCAGGATGTGGAAGCCGGCGTCCAGCGTCGCCGAATACTTTCCCAGCCGCTCCACGACATAGGCGCTTTGCTGCGGGACGACGACGGCCGTCTTTGCGAAGACATAGAGAACAAACAGGGCCAACAGGAGTGTGACGAGAAATCCGCCGCTCATACCGCCATCCATCATGTGGTCTCCACGTGTAGGGTCGTTGCTATTCGCCGGTGATCAGCAATGTCAGGCCGTCCATGCCGGTCACTTTGCTCCGCTGCCCCTTCGTCAACGGAGTCGAGCCGGCATTTCTGGCCGACCAGGTCGTGCCCCGGAGTTCGACTTTTCCAACGGCTCCGGCTGCCAGCGTGTCTACGGGAATGGCGATTTCGCCCATCATCGAATCAACGTCGGGATGTTGTACTCCCGCGGCATTCATGCGCGCCAGCAGGGGGCCGCGAAACACCAGCAACGATGCGACGGCGATGCCGGAGAAGAGCAGCCATTGGGTAGATTCCCCTGGGATGAGTTCCAACCAGGCGATGGCTCCGACCACCAGGGCGGCGAGACCAAAGAAGAGAATATAGAACCCGCCAGGGGTCATCATTTCGGCGCCGAGCAGCAGCAAGCCGAGCAGCAACCAATACCACCAGATCATTAAGGAACCTCGTCTTGAGCGGTGAGCAAGAAGAAGGGTCTGGATGAATGTCGAAAGTCTAAGCCGGTTTCCGAAGACCGTCAAGCAGAACGGACTTTGCCCGATCGAGAATTGATCACCTGTCTGGCCGATGCTATAGTCCGCGCGCAATGGCGCATGAACAACCAACCAAGGTACTGGTGGTCGCCTTCACCGGCGATGCGGCGGCGGCGGTCTCGGTCATCAATCGTCTCCAGCCGGAGGCGCTCTGTTTCGTGTTGCCGGAATCCGCGAAAGATCTGGTGGAGTCGGCCGTTCAACCGCACATTGAGCACATGCCGCGTCGCTGGGATTGGGTCACATTGGCCGATACGGTCGACGTCGCAGCCTGCCATCACGCATTGGCGGGCACGCTTCCGGATTTACTGAAAACCTGGGAGGTACATGCCGGCGACCTGGTGCTCGATCTCACCGGTGCCACCCCGGCCATGGCCGGCGCGTTGATCCTGGCCACCTTGCCGACCAGTTCACGGACCGTGGCGCTGCTGCCGTGGGTTGAGGGGCAGGAGGGTGAGCCGATTGTGCTGGACGGCCGGTCGATGCGCTGGGTGCAAGGCAATCTGTGGGACGATGTCGCGCTTGTTGCACGTCATGAGGCCGCCGAGCTGTTTAATCGGGGTCTGTACTCGGCCGCTGCGAAATTGTTCCGTGAGATCGAGACGAAGGTCAGCGGCGGGCAGAAGCCGACCTATCGCGCTTTCGCCGATCTTGCCGAGGGCTATGACTTCTGGGAGCGCGTTCACTACCGGCAGGCCTGGGACAAATTGAAGGTCGCGACAAAGGCGCTGGAGATGGCGTCGTTGTGGGGCGGGCCTCCGGGGTTGAAAGCGGTGCTGCCGGCCATCAAGGCCAACGCGACCTTTCTAGAAAAGCTGGTGCTCGATCCGGCCGATGTCAAAGAGACACTGGCGCTGGATTTGCTCGCTCATGCCGGGCGACGTCAGCGTACGGGCCATGATCCGGAAGCGGCGATGCTCGTGCTGATGCGCGCGCTCGAAGCGTTCGCCCAGCGACAGCTGTTCAAACAGTACAAGATCAAGACCTGGGATGTGCAGCCGGAGCAGCTCCCGCAGCCCCTTCAGGACATCTGCCGGATGTCCTGGTTGGACGACGTCGACGGCAAGTACAAAGTGCCGTTGCAAGGCCAGTTCCGTGTACTCGCGGGGTTGGGTGATCCGTTGGGCCAGGCGTTCCTGCGCGAGTGGCCGACTATGAAGCCGCTGCTCGATGCGGCGAATCATGGCGTGCTCGGCCACGGTTTTGAACCGGTCAAATCAGAGCGCGTGCAGCAGCTGTCCGATGTCGTGATGAAGCTGACCGGGGTCTCCGAAAGTTCCTTGCCGAAATTTCCGACGCTCGTGCTCTAAAATGGAAATCAAAATTTACTATGAAGATACAGACTGCGGCGGCGTGGTGTATTACGCCAACTACCTGAAATATTTCGAACGGGCGCGGACGCAGTATCTTGAAATGCGGGGGGTATCGGTATCCGGCCTGATGAATGAGGGGACGGTGTTTGTGGTGGTGCGTGCGGAGCTGGACTATCGGTCTCCCGCGCGGTACGGCGACACGCTGCTCGTCGATACCGTCGTTTCAGATCTGAGTGCAGCTTCCATGACCTTCGCTCATGTGGTGAAAGAAAAGGCGAGCGGGCGCGTGATCGTGGAAGGCTCTGCTCGACTGGCCTCGACGGATGGCAACGGCAAGGTGAAACGTCTCGACAAGGCCGTCGTCGCCGTACTACAGTCCGGAGCCGATAAGGAGTCATTGAATGGATAAGCTCGGAACCTGGCTCGCCGTCACCGGCGTCGCCATCGGATTCATTGTGTTGGGTTGGCTGCTTTTTTCAGAGAATCCGTCGGATAAAAAGAACAAGAAGTAAGCATCCTCTCATCCCGGTTTTGCAAAACCTTCCTGCTTCAGGATCTCCGCCACATTTCTCCCGTTCACAAACACATCCGCCACCGTGCGGCCGTAGACGTCCTGGCCATGGGGCACGATTCGGATGGGTCCTTCTTTGAGGAGTTGTTCCAGCCGCTGGCGGGCTTCTTGGCCGCGTGGTTCGCTCAACTCCGGTGTGTCGATTCCCCGGAGTCGGATGCGTTCCGGTCCGATGCGCAGCGTATCGCCGTCGATGGTGTGGATCGGCTGGCCGGCGGGCATTCTTCTTCCGGAGATCCGGCCCAGGGCTGAGGCCTGCGCCTGTTTCTGGTAGGGCGTAATTTTGTACCGGCCTTTGGGAAGCCTGTGAGGCCGGCTGTCGCGCGGGTGCTGTTGGCGGTGTGGCTGCAGGGTCGAAGGGAGAGAGGATTCGTTGATCGAGGGCGACCAGCAGAGATCACAATGCTTTTGAATGGTTGATTCTCCGCCGGATGTGGTGAGACGGGAGGCCCTGGCCTGGCTTGCCCAGAAGGTCGTCGCGCTCAGCCAGCACAGCATCATGATGGTTGTTCGGTTGATCCGCATGTCTTTGTGCTAAGCAGGGCGCGTGCCATAAGCGGCTTGGTTGACAACGATCAAAACGGCGTGCTGGAATGCCGCTGTTTCACGAACCACGAATCACGGAGGTTGTACGATGGATATGATGGGACGGGTGGGGCTGATCGAGGTGCCGATCTTGATCGCCCCGGATCAAAAAGTCTGGATGGATCGCATGATCAAGGAAGGGAAGATTGCGATTCCGCCTGGCGGAACACTCGAAAAAGGCTCGCTCTATTCGATGTTTATCCGGATGCTCCTGCATAACGCGATGGAGGAGCAGAAGCGGCAGGAAGTATTGGATATGGATGACGAGGACGACGAATAGGCGGGTCGATGAAAACAATCGCCGGCGGCGTTCTCACGTCGCTCAAGACTTCAACGTACTAGGAAGTACGCCTCAGTCTTTCGCTCGCTGCGGCCTTGCCGGACGATCGTTTTGATCAACCCGCAAGGCCGTAGCTGTATCGAACCGGTCCGGGTCGTATCCTGCGAGATACGAGCTGACGTTTCCGAAGGTCGGACTATAAGCTCTTGAAGGCGGAATGCGCGGCGCGGATGGTCTTCTCGATGTCCCGGTCCGTGTGGACGGTGGAGAGGAACGCCGCTTCGAATTGCGACGGCGCGAGATAGACGCCCTGGTCCAGCATCTTGTGGAAATACTTTCCGTAGCGTGCCGTATCCGCCTGCTTCACGGTATTCCAATCGCTCACGGGACCTGAGGTAAAGAACGCGGTGAGCATGGAACCCACGCGGGTTTGAACCAACGGAATGCCGGATTTCTTCGCTGCTTCGCCGATGCCTTTTGCCAGCGCCGCAGATTGTGCTTCGAGTTTCCTGTAGACGCTCTTCTTCTTCAGCTGCTTCAGTGTTTCGATTCCCGCCGAGACGGCCAACGGATTTCCTGAAAGCGTGCCTGCCTGGTAGACAGGGCCTGACGGGGCGATCAGATCCATAATCTCCTTCCGCCCGCCGTAGGCGCCGACCGGCAGTCCTCCGCCGATGATTTTCCCGAGTATGGTGAGATCCGGCGTGATGCCATAGAGCGCCTGTGCGCCTCCGTAGTTCACCCGAAATCCGGAAATCACTTCGTCAAAGACGAGAAGGATGTCATTCTCTGCCGTCAACCGGCGGAGAGCGGAGAGAAATTCCGGGGCCGGGGGCACGACGCCCATATTGCCCGCGACCGGCTCAAGAATGATGCAAGCCAGGTCTTTGCGGTGTTCGGCCACCATCCGCCGCACGGTGTCGATGTCATTGTAGGGGGCCGTCAGGGTGTGTTTGGCAAAGTCAGCCGGCACGCCGGGCGAATCGGGAATGCCCAAGGTGGCCAAGCCCGAGCCGGCTTTGGCCAGCAAATAGTCGCTGTGTCCGTGGTAACAGCCTTCGAATTTCAGAATGCTGTCCCGCTTGGTGAAACCGCGTGCGACGCGAACGGCGCTCATCACGGCTTCGGTGCCTGAACTGACCAGGCGCACTTTTTCCATTGAAGGGAAGGCCTCGCGGATCATGCGGGCGAGGGTGACTTCCAATTCCGTGGGCGCGCCATAACTGGTGCCGTTGTCGGCGGCTTTCTTGATGGTCCGGATCACCGTCGGGGCGGCGTGTCCCAGGATCATGGGGCCCCAGGAGAGGACGTAGTCGAGATAGGCGTTGCCGTCCACGTCGTAGAGCGTGGCTCCCTTGGCGCGCTTGATGAACCGGGGTTGCCCTCCGACGGAGCGGAAGGCCCGAACGGGGCTGTTGACGCCCCCGGGTATGAGTTGTTGAGCCGCGGCAAAGAGTTGTGCTGAGCGAGTGGTTTTCATGACAGGGGGCGCACCCTAGCATGCTCCCTCACGCCGGTCAAGAAAGCCGGTATGAGCACATCTTGCCGCGCAATGTTTCACCTGAGGTCAAAAAGTGTCTTATGAGATACGGCCCTATCGGTTTAGATACGATCGGCCTCGCTCGGCTATGCGTGGATTGGCCGAATTATTGGGCAATTCAACGGGGTCACATTTGGGGACATACGGCTCAATTTTTGCTGTGTATTCAATGGGTGTAGCTCAATCTTTAGGAGTGACGTATGACGGTCGTGTGTTCGTGGTGCCGGCATGAAGGATTAGCCGGAGTCGTCGGAGAAAAGGCTCCTTTTGATGATCGAAGGGAGACCCATGGCATTTGTCCGTCACACCGGATCCAAGTTCGTAACGGATGGAATGAGACGGGATTCGCTCGCGGCAACAACTCGCAGAGGTCACCTTCTCTAGAAGTCGGCGGGTATGTCGCACGTTCCGCCGCCCATCTGTTAGGCGGATTGCGGAATCTCTCTCGGAAAGCCGGGTTGTAAACTTTCCGGCTGGTTGCTCTCTACCTTCCCCGAAACAGCTTCACCGACCGGCCGAACGGCATGGCGAAGGGCGGTCCGTTCTTACCTGATCCGTGAGAATTATCGCGAGGTTTTTCCGCTCTTCGAGGGACGAGACGCGTGTCCTTTCGCCGGGGAAGAACGTTCCGCCGCCGGGGCCGGCTCAAGTCCCCAATGTTTTTTCTTTGATTCCTCCTGTTCTGATACTGCGAAGAGGGTGTGAAAGGCTATGGCGTTGCCTCCTCCGCCCGCCTGGCCTTTGCTCCAGGCTTCTCCGGCATCGCTCAGAATCTCAAGGAACGTTTCGTACTCGTCTTCATCGCCGGGTAGGACGGCATGCGCGTCCGTGATCAGCAACACATAGCCCTTGGCCGGCAGCCATTCCAAATCCGCGAGACACTCTTCCATGGCGTCCCAGTTGTGCCCGAAATAGTCGGGGAACCCCAGGGCGCGGGCGAATTCCGTGAACAGGCCGGCCGGGGTCGAGCATTTCTTGCCGTTGATCACGCGCAAGGCAAACCCGACGGGGGCTTTGACCAATGCGGTGGCCTTCGTTCCGGCCGGAACGACGAGCAGTGACGACCAGGGGGCTTTCGGAGTTTGGAGATAACCGGGCAGCGTACGTGGTTGTGTCATATATGATTACGTGTCCTAATTTAACGGAATGAATGTCCGGTAATGATCGCCGGAATAGTACGCCTTGCCGGTGTGTTGCTCAATGACAAGCCGTTCCGCATCCCGCGTGCGGCCGCGAATTTTCGGATTCACGTCATATTCGCGATAGCGGCCGCGCGGCAACCGGCGCTCCCGGTTCTGAAAGTCCCGCCCCCCGATATATCCGGGGAGAGGAACCCCCTCGCGTTCCTGCAAGCGCTTGAGCAGGTCCTGCGCTTTCAGCGGCGCCGTTGAAAGCGCCGCGTGGTCCTGCGCCTCTGCCGGCGGTGACTGGAGACGGTGATCGGCCGGGGGTGTTCCCGCGTCGAGCCCGGCGCATACCCCCAGTCCGAACAGGACGGTGACGGCGAGACAATGGAAGAAGAGCCGAATCGAGCGGAGTGGCATCACGGGAGTCCTGTTCGTCCGTCGCAATGACCGATCGACGGTAGCATGCGCATGTTTTGAGGTCAAACCTCTTCTCGTCGAAACGGGTGATCGCTTTGCGGTCACTCTGCACGTAGGTTAGAATGTCGGCGGATTGTTTGCCGCGTGAATCAGGAGCGAGTTGCCGTCCGATCGACAGGTCAAACCGGAACGATCCTATTCCATTGTGATGTCCATGAGTGACGCATGACGGGCGCCATGCGCCGAGCAAAAATCGTGTGTACCATCGGTCCTGCCAGCTGCGAGCCGGCGATGCTGGATCGTCTGATCGAGGCCGGGATGAACGTCGCGCGGCTTAATTTTTCTCACGGCACGCAGGCCGGCCATGCGGTGACGCTTGAAGCCGTGCGCGCCGCCGCCGGCCGTCACCGGACGGCCGTGGCGATTCTGCAAGATCTCCAGGGGCCCCGTATTCGTCTCGGAGTGCTTCCCGAGGGCGGCGTTGAATTGGTTGTCGGGCAACGTGTGCGGCTGATGGGTGGAGCGCTCCGATCGGGCGGACAGCATGGCGCACAAACAATGCTCGGTTCCGCGATGCTGGAACTGCCCGTCACATACCCGCAACTGGCCAGGGACGTCCGTCCCGGCGCCAGGATACTGATCGACGACGGACGCATCGAATTGCTCGCGTCCTCGGTCTCGGGCGGCGCCGTCGAATGCCGGGTCAAAACCGGCGGCTGCGTCACGTCGCAGAAAGGGATGAACCTGCCCGGCACCGTCGTGAGTGCGCCGACGTTGACCGAGAAAGACCGGGACGACATTCGTTTCGGAGTTGCGCATCAGGTCGATTACCTGGCGCTCTCCTTTGTCCGCGGACCGGAAGACATCCGCGTCGCGCGCGAGTTCGTGCGGGCGTGCGGCGGCGAGCAGCCGATTATCGCAAAGATCGAGCGGGCCGAAGCGATCGAGTCGCTCGGCGCCATTCTGGACAGCTCCGACGGCGTGATGATCGCGCGCGGCGACCTCGGCGTAGAGATGGGGCCCGAGGCGGTACCGGTGCTGCAGAAGCGGATCATGGCGGAAGCCAATCGCCGCAGCCGGGTGGTGATTACGGCCACGCAGATGCTGGAGTCCATGATGTCGCAGCCGGTTCCGACGCGGGCCGAAGCCTCCGATGTGGCCAACGCCATATTCGACGGCACAGACGCCGTGATGTTGTCCGGTGAAACGGCGCGCGGCCGGTATCCGGTGGAAACCGTGCAGGTCATGGATCGGATCGTCCGCGCCGCGGAAGCGGAACGGCGGGTGACGGCTCCGGCGATGCGTCCGCACGGGTGGACTGAAACGATTGCCGAAGCCATGTGCAGTGCGGCGGCTTCCGCGGCCGAGACGACCGGAGCGGTGGCATTGGCGGTGATGACGGAATCGGGGACGACGGCGCGGTTGCTGTCGAAACATCAACCGGCGGCTCCTATCGTTGCGTTTACGCCCAACGAAACGACGCGCCGGCGCATGGCGCTGTATTGGGGCGTGGACCCGCGGGTGATGCAATGGCTGAACCCGGACGAGCAGGTGACGGAGATCGAACGCCGGTTCATGTCCGAACGATCGGGGCGGTCCGGCGATCGGATCGTGCTGTTGGCCGGCACGGTGGCGGGACGGCCCGGCGGAACCAATGTGATGAAGCTCCATACGATCCAATAGGAACGCCCGCTGATGCGACGACACTCCAGGCTTTGCGCGCTGCTCGTTCTGCTGTGCAGTCCTCTATCGGTATCGGCCCAGAGCGGAGCGCTCGATCAATCGCCGACCGCCATCGTGAAGCGGTACGTGGGGCTCGACAAGAAGGGCGCCCGCCTGGACGCGATGTCGTTTGAAACGCTCGTGCCTTATATCGACTGGACGGAGGAGCCGCTGTGGGGGCGCGTCGTGGTGATTCAGGACGTGACCGTGCCGGAGGACTATCGGCAATGGGACATTGTGGACACGCTTGAAGTGGTGATTCCGGTCAGCTTTACAGTCCTGGGGTCGGTGTATCTGGAAACGGCGGCGTTTGTGCCCGGAGCGACGACGGAGGAAGTCCGGTTTCGCGTGAAGGCTGTCCGGAGCAAGTGGCGGATCGTAGAGCCGGTGATTCCGCCGCATATCGGGTTAAAACGGATGATCGATCTGGTGCGTGACGCGGAGGTCAAGGAAACCGATGCCGAGAAGCGCGCCGGTCTGGCAGCGCTGGGAGAGACATTGCGAAAGGTCAAACCATGACGAAGACCCCGGTTGATTTGTTGATTTTTGATTTGGACGGCACGTTGATTGAATCGAAGTGGGACATCGCCCATTCGGTCAACCTCACGCTGGTCGAGTTGGGGCTGCCGGAACGGCCGCTTGAAGAAATTTTCGGATTCGTCGGCGACGGGGTCAAAAAGCTTCTGCGGTTGGCCGTCGGCGAGAGCAACCGGGTGAGTTTTGACGAGGCCCTCGCCGTCTTTCGCGGCCACTATCTCGAACATTGTCTGGACCGGACCGTCTTCTTCCCCGGTATTGAGCCGATGCTGCAACACTTCTCTCATAAGCACAAGGCGGTGGCGACGAACAAATCGATCGAGTATACGCGGGTCATCTTGAACGGGTTGGGCGCGCAGCATTTTCCCTGGGTCGTGGGGGGAGACAACGGGTTCGGCTTGAAACCGGAGCCTGGTATGCTGTTGCACCTGCTGGAGCAGGTGGGAGTCCCCAAGGAGCGGGCGATTCTGGTGGGCGACAGCACCAACGACATCAACGGCGGACACAACGCCGGGATTCGAGTCTGTGCCGTCGGATACGGGATGGGAAACCGGGAAAAAATGGCGGCCTGCCAGCCTGATTGGTTCATTGAGCGGCCGGAACAACTGATGGAGATATTTACATGATTGCAGACATGTTCAGCGGATCGCGTCACGCCTCGCGTGTCACGGCGTTGTGCCTCGGGCTGGTCGTCAGCCTCACTCTTTCGCTTGATCCTGCGGCGGCAGAAGGCCCGAGTCTCGCGGACCGGGTGATCGAACACAGATTGGCCAACGGCCTGACCGTCCTCATGGTCGAACGGCATCAAACACCGGTGGTCTCGATCAACATCACGTTCGGGGTGGGAGGGGTCAACGAGCAGGTCGGCCAGACCGGCATCGCCCATCTGTACGAACATATGGCCTTCAAAGGCACGAGAACGGTCGGCACCAAAGACTACGACAAAGAGAAGGCGACGCTCGACGAATTGTATCGCGTCGGGACGCTGCTCGATCAGCGCCAGCGCGAACTGGCCAAGAAAGGCGCTGCCGTGACGCCGGATGAGCAGGCCTCGCTGGAAGCGTTGCAGAAACAGGTCACGGATCTGCAAACGCAGGCCGGTCAATATGTGGTCGGCAACGAAATGGCCTTGCTCTATCAGCGGCATGGCGGAGTGGGCCTGAATGCCTCGACCGGCAAGGATCTGACACGGTATACGATCAATCTGCCGGCGAACCGGTTACCGGTATGGGCGGCCCTCGAAGCCGACCGCATGGCTAATCCCGTCCTCCGCGAATTCTACAAAGAGCGCGGCGTGGTGATGGAAGAGCGCCGGTTGCGGAACGACGACAGTCCGAACGGGTTGCTGTTTGAAACCTTCACCTCCGCGGCCTTCCGGGCGCATCCCTACGGCGTGCCGACCATCGGGTGGGGATCGGACATCCTGTCGCTGACCCCGGCGGACACCGCCGCCTTCTTCAAAACCTATTACGGTCCGAACAATGCGACGATCGCGCTGGTGGGGGACGTCAATCCGAAAGAGGTCATCGCCCTGATCGAACAGACGTTCGGAAAGATTCCGGCGTCGGGCGCCGCACCCGAGATCGTGACGGTCGAGCCGGAGCAGCGGGGCGAACGCCGTGTCGAGGTCGAATTCGACGCCGAACCGATCGTCGCGATCGGGTATCACAAGCCGGCGCTGGGCCATCCCGACGACGACGTCTTCGACGTGATCGACGGCATCCTGACCGACGGACTGACCTCCCGGCTGGAGACCTCCCTCGTCCGGGAGAAACGGCTGGCCGCGTCCGTCGGTTCCGATGCCAACTATCCCGGCGTCCGCGCTCCGAATCTCTTCATCCTGACCGCCACGCCGCTGGCGCCCCATACCCCGGCCGAAGTCGAAGCCGCGATCTATGCGGAACTCGACCGGCTCAAGACCGAGCCGGTGCCGGCCAAAGAGTTGCAGAAGATCGTCAACAATCTCGATGCGGATATGGTCCGGGCCTTACGGTCAAACAGCGGACTGGCCTCGCAGTTGTCGCTCTATCAAACGGTGGCCGGCGACTGGCGCCATGTGCTGAGATCGCGGGACAGGATCGCCGCCGTCACGGCGGCCGATATCCAGCGTGTGGCAACGGCCTATTTTACGAAATCGAACCGGACGGTGGGGACACTCGTGAAAAAAACGAACGGAAAACAGATGGCCGGAGCGGCCGGCAGCGAGGTGGCGCGATGATGAACGGAGTGTGTGAAACGCGGAGCGTGACACGCCTGGGCGTCGCGGTGAGTCTGCTGACGGCGTTGTCGGTCGTTCCCTTCGTCACGGCCTGTGCAGGGGACGTCGCGTTGGGCGACCCGAGGAAAATGACGTTCCAGCCGGTCGAGTTTACTCCGCCGGAGCCGGATCGGGTCGTGCTCGATAACGGCATGGTCGTGTATCTCCTGGAAGATCATGAGTTGCCCCTCATCACCGTGACGGCCACGATGAAGACCGGGGCCTGGCTCGATCCGGCGGAGAAGGTCGGGTTGGCTTCCCTCACGGGTGCGCTGATGCGGACGGGCGGGGGGGGCGGTTTGACGCCGGAACAGGTGGACGAGGAATTAGAACACTTTGCGGGCGATGTCAGTATCTCGATCGGGCATGAGTCGGGGGCCGCGTCGCTTGACGTACTGAAAAAGGATCTGACCCGGGGGCTCCAGATATTTTCCGGTCTCCTCCGGACGCCGGCATTCGACCCGGCGCGGGTCGAGATCGCCAAATTGCAGGCGCTTGAGGGGATCCGGCGCCGTCAGGACAGCCCCGGCTCCGTGGTGGGGCGAGAGTTCATGAAACTGTTGTACGGTCCGGACCATCCGTCGGCGAGAGAAACGTCCGTCGCCTCGATCACCGGCATCACCCGTGAGGATCTCGTCGCCTTCCACCGGAACACGATCCACCCCAACGGCATCATCCTGGGCGTGACCGGAGATTTCAAGAAGAGCGAGATGCTGGCGGCCTTGCGCGAGGTGTTCGGGAATTGGGCCAAGGGCGCGGTGCCGGAGTTGAAGATCGCCGACGTTCCGGAGAGCCGGAGCGGGGCGCCTGCCATCCGATTCGTGAACAAGGAAACCTCTCAGACGCACATGCGGGTCGGGCATCTGACGATCCGGGAGAACGATCCGGACTACGTGGCGCTGGCCATCGCCAACGATATTCTCGGCGGCAGTTCGTTCAGGAGCCGGCTCTTCAACGACGTGCGCACGAAGCGCGGACTGGCCTATTCGGTCGGCAGCCGTTTAATGGCGGGCGTGCACGATCAAGGGGTCTGGCTGATGCGCGCGGAGACCAAGCAGGTCTCGACGCAGGAAGTGGTGAGCCGGTTCATTGCCAACATCGAACGGATGCGCACGGAACTGGTCAGCGACCAGGAACTGGCCGAGGCCAAAGAGGCCTACGTGAATTCGTTTGTCTTTTCGTTCAGCAGTCCGTCCGCCGTCGTGAGCCGGCTGGTGGAACTGGAGAAGGACGGATTGCCCAAGGATTTTCTCCAGCAGATACGGGACAAGGTGCTCAAGCTGACCAGAGAAGATGTGCTGGCGGCGGCGAAGAAGCATCTCCATCCCGACCGGTTGAAAATTCTCGCCGTCGGCTCCGGCGACATGCTGCCGAAAGTGCTCTCGACGTTCGGGGAAGTCAAAGAGATCAAGCTGAGTCCCGAAGGATGAAGAAGGAGTGGCCGGTGATGGGAGCGTTCTCTTGCTCGCGCCCCGCGCACGCGAAGCGGTGCTCGGTGCATGCGCGCAGTGAGAACGTCTCCCACCACCGGTTTGGGGAAGATTGGGTGAGAAGGGCTGCAGACGGAGTGATGATTTGATATGCCGTTGGAAGATGAGCTCTGTGACATTCTGAAAAAATCCCGGACTGGACAGGGGTTGTCCGTCGGTGAAGTTGCGCGGTTGACGGGGTTGCCTGGCGGCGATGTGACGGCGCTGGAGAGAGGCGATCAGCCGCGCGATCGCGCGGAGGTGCGGGCTCTGGCGAAACCCCTGGGCCTGCGTCCCGAGCCGCTGGCGCAGATTGCGATCGAGCAATGGGAGCCGGTCGCCCGGCGTCCGCCCGCCTGGGTGGAAACGATTCACGGCTCGATCAACGGGTACGGCGTGCAGGGCTATGTGGTGCACGATGCCGGTGAGGCGGTCCTTGTCGATACGGCCTACAATGCGTCGGCGATGATCGAGTTTCTGTCCGCGCATCGCTTGCGCCTCGTCGGCATCTGCCTGACGCACGGGCATGCGGATCATGCCGATGGGATCGAGCAGATTCTCAAATTTCATCCGGTGCCGGTCTATCTCGGAGCCGAAGATGTCGGGCTCCTCAGTTGGCAGCCGCCCGCCGCTCAATTGATCACACCGGCTCACGGACAGACGATTGCCGTCGGCCGTCTGACGCTCCATTGCCTGCTGACGCCAGGCCATACGCCCGGCGGGATCTGCTATCGCGTCGATGATCCACAGGTACCGGTCTGTTTTGTGGGTGATACGTTGTTTGCCGGGTCGATCGGCCGCTCGAACCCCGGCACACTATACGAGACGCATCTGGCTTCCGTTCGGACGATTGTGCTCGGCCTTGCCCCGGAGTATCGTCTGTTGCCGGGCCATGGCCCGGCGACCACGGTCGAAGAAGAACTCGTTCATAATCCTTTCTACGCGTCTGCCTAGGAGCGCGCATGAACGGCGACCGGCAGGATGAGGGCGCCGAGGACACCGGTGAATTCGACGAGTCGACGTTTTCGCGCTACCTGTTGCCGATCGGCCTGTTCTGCCTGACGATCGTTACCACGCTGTGGGCCGGCGCCTATCAAGACCATCCCAACCGGTTTCATCCCTTTCGCGGCGCCTGGGAATTGCTGACCGAGCGACCCGGCGAACTCGTCAACGGGATTCCCTTTGCCGGGACGCTGCTGTTGATTCTCGTCACCCATGAACTCGCTCACTATGTCTACTCGAAGCGGCATGGCGTGCCGGCGTCGCTCCCGTTGTTCATTCCGGGCCTGCCGCTGCTGGTGGGGACGTTCGGCGCGATCATTCGCGTGCGCGGTCAGATTCTGGAGCGGAAAGCCCTCTTCGACATCGGGATCTCCGGACCGCTGGCCGGATTTGCCGTGGCCCTCGTCGCGCTCGTGGTCGGCTTGCACTGGTCGCAGATTGAGATGGGGATCAGTTCGGCCAGTCCGTTCTATGTCGGGCGATCGGTGCTGATCGATTGGTGCGTGTCGCTCGTACTGGGAGAGATGCCGAGAGGGGCGAGCGTCAATCTGCATCCGGTCGCCGAGGCGGCGTGGTTCGGCCTCTTCGTCACCTGTTTGAATCTCATTCCCATCGGACAACTCGACGGCGGCCATGTCGCCTACGCGCTCTGGGGCAGGAGACAGCGGACGATCGCCCTCTGGGTCATCCCCGTCCTTCTCGTGCTCGGCTATGTCGGCTGGCAGGGCTGGTGGCTGTGGGTGATTCTCTCGACGCTGCTTGGAGTGGGGCATCCGCCGATTCCCGATCCGACGTCCCCGCTGGGCTCCACGCGCATCTGGCTCGGGCGAGCGACGGTCCTGCTCTTCATCCTCATCTTCACACCATTTCCCATCGTCACCCGCTGACGGCGAGTGGTCAGTGATGGGTGGCGAGTGGTGATCTCAAACGCTGTGCAGAGCATGAGATTAGCCGATTCCAGCTAAAGCCTTGCCGGATCAACCGGTGCCCCTGCATGCAGGAATGGGGTCGATGGAGGTCCATGCCGGATCATGCCTCACGTGTCGGGCCGATCAACGGACTAAGGATGCGGCGGAGTGCGCCGGGTGCTCAGTCCGTTGATCGCCTCGGCACGTTCCTGGTCAACACCCACGATCCGTTCGGCGCCTCGGTCGCGCTCCGGCGGACGGCCGAAAGCCTCATGGATCTGGCGCCGTATATCAACGATGCGCGGGATATGAGGCTGCTGCAGGGAGGCGTCACCGGCAAGGAAACCGACGGCCATTGTCTGAGGCGGGTGGCTGCTCGTCCGGCACTATGCACGATCCAGGACTAGACCGTGAGGGGGTGTGGGTCAGCGCGCCGGAACCGGCTGGTCGGTGGCACGCCGCATCGGAGAACTGTTCCGGTGGAGCAATGGGGGGCCCAGCGGGACCATCTGATGCCCGGTAAAGGCTTGAGTCAAACTTGCCACCGCATGATAAAAGGCCATGAATCCGACCACGATATGAAGGATGCCCGGCAGGGTTTCCCCGATCAGGTCGAGCCGCGCCAGAAAGGTGGAAGAGAAGGTGATCGTAATCACGATGTGGAGCACGCAGAGCGTGGCGTTGCGATAGGCGGTGAGGTACACCATCACCAGTGAAAAAGCGGCGTAAACGAAGTTGATCGGCGCAAACAGCACCATGTCGATATGGAACGAGGTGCTCTCGCTCACGAGTTTGGCGATGCAGACGGTCGTCCAAAAGAACCCGTACATGGTCAGGGCGGTGCCGCCCAGTTGCTCGTGATAGCGGATGTCGGTAATGCCGGCAAGGATCTGGACCACCCCTCCGAACATGAGCGCAATGACCAGGGTGCCGACTTTATTCGAATCGGGAATGCCGCCCATTTGAGCCACGCCTAGCGTCAGCGCTCCGACTGCCAGACCGAATAATCCGATTGCCAACACATCGATTCGCCGGTGATGCTCCACATTGCTCATAGATGCCCTCCTCTGCTCCGCGATGGTGCGCGGTTCAATACGGCCGACCGCTCGAAACGGCCTCCAGCATGCATCAGGGGCTATTGAAAAGACAAGCGGGCTCGGGCAGACTGCCCGGGTCCATGTTCTCGCAGTAGGCTAATCCCGGAGGCTACCATGGCGACGGACCAATCCATTTCGACGAAGTTGCGGCTGATCGGAATCGGACTGGCTCTGGTGCTCGGGGCGGACCACGGTCTTGCCGAGCCACGGGAGGCCCGCTTCATGCCTGTTCTCGGTGGAGCTGCCGTCAAAGACAGCCGGACCGGATTGATCTGGGAGCAGGAGCCGGATCGCGAACACGATGTGTGGAGCCGGTCCAATGAACGCTGCACGGGCAAGACCGTCGGCGGCCAACAGGGCTGGCGTGGTCCGACGATCGATGAGCTCAAAACCTTGATCGATCTTTCCCAGCACGACCCTGCATTACCGGTCGGACATCCCTTCTCCAATATCAAGTCTGAAATCTTTTGGACGTCGACTCCGCACCCGACCGACGACATTGTGGCTTGGCAGGTCAGTTTCTTCAGCGGCGAACCGGTCACCGACCAGAAGTCCGGGACCAGACGCATGTGGTGTGTATTGGGAGCGGCGAACCCGTAGCGGGGTGTGCAGGAGAAGGCCCGTGCTAGCGCGACGGTGCCGCGGCATCCCGGTCGCGCGGCAGTGATCCTAAACGATCCGTAACGCTTCTGCTGAAAGCGTCAATCGCCCGGCCTTTTGCCTCATTCAGCGCGTCCGTATCGTTCACCATCACCACGGCCCCGGTGCGTTGCGCCTGCCCTTCAGCCGTCTGCCGGACGGGGATCGTATCGGTCCGCAAATCCCAGAGCACCCCGTCGATGATGAACAACGCGTCGATGACGGTGCCGGGAGCCAGCCAGGCGCCGAGCAACGTCGGGTAGAGGAGGGCATAGGCGTTGTTTCTCCGGGAGACAGCGCCGACGCCATCGACGAGTAGGAGCACGTCGGCTCCGTAGCGCGCAGCGGCTTGTCGTAGTTCCTGTCCGGTCAGCATCCGTACGGTCGGTTCGGCAAGCACGACGATCTCACGCATGATCCGGTCGTCGCGCAGAGGAGCGAGACTTTGCACCAGCCGGTCTTTCTCCGCGCTCAGCCACTCCGCTGAGCGCACCGATTCGCGGCTGGGAAATTCCGTTTGAACAAAGTAGACGCCGAGCCGGAAGGGGCCTGCGGGAAGCGGCTGGTTTTCCGTCAGGCCCGTGGTTTGGTGTTCAGGGATGAACGTCAGCCGCTGGTGTAATGTGTCCTGCATGCCGGTGCGGTCGAATTCCCGGCCGGGCGAGCAGGCGGAGAGCGTGATAAGAAAAATCGCGAGCAGCCATCGGGTCTGGTGCGTCATGGAGTCTTTCGCGGAACGGCCGTCGCCATCACCGTGTTGGAAAGGTCTTCCAGAGCCAGCAGGAGGGCGTGGGTCCCGCTTCGGCCGTGGCCGAGCGCCTGCACGCGTTGATAGAGTCCGTGCACCAGGGTCAGGCCGGGCAACGTGAGGTTCATGCGCGCGGCTTCGTCCAGCGCGATGCCCATGTCTTTGACGAAGTGTTCGACGAAGAATCCCGGGTCGAAGTTGCGCTGCAGGATTCTGGGGGCCAGGTTGTCCAGGGTCCAGCAGGCGGCGGCGCCTCCCCGTATTGATTCGAGCATCTGGGTCAGGTCCAGTCCCGCCTTGAATCCATAGAGCAAGCTTTCACAGACTCCCGCCATCGTTCCGGCAATCACGATTTGATTGCAGAGCTTCGTATGCTGTCCGGCCCCCGCTCCGCCCTGGTGGACGATCTTTTGGCCCAAGCGTTCGAAGATCGGACGCGCGCATTCCACCGCCTCACGGCTTCCGCCGACCATGATGGAAAGCGTGGCATTCCTGGCCCCGACATCTCCTCCCGATACCGGGGCGTCGATCGCATGGAGCCCCTTGGCCGACGCGGCGGCTTCGATTTCCCGGCTCAGGGCCGGTTCCGTCGTCGTCATATCGATGAGCATCGATCCCGGCGTCGCTCCGGCCAGAATGCCCTCGGGTCCGAAGTAGACCTCTCGCACGTCCCGGGGGAACCCGACCATCGTGATGATGACGGTCGATCGTTCGGCGACCGCGCGAGGACTGTCGGCCCAGGAGGCTCCGCGCTCGAAGAGCGATTGGGCTTTAGCTTTGGTGCGGGTATAGAGCGTGAGGGGATAGCCGGCGTGCAGAAGATGCCCGCACATGGCGGCGCCCATCACGCCGGTGCCGATCCAGGCGACAGTGGTCTGTGAGGGATGAGCCGGTGCCATGTTCGTCATTCGATGACCGGCAGAATGCGCGTGGCCACGGCTTGAACGAAGCCCTCTTCTTCAGTCGTGACCTTGAGTCCGTGAAAGCTCAGATAGTAGCCGCCGTGGCTGGGCGCTTGAATGGTTGCGCTCACGTCGACCCGTTGGCCGTCTTCGATTTCCGGATCACGGATGAGCGGTCTTCCGCAGATACCGAGGACTGCCATGGATATCACACCGGTGTCGTCTTCGAGCTTGAAAAGATAGGCTCCGTAGCAGACATCAATCTCGTTCGGTAATTTATATGGATCAAGCGGCTGCACGTCCCGCGCAGTGCCCTGCAGCGTCACCTGGCGCAGGTGATAGAGTCTGGGCTCTTCCAGAATCCGCTGAATGGAAATCGGTTCCTCTGCCAGGAGGACAGTCGGAGGCCCCATAATCGCCAGGACCAGAGCGGTGCCGAGTTGTCGGAGGAATTGTCCGTACGATTCCATTATGCGGCCATTCTATCATTCTTTGCCGCCGGTGCGCCTCAAGCCCGTCTTTCGCTTCACGCGGAGGACCGTTATAATTCGCGCGCGGATAATGTGGAGGATTGTATGGCCGTGAATAGACCGCAGCTCAAACAGTATATCGCCGACAACCGCCCGCGATTTGAAGATCTTCTGGGGCAATTGGTGGAGGTGCCGTCCATCAGCATGGACCCGGCCAGGGCGGGGGAGATGCCGCGCGCGGCGACGCTGGCCGTGCAATATTTGAAGAGTCTCGGAGCCGACGCCCAGGTCGTCGAAACAGGCGGCTATCCGATCATTTCCGGAGGCTGGACGACAGGCGCCGACTATCCGACGGTGACCATCTACAACCATCTCGATGTCCAGCCGGCACAGGAACCGGAGTGGAAAGAATCGCCCTTCGCGTTTCGCAAGGATAGCGGCATCTACCATGGCCGTGGCGCGACGGATGACAAAGGTCCGGCGCTGTCCGCGCTGCTCGGGGCCCGCTATGCGATCGAACAGGGCGTTCCGATCAATATCCGTTTTCTGTGGGAGTTGGAAGAGGAGATCGGAAGCCCTCACTTCGCGGCAGGTTTGAAGAATCGCGCGGCGATTCCCCGTCCCGACTCGGTGATTGTGTCGGACACGATCTGGATCGCCAAGGGGAAGCCTGCCATGCCCTACGGGTTGCGCGGATTGATCGGCGCGCGGCTCACGCTCAAGACCGGCACGAAGGACGCGCATTCGGGCGTCACCGGCGGCGCGGCGCGGAATCCTCTGGCGGAACTCATGGAAGTCGCGCAGGCCTGCGTGGACGCCAAAACCGGCAAGGTAAAGATTCCAGGATTCTATAACGATGTTGTCGAGCCGACCAAGGCGGAGATCAAGAGTTTCCTCAAGTCAGGATTCCAGGTTTCCCGGTTCAAGCAGGCCTACGGGTTTCAGACCTTGCGCACGCAGGATCCTGCCGAGATTATGCGCCGCATCTGGGCGGCGCCGACATTTGAGGTGCATGGGTTGACCGGGGGCTATCAGGGGCCCGGCGTGAAAACCGTCGTGCCGGGACGCGGAGAACTGAAAGTCAGCATGCGGCTGGTGCCCAATCAAACGCCCGAGAAAGCATTCGCCCTGCTGAAAAAATTCGTCGCCCGGCTGAATCCCAACGTGAAAGTCGAAGCGGAGGGCATGTTGCAGCCGTTCCAGGGATTGTTCGAAGGGCCCTACGTTGATGCAGTGAAGCGGGCGGCGAAGGCGGGATTCGGCAAAGAGCCTGCTTTTATTCGCGAAGGGGGATCAATTGGTGCCGTGGTGACGATGCAAAAGGCCTGGAAGGTGCCGATTCTCTTTATGGGTCTCAGTCTCCCCGAACATGGCTACCATGCGCCGAACGAATACTTCGACTGGGGCCAGGCCTCCAGCGGCATGACCGCCTTCGCGCATTATTTCGATGAACTGGCGAAGATGGGGAAGAGGTAGAGGAGGGAGTGGCCGGATGGTTCTTCTTGCTCGCTGAGGCCCCACGATGAAGCGGTGGTCCCTCAATGCGCGCAGTGAAGGACCATCCGGCCACTCCCTTATATATGTGAGTAACGTGGAGGTTTGAGGCCGAACGAGTCGTCTCCTGTGTTTGTTCGACGTGCGCAGTCTGAGATTGCCCGCAGTCGGGCATCGCTCAGCCGGCTTTGGGATAGGACTGTTCCATGCAGTCCTGGCAGATATCCCGTTCCACTTTCCGTTCGAAGTACTGTTCCAGATAATCTTCGATCCGACTCCGGTAGGTCCCGTCCGAACGGACCCGCTTGCATTCGGCGCAGATCGCGATCAGCCCCCGCAAACTCTGTAACTCGTTCAGCGCCCGTTCGAGTTCGTCGGTTTTGGCGGCGAGTTCCTGCTTCAGGCTGAGGGCGGTGGACACTCGCGCAACGATTCAACCGGAGTGATCGGTTTGCGGAGAAAGTCGGGCGCG
This sequence comes from uncultured Nitrospira sp., assembly GCA_964412445.1. Classification (GTDB taxonomy): domain Bacteria; phylum Nitrospirota; class Nitrospiria; order Nitrospirales; family Nitrospiraceae; genus Nitrospira_D. The sequence continues at coordinate 31,739 of CAYPOR010000005.1, forward strand.
CCGGCCCGTTCGATCAGCTCGTTTTCGACCAGGAGAAGGGTCAGCAGAACCATGCCGAGGGAAAGGCAGAGAATGAAGCCGGTGATGACTGAGGCCGCCCCCCGCGAGTGAGCCCGCGGGGGGCTAGGATGAGATGGTCTTACCTGTCGAGGGTGGCGTACGCGGGTGCGTTATCCTTTTTTCTCTTCCGCCGTGGCCAGAATCGGCTGGAACATCGGATCGGCGTCCAGCACGGCTTTCAGCAGTTCCGAGTGGAGGAAATAGCGCCAGACGTCGCCGGTTTTTCCCGGCACCTCGTCAAACCAGCGCTTGGCTTCCGTGATGTGGTGCAGCAGCTTGGCCTTGTCTCCGTAGTTGGGCATGAAGATCATACTGTAGGCCATCGTATATTCGGCGAGGAATTTGTCGAGCGGCAGGTCGGCCACGGCCAGGGAGGCTTCCGCGTCGCTATAGGCGCGGTTGATTTCCTGATCGTGCAGGATGCGGTTCCACGCGGACTTGTGCAGGCGCGACCAGGCCAGTTGCAGCAAGGCCTCGGCTTTTGCCGATTTTCTGGTATCCGGGATTTCTTTGACCAGCGTTTCATGAGTCTCAATGGCGGCTTGCTGATCGTTGTTCCAGCGATAGGCCACGCCGAGTCTGAACCGGTTGTCGAGTTGTTCGGGGTGGACCTTGGCGAGCGCTTCCGCGGCCGGCAACAGTCGGAACAGGAAATCGGCCGGCGTCGGCTGGGAGAATCCGCCCATTTCCATTCCGTTCGAGAGGTCGGTCCTCGTCGATTGGGCGTAGATGTTCCAATAGAACTCGCTGACGACCAGCGACAGGGCCGGATCCCGGATGGTGAGGTTGTGCCCGTTGCCGCCTTCGCGCAGCAGGACGGCATAGAGGTTTCTGGTGAGAACGGTCAACGCATCAGGCTGGTTCGGGTCGATGATCAGAATGCGATTGAGCAGCGCCACCCGGTCCCGCAATTCCGGAAACGTAGCGGCCCGCGCCGCCGCCGCTGTGAGCGTCCCCGGCTGATCGCCCGGTCCCCACCACGCCATGGATTCCGGCAAGGCCCGGCTGATCTCCGTCGTGAACGGAATTTTCTCCGCCACCATGCCTGCGACGGACGGTTTGGTGGCAATCGGAAGATTGAACACGGCGGCATCGCCCGGGAAGCCATGTTTCTTCAGTCCGGTGAAGACGACCCACTGAGTCGTGACCGACTTGAGTGCCTTGCGGGCGCGCTTGATGGTATTAGCCCATTTGACCGTTCCTTCGGCATAGGTGACCGGGGAGGCCAGGGGATCCTGGTACTGGACGGTCATCAAAACAAGGGTCGTCGGGACAGACAGAATCTTTCCGCCGGCATCGAGTCGAAAAGAGCCGGAGGGTATGGATTGGTTTTTGTCGACGGTGACATGGAGCCCGCTTCCGGGAGGAGAGATGCCGAGTTCTTCCATGACAAAGGCGGAGGCCGGCGTACGCGCCAACTCGTCTCCGAAGAAGACGAGCGGGCCGGTGCCGGGCCAGAGCGCCGTCATTCCGACATCATCCCGCTTCAACGCCGGTGCGTGGGCGGCTTTCAGGTCTTGCCAGCAGGATTCATACGATGGATCGCTCGCCGGCGGGTACGCCTTCAATCCCGAGGGAGCGGCTGCGCGCAGGCGAAATTGACAAGCAAAATCCAGCTGTCCGACCGTGACATGATCGCCCTTGGCAAGCGCCAAGGCATAGCGCCGCGCGGCATCGGCCGCGGGGCTGCTCCCGTGGCCGGCGGATTTGGATGTCTTCGGGGAGGCCGCGATGGCGGTCTCCATTCCGGACCAGCCTGCCAGCAGCACGGTCATCAGGGTGAGTAACATATATGTCCGGCGGTTCTTATCGAGACGGCGAATCATCATTACCATCACCTGTTTCCTTAATGACAAATAATACGAGGGCCAAAGATCGATACTGTAGCATGGCGCCGAACGAATCTGAAAGAGGCCAGGAGAGCGGATTTACCGAGTTTCTACGAAGGAAAACTGCCGCGATCGACCGGCGGGAACCGGCGTGCCAGGGGTGGAAATCGTACGGGGGTAAGCGTCGTTAGCGCAGGCGTGCGGTCCGGAGGATGTCGTTTCGCATGCGGGCGCGCTCGGCCTGTGAGAGGGCGGGTGCCGGCTGGTGTTGACAAAGCGCGACGGTCTGTCTGAGCGAGGCGACGAATTCTTCGCAGTTGGGGCAGGCGCCGAGGTGCTTGCGCAATTCCTTGCACAGGGTGCCGGGCAATTCGTCGTCGATGTAGGCGGAGAGTTTCCTCAGGATGGACACACAGCGTCCCTTGTCGTGACGATGGGGCCGGGCCGATGGTGTCCGTTGAACGGATCGGGTCGTCGTCCGCTTCGCCATGATTAGCGTCCTCCTTGCATGAACGGGTGGCCGTTGTGCGATGGTTCGGATGCGGCAATCCCCTGAGCGCTGAGTTCGCGCCGGACAAACAAGCGTGCGCGATGCAGCCGGGATTTGACGGCGCGCTCATTGAGCCCGACGACGCTGCCGACTTCTTTGGCGCTCAGTCCTTCCATGTCGCGTAGTACCAGCACCATGCGGTATTTCTTGGGCAGTTTGGCGATGGCCCGGTCGAGGGCCTGGCGAAGTTCCTTGTTTTGCAACGCTTCTTCCGGGCTGAGGCCGTCCACCGGAATCTGGAGACGGAACTCTCCTTCCGAGGTCGGGATAAATTCCTCCAGCGACAATTCCCGGTCAGGCGCGCCTTTCCGTTTGCGGCGCATGCGGGAGCAGGCGCGCGCCGCAATGGCATAGAGCCAGGTCGAAACCTGCGCCTCGCCCCGGAAGGTCTCGTAACCCCGATAGGCATTGAGAAAGGTTTCCTGCACCAGATCCTTCGCGGCTTCGGCTTCTCCGCAGAGTCTGGTGGCGAAGCGGTACATCTGATCGACATGGTCCCGATACAACATATCAAAACTTGCCGCAGTGCGGGCGGCATCGCGTGAGATCGGGGTTGGTTTTTTGGCGGACGCCGAGGTTTTCATAGGTGTACGGGAGAGTCTACGGAGGGATCGAAAACACTGTCAAGGACGATGGAGCGCCGGACGTCTAATTGAGGCGATGGAAATCCACGACCGTTCCCTCACCATTCAGTTCAACGGTGATCGGGCTACCTTCTTTAGACCCCGCCAGCGCGGTTTTTCCGCGATCGGAGGGAAATGTCTGCTCGCCGTCCGGAGTCCAGAGTTTCACGCCCGTGCGTTCCGGGGTCGAGAATTCAAGCGGGCCGGTGATGAACCGGCGTACCGGGGTGGTTCCATTGGCCGGCATCAAGTCGGCCACGACCGAGTGGCGATGCACGTGCAGCGTCATGGTCTGGCCGACCTTGGCATTTTTAATGCCGATTTTGGCGTTGACGTTGATGACGCCGACCGGCGTTCTGAAAAAAATGAAGTTCGATTTCAGTTTGGATACCGTTCCGCTCAAGAGCACATGCGCCTCCGATCCGCCGGGGGGCACTTGTCCGATCTGCAAATCGAACTGGAGATCGTGCACGCCGATGACGGTGTCGGTGTCATCGACCTCCACCGTGACCGGATCACCGTCGTGGAGCGCGGAAAGCTGCGTCTCATAGGTTCCATAGTGGAACGGCGTCTCGCCGTCCGGAGTCCAGCGGACCAGATTTTTCGTGTCCTCCGGGTTTTTGGCTACGGGACCGGTCAGGTAACGATGCACGAGAGAATCATCGGCCCGCTTGCGGATCTCCACAACCATGCTGGCCCCGTGAATCCAGAAGAAAACGCTCTGCGACGCGCGCATGTCCTTCAGCAGGGTTTTCGAACTGAGGGTGAGTAGCCCGACGGGGGTCTTGAGAAACACGATGCCCGGCTTGGCTCTCCAGACCGAGCCTTTCAACGCGATCGACGGATTGGTCTCGTCGTGATCGGTCGCGGCCGGCGACTCCGGTTGATCCGCCGGCAGAGGCTGCGCGGCACTCACCGCGGGAAACCCTGGAAGAGCAGCCCCGCTCAGGACGATGCAGGCGAGGGCGAGGCGAAGAGTGATCGACGAGGTTGCCATAATAGTTGCGCAGTTGAGTCCGGACAGCGAATCATCAAGACCTGGGCGGAGTCGCTCAGATCACAATCCCGTTAGTCTGCGAATAACATGGGGCCCGAATCGAGTCAAGCTGAAACCCCTTCGCCTCGTAGTGCTACGAGGTAGGCTGTTCGGTGAGAGCGCCTCACGTAGAGGCTATTTCTTGCGGGCGAGAATGCGCAACGGTGTGCCGGAAAATCCGTACGCCTCTCGGAGCTGGCGTTCGAGAAATCCGATGTAGGCGGGGCCCACATCTTGCGGGTGTCCGCAAAACAAGGCAAAGGAAGGCGGCTTCGTCGCCACCTGGGTGATGAAGGCGGCTTTCGAGGTTTTCGTCGGTTTGCCTTTTCGAACCGGGAGCGGATGCGACTCCAGGATTTTTTGGAGCCATTGATTGAGCGCCCCGGTCGGCACGCGCTTATTGAACGACGCATACACGCTGTCGATATTGGGAAATAGTTCATGCAACGAATCGGGCTGAGCAGCGGAGCCGAATAAGACCGGCGCCCAGGCGAGGAATGGAAAGCGTCGGTGCAGTTCCCGTTCATAGTCCTGGCGGGCCTCGGCATCGTTGGCCCGGAGATCCCACTTGTTCACGAGCAGCATGCAGGCGCGCCCCTGCTTGAGCACCGCCCCGGCGATTTTCGTGTCCTGCTCCGTCACGCCTTCCACCGCGTCGAGCAGCAGGACGGCGACATCGGAGCGACCGATGGCTCTCAGGGATCGCATGACGCTATAGCCTTCGAGCCCCGGTTCGATCCGGCCCCGGCGGCGGATGCCGGCCGTATCCGTGAAGATATACTGGTGTCCGTCATGCGCGACGAGCGAATCGATCGGGTCACGGGTGGTGCCGGGCACGTCGCTGACCACCACGCGTTCCTCGCCCAGGACGGCGTTGGTCAGGGTGGATTTGCCTACATTCGGACGGCCGACGAGCGCAATCCTCGGGAGTTGCGTGAGTTCGGCGGTGTCATCGGCCGGAGGCAGAAGCGGGTAGAGATCGTCCAGTAATTCGGACACGCCGATGCCGTGCTCGGCGGACACGGCATAGAACTCGGCTTTTCCCAGCTGATAAAAGTCGGCGACGAGCGGTTCGGCTTTCGGCGTATCGATCTTATTGATCACATAGAAGATGGGCTTGGTCACGCCGCGCAGGAGTTTCACAACCTCGTGATCCGGCGGGGTCAACCCCGCCCGGCCGTCCAGAATGAACATGAGGATGTCGGCTTCGGCGATGGCCAGTTCGGATTGCCGGCGAATCAGGGGCAACATGCCGTCGGAGGCGGAGAGATCCAGTCCGCCGGTGTCGACCAGACGGAATTTGCGGTCGCGATAGGTCGCATCCGCATAGTTGCGGTCGCGCGTCACGCCGGGGACGTCATCCACAATCGCCGTCTTGACGCCGAGGATTTTGTTGAACAGTGTCGACTTCCCGACGTTCGGCCGGCCGATAATGGCGACGAGCGGCATCGTGGCGGCGGAGCGGAACGGCAGAGATTGAGTTTTGGCGGGTGAGTCGCGCATCTTTTTCATAGATCCGGGACCGTATCACATGAATTTTGGCAAACACAACCGCCCTCAGGTACACTTCCCGGACCATGAGGCCATCGGGCGTCATAAACTGGGCCGAGATCGACGACGTCCTGCTCGACATGGACGGCACGCTGCTCGACCGGCATTTCGACAACTTCTTTTTTGAAGAGGAATTGCCGCGCCGTTATGCGGCCCTTCACGGTCTTCCGTTTGAAGAATCGCGCGCCCGCTTGATGGCGATGTATCGATCGGTGGAAGGGGAACTGGCCTGGACCGATCTCCACTATTGGACCGAACGGGTGGGGATCGACGTGGTGGCGCTGCACAGGGAACTGGATCACATGATCGGGTTTCTTCCCGGAGCGGAGCCGTTCCTGACCGAAATCCGGCGGCGCGGGAAGCGCATCACCATCCTCACCAACGCGCATACGTCAGGCGTCGAGGTGAAAACGGCCAAGACCGGTCTGGATCGTTACGTGGACCGGATCGTCGATGCGTTTGAAGTGGGTTATCTGAAGATGCGACCGGAATATTGGCCCACCTGCCAGAAGCTGGTCGGATTTGACCCGGGGCGTGCGCTCTTTGTGGATGATGACGAAGGCTGTCTCCATGCGGCGCAGCGGTTCGGCCTGGCCCGGATTGTCCATAGCGCCAAGTCCAGCTCGCAGTTGCCCGCCGAGGCATCGAGCCGATTCACCTCGATCGAGCAGATGACCGCGCTGCTCAACGGCCATCCGTTCCCGGCGGGGCGCTAACACCTGCTGGAGCCGGCGCGGCGATTCCGCGGTACAGTTCCCCGCCGATACGTGGAACTCCGTCCATCACGAATCGATCGAGTTGCAGGATGTGTAGCCCTGCTTCTCTCATGAGCCGGTCGATCCGCCGGTTCAGATTGCACCCGCAACCGATCACCCGTTGAATCGGGTTCAGCCGGTCCTGCCAGATCGCGGTCCGGGCATCATCGCTCCGGCCATGTTCCAGAAACAGGAACCGTCCGGTCGGTTTCAACACCCGCCGTACCTCTCGTAAGGCCTGGCTTGGGTCGGGAATCGTACAGAGCGTCCAGGTGCTGACGACACAATCGAAGACGCCCTCGTCATAGGGAAGTCTTTCCGCGCTCAGATGCAGGATTTCAACGGGAAAGGGCGCTGCGGCCAGACGGGCCGCTACGCGCTTCGGAAGCAGGGGCGCCGGATCGGCGGCCCGCAGACGGGAGACGCCGGCTGGGTAGTGGGGGAGATTCAATCCCGTTCCCAACCCGATCTCCAGTACTTCGCCCTGTGCGGATTGGAGGATCTCGATCCGAAGGCGTTGAAAGCCTGGTCCGCCCATGACCCGGTCCATGAGATGAGGAAAGATATATGCGGAATAGAGTCCCATTCAGTCTTCCATCCACTCTTTCGTAGGATGCCGTTCCCATCTTCTGAACGATGTTCGCCTTCGATCGGTTCCCGTATATGTACACCATACAGCGACGGCCGCGTGAGTGTATCCGGCTTCAGCCGAGATGGTTAGGGTGTCAGGGCTCCTTCAAACCTCCGAATCGGACCGTGCAACCCCATAGAAAAACCCGCTCGCAGTAGATCCCCTTTCTAGGCTTTCTTCGGGGGCCGGCCACTCGGGTCCGGCCGGCCCCCACCCGCATCACACGCCTCTCCTCATTGTTGTTGCCCCTCCCGGTCTGTGTTAGAGTTCCACGATTTTTTAATCCCCCGGAGAGTCATGGCAAAAGGGTACGATCATCACGAGCTGGAAGCGAAATGGCAGGCCTATTGGGAAGAGCATCGCCCGTTCCGGGCCATGAACGATTCCTCGAAGCCCAAGTTCTATTGCCTCGATATGTTCCCCTATCCCTCCGGGTCCGGGCTTCATGTCGGGCATCTGGAAGGCTATACCGCGACGGATATCGTGTCCCGCTACAAGCGCATGAAGGGGTTCAACGTTCTCCATCCGATGGGGTGGGATGCGTTCGGTCTGCCGGCCGAACAATACGCGGTGAAGACGGGCGTGCATCCGGCCCTGACCACGGCGCAAAACATCGCGACCTTCAAACGGCAGATGAAGCGGGTCGGGCTCTCGTACGATTGGGAACGGGAACTCAGCACGACTGATCCCGATTACTATCGCTGGACGCAATGGATTTTCCTCCAACTCTATCAACGCGGATTGGCCTATGTTGCTGAGGTGCCGGTCAATTGGTGTCCGGCGCTCGGGACGGTGCTGGCGAACGAAGAGATCGTCGACGGCAAGAGCGAGGTCGGTGGATTCGATGTCATTCGCAAGCCCATGCGCCAGTGGGTCTTGAAGATCACGGCCTATGCCGACCGGCTGCTCGAAGATTTGAAGCTGGTCGAGTGGCCCGCCAGTACGCTCGAGATGCAAAAGAATTGGATCGGCCGGTCGATCGGCGCGGAAGTGGATTTCGCTCTGGCCGATACCCGCGGCACGATCCGCGTGTTTACCACCAGGCCCGACACGCTGTTCGGTGCGACCTACATGGTGCTGGCCCCCGAGCATCCGCTCGTGGATGTGGTGACCGGCGTCGCTCAACAAGCCGCCGTCACGGCCTATCGCGAGGCGGCTGCAAGAAAGAGCGATCTGCAGCGGCAGGAATTGGATAAAGAAAAAACCGGCGTGTTCACGGGGGGGTATGCGATCAACCCGGTCAACGGAGAACGGCTGCCGGTCTGGCTGGCGGATTATGTCCTCATGAGCTATGGCACCGGCGCGATCATGGCGGTCCCGGCCCACGACGAGCGCGACTGGGCCTTTGCCAAGACCTATCAACTGCCTATTCGGGAAGTGATCCAAGGCGGTCACGTCCAGGAGGCGGCGTTTGTCGCGACCGATCGCGGGACGGTCGTGAACTCTGCCCTGCCGGACGGATCTTTGTCGTTGAACGGCATGAAACCGGCTGAGGCCATTCCGGCGATCACGGCCTGGCTCGAGCAGAATGGCACAGGCAAGAAGGCCATCAATTATAAGTTGCGCGACTGGCTGTTTGCCCGGCAGCGCTACTGGGGCGAGCCGTTTCCGATTGTATGGGTCGACGGTGAGTCGCGCCCGTTGCCTGAGGAACAGCTCCCGTTGATCCTGCCCGAAACCAGCAATTTCAAACCGTCCGGCAGCGGAGAAAGTCCGCTGGCGAATCTGGAAGAGTGGCTGGTGACGACCGATCCTCAGACAGGGAAGCCGGCCAGGCGTGAAACAAATACGATGCCGCAGTGGGCTGGCTCCTGCTGGTACTATCTCCGCTTCGCCGATCCGAAGAATGCGAAGCAGCTGGTGGATCCGGCCATGGAGCGCTACTGGATGCCGGTCGATCTCTACGTCGGCGGCAGCGAACATGCGGTGCTGCACCTGCTCTATTCACGCTTCTGGCATAAGGTCCTCTACGATATCGGCGTCGTGAGCACGCCGGAGCCGTTCAAGAAACTCGTGCATCAGGGCATCGTGTTGGGCGAAGATAATCAGAAGATGTCAAAATCCCGCGGGAACGTGGTGAACCCCGATGACATGATGGATCAGTTCGGTGCTGATGCGGTGCGGCTCTACGAGATGTTCATGGGACCGCTGGAGGCGATGAAGCCCTGGAGTTCACGGGGCGTCGAAGGCGTCACGCGATTTCTGGAGCGGGTCTGGCGGCTGATGGTGACGGAGGACGGCGGGCTGTCTTCGTCCGTGGTTACGGCGGCACCCAGCGTTGAACAGCAGCGGCTGTTGCATCAGACCATCAAAAAGGTTTCCGAGGACATCGACGAACTGCGTTTCAACACGGCCATCGCCCAAATGATGGTCTTCACGAATGAGATGACGAAGGCGGACCAGCGCCCGCGAGCGCTGCTCGAACCGTTCGTCTTGCTGCTCTCGCCCTTTGCGCCGCATGTGGCCGAGGAACTCTGGGCCATTCTGGGTCATGCGCCGAGCGTGTCTCAGCAGACGTGGCCGGTCTATGATCCGGCGTTGACCGTCAGCGACCGGCTCACCATCCCGGTTCAGATCAACGGCAAGTTGCGCGGGAAGATCGAGGTGGCGGCCGACACCGCACGCGACGTGGTCGAGCGAACCGCTCGCGAGACGGTCGCGGAGTGGCTGCAGGGCCGCGAGCCGAAGAAAGTGATTTACGTCGACAAGAAACTCGTGAATTTCGTCATATGATGCCAGTCCGTATCATGATGCAATGCCGTGCGCCGCTGGCGATCGCAGCCTGTTTCCTGCTGTTGACGGGATGCGGGTATCAGTTTCGGGTGGAGGGAGCGGGGCCGACGATCGGCGGATCGCATGCCGCTTCATCAGATCAGCCGGCTCCGCGATTAGTTGTCCGCACGCTGGTGAACAACAGTTTCGAGCCGAACCTGGAAACCCGCTATACGAACTACTTGCGTCACGAATTCTCATCCGGCAGCGGGACCCAGGTCGTTCCTGACTCCGAAGCGGCGGATCTGGTCCTCACCGGGCAGATTCTGTCGGTCAGTGTGCCGACGTTGAGTTTCAGTCTGACGCCGGCACCGGGCAATCTGACGGGATCGGCCACGACGCTGGAAAGCCGGGCGGAAGTGACGGTCGTTGTGCGGGTGGAGGAAGCGCGGACGAAGAAGCTGGTCTGGTCGCAGATCGCCAAAGGCTCGTCCGAGTTCTATATCACGCCGGATCTGCAATTCAACCGGGTGCTGCAAACCCGCGCGCTGGAGCAGGCCGGCCGGTTTGTGGCGGAAGATCTCGCGTCACGGTTTCTTCTGCATCTGGAGACCGGCGGGCTGACGAAGCCCTCGACCGAGGCCGCCCCCGTGATGCCGGCTGCCAAGTAAGGTAGTGTCGAGGACCTGATGGGAACCGCGCTTAGTCCGTTGCAACTCCAGGCTACGCTGCAGACGCAGCCTCCCGCGCCCGTGTATGTGGTGGTGGGGGAGGAGGATCTTCTGCGCGATGAAGCCGTGGCCGTCCTCAAGACTGCGCTGCTCGGAGAAGGCGGAGATTTTAATTTCGATGTGTTCTACGGAGACGAGGCGGCCGGGACGGAGATTCTCACCTGCGCGCTGGAAGTACCGGTCTTTGCCGAACGCCGGATCGTGCTGGTGAAAGGCGCCGAGAAAGTATCCGCGAAGGAGGCCGAAGTGCTTCTGCCTTACCTGGCACAGCCGGTTCACGCCACGACGCTGATTTTCGTCAGCAGCAAGCTGGACGGACGGCTGAAGTTTTCCCAGGCGCTCACGCGTGCCGCAGTGACCATCGATTGTTCTCCGCTCCGCGATGTGCAGCTGGGACCGTGGGTGACCCGGGATGCGCAACGGCTCGGGTTGCGGCTCGATGAGAAGGCCGTCGACGCACTCAAGGAGACGTCCGGAGGGTCCTTGTATGCCGTCCGGCGGGAGCTGGAAAAGCTGGCGTCCTACGTCAGGGCTGATCGGCTGACGACCGCCGCCGATGTCTATCAGTTGCGGGGAGTCGAGCCCGGCGCTTCGGTATTTGATCTTACGCTGGCGATCGCCGGGGACCAGCGGGGACGGGTGTTGTCGATTCTTGCCAGAAACCTGGAGGCCGGCGAGGCTCCGCTGCGTATTCTTGGTTCCCTGGCCTGGCAGTATCGCCGGATTTGGAAAATGAAGGAATTGCTTCGTGAGGGGGGGCGTGAGGGTGAGGCCGCGCGGACCTTGCGGATGGATCCCTCACAAGTGAAGATCTTCCTGGGGCGTCTGTCGGACGGGCATGTGCGCGAGGCGCTGCGATTGTTCTGGGAAGCCGACGGGCAGCTCAAAGGGGGCAGCAGCGGGCAGCCGAAAATGGTGATGGAGCGAGTGCTGTTGCAGCTCTGCCAATCCGTGCAACGCACTCAGTCCGATGTCTCACGCCGACCGCCGGCCCCGACGGGGCGGGGATCGGCGCGCGTGGTGTCAAATGTCAGAACGATTACGAGCGGGAACCGGACAGGCCGTTGACGTGTTGGGTCAAGCGGGAGATACGGCGGGATGCGGTGTTGGGCTTCAAGGCGCCCTTGGTCACGGCTTTGCTGAGGGCCGAGGTGGCCGCACGCAAGGCGGTCTTGGCGTCATCCGCTTTCTTGTCGGCAACGGCCGACTGGACTTTTTTGACCAGGGTCTTGACCGCGCTCAACGTGGCTTTGTTCCGGTCACGGCGGCGTTCAGCCTGACGGGCACTACGAATCGTCGATTTGTGGATCACAGGCATTGTCTATTCCTCCAAAAAAAGAGCAAACTATGTACCATATGGGCCGGTAAGCCGTCAACAATCGGTCGATCTCTTCAAAAGGAACCCCTATGGCAAAGATCAGTGCACGTGACCGTTTGATATTCGCGCTCGACGTCCCGTCGGTCGCCGAGGCCGAGCGTCTGCTGGACCGGCTTCAGGGGCAGATTTCCTTTGTGAAGGTAGGGTTGGAACTCTATACGGCCGCCGGACCGGAGATGATTAAACGGGTGCTTGAGCGAAAGATGCGCGTCTTTCTCGACTTGAAGTTTCTCGATATCGAAGAAACGGTGCGGCGGGCGACGGCGAAGGTTGCAGCCATGGGCGTCGATTTTCTGACGATTCATGCCAATCGCAAGGCGCTGGCGGCGGCGGTACAGGCACGTGAGGGGTCGGCCCTGAAGCTGCTGGCTGTCACCGTGCTGACGAATTTCGACAGCCACGATCTCCGTGACATGGGGATTCAGCGAACTGTTCAAGACCTGGTCACAGCCCGTGCCTTGCTGGCCTCCGAAGTCGGATGTGACGGGGTTGTGGCGTCCGGGGAGGAACCGGCGGCCATCCGTCAGAAAGTCGGTCCCCGGTTTCTGATTGTCACTCCCGGAGTGCGTCCGGCCGGAAAAGGCGTCGACGATCATGCTCGCGCGACGACACCCACCCAGACCATCGTGTCCGGGGCCGATTATCTGGTCATTGGCCGGCCGATCCGGGACGCCGTCGATCCGGTGGCGACGGTGACGGAGATCGTGAACGAGATGCAGGCGGCGTTCGATGCCCGCCCATAGGCCGGGTAAGGCTGAGTTGCGGCGCGTCACTGCTCTTTGCTAAGATCCTGCTGCTGCGTGCCGATTCAATTCCTTCCAGATGGTGGGTGTAGCTCAGCTGGTTAGAGCGCTGGATTGTGGATCCGGAGGTCGCGGGTTCGAAACCCGTCACTCACCCCATCTTGTTTTTCCTCATCCGTAGGACGTTGTGCATCTGTCAAGAGTGTGGTCATGGATTGGTTCTGGCTGATCGGTTTTCTCGTGCTGCTTCTTGCGGGTGGGGGGGCCTACTATGTGTGGCAGGTGCTGGCGGCTCAAACGCGGGACGACTTCCGCGCGCAGCAGCCCATGCTCCGGGTCACCAACCTGTCTGCGATGCACGCCGGAAACATGCTCACGCTCATTCCGCAGATCGAAAATGTAGGGCGCGGGGTCGCCTACGATTGCGTCCTGCACCTCGGCGGGTGGGAGGGCAGTTTCGCGGTGAAGAAGGTATATCCGCCGGGCCCGCGCTATCAGAAACATGTGGCGTCGCTTGTCTTAGGGCCTGACGCACCGCTTCGTGCAAAGCCCCAGAGTAACGGCTACCTCCGGTTGAGTTATCGGGATCACTGGGGCCTCAAGTACGATTGCTGGTATCTGGTCTCTCAATTTCCGAGCAGCCAGCCGCCGCTCTACAATATTCAGATCGACTTGGAGCATCCGGATGTCAATGAGCCGGCTCCCTCGCTCTGGGAGATGCGGACGTTGTTGCGAAAGAGTACGCCGCACGAGTGAGAGCGTGGTAGGTGATGATCTCATGCCTGTATAATCGATGCCGGGTGACTCACCGGATCGACGGGGTGGCGACGCAAGGAAAGGACCAACGTCCGGCTTACCGTGGTCTTCGATAACTTCTTCGCCCGATTATTCGGTTCCTCCCGCGAGGGTAATTACTGGATCATCGAGCTCGATCCCGACTCTCGCACCCCCATGGTCGGCACGCCGGATCGCCGTTATTGCTGGATCCTCTCGCGCACGTCCCGGCTGGACGATGCGGCCTTCCAACGGCTGATCGAACGGGCCGGGCAGCTCGGCTTTCCCGTCTCGGACCTGATTCTCGCCGAGCACCAGCTGTGAGCCGGTTTTCAGCAGCTTGACTCCATGCTTTTGCGGGAGCGATGCTGACAGTGTCCCGGAGGTGCCGTATGAAACCGGGGTAGTTCATTCCCTCCTGTCCACCTGCCTCCTCAGTCTGTCCGCTTCCATGCCCTTTCGCCGGTTTCATACCTGCAAGGGCGTTGTTGTGTCTCCCACCATCAGTATTAAGGAGGTTGCATCATGAAGACCTCACGCGTTCTTATATCTGCGGCCGCGGTCTTGCTGTTGGCCATCTCACCGGCCTTTGGGAATCCCGATATGCTGCCGAAGCATCCGGGATATCCGATGGGCAAAGCCATGGATCCGGTCAAAGGACAGTCCGTCGCCAATGACCCCGGGCAAACCAATGCGACGGGGGAAGGGTCGCTGGCGAACGCCGCGGCGTTCGACGACCGACACTCCAGGCAGAGTTTGTCGATCAATCAGGATAATCAACGGATTCTGGAGAAACCCGGCGCAGGGATACTGCCAAAAGTACAGGGGCCGAACATTACGATCGAACCGCCGGTGAAGGAAGCGACGAAAGTGACCGCCTCACCGCAATAGTTGAGAGTGACGGGGTCTGATATAGACTCTGGCCGGACCGGGGTGGTGGCCATCACGGTTCGGCCTCTCGCCTGCCTATCTCTTCGATCGAACCGGTCTGGAGGATATTCGTTGAAAAAACCGGCTTGTTCTTCCTTTGTCGCCGCAGTAGGATGACGCGGCTGTGTGGCCGTTTTCTTTCTACGTTGAGGAGGTGTGGTATGTCAGAGCGTTCACTGGGGCTGTGCGGTGTGGTGGCTGTGGCGGGGTTGCTGTTCGGCGGGTGTGCGAGCGACGGCGCAATGGGAACATCCGGGGGTGGGCCATCTTCAGGCAGCGGGGCGACATTCGGCACGACGAAGAATATTGATCGTGTTGCTGCCGGAGCGGTCGAAGACAATCTCAACGCCTGTATGGCGCGGATTCCAAAAGACGCCTCCGCCGGTCAGCGGATGTTGGCCGAGGAAAGCTGCCGCCGCGATCAAGCCAATCGCCGCTAGAAGTGTTCGGTGTAGCGGGGCGACGCGCACAGAGGCGTCGCCCCGCTCCGTTTCTTTCCCCGCTCGTCACTCCGCGTGCTCCATCTCCGTCCATTGTGAATACGTTGATCGGGAAAGTGGCAGCGAGTGGAGAGTCGCACAGGGCACGGGCTTAGTTCATTCGTCTTTGTATCGGCTTCTTCCGCCGTATGATAACGGTCTTGACGGGGTGAGTCGCTTCTGCGGGGCCGCCAAGATCTTCAATCAAAGCCCGCAACGGCTCTGCGACCGACCAGGCTTGCGCCACGCACCCGCGCGGAAGATGCGGTGCGGCGGCATCGAAAATCTCCGATACCTGTCCAAGACAGGCTTCGGCCAGATGCGCGTCGAGTCCATCCAGTAACCCTCTGGCCTCCCTTCGTGACGCGGCATTCCGGCCGAAGGTCTTGATCCAGGCCGTCACCAGAGGACCCAGGAGAAACGGCCAGACCGTGCCTTGATGATAGGCGCGGTCTCGTTCCGGCACGCCTCCTTCATAGCGGGCGCGATAGCGCGGATCCGTTGGTGGCAATGTTCGGAGCCCTACCGGAGTGAAGAGCTGTTCCTTCACCAGCCGAAGGATCTGTTGCGCGCGTTCGCGCGGAACGAGGTCGTCGACCAGCGAGATGGCATAGAGTTGATTGGGCCGGAGTGACGCGTCGTTGCCTTCCGGCCCGTCGATGACATCATAGAGGTAGCCGCCTTGTTCGTACCAGAAGCGCTGCCCGAATGAGGCAATGGCCTGTTGCCGATCAGCCCGGCATCCATCGGCATACGAGTGTTCGCCGAACAGGCGGGCGAGGGTTTCTCCGACTCCCAAGGCCCGTATCCACAAGGCTTGAATTTCTACCGGCTTGCCGTGCCGCGGCGTGACTACCCAGTCACCGACCTTGGCGTCCATCCAGGTCAACTGTGTGCCGGGAACGCCTCCCCTGATCAACCCGTCCCCGTCCATGCGAATGCCGTAACGTGTGCCGCCCCGGTAGCGATCGAGAATCTGTCTGACGGCGGGCCAGGCGGTTTTTCGGATCCGGGAGTCGTCCAGCGATGCAGCATGATAGCGGCTAACGGCGGAGATGAACCAGAGCGCGGCGTCGAGGGTATTGTACTCCGGCTGTTCGCCGTCGCCGGGGAAGCGATTCGGGATCATGCCTTCTGAAACGTGGGCGGAACATGCGGCGATGATCTGCCAGGCGATTTCCAGTCGACCGGTCACGAGGCAGAGTCCTGGCAGCGAGATGAAGGTATCCCGTCCCCAGTCGGTAAACCAGGGATAGCCGGCAAGCACGGTCCGCCGGCTGTTTCTTTCGGATACATACGCGTCTGTCGCCCGCCAGAGCGCACGGGCCAGAGTGTCAGTGGTCGGGGCCGCCTGCATGAGATGCGCGCGTCGGTTCAACTCGCGTTTGATGAGCCCTGAGAGATCGACGTGTTCGACGTGTTCGTTCGTGAGGGCCAAGGCTTGGGGTTCTCCCGATACCAGGGCGAACGTGAGCTCTCCGGGCGACCACCAATCTTCCGTATGGTCGAGTCCGCGTTGGTGCTCGACCGGAAATTCGATGTGCCGGTACCACTCCGGGGCATGACGATAGCCGCCCGTATGAAAGGCTCGTACGGGGGGAAGATCGACGTAGGGCCGCCAGGCGACGGTCCCGGTCTTGATCGAGGCCTCCGTCGAAAGGGTCTCATTTTCGTGGTGCACCGCATGGTAGTCGCGTCCGGTGAGCTTCGGCCTCACGCGGAGCGTCGCCCGTCGGTCCTGCCTGCCGGGAAGGCTCCATCGGATGATGACCAGATCGCGACCGTGAATGGTGAGAATCTCGCGCTGGACGATGGCCCCGCCGCAGTCGAAGGTCCAGGTGGGCCATGGATCAGTGCGAAACTCCGTGCAGAGCTGATAGCCGGACGGATGCACCGCGTCGGGGTAGCAGTTGGTGGAGAGCGGGAACGATCGCCCGTCGAGATCGAGCCATTCTTCCAGTTGATTGACCAGGACGAATCGCTCGCCCGGCGGCGTGCGCGCGGTCAGCAGCAGTGCGTGATACCGGCGGGTGTTGGCGCCGGCGACGGTGCCGGAGGCGAATCCGCCGCGTCCGTTGGTCTCGAGCCATTCGAGACTCAGGGCCCGGTCCAGGTCCCGGCACTCGTCCGCCCCGATCTTCATCGCACACCTGTCATGCGCTCATTCTCCGCTTTGCTGAATCAGTTTTGCGACTAATCCCGTCCATCCCGTCTGATGACTCGCGCCGATCCCGGCGCCGTTGTCGCCATGAACGTATTCGTAGAAGAGAAGGTGGTTCTGCCAGTGAGGGTCGTGCTGGAATGTCGATGCTCCGCCGAATACGGGACGTGTGCCTGTGGCATTCTTGAGGAAGATGCGGGTGAGGCGGCGCGACACTTCCGCCGCCACCTGCCAGAGCGTCGCTTGGCGGCCGGACCCGGTCGGGTATTCTACCGTGTACTGATCGCCGAGGAAGTAGTGAAACTTCTGCAGCGATTCGATCAGGAGATAGTTGACGGGAAACCAGATCGGACCCCGCCAATTGGAATTGCCGCCGAAGAGCCCCGTGCCGGATTCCGCCGGTTCGTAGTCCACCCGATGCTCATGGCCCATCACGGTGAGCACATAGGGGTGATCTTTGTGGCAACGGGAGAGGGCGCGGATGCCGTAGGGCGAGAGAAATTCCTCTTCGTCGAGCATGTAGCCCAACACGGACCGCAATCGATCGCGGTTGACGAGGGAGAGAAAACGCCGAACGCCTCCGTCATACGACTGCGTCTCGAGATGTTGCGCGAAGTCCGGCCGGTTCTCGATAAACCACTGCATGCGGTGCTTGAAACGCGGGAGGCTGTCGATGAGCTCTGAATCCAGCGTCTCGACCGCGAAGAGCGGAATCAGCCCGACCATCGAACGGATTTTTAAATGTTTGGTCTCGCCGTTCGGCAGATGCAACACGTCGTAAAAGAATCCGTCCTCCCGATCCCAGAGCTCGATCTGTTCGCCGCCGATGTTGTTCATGGCGCGGCAGATATAGACGAAGTGTTCGAAGAACTTGCTGGCCACGTCTTCGTAGGCGCGGTTGTCACGGGACAGTTCGAGGGCGATGGTGAGCATGTTCAAGCAGTACATGCCCATCCAACTGGTGGCATCCGATTGCTCGAGGCGCCCGCCGGTCGGGAGCGGCGCACTGCGGTCGAACACGCCGATGTTATCGAGTCCGAGAAAGCCGCCCTGGAAGATGTTCTTGCCCTCGGCGTCTTTGCGATTGACCCACCAGGTAAAATTCAGCAGCAATTTGTGGAAGCAGCGCTCCAGAAAGCGCCGGTCGCCGGTGCCTCGGCGTTTCTTATCGATCTTATAGACGCGCCAGACCGCCCAGGCGTGAACCGGTGGATTCACGTCGCCCAGGGCCCACTCGTAGGCCGGCATCTGTCCGTTCGGATGCATGTACCATTCGCGCAACATCAGCACGAGCTGTTCTTTGGCAAAGGTCGGGTCCACCAGCGCGAGCGGAATGCAGTGGAAGGCGAGATCCCAGGCCGCATACCAGGGGTATTCCCATTTGTCCGGCATTGAGACGACGTCGGCATTGTAGAGATGCGTCCAGTCGGCGTTGCGGCCTCCGAGGCGTTCCCGCGGGGGCTCCGGCATTCCGGGGTCGCCTTTGAGCCAGCGAGCGACCTCGTAGTGATAGAATTGCTTGCTCCACAAGAGACCGGCAAAGGCTTGCCGCTGGACCTGGCGCGCATCCTCCGAGAGGGTCGCAGGAGCAAGGCTTGCGTAAAATTCGTTGGCCTCCTGCAGGCGTGCCTCAAACACCGCATCGAAGCGCTCTCTGGAAAAGTCCGGCGTCCGCTCTTCATTGGTAAAGCGCAGGCGGATTGTTTCGGTCGAGCCTGGCGGGAGGGTGAATACATAGTGAGCGGCGGCTTTGGTGCCGATGCGGTCGGGATTCACCGCGTGCTTCTCGCCGTGCACGACATAGTCGTGAAACCCGTCTTTCACGTAGGTGGCTCCGTCCTGATCGCCATACAGGCGACGGGTGTTGGTGTCGTTCTCCGTGAAGAGCAGAGGCGGTTGTCCGTCGCAGAGTAATCGCCGTTTGCCGTAGTAGTCGTGATTCGTCTCGATCACACGCATGTTCGTGACGGCCTCACCCGCCTTCAGGCGAGGCCGCCGGATATCCGACCCCCAGGACCATGTGTTGCGAAACCACAGCGTCGGCAGGACGGTCAGTGCAGCCGGCTCGGGGCCTCGATTGATGATCTGAATTCGGATACAGAGATCTTCTGAGGTTGCCTTGGCATATTCCACGAACACGTCGAAGTAGCGGTTCCCGTCAAAAGCGCCGCTGTCGATCAACTCGAATTCAGGATCCTCCCGTTTCCGGCGGCGATTTTCCGCCACGAGCCGGTCATAGGGAAAGGCCGCCTGCGGATACTTGTACAAATATTTCATGTAGGAATGCGTCGGCGTGGAATCGAGATAGAAGTAATATTCCTTCACATCTTCGCCGTGATTGCCTTCGTTGCCGGTGAGGCCGAAGAGGCGTTCCTTCAGCATGGGATCGCGTCCGTTCCAGAGGGCGACGGCAAAGCAGATCAGCTGGTGGCGATCGCATATGCCGGCAAGGCCGTCTTCGTTCCATCGATAGGCGCGGGATCTGGCCTGATCGTGAGGAAAAGATTCCCATGCCGTCCCGTGGGGGCTGTAGTCTTCGCGTACGGTGCCCCAGGCCCGTTCACTCAGATAGGGCCCCCAGCGCTTCCAATGGCGCTGACGCCGGGCATCTTCATCCAGGCGCTGCTGTTCGGCGAGTAGGGGCGGTGTTGAGAAGGGCGAGTTCTGACGGGATGAGGCCATACGACTCCTTCGGTCAAAACAGTATGGAACTAGAGTTGGCCGGATGGCGAATGTCTTACAGCAGACTAGTCCCGGATTCCACCGTCGTCAATCGGAGTCGGTAGGTGAATTGTGGCGATCGTTCAGGGGATGGCGGTCTGGTGCAGGGAGTGAAGGAAGCGGTGCCAGAGGGCCTGGTCAAGTTGCTGACGGGCAATGGCGGGGAGGCGAATGAATTCGACTCCGAAGACTTGGCCGTGGACCCAGCGGATTTTGCCCAAGTCGATTGCGAGGGACGGCGACTGATCGGGCAGGAGGACAGTCAGTCGCACGTAGCTGCCGGAGAGCGCCGTCCGACCGCAGGTAATGGCACAACCGGATGCGGAGAGGTCTATCAGCGCGCCTTCTCCGACAAAGGGGGCGCCGCCGAAAATGACGGGAAAAGTGACGGGGAAACGATCGGTGGACCGTACCCGCTGTTCGTGAGCCATGCGTGCCCCCGATGAATAGAGACAGCATAGCTGGTCGGTTCATCGTGCGACTATCCCCCGGAGGAGGGGCTATGGCGTTTTGGTCGGTGATTCGACGGGGCTCTGTACCGGTCGGTCGAGATGCTCGAGGACATCTTGTTTCAAACGGGTCGGTTCGTCGATCCGGTTGTCGCGCTGTATGACGTTGAGTTCTTTCGCCTTGCGGGCGTTGAGTTCGATCATGTCGTGCTCGTCCCGGACGAGTTGCGGCGTCAGGAAAACAAGCAGATTGAGTTTTTCTGTCTGGCGGCTTTCAAACCGGAACAGCCAGCCCAGCCATGGAATATCTCCCAAGAGCGGAATCTTCCGTTCGCTGATAGTAATATTGTCCCGTACGAGTCCTCCGACCACGATGGTCTGATTGTCCTTGGCGATGGCGGTGGTTTCCATGGAGCGCTTTGTGGTGGTGGGACCGACCGGAACGGTCGCTGCCCCCGACCCGATCGTCTGTGCGACGTTCTCCGCGATGGCGGTGATTTCCTGCTTGATTTCCAGGCGGATCAGATCGTCTTCCAGGACTTGCGGAGTCAGCTCCAGCGTGACACCGACGTCTTTCCGCTCGATCGTCACCAAGGTTCCGCCGGTGATGCCCTGGGCCTGTCCGGTCGGGAAGGGCCGGTTCTCACCGACGACGATTTTGGCTTTCTGGTTATCGGCGGCCAGGACTTGAGGCGTCGAGAGAATATTTGTATCGGTCAGGCTGAGAAGGAGCTGAAGAAAGGCGCGGACGATTCCGGAGTTCAAGACGGTAATGGCTCCTCCGGTTGTGCCTCCGGCCGCGACGCCGGTGATCGTTTGGGCCAGCGTCGCGAAATCTTCGGGGGTGCGGTTAATTCCTCCGATGCCCGCCACAGATCCTGCTTTGCCCGCTCCAATAAACTGGAGTGGATCGCTCCCGATTTGACGCAGGCGGTCCACCTGCACTTCCAGGATCACCGCCTCAACGAAGACCTGTTTCCGGCGGGTGTCTAAATCGCGAATGACCGATTGGATCCGGCTATAGGCGGATTTTGTGGCGCTGACTACGATGGAATTGGTGGCTTTGTCGGCAAACACTTGAACCGGGGCTTCGAACTCTGTCAGCGGCCGCATGGGCGGTCTGGAGCCCGGTGCCGTTTGCGCGACGGTCTGAGATCTGGCTACGAGATTCGTCAAGACAGCGGCCAGATCAGTCGCATTCGCATGCTTCAGTTTGTACACGTAGACCCCGCGTTCCGGGGGGAGTTCTCCCATCGGAACGACCTGATAGACGCTGCCCTTGGGAACAACGGCGATTCGGCTGACCTCCAGCGCCGCGACGAACATGCTGTAGGCTTGATCCGGAGTGACCTTTGTCGGCGAAAATACGGAAATCTTTCCGCCCAGTTTCTTGATGGCTTCATCCAGGACGAAATTCTTACCGGTTAATTCGCTGATGAAGCGAACAAAGACCGGAATTTCGACCTCGTTGAAGTCGAGAGTGATTTTGGGGGAAGCGGACGCAGCCGTTTCCGCGTGAGCGGTTGAGGAGAGCGGCCACCCACAGAACGCCACCACCAATACCAGCAGTACGAGCCTTGCCGGCGTTAAGAGAATGTATCGACGCGCGTTCGGCAAACGGTCTGTCAGCACGCAGCCTCAATAAGGTAATGAGTCGATGGAAGGGAGGATCCCTTGCCCCTGCAAGCTATCATACGAAGGCGAGTGAGACAACCGGAGAGCGTGTTTTGATAATGAGTGTTCGGTCAGAATCTATTGCGCAGATCACGCCGAATCATAGACGCAAGGGGATCCAGGGTGCGGTAGTCCGTACTATGTCCCGGGTGGAAACTTCAGCGGGGCCCGCTTTCGCCGTCGGTGAAGGTGGCTGGTACGGCGGTAACTTTTGCCCCGTTCCGAAACTCGTCTTGGGAGTACTCCGGATTCATTCGAGTGGGTGAGGGGCAGAGTTTTCCGCGCGCAGCGCTCATGGCCAACGACTTTCCGAAGTTTTCCGCGACGGCGTGCTTGAGCAGTAGCCACAGATCGTCATCAAGATCATCATGGCCTTCCACCAGGGTAAGGAGTTCTGCCAGAGGGTGACGGCCCTGGGCCAGCGCGGTGACATCGGGGTGGAGTTCGGTGCCGGTCTGGTCGTGAATGGCTTCACGCAAGGCGCGTGATTTCGCCTGGCATTCACTGAGCGGCGCGAAATCTGGATGATCGCGGTGAACGAGGGAGAGCAGACGGTCGAGTATCGTTAATGCCCGCGTGCGGGCTTTCTCCTGTTGCACGCGTTTGCGTTGGGCCTCTGCGGCGAGCTGGAGCAGCGCTTCGAGCTCTTTCATCGAGCCGATCTCTTCCGGAGCGGCTTTCGGGGGTTCCGACAGCAAGCCGACCAGTTCGATTGCGCGCGCCCGCAGGTCGGTGAAGTTGCGGCGGGATGCGGCGATCTCTTCGATCAAACTTTCAGAAGGCAACATACCGGCCGTCCGGACTTGCTCGGCCACTTCCGAGAGCCGCTGCCCTAATTGCTCAAAACTCTTTGTGACGAGAGAAAAGTCCTGCAGGAGATCGGTATGTGATGCGTCCATGGGTGTCCTCCCTCGGAATAAATGGTCAGTCTGCCAAGATTTGCATGGTGGTCTGTTTATACGGATGCGTTCGCGCTGAAGAGACAAGAATTGTGACTGTGATGTGCAAACAGGAACAATAAGGAGGGATCATTTTGTGACTAAGCCGAGTGACTGCCGGATCTAATTTCATGAAGCGATCAGACCTGCGTATGTGCCATGAAGGGTGAGCTGCATTCCACTTTTAGCAGGAGTCGTAGCATCATTGTCCATACACGAGGGCCAGTCAATACATCTGTTTGATTAATATGGCTCTATCGTTTATTTCCAAACGACCCTATGGGAGATAGTTTTGAACGGCTGCTGAGCCGAGTGTCAGATTCATATTTGGGGAATACTCAATCTGTCTATGGAAACGATTCGGCCGGGTGGTGATTGATAGGCGAACCCCGGATTCTCTATCTCAACGAACGAATGGCACGGAACCTGCGATCGGTGTGTCCGCAAGAAAAGTTTTATGAACAGGATGGATGCGACTCATGATTTGCGCAAACTGTTCCGATAGAAGTTAGGTGCGTGTGAAACGCGAGGCAAGGTATAGAGCATAAAGATGGACTCTCAGCGACTTCAGACTAAAGTTCAGGCGTTCGCCAATCGGTTGCTCGAGGAAGCCAACGGCGATCCTGTGCGAGCGCTCGGACTATTAGTGCTGGTGCTGGAAGATTCCGAACTCGAGTCGGCAGATCATGCCCATCGTTTGGTCGCAGAAGTCCGCAAAGCCCTGCTGCCTCAAAATTTTTCCGAAGCCGGTCAGCCGATTCAGCATCTTGCCGGGCATCCATCCTGGGAAGGCGTCCAGCACTGTCTGCGATGCGGCAAAGTATTGAGCACGAAGGCTCAAGAAGACGGTCACGCATTCGAGTCAGGATATGTCTATGAGGTTGGCTCCCGCTTTACAATTGAAGGGTACGACGATTTCGAAGCCTGCCAGTAACCGTGGTCCCACTCTGTTCGAACCCTGATTTGCCTGATTGATCACATGGAGTTAGCCTGGCGTGCCAGCTAGGCCGCTTCGCTGTGGGCTGCTGGGTCTGTCCCGCGCTGGTCTTTGACGAACACGCTCCCCTTGTGGGCCTTTGCCAGCTTCTTGAGTTCTGACGCGATCTTACTGACATCGCCGGGGTGACCGATCGGGCGGTGGCTGTTGGTGACCACGGCGATCGATAGGCTCATCATCGGGAATCGCTCGTGATTGCCTTTTCGGTCGACGGAATCGATATAGCCTTGCAGCCGGTCGTCACGATCGTAAAAATCGGGGATCACCAGATCGAATCGCTTGATCACTGTTTCACAGATGATGTCGATGTGATCGGGATGGCTCATGAAGACAAAATCATCGCCGCCCACGTGGCCGACGAACCCTTCCGTTCCCGCAAGCTCACCCACAACCGTTGTAAGAATGCGGCAGGCTACGACGAGCACTTCGTCGCCCCGCCCGTATCCGTAACGGTCGTTGAACGATTTGAAATTGTCGATGTCGAGATAGGCCAGCGCAAAGGGCTTGCCGCTTTCGATTCGCGCAGTGGTTTCGAAGAGGATACTGGTATTGCCGGGAAGGCGGGTGAGTGGGTTGGCATCAAGGGAGCGAGTCAATCGGCTCAAACAGAGATGCACCCGGTGGACAATTTCGTCCGAACGATAGGGGAGGCAGAGATAGTCATCCACGTCGACCGTTCCCCAGTCGATATCATTGAGGCGGATGTCGCGAATCAGGACGATGAGCGGCAGCCGTCCGAGGAAGGGATCGCTCTTGAGATGTCGGGTAAGCGACTCCACGGATCGGCCGCTCGTGCCCTCCGCTGCCAGGATGACGTGGGGTGGATCATGCACAAGTTCGTGCAATGCAATCGTCGTCAGATCGCCGGCGACGACTTGGAATCCTGCTTTCGCGAGGAGGCCGGAAAGGATGGCAATTTCGCCGGGGTCGTTGTGAAGGATGAGGACACGCTGGACTGCGGCGGGCTTCGTCATAGGTAGTCGTCGATCGCGAGAAATTCTTCCGAGGCTCTGGCGATACAGCCCGCCAGCGATTCCGCATCGAGCCCAACCAGGTCCCAGGCTTGCCGGGAGAGGGGTGGAACCCATTCGTCGCCCGGATTGCCGCAGGCCATGCCTTTGACGAGCACGTCGGCCACATGCACGACGGCTGTCTGCAGTTGCGCATCCTGCGCGGCGCCCGGCTGATGGTGGAACAGAATCGGTTCACGCAGAGCGACAGGCAAGTGCCACGCATTCGCCAGCCAGCCGCCGACCTCGGCGTGAGACACCTCGTACAACTGTTGCTCAACCTGCACCATCGGGCGGTCGCCGGTTGGATTGGCGGCCTTGATCTTCTTCCCAACGTCCGGCCATTTCACATATAAAATTACTTTGCCGATATCGTGCAGCAATCCCGCGACAAAGACTTCCTCGGCATTTTTCATGTCCAAGCGTTTGCCGAGAATCTGTGCGGTGATGGCAACGCCCAACGAATGTCGCCAGAGCTGGTCCAGTCCTGCGTCTTTCATGATGTCGTGCGCGGTGGCGCAGAGGGTCAGGCCTTTGACGACATTGAGTCCCAGCACGACGACGGCGTGGGGAACTGACGCGATGCGCGAAGGGAATCCGTAAAATGGCGAATTGGCCAATCGCAATACTTTTGCCGCTAGGACCTGGTCTTTCTCGATCAAGGAGCCGATTTCTTCCGCAGATACGTTCGGTCGTCCGATCATGGAGGCGAGCTTTTGGACGACGTGCGGCAAGGTGGGCAAGTCGCCGAGCTGCTCGATCCGGTTTCGAAAATCGGTGGCTGCTGATGGGCTCATGACGTCGCGGTTCCTTCCCCGATCTCCGTGGTTCCGTGGGTGTGGCGGAGATGATCCCGAAGAGCCGAGACGATGGTGAGTTGGATCGGATCCTGGCACACGTACCGGAAGCGATGATCCAGCTCTATTTCCAGTTCAGCCAGCGTTTTGCCGCCTGTCGAGTCCGCTTCTCCTTCGACGTACACGGAAGCGAGTTCCAGTTTCTTGAACCGCTCGATCATGACCTCGTCCAGTACGGCTCCCTCGGCAACGACGGGCAGCCCTGCGGAGTTGGTTACCGGTTTCGCGAGAACCATTCCCGGAAGCAGCTCGGTCAAAATGACTCGTTTCATCAACAGCCTCCCTGAGTCTTGGCAAGGCACAGTCCTCCTGTGTTTGATTTCTCAGGAGGCAGACGGAACCATCGAACACATTCACTCCGTAGGTGTCTTATCGGCTCGTAGGCTCCATTTCTGAAGATTCGTGCCGTTTCCGCTCGATTAGACGCCGGATCGTTGCCAGTGTGCGTCTGGTCGGCAGTGCGCTTCTATGGCGATGCCGGAAGTGCCTCGCCGCTGAGTTGCACACAGAGTGTCGAAGCCAATTTCCGCTGCCTTGTTCAAAAATGACGAAGCGGAAGAAGGATCAGAACAAAGCTGTTTACTAACGTGCCAGTAATTCAATGGGTTGCGTCTATGAGGTGGTAATGAGGAAAGGGCACCTAGCTTGCAGTCTCGTGGGCGGTTTGACCTCCATAATGTAGAACGATCATCGCGTGCCTGCGATTGGCGTAGATCAGCCACCGGTACAGCCTATAATCCTGTTGTGATCTGCTAGAGTTACTATCGTGCGTGCTGATAAGAAAACTCCACTCAAAGCCGACAAAAAGGTCACGCCCCGTGGTCACAAACGGGGTGTGATCGGATACAGCAAGAAATCTGCGCTGCTGGAAGACGCCATCACCCAAATGAATGCGGGGAAGTATGGGCGGTCGTCGGCGGCGCTGAAAGAATTGCTGGCGCTCGATCCGTTGAACATGGAGGCGCGCCGGTTATTTGCCACGCTCCATCTTCGGCTGGGAAGTCTACTTCCGGCAAGACAGGCCTTCGAGTCACTGGCCAACGAAGCCTTGGAGCGGCAAGATTACTGGCTTGCCGAATCGTTGCTCCGCGAGTACCTTGTAGCCGGTCCCCGGTGCGTGCCATTCATTGAAAAATTGGGGGCGGTGTATCAGGAGAAAGGTGATGCGCTTGCCGCTGCCGAGGAGTTTGCCAAGGCCATCGATATCCTCATCGAAGATCCCGACACGGATCGGCCTACCCGGCCCGCTGAATTATATGCCAAGATTCGTGAGCTTGCCCCGGCCAGCCCGCCGGCCTTCCGTCTTGCGTCACTGTTCGATGCGCAATCGGGAGATTTGATCGCTCGTGCGCCGGTCCAGGAACCAGCCGTCCCCCAGGTTTCGTCTGCGGCGGTTGAATCAGTCGAATCATCAGAACCTACCGTGTCGAATCTTTCGACCGTGATGGCAGACCCTGTTCCTGGTGTCATGCCCTGGGATGACGTGCCGGTTGGCGCGTCAGCGTTGCCGGCCCATGGTGCTCAGCCGGGGAGTCCGGAGCAGTTCGAGGTATCGCAAGCGGCATCGCTTGAACCGAGAGTTGAGTTACCCGCAGAGCCGCTGGCTTCTCCACTCGGGGGCGAGTCATTCGCGGCGCAGGAGGCGCTCATCGATCGGACTCCGGGAGAGTCGGGAGACAGTCTATCTTTTCCGAATTCAAGCAGTGACGGCGCGTGTCCGGTTGCCCCACAGAACGTAGAGCCCGCCCGCCTTCCGCTAATGCACGTGGAGATGTCGAGTGCGTCTAGTGCAGTGCCGGGTCCGGAATTGGGCATAGCCGCTTTGCCAACGTCGCAAGATTCTTGGAACACAGTTTCGGATGAGACGACCGGCACAGTGGAAGCAGATCGCCTTTCTCCCGCGGACACTTCCATCACGCTTCCGGCTCCCACGTCGGATGTTCTTCCTGCTCCGTTGCCCTGGGAGCAAGTCCAGGAAACGACGATAGCGATTCCTCAACCTGACAGCGAACTCCTGTCAGGAAGTCTCACCAATGTGGATGCCGCCCCGGCCGCCTCGCCTGAAGCTTCCTCACTCACGCCTGTGCATTCACAAGAGTCGGACGGGCAGGCGCTGACGCAATCATCCGTAGCATTGCGGGCAGGGGGTGAGGCAACACTATCGTCAGGGACAACACAAGAGTTTTCGCCTGATGTCGCTTGGTCGGCTCCTGATAGCCAGGCCATTGAGCCGAGAAGTTCCCCATCGATGTCACTGGAGCCGTCCCTGACTAGTTCCGTCCTCCAAGCACAACCGCCCGATGCGGCGGTCGAGGCGGTCCCTCCCCCGATGCCCTGGGAGCAGGTGGAGGAATCTTCTATTCGTATTGATGGATCCAGTCAGGAATCCATTAGCTTTCAAGCAGAGGTCGCAGAGCCTTCTCCAAATCAACCCGGGGCAGACTTCTCTGCTGAGATTGCTTCTCACGTGACGCCTGAGGCGGTGACGACCACCTCCGATCTCGGGGGCGATAGTGAGTTGCGCGAGACGACTTCTGCTCCAACGGCGGATGGGCTGACTCAGACGGTGCCTCCACCTGGATCCGGCCAGAGCCCCACGGCCGGCGAGTTTTCCTGGGCCTCCATTTTCAACAGTGCCTGGAAGTTCGGTTCGTCGTCTCCCGCGCCGCATGATTCATTGCAGCATGCCTCGCCGGCGGAACCGTCGATACCAGCAGAACCGGTTTTGTATCAAGAGCAGGGGGGCGTTTCGGCTCTTCCTGAGGACCTCACAGGGCCTGGCAATGTGGATGGGACAGCAGAGTCGACTCCGGTGTTTGCCGCCCCTACAGTGGATGCGGTACCCCCGTTACCATGGGAACAGATTCAGGATGCGCCTGTTACGATCCCTCCGGCTGAGATTGCATTGAACGCAGCCGTGGAGCCAGTGATCGGGTCTCCTGCTGTGCCGGGCGAGTCTATCGACATCTCCGACCAAACAGCCATTCAGAGTGAACCGGTGCTTCCTCTTGTCTTTCAGGAGGAGGCGAAATTTGAGGCCAATCCTGCCCAGATTCCAGAATCAATGTCCGCGGGTGTGAGTCAGGCAGCGTCAGTGGTGTCCCCGATGCCCTGGGAGCAAATAGCGGATGCAGCTATTACGATCCCGCCGGTCGAGATTGCATTGAGTTCAGCCGTTGAGTCTACGGGAGATCTTTCGGTTGTGCCTGTCGAGATCTCTGAAGCCGCTGCTCAGGAAACAGCAACGACTGCGTACGGTCTTCATGAGGAACGAACGGTTGTTGTTCCTTCCTCTGAAGAGATTCCGGCATTAATGCCGGAATCTCTCAACCAGACGGGGCCAGCAGCACCTCTAACGCTCTCGGACCAGATTCAGCCAACGGCTGAATCGATCCCTTCCGCTGATAGTGCGGTGAGTTCAACGGTCGAGTCGCTGGTGGCGCCTCCAGCGATGCCGGTTGCGCCGATAGATACTGTTGACCAAGCCGCCGATCAGGACACCACGCACGTCACTACCCCCGTCAAATCGTCGGAGGTATCGGCGAATGCTCTTCTCGAAGCCCCCCGGCCTGCTGAAGCGATTCAGGTCGAGTCGACGGAGCCGTCATTCCGTTTCTTGGATTCCAAGAATGTCGCAACAGAGTCAAGCGCGTCTACGGAGGCTCCGCAGCCGCAGGGTCCGATCGTGTCGGATGAACAGCCGATTAACCCGCAGTCGGCTGTGAGTTCGTCACTGGGCGATGGTCTGTCAGGGACTCATTCCGAGGACCTTCGGATTGCCTCGCGGCCGGAGCCGGGGCTTGTCACTCAGGAGTCAATCAGGTCAGAGGTTCAGGCCTCGCCCGCAGAGCCGGCTCATTCGGTTTCTGCCCCCGCTGAATCAGTTCCGCCCGTGCTGCCACAAGAGTTGCTACCGGTTCTGCAGACATTGGTTGATCAATTGTCGGTGGTGACTAAAACGATTCCTGCGATTTCGGCCGAGACGAAATCCACGGAGGTTAGTGCTCGCGATCAGGAGGTTGCTCCGGAAGCCGCATCCCTACGGGAGCCGTCAAAGGTACCGAGTTCAGCGGAGCTTGCAGCAAATCCCTCCTCAGCACAGATCCCGCCGACTGAAGAAGGGCCTCCGTCGCAGTGGAAGACCGGTGAGGTGGCAGTTCAGACCCATCGCCCTTCGACGAAGAAGCGAAAACATTTTTCGGATCGGACTCCAGAACCTTTACCGGCTTCCCTTGCGGAGCGATCAGATGTTTCTGTTGAACCAGTGACGGAGCACAGTTCGGCAGTTGTTGAACCGATGGTGCCGGTTTCGGTCAAAGAAAAGGAAGAATGGATTCGAACCGGTGAAGCGATTCGTTTTGTTGACCCCAAAACGACCGAGCCGGCGCACCTCTCTGCACCGCCTCCGGTGGTCCAGGAGGAATGGCAAGCGGTCTCCCCCGCGGCATCGGCTGTCGAGGTGCTTTTTCAATCATCGGGGCAGCAGACAAGAACTCAGACGATCGACCGACCGGCTGTTCCCAAACCACGGCCTCGGATCAGCGCAAAGCTGGCTCGCGTGCGAATCGGCTTGTCGGTTTTCATCGGTTCCTGCTTCTCAACGACTCGCGCGCTGATCACGTCGATCGTAGGACTTGCGGTGTTGTGTGTCGCGATGCTGGCTGTGGCGATTGGCGCCGTGGGTTTGACCTGGCTTGTGATGGAAGAGAAGCCGAGTCCGGCGTTCCAAAGCCTCACGACGACGCCTCAGCGGGCTATGCTGGATTCCAGCAAGAACGGATATCTGCTGTTGCTCGGGTTTGAGGCGGATGCGGCGGCGGATCCGGTTCAGGCCGGGTATGAACGAAAGCCGGATCGTCAAGACGGAGAAATGGCCTCGGCCTGCCTTGGTGGAGGGGAGGGCATGGTCGGAGCCAATCAGCAGAACGCCTCTGCGAGCGTGGCGCAGGGCTGGTACCGGTCGGCGGATCCGACGGGGCAGTTCAAGGTCCAGGCTGACAGTCTGAAAGGCTGGATGAGTCAGGCGAATACGTCCATCGGCCGTTATCGGCAATGGCTGAAGATGCCGTTTGAGGATTGGGGGCATGGGCAGGCAGTGACACCGCCCTGTGCGGCGGTTCTCTTTGCGCATCGGTTGCATGTGGCGGAGGGATTTAGCCAGGGGGCGAACACGGAAGGCGGAGTCGAACGCCTGGAGAGTGATATGGAAGTCTGGCGCACGACATTGGGCCAGGCAAAAACGCTCCCGGTCAAGATGATGGCGCTTCAGGCGATCAACGACGATATCGCGGTCGCCTCCGGATTGTTGGTCAAGCCGGACTTCGATGGCAAGGCGCTTCCTCGGATCACCAAGATGCTTCGCCCGCTTGATCCGGTTGAATCTTCCATGCGCTGGCCCATGCAAAGTCAGCTGGTCCTGGCGACCAAGTCGTATGAGGCACAACTTGATGCCGATCGGGGAGAGGACGTCCCGCTTCATGTCCGCGTGGCCGGCATGCTGCCTCTTCCGAAACAACGCCGGTTCAACGATTACGCAGAATATTACGAAGCGTCGTATAAAACTGCGGGAGAAGGTCGATACGGCGCCATGCCGAAGCGCTCGACGTACATCAAGCATCCGGCGCACGGCTTCATGGACTATCTGACCAATCCGATTGAAAACATCATCGGTATCGATCCGCTTCCGGCCTGGGATCACTACAATGGCCGGGTTATCGACACCGACGCACGTCTCCGTCTGGCAAGTTTACAAGCCTGGTTGCGTCGCGGTCCGCAGGATGCCGATTTGCTGGCGCGAATTGCCAAAGCTGGTCAGCGCCTGTACGATCCATATACCGGTCTTCCCATGTTGGTGAATCTGAAGCGAGGCGTCATGTATAGCGTGGGGCATGACGGTAAGGATCAGGACGCGGATCCTCAGCAAGACGTAGTCGTATCGATCCCTCTCAATCAATCTGCGACAATTGCCGCCAAGCCGTCTCCGAAGTCCAAGTAATCTCACCGCTTTTCCCGGTTGCTTCCGAGCCGGGGCTCTGTACGCCGCCAGGCGCACAGCGCGTTGCTGTCAACCGCCGGTTCCCCAAGACGTTCAGATTGATAGGTCTTCAGGGCAGACAGAGAGGTGGGCGTCATGCACGTCTTGACCTTGGTGCAGATCTCATGACAATCACTTGTACTGTAGAGGCCCATATTTCGTCGGTGTTGAGGCGGGATGAATGGCACTCCCTCGTAGCCTGACGTCGGCCTATAGCGGTCAATGCTCTCTGAGTGGGAGGGTCTCGACTCTGGAGGAGAGGCGGGCGCTTGATCGATTTTTAGCCGGGGTCGAACGCCGCGCGTTTCGAATGGCGCAGATCGCCACGGGACACGATGACGAGGCGCTGGATCTTGTGCAGGAGGCCATGCTCAAGCTGGTTGAGCGGTATGGCATGCGCACGGAAGCGGAATGGGGCCCCCTGTTTCATCGGATTTTGCAGTCCAAGATTCGCGACTGGTACCGCCGAACGAAAGTCCGTTCCCGCTGGCGCCTCTGGCTGGGCCGCGACGAGGACGGCGGAGAAACAGACGATCCTCTGGAGGCGATCGCGGATACCGTGACTCCGTCGGCTGACCATCAGCTTCAGACCAAGGAGGCTGCGGCGGCGCTGGATGCCGCCTTGAGAACATTGCCGCTTCGCCAGCAACAGGCATTTTTACTGCGAGCCTGGGAAGAACTGGATGTGGCTCAGACGGCGGCAGCGATGGGTTGTTCCGAGGGGAGCGTCAAAACACACTATTTTCGGGCGGTGCACACGCTACGCACACTGTTAGGAAATCATTGGCCATGAGTCAGGAACTGCATCAAGGCGATCGAGAGTTTGCCGCTCGTGCCAAACGTGTGCTGGATTGCACTGTGCAGGAGATGGATCAGCCCATCGCCCTGCGTCTTCAGCGCGGACGTCTTGCGGCGCTTGAGCACAAGCCGCGTCGGTCAGTCCGGATGGTGTGGGCGTCGGGGTTCGCAGCGGCCTCGGTGGCGGCGCTGGCGTTGTATGTGTGGTCGCCGCCGCCGATGTCTCAGCAGCATGCGGCCGTACCGCTCGATGATTTTGAGCTCGTTACGTCGGTCGAGAACGTCGAGCTAGCCGAAGATCTCGAATTTTTTCATTGGCTGGCCGATGATGATACGACTGGTTAGCGGGGCATTGTGGGCGCTGCTCTGGGTGGCTGCGGGGGCCCAGGCTGCGTCGGAAGAAGTCGCGCCGGTGCCGGGGCGGACTTCCTGGAGTTTTTAGGCTCCTGGCAGACCGGTGACAATCGGTGGGTCGATCCTTTTCGTGCGGCCGATCTTTCGGAAGCGCAGGCTGGGGCTCCTCAGAAGCCCGGTCGATCTACGGACGATAAAGGGCCGCCGAGGATGAGACCGAGAGACAACCATCAGGAGCCCGATCAGAAGGGAAGCCGGACCGGCGATCCCGTGAACGGGATGAAGCCATGAGAGGATTGGCGCTCAATATCATTCTGTTATGCGGGTGGAGCGTTGCGGCCTGGGCCCAGACCGACTCCCAGGGCGTGCCATGGAATCAGTTGAATCAGCAGGAACAGCAGCTGTTGCAGAAATTCAATCAGGGCTGGGATCAGCTGCCGGCGGATCGTCAAGAGCGATTGCGCAACGGCGCGCGGCAGTGGTCGAACATGAATTCCGATGAGCGGACCGAGGCGCGGCAGCGGTTCCAGGAGTGGCGGCAGATGTCCCCCGACGATCAGCAGCGGTTGCGCGACCGGTTCCAGCGGTTCCGAGAGTTGTCGCCGGACAAACGCGAGGCGATTCGCAACGCGCGTCAGTGGTTCCGGTCCCTCCCGCCCGAGGAACGCCGCGACATGCGGCAACAATGGAAGAACATGTCGCCCGAAGAACGACAGACCTATCGGCGCGAACTCCGTCGGCGATTCAGCGAGGGGCAGGGTGCGCCGTCCGGCGCACCGCGCCCCCACGATCGCCCCTTTCAGAACCCTTCCGCCCGTCCCGGTCGCTGATTCCGCCGGATCGGGTTACTCCGTTGCTTGACAGGGCAGGTTGTATTCCACAGAATCACCGCACACAATGATTCGCCAGGGTTGTCGACGGGCTGTGTGTGTCTACCAGGAGATGAATTCATGAAAAGTGAAGTGCTCTATCCGGGTGCGTTTCCGATGGTGCGAGTCGAATTGGCCGCCGGCGAGCACATCAAAGCCGAGTCCGGCGCGATGGTGGGGTCGTCGCCGACGGTTGATGTCGAGAGTAAGATGGAAGGCGGGTTTCTCGGGGCGTTGTCCCGCAAATTACTGACCGGTGAAAAATTTTTCTTCCAAACGTTGCGGGCCAGCCGCGGGCCTGGCGAGGTCTTGCTGGCGCCGACGGTGCCGGGCGAGATCGTCATTCTCGAGCTCGACGGCGTCAATGAATATATGGTGCAGAAGGACGGATTCTTAGCCGGCGCAGACACGGTCAATATTGAGAGCAAGATGCAGAGCCTCAGCCGCGGGTTGCTCGGCGGCGAAGGATTTTTCATTCTGAAGATCGGCGGGAAGGGCACACTGGTGCTGAACAGTTTCGGAGCAATCCACAAGATCGAGCTGAAGCCGGATCAGGAATATATCGTCGACAACAGCCACCTTGTCGCCTGGTCGGCGACGACGTCGTACAACATCGAGAAGGCCGCCTCCGGCTGGGTGGCGAGCTTTACCTCCGGGGAAGGGCTCGTCTGCCGGTTCCGCGGACCGGGGATCGTCTACATTCAGAGCCGTAACCCGGGCAGCTTCGGGGCCTGGATCAGACAATTTATTCCGGTGTCCGAGTAGCGGATGCTGAAAACGGCAGCGAACCGTGTTCTCGGCTCGATCCAATCCTTAACGTACCCCGCACGAGGAACGAGCTGTCTTGGCAGCTCGGGGTGGGCGGGTGGAACCAGTCACGCCTCCGGTGGTTGCTCGTCTGCGGCCTCGTTCGAGACCATTTTGAGCAGTCGGATAAATCCTAAATGACCACCACGTTTTCCCCTAACGCACTTTGTTTCAGTGAGGAATTTCCCGCCAGCGGTGCTCCCTGTCTGGTTCAGATCGAAGCCGACGGGCTCACGATTACGTATGAGCCGGCGGTCTCGGTTGCCGCATCGGAGCGAGTGCTGTTTACGGAGCTAGCGGTGTCCGTCGGCGGACTGGACCATGATCAGCTGGTGCTGAAATGGGGGGAGGGCGCGCAGGCGCGCACGTTGTATCTCAAACATCCGGATCTCATCCGGGCATTTCGCGAAGCGGCGCCGGCGCATTTGAATCAACCGTTCGAGCAGGCTGCCGAGCGGGTACGCCAGATGCGCCACCGGCATCGAGTCATGTGGGCCTCCGTCGGCGGGGCTATTCTGGCGGTTGTGTTGGGGCTCTGGTTCGGGGCCGATCTGTTGATCGAAACGGCGGTGAGCCGGATTCCAGTCGAGTGGGAGCAGAAGCTCGGCGAGGCGGCCTATCGTGATTTTCTCAGCCATCAAGAAGTGATGAAAGAAGGACCTGCCGTCAAAGCCGTGGAAGAGATGACACAGCGGCTGGCGGAGCAGATCCCGAACAATCCCTACAAGTTCCAAGTGACGGTGGTGAAGAGCGATGTCGTGAATGCGTTTGCATTGCCGGGGGGCTACGTCGTCGTCTTTACCGGCTTGATGAAAAAAGCCGACAGCGGCGAAGAAGTAGCGGGAGTGTTGGGGCACGAGCTCAATCACGTATTGCAGCGGCACGGTCTCGAACGGATTGTGAAAAATCTGGGCGTCATGGCGGCGGTCACGATCATCGTCGGCGATCAGCAGGGCCTGATCGGACTGATGCGGCAGGTCGGCGTCGAACTGCTGACGCTCAAGTTCGACCGGGCGCAGGAAACGGAAGCCGATCTCACCGGGTTGCAATTGGTCTATCGTGCGAAGATCGATCCGCACGGCATGATCACCTTTTTCCAGAAGCTGTCGGAAAAAGATGAAGGGCGCATGGAGTGGCTCTCCACCCATCCGATGAGCAGCGCGCGGGCGGATCGCCTGAAGGCCGAGCTGGCGTCCCTCCCGAAACATTCCGCAGAACCCTTCACTTTCGAGTGGAAGACCGTGCAGGATGCGCTCGGCGTTCAACCGGTCGCGCCGCCGCAATAGTTCGGTTTGTTGACAATGATCAGGGAGATTTCTATATTCCGCTCTGTCACTAGGGGCTTTATCCCATAGTGGTTTGTGCCGCAGGATGGTCGGCTTTATTTACTTCAATCAAGGGGGACTTCATGGCAAGAGTGTTGATGTCGTTGGGTGTGGTGGTATTTGCGGGGCTTCTATCCGCGTGCGCTGGTGTGGGGGGGTATACACAGCCGGCAGGTCTTACCCCAACGGCCTGGGTGTATATGGAAACAACCTCAGGCGGGATTCTCCATGACAACGGCGCAACTCCCACCAAGGTTGGCAAAGCTTGCGGGACGAGTATCATGGGAATCGTCGCAACCGGCGACACGTCCGTGGAGGCAGCAATGAATCAGGGTGGCATTAAGAAGGCGGTCTATACCGAACAGTATCTTAAGAACATCTTGGGATTTTTTGTTGAAGTGTGCACGGTCGTGAAGGGCAACTAGTCGCAAACAAGTTCAGCCTTTGTTGCCGAGAGCTCAGAGCGTGGATGGCGTTCCGTCATCCACGCTTTTTTTATGACTTCTGGTATGGTTTCCATCTCTTTCGGTGCAGAGGGGGGCTGTCCACCCCGACTGAAAGCGCAGGGCTGGTTCTGTAGCCAGATGAAATATGCGGAGAGCGTCGCCCGATGCTGTTCAGAGCCCTGCTAGTCGGAGGGATTGTCGTAGGATTCTCCTTGCAGGGGATCTTGGCGGAACTCTCACCCGCGAGCGCGGCGGAGTCGGCCGATGTCTATGTAAATGTCTCCCTGGCCGGGGCATTTCCGGATATTCACGGGATAACGCTTGCGGGGCAAGAGGCGAGTACGGTGAGTGCGAGAAATCAGGTGGGCGGAGGACTTAGAGTCGGCATCTTTCCCCGGCTGACAGCGCGTGTCTTCGGTATCGAATTGGAATATTTCGGCACAACGGGGAAATTATCAGCGGTGAATGACCGTAGCGTCGAAGGCCGCGCGGATTTGACTACACTTAATAGTATGATCAACTTCGTTGTCCGGCAGCCATCGGGGTCTATCCGCCCGTACGGTGGGGTGGGCGTCGGATATTCCGGCGGCATCCTCCATCGGGCGGATTTTCCCGGACGTGCCAACCGTGATGTCGATTCGACTCCCGGGTTGGCCTACCAGTTCATCGGGGGAGTGCAGTGGGATGTCGGTACCAGGACTTTTTTGTTCGCCGAGTACAAACATCTGGCGGCGGACTTTCACTGGAAGGGCGTTGCCCTCGACTACCGGGCCAACTATGCAGTCGGTGGTATCGGCTGGAGTTTTTAGGTCAGACTTCCCTGATGATTCTGCCGTTGCGAGGAGTGTCAGGATGGCACAGGCATTCTCCCCACAACGTGTTGGCGTGATTGCCGATACGCATGGGCTCTTCGATCCCTCGCTCATCGAACACTTTGCCGGTGTGTCAGCCATCCTCCATGCCGGCGACATCGGCGATACCGACGTCCTCCGGCAGCTCCGACGGATCGCTCCGGTGATTGCCGTATCGGGAAATGTCGATGACTTTGAGCGCAGCGGGTTCCCGCGTGCGCGCGTCGTCCGGCGCGCCGGAGTGACGATCGCGATCAGGCATATCCTGTTCGAGCGCGGGCGTCTCACGGAGGAGGCCCGCGAATGGTTGGACCGCATCCAACCCCACATCTGCATTTTCGGACATAGCCATCGCCCGACGATTGATCGATACGGCGGCACCATCCTGTTCAATCCTGGTTCCGCCGGGCCCCGGCGGTTCTCGCTGCCGCGCGGGGCGGGGATGTTGATCGTGCGCGATGGAGACCTCACGCCGCAATTGATCCGATTGAAGAATTCGATCGGATCGGCCACACGAAAGAACGGCAAACCATGTTCGAAGAAAGGAGCTGCGACAGGATGAACGCAATACCCATGAGAAGAATCATTGCCTCGGCGGTGTTGGCGGGTTTCATGTTGTCGAACACTGGGTGCTACGGTCCGTTCAATCTGACCCGTAATGTGTATCATTGGAATAGCGGCGTCAAAGGCAGCGGTGAGGTCAACGACAAATGGATGAAGGAATTTGTCTTCTTCGGCATGATGGTCATGCCCGTGTACATGTTCTCGACGTTGCTTGACGCCTTCATCTTCAACTCAATCCAGTTCTGGAGCGGCGACAATCCTGTCAGAGTGACACACGACGAAGACGGACGCATTCGGGAGGTGCAACTGGGGAGGCTCACGGCCAGCGTACTGTGGGCGGAAGATGGAAAAGCGGCCCATGTGACCTATGTCCGGGAAGGTCAGCTTGTGAAGCAGGTGATGATCGAACATGATGGCGGTCAGCTGCGTCTGCGTGATCAGAAGGGGGACGTGGTCATCATGACAGAGACTGGGGGGGATGGAAGTCTTGAGTTTCTGGATCGCGAGAGACACCTGGTAGATAGGGTCCATGCAGATGCCGCGCGTTGGGGGGGAACAGCTGAGAGAGGGGAATGCAGTCGAATCGGCGTCATAGCGTTTCTTCCCTAGATGCCTATGTCTTGAATAATACGGCCGGGGCAGTTTTTTTGTAAGACATCGCCCAAGAGTTGAGCTATACTTTGCTCGGCGTTACCCTCTAGTTTATTCAATAGAAGAGAGGGAGCGTAACTCATTCACTAAGGAGGACTTATGATGAAGAGAGTGCTCATGGCATCCTTGGCAGTGGCCCTGATGGGAATGCAGGCGGGCTTGGCATTGGCCAATGGAAATCCGGATACCGGACCAGGTTGTGGTCTCGGCAAGCTGGCCTGGCAGAACTATCCGCATCAGAAGACCATTGCGGTGCAGACCATGGAAGCGACCACCAACGGAACGTTCTATAGCCAGACGTTCGGTATCAGCAGCGGCACCTCAGGCTGCACCAACGATGGCAAGTTTTGGGCACAGGAGAAGGTCAATGTCTTTGCCGCGCTGAACTTTGAGAACTTGGCTCAGGACATGGCTCAGGGACAGGGTGAGCACCTCGCCTCCCTGGCGACGTTGATGGGGATTCCGGCGGCGCAGCAGCCGGCGTTCTTTGCCATGACGCAAGAGAAGTATGCCTCACTCGTGTCGGCGGGAGAGACTTCCCCCGTTGCCCTCGTGAAGGCCTTGAACGAAGCCGTGGCCACGCATCCGATGCTGGCCCAAGTCTCGTTGAACAAGTAGTAGTTGTTGCGTGGGGTTCCGGTTGTACCAGCTGGGGCCCCACGCGTTTTTCCGGTCTCTCTTCCTCGCCGTCTCTATTTCAGTCCAGTTGCTTCTCGGTGCCATTCCAGGCTGGTCCGCGCTCGCTCCTGATTCCGCCTACCTCAACGATCTGATTGCCCGTGCGACGGCCATGCAGCTGGCCGATGAGCATGAGTGGCATGTGTTGCTTCACTACCGCCGTACGCTCTGGGGCGGCATCGAGAGCATGCAGGATGATGCGGGGTTTTTTCTGGATCCACAGGGAAAAACGGATTCGCAGGCTGAACTGGTTGCGACGTTGACCAAGTTCTATTCGGAGGAACCGGTTGGCCGGTCGAAGCAGCCCGCACAGTGCGCCTTCGTGGCCCGGTATCACTGGCTGAAAGAACGGTTGCAATTCGACGATACGCGATTACCACCGTTGCCCTGCGAGCGGTTTACGCAATGGTTCGAAGAGTTTAATGCGGACACGATCAGCATTATCTTTCCAACGGGGTTCATGAACAACCCGTCGTCGATGTTCGGTCATACGTTTTTGCGCGTGGATGCCAAAGGGCAGACTCCTCAGACCCGCATTCTGGCGTATACCATCAACTATGCGGCGCAACTCCCGCCGAATGCCGGTCCGGAATATGCCATCAAGGGTGTGTTCGGCGCCTACCAAGGATATTTTTCCACCATACCGTATTACCTGAAAGTGCAGGAATATCGAGACATCGAAAACCGCGATATCTGGGAATATCGCTTGAATCTCAGTCCGCTCCAAGTTAAGCGGCTGCTCATGCATGCATGGGAGCTGGGTAATTCCCATTTTGATTATTTCTTCTTCGGCGAGAATTGCGCCTACCACATTCTATCCCTGGTCGAAGCCGCAGAGCCCTCCGCGCATCTGCTCGACCATTTCCCCGTGTATACGATTCCTGTCGACACTGTTCGCTGGATCCAGGATTCGACGGGTTTGATCGGCGAGGTGGTCGCGCGGCCCTCTCGCAGCACCCTGGTACGGCGGAAACGTGAGGCGATGAGCGGGACAGAACGGCGATGGCTCAGCCGGCTCATTCAGGATCCGATGGTGCTGCAAGATTCCTCATTCAAGGATATGGCTCCTGAACGCCGGGCGTTTGTGATGGATGCCGCGTCCGACTATCTGTTGCTGCGCACCGAAGGAGAGGGGCCTGAGGGAGGCGTCTATCGAGAAAAGAATCGCAAAGTATTGAGCGCCCGGAGCGAGCTGAAAGTCCCGCCGATGGATCTGTCCATCGAGCCGTATGTGAAACGGCCGGATCTGGGACATGGGACGAGCCGGATGGGCATAGGAGCCGGCTGGCGGAACGATCGGGCGTTCGAGGAATTGAACGTGCGCGGGGCGTATCATGATTTGCTCGATCCGGAGCCCGGATACACGCCGGATGCGCAAATCGAGCTGGTGTCATTCGCGCTGCGCCATTACCACAACAGCTCTCAGGCGCGGATAGAACGATTCAGCCCGGTGAACATGATTTCATTATCCCCGATGGACGGGTTGTTTCTGGCTCCTTCATGGAAGCTCAACGTCGGCTTGAATACCATTGCCTATCGCGGATGCCAATTGTGCTCGAACGGCAACCTCAACGGCGGACTCGGTGGTGCGGCGGAATCCCATGTGCTGGGGAGGGAACTGTGGTTTGCGTTTGCGGAAGCGGATGCCAATGTCAGCGGTGCATACGAGGAGCATCATCGGATCGGCGGCGGAGGCACGCTGGGGGTGCTCGCCGATTTGACCGACCGTTGGAAGTTGATGGCTTCCGGCAGCTACTTGCGGTACGCCCTTGGCGATAAGTCGGAAGATATCCGCTGGTCGGTCGGTCAACGGTTCTCGCTGTTTAGCAATTTGACGGTTCGTGTGGAATACAACCACCGTAGTCATGACAACGACGTGCTGGCCACGCTGCATCTCTATTTCTAGAGTTTCATGGATATTCACATGATGAGAGCCGTCTCTGCCGTGTTCGCCGTCCTGCTCATGGTGTGGGGAGAGTCCGCGTATTCTCAGGAGGAAAGTCCGGGACCTGCGGCAGATACGGCATCCCATGAAGTTTACGGTGGCCTGTATCTTCTGGGTTCGCTGGCGAAGAATCGAAATTTGAATGTCGGGGGCGAGGCGTTGCCGCAGACGACGGTCAGGGATGGTGCCGGGGGAGGGATCCTTGCGGGTGTGTTTCCGGCGTTCACGCATCGTATCGTCGGCATCCGGGCTGAAATGTTCGGTCTGGGAAGCGAGATCACTGCGCCGCAGTCATCGGGTTCTGGGGGAATCCAGTCAGGGCGGGGGACGATGCTGGCTTGGAACACACTAGTAAGTCTTGTCGTCCGCTATCCTGGGGAACAGCTTCAACCCTATATTGGAGCCGGGGCCGGGTGGTCTTCGTCCCTGTTGGTTGGAAGCGATTTTACGAGAGGGGCTACGACTCAGAGCGGGATCGCGCGCGACATGAGTTTTGCCTATCAATACTTCGCCGGGCTGCGGATGAATCTGACGGCGCGCACGTTTCTATTCGGGGAGTATAAGTTCTTCGGCAGCCGGTTTCACTGGAGCGGGACTCTCCAGCCCGCACTCGATTTTCGGACTCAGATCGTCGCGCTCGGCGCAGGGCTCTCATTTTAGCCTGCCGATCAGCGCCCTCTTGCCCACCCGAAACAGTCCTGCTACAAGAGTGGCCGGTAGAGGGACCGGAGGCCCGCTATGACATCCACGATAGACCCGCAGGGTGAACCGTTCATCGCCCGTGTCCCCATGGTGCCGGTGGCGCCCCATCCCCCGTTGCGCCGCTATTATGCCGAGGACGATGAGCGGCAGGTGTTTTTGAACGAGCTGTTCAATCGCACCGCCTATCAGTACCGCAATATCGATAAAGCGACCGGATTCGGATCCGGCATGTGGTATCGGGCCAAAGCGCTGCGCGAAGCCGGCCTTCAGGCCGGCATGCAGGTCTTGGATGTGGCCTGCGGACCGGGGCTGGTTTCGCAATGCGCGCGCGAGATCGTCGGCCCGTCCGGCTCGGTGGTCGGGCTCGATCCCAGCATCGGCATGTTGCGGGAGGCTCAAAAAGGGCCCTGCCGGAAGTTCGTGCGCGGCGTCGGCGAGCAGCTTCCCTTCCCCGACGAAAGTTTTGACTTCCTCAGCATGGGCTACGCGCTCCGCCATGTGTCCGACCTCAAAACCGCCTTTTCGGAATACCGGCGTGTGCTGAAGCCCGGAGGGATTGTGTTGCTGCTGGATATCTGCCGGCCGCGATCCCCGCTGCTGTTATCGCTCTCACGATTTTATATCAAGACCGTGATGGGCATCGTCTTTGCGGCTTCGACGGGCAACCGGGACATGAAGACGCTGATGGAATACTGGTGGGATACCACCGAATACTGCGTGCCGTCCGAGACGATTCTCGGGGCCTTGAACGAAGTCGGGTTTGCCGACGGCTCGTTGCATGAACTCTTCAACGGGCTCTTGCGGGACTATCGTGCGGTGAAAAGTAGGACTACACCATGACAGACTCGACCGCATCATCCTTGGAACCGGCGGTTGCCGCATTGATCGTCCGGACTCTCAAGCTCAAGGTCGATCCTGCGACGATTCAACCGGACGCCCCGTTGTTCGGCGACGGGCTCGGGCTCGACTCCATCG
Source organism: uncultured Nitrospira sp. (assembly GCA_964412445.1). Taxonomy (GTDB): domain Bacteria; phylum Nitrospirota; class Nitrospiria; order Nitrospirales; family Nitrospiraceae; genus Nitrospira_D. The sequence continues at coordinate 74,327 of CAYPOR010000005.1, forward strand.
ATGCGCTGGAACTCTCGCTGGCCATTTCCCAGACGTACGGCTATCAACTTAAGTCGAGCGATCCGGAGATCAAGGCCATCTTTTCCTCCCTGCGCGCGCTTTCGAACGCGATCGAAAAGAATCGTTCGAAGTGAATCATGTGGTGTCATGCTCGACGCTCCACTGATCGGTCCATACGATCCGGACGGGGTTCTGGCCCGGGAAGCCGACGGGCCGCGCACCGCCCGCCAATTTCTGTCCGATGTGTCCCGCCTTGCCGATTCGCTGCCTGACCGTCCGGCCGTCCTCAATCTGTTGTCCAGCCGGTATGAGTTTCTTGTCGGGTTCGCGGCGGCGATGCTGCGGGGGCAAGTGACGTTGCTGCCCCAGAGCCGGGCGCCCCAGACGCTGCGCCGGATTGCCGGCGAGTATCGCGACAGTTATTGTCTGACGAATCAGGACGAACCGGTCGAAGGAATTGAATCCCTCTTCCTGCGGCGGCACGGCGGTCTAGCCGGCTGGCCAAAGCGAATCCCGCATATTCCGCTCGACCGGGTCGCGGCAATCGCGTTTACCTCGGGCAGCACCGGCCAGCCGATGCCGAACAGGAAAACCTGGAGGGCGTTGACAGCCGTCGCCTTAGCCACGGGAGCCAGGCTGGGGCTGACGACCGGCCGGCAAACGGCGGTGGTGGCGACCGTCCCGCACCAGCATATGTTCGGGCTGGAAGCCTCCGTCATGCTGCCGATCATGCACGGGTTGGTGATGCATGCGGGGCGTCCGCTCTTTCCGGCCGACATCCGCGACGCCCTGGCAGAAGTGGCGGGGACGCGCATTCTCGTGACGACGCCGTTACATCTCCGCGCCTGCGTGACCGAAGGCTTGCGCCTGCCGCCGGTCGGATTGATTCTCTCCGCCACTGCGCCGCTGCTCCGAAGTCTGGCCCAAGCCGCCGAGCGGCAGTTCCAGACCGAGGTGCATGAAATTTTCGGATTTGCCGAAGCGGGCAGCGTGGCCGAGCGGCGGACGACCGATGGCGATCAATGGCAGCCGTTGGATGCGGTGCGGCTGACCCAGGGTTCCGCCGGGTGGACGGTGCAGGCCGATTATCTTCCGGCCCCGGTTCGCGTGCCGGACCGTATCACGGTCGATGCCGACGGCCGGTTTGTCGTGCATGGCAGGGAAGCCGACCAGATCAATATTGCGGGCCATCGTGTCTCCCTCGGCGATCTGAACCAGAAGCTGTTGGAGATCGAAGGGGTGCAGGACGGAGTCTTTTTTCTGCCCGACGAAGGAGGCGATCGCGTCACCAGGCTGATCGCCTGCGTGGTGGCACCGGGAAAAACCGCGGACGAGATACAGCAGGCGTTGCGCCGGCGTCTCGATCCCGTCTTTCTCCCGCGTCCGCTGCTGCTGGTGCCGCAATTGCCCCGCAACGACACGGGGAAACTGCCGCGTGAGGCCTTGCTGAAGTTGGCCGGACAACAAGCCGAAGGATTGTCGCATGACGCATGAGCGCGCCGTCACGATCGCCCCCGATCATCCGTCGCTCGCCGGCCATTTCCCCGGCCATCCGGTCGTGCCCGGCGTGCTTGTGATGGACGAAGTCATCGAGACGCTGCGGGAGCACTGCGGGCGGCATCTGATCGTCACCGGGCTGCCTTCGGTCAAACTGTCCTCTCCGTTGCTGCCGGGAGAACGGCTGCTGATCGACATTGCGCAGGAGGAGACGGAAATCGCCGCCTTCACCTGCCGGGTCGGCCAGCGGATAGTGGCTGCGGGCTCGATCCGGTTTCGCCTTCCGGCCGACGATCCGGAGATGACAGCATGACGGTGGCCTGGAAACAGCAACGGGAGCGCGGCAGTCGCCGGACCATCCGCCTCATGGCCTGGGTAGCGCAGGCGCTGGGGAGGCCCGTTGCCCGGGCGCTGCTCTATCCGATTTGTCTGTACTACCTCTGCGGCTCCCGGCAGGCCAACCGGGCGTTGCGTCGTTATTACACGCATGTGCAGGGCCGGGCGCCGGGCTGGCCGGGGCTGTTCCGCCACTATCATGCCTTTGCCGCAACGATTCTCGACCGGGTGTATTGTCTGCGGGGCCGGTTCGATCTGTTCGATATCCGGATTCACGGGCTCGACGTGCTCGATCGTGTGCTGACGCGGGGCTGTGGCTGTCTGTTATTGGGATCGCATCTCGGCAGTTTCGAAATCGTGCGAGCGGTGGGACTCTCGCGTGACCGGGTTGCCGTGAAGGTGCTGATGGACGAGCAGAATGCCCCGATGATTCGCGCCTTGATCCAGGAGTTGAACCCTGCCGTTGCCGGGACCGTGATTCAAGTCGGTGGGGTGGACACGATGCTGCAGGTGCAGGAATGTCTGGCTCGCGGCGGGGTCGTCGGGATCATGGGCGACCGGCTCATGGCGGCGGATCAATCGGTGCGCTGTGAGTTTCTCGGCGACGAGGCGGCCTTCCCGAGCGGAGCGGTGCGGCTGGCGCACGCCGTGCGCGCGCCGGTCGTCCTCTTTTTCGGCCTCTACCGGGGAGGCAACCGGTATGACATTCATTTGGAACTATTGAGTGAGTCCGTTCAATTGTCGGCTGACCACCGGCAGGACGATGTGCGACGATGGACGCAACGTTATGCGGACCGGCTGGCCCATTACAGCCGCGAAGCGCCGGACAATTGGTTCAACTTTTATGATTTTTGGCAGGCCTCTTCGTAAGACCATCTCCGGGATCGCCTCGGTTCTCCTGCTCTCCGGCATCGCCCTGGCAGCGGTTGAGGCGCCTCCTGCGCCATGGACGGTCGAGGCGCTGGTGACGCTGCTCAAGGAGCAACGCGAGCCTTCCATGGCGTTTGAAGAGGCCACCTACTCCTCCCTGTTGACCGAACCGTTGAAAGTGCGGGGGGTGTTGCGGTTCACTCCGCCGGCGACGATGGAGAAAGCCGTCACCGATCCCTTTCGCGAACGCTACGTGATCGAAGGGGAATGGGTGCGGTTCGAAAGCGAGCGGAAGGGCATCACGCGGACCATCGCGCTCGACGACTATCCGGCCCTCCGCAGTTTCGTCGACGCGTTCCGCGCCAGTTTTACCGGCGATGCCGTTCAGTTGCAGAAGGTGTACGCCGTCACACTGGATGGCACCCGGCGGCAATGGACGCTTCTGTTGCGCCCGCGTGAAAAAGCGGGACAGTCGATGGTGGACTATATTCTCTTTACCGGTTCGGAAGGCCGCGTTGCCACGATTGCCATTCGTTCTCCGGACGGGGACCGGTCGGTGATGACGCTGCTCCATGGAGCCGCCCGATGAACCGGCGGGCCGGTGTGCAGTTCGTTGTCATGGGCCTCTGGGCGTTGGCGATGGCCTGCGGGTTGTGGCTGGTGACCACGCGGGTGGCCGTCCACAGTGAACTGGCCGATCTGTTGCCGGAAGGAACGACGGCGACCCAGCGGCTTCTGCTCACGCAAGTGCGCACCGGCACTGCCGGCCGGATTCTGTTGCTGGCAATCGACGGTGGGGAGCCGGGCGCTCTGGCCGACGCCAGCCTGGCATTCAGCCAGCGGCTTCTTGCGACCGGACATTTCGACGTCGTCGGGAATGGCGCCCAGGTGTTGGCGAAATCCGATCGGGACGTGCTGTTCAAGTCCCGATATCTGCTGAGCCGGCACATCAGCCCGGAGGCATTTTCCGTCGAATCGCTGCGCCACGCGCTGGAGCAGCGGCTCGACGATCTTCGCTCCCCCCTGGCGGCGCTGATCAAAGAAACGATTCCCGGCGATCCGACGGGAGAATTTCTGGGAATCCTGAACGACTGGTCCGGTCGGGAAGGGCCGGAAAAGTATCGCGGCGTCTGGATGTCGGGCGACCATTCGAAAGCGCTGCTGGTGGCGGAAACCAAAGCAGCGGGATTCGATGCCGATGCGCAGGCGGCGGTGCAGCGGGACATCCGCAAGACGTTCGACGCGCTGCCCGACCGGCCCGACTCGCTCCGGCTGCTCATGAGCGGGCCCGGCGTCTTTGCCGCGGAGATCAAGCAGACCATCGAAGCGGAAGTCTGGTGGCTGTCGACGGCGGCCTCGACGCTGGTGCTGCTCTTTCTGTTTGCGAGTTACCGGTCGGCGGCTCTCGTGCTGTTGAGTGTGATTCCGCTGTCGACCGGCATCGTCGCCGGCATGCTGGCCGTCCACAGCTGGTTCGGATTTATTCACGGCATCACGCTCGGCTTCGGCATCACCCTGCTGGGCATCGTCGACGATTACCCCATCCACCTGTTCAGCCATCTGAACGTGCGCGGCTCCGCGCCGGCCGTGATCCGGGCGATCTGGCCGACCATGCGACTGGGGGTGCTCACGACCGTGATCGGATTTTCCTCCCTCCTGCTGGCCGGATTTCCGGCGCTCGCGCAGTTGGGCCTCTTTGCGGTGGCCGGACTCGTCACGGGGGCGCTGGTGACGCGCTGGGTGCTGCCTGCTTGTGTGCCGCCGTCGTTTGTCCCCCGCGATGTGCCGCGAGGGATCGTGCCGGCGCTGGCGCGGCTCACCCGGGTCAAACCGCTGGTGCCGGCGGCGGTCATCCTTGCGACATTCGCGCTGTTATGGTCTGATACTCCCCTGTGGCAAACGGATCTCGCGAGCCTGAGTCCGGTGTCGGAAGACGGGAAGCGGCTGGATCAGCAACTCCGCCGGGAGTTGGGGGCGCCGGATCTCCGCGATCTGCTCGTCATCGAAGGGCAGACAGCCGAGGAAGTGCTGCAACGTGGTGAAGCCGTGACGGCGCGACTGGAACAACTGCGGACGGACGGGCTGGTGGCCGGCTACGACCTGGTGTCCGCGTCTCTTCCGAGCCGCCGGAGCCAACAGGCCCGGCAACAGGCTCTCCCGGAGCGGAGCGTGCTGGAACATAATCTCATGGCCGCGCTGACAGGATTGCCCTTTGCGTCCGGCCTCTTCGCGCCGTTTCTTGAAGCGGTCGAGACGGCGCGGACGCAACCGCTGCTGGATCGGGACGCATTCCGTGGGACCGCGCTGGGCCTGAAGCTGGCTTCATTGCTCTTCGAGCAGCAGGGGCGCTGGCTCGCGGTGGTGCCGCTCCGGGGCCTGGCGGATCGGCCGCGCCTCCTCGCAACCGTGGCCGGGTGGCAGGCTCCCGGTGTGGCCTATGTGGATCTTAAAGAAGAATCCAATCGATTGATGACGGCCTATCGCGACCGGACCGTGGCCATCGTCCTCTGGGGGCTGCTGGTGATTGCCGCCGTGCTGGCCGTCGGGTTGAAGTCGGTCAAGGTAGTGTGGCCGGTCTTGCTGCCGATGATGAGCGCGCTGGTGGTCGTCACCGCGCTCGTGAATGTTGCGGGCGAATCCCTCTCGCTCTTTCACGTCGCGACGTTCCTGCTCGTGATCGGGCTCGGACTCGATTATGCGCTCTTTTTCAACCGGCCGGAAGGCGGGGACGACGAACGTGCGCGAACCCTCTATGGCCTGCTGGTCTGCAGCACGACGACGATTCTCGTGTTCGGCGTACTGGCCTGTTCGACGATTCCGGTGTTGCATGCCATCGGACTCACGGCTGCGACCGGATCATTTTTCTGTCTCCTGTTTGCCGGTATGATGGCGGAAAAGGAGCCTGCCGGACATGTCTAACGAACCGATGACGCCGCTCACGCTCTCCGCCTATACACTGGTCACGGCGAACGGTCGCGGCATCGGTGCCGTGTCTCAGGCCTTGCGTGAGAGACGTTCAGGATTGAAGCCCTGCGATTTCGAGGACGCGCTCCTCAAAACCTATATCGGGCGTGTCGCGGGGCTGGAGGATTTTTCTCTCGGCGCGGAGTTGGAGCGGTTCGAGTGCCGGAACAATCGGCTGGCCTGGCTGGGACTGCAACAGGACGGGTTCATGGTTGCGGTGGCGGAAGCCATCCAGCGGTACGGCGCCGACCGGATCGCGGTCGTCATGGGGACGAGCACGTCGGGCATTCTGGAGACGGAGCATGCCTACCGGAATCGCGATCCTCTGACCGGAATGCTGCCGCATGCCTACACCTCACGCTATCGGTACACGCACAATATGTATTCGTTAGGTCATTTCGTGCGGGCCTGCCTGGGCCTGCAGGGGCCGGCCATGGTCATTTCGACGGCCTGTTCGTCGAGCGCCAAAGTTTTTGCCACGGCTGCGCGCTTTTTGCAGGCGGGCCTCTGCGACGCGGCCATCGTCGGGGGGGTCGACAGTCTCTGCCATACCACGCTGTACGGATTTTCCGCGCTGCAACTGCTGTCGGCCAAGCCCTGCCGGCCCTGCGACGAAGATCGCGACGGGCTGTCGCTAGGTGAGGCGGCCGGCTATGCGTTGCTGGAGTCGAGCGAGCGGGTGGGGCGGAAAGGCGCCGTCGCGCTGCTGGGGTACGGCGAAAGCACCGACGGGTATCATATGTCGCATCCCCACCCGGAAGGTGCCGGCGCGATTCGCGCCATTCGCCAGTCGCTGGATCGCGCCGGGTTGCAGCCGTCCGCCATCGACTACATCAATTTGCACGGCACCGCGACCCGCGCCAATGATTCGGTCGAGGACAAGGCCGTGTATTCGATTTTCGGCGACGGGCCGGCCTGCAGTTCGACGAAAGGGTGGACCGGGCATGCGCTGGGGGCGGCGGGGATCACGGAAGCCGTCATCGCGGCGCTCTGTTTGAAGCAGGGATTCATTCCCGGCACGCTCAACTGTGAGCGGGTCGATCCGGCGTTGCGCAGCCGCATTCTCCGAGAAAACGAAGAGCGGCCGATCCGGCGCGTGGTGAGCAATATTTTCGGGTTCGGCGGAAATAATTGCAGCCTCGTATTGGGAGTGTTGTGATGCGGGTCGGAATTCTCGGCGTAGGGCTGCTCGCGGCGGGCCTCGAAGGCTGGCCGGCCGGGCGCGCGGTGCTGGCGGGAACCAGACCGTTCGATCTCGCGAAGGTGCCGGATCCGGATGCCGCGCTGCTGCCGGCGAATGAACGGCGGCGGAGCAGCGAGTGCGTCCGGTGGGCCGTGCAGGTGGCACAGGAGGCCATAGTCCAGTCCGGGCTCGCCCCTCATGAGGTTGCGACGGTCTTTGCCTCCTCCGGCGGCGAAATGGAGGTGCTGGATAAGCTGTGCCGGGCGCTGGCAACCGGTGAGCGAGTGGTCTCGCCGACGCTGTTTCATCAGTCGGTGCACAATACCGCGGCGGGCTATTGGGGCATTGCAACGAGCTGCCAGCAGTCGTCGACGGCCCTGTCCTGTTATGACGATTCCTGCGCGGCCGGGCTCTTGGAGGCCGTCACCTATGCCTGCGTCGAAGAACGCCCCGTGCTCTTTGTCGCCTACGATCTGCCGGCTCCGGCGCCGCTCGACGGCGCCCGGCCGATCGCCTCAGCCTTTGCCGCGGCCCTGGTGTTGACGCCCTCGATGGAGCGGGCCCTCGCGACGGCCGACGTGACATTGACGGCTGCCGCCGGTCATGACGTGAGCCATGCGTTCAGTCATGAATTCGAACGGCTCAGACTCGATAATCCGGCTGCCCGGCTGCTGCCGGTGCTGCAGGCGCTTGCCATGGAGCGCCGCGCCACGATCAATCTGAACCTGTTGGATGATCAACGGCTGATGATAGAGGTGACGTCCTGCCGCAACTGACGAAAGACGAGATCGGCCGGCTGCTTCCGCATGGCGGGTCCATGCGGCTGCTCGATGCAGTGGAGGCCTGGGACGAGACGACGATCCGCTGCCGGACCGCCACGCACCGGAATCCGGACCATCCGCTCCGTTACCGTGGCCGCCTCTCCGTGTCGGTCGGACTGGAGTATGCCGCGCAAGCGATGGGGGTGCATGCGGGCCTGCTCGATCCCGATCGTCAGACGGCAGGCCGTATCGGCTACGTGGGCAGCGTGCGGGATGTCGTCTTTGGCGCCGATCGGCTGGATGGCACGGATTCCGATCTCATGGTGGAGGCCACACGTCTGGCGGAGGGGGATCAGAGTTACATGTACCGGTTTACAGTCGCGCTCGGAGATCAGACCGTCATCGAAGGGCGCGCGTCGATCTTTATCAAGGCGGTGGGGCGATGACGAAGAAGCGCGCATTGGTGACGGGCGGCAGCGGCGAGATCGGCGCCGCAATTTGCGAACAGCTCGCCGCGGACGGCTATGCGGTCATCGTGCATGCGCACCGGCACAGTGAATCGGCGAAGCAGGTTGCAGAGAAGATCGAGGCCGGCGGCGGATCCGCGACGGTGACCACGTTCGACATTGCCGATGGAGCCGCAACCGGACAAGCCTTGCAAGCCCTGCTCGCCGACGGGCCGGTCCAGGTGGTCGTCAATAACGCCGGCATCCATGACGATGCGCCGATGGCCGGAATGACGGCAGCGCAGTGGATGAAAGTCGTGGATCTGTCGCTGAACGGGTTTTTCCATGTCACCCAGCCGCTGTTGCTGCCGATGATCGGCACCCGCTGGGGCCGGATCGTCTCGATTTCCTCGCTGGCCGGAGTGACCGGGAATCGGGGCCAGACGAATTATGCGGCGGCGAAGGCGGGTCTGCACGGCGCCAGCAAGTCGCTGGCGATCGAGCTGGCGTCCAGAGGCATCACCGTGAATGTCGTCGCGCCCGGCTTGATCGAGTCGTCGGCGACAAGACAGGTCTTCAAGCCTGAGCAGATCGAGGCGATGGTCCCGATGAAGCGGGTGGGCAGGCCGGAGGAAGTCGCGGCACTTGTCTCGTTCCTGGCCTCCGAACAAGCGGGGTATATCACCGGGCAGGTCATCGGCATCAACGGAGGCATGGCGTGACGCTGCCGCGTGACTATTCCACAGCCCCTTATTGGGTCGTCATTCCCGCCTACAACGAAGCTGACACGGTCCGCGAGGTGGCGCTGCGCACGAAACGGCAGTGCGATCAGGTGATCGTCGTTGACGATGGTTCGACCGACGGGACTCCCGAGGCGTTGGCCGGTCTCGACGTCACCGTACTCCGCAACGACAAGAATCTGGGTAAGGCGGGCAGTCTCTATCGGGGATTCGCTCACGCGCTGGCTCAGGGTGCGGCCGGCGTTGTGACGCTGGACGCCGACGGACAGCATGCGCCAGAAGAGATCCCTCTTCTGCTCGCTGCGGCTGGGGCTGAGCCGACGGCTTTCGTAATCGGGGTTCGACGCCGCGATCAACGTCGCGCCTCGTTCTGGCGATACGCGGCCAACCGCATCGCCGATTTCTGGATCGGCTGGGCAGCCGGTGCACCGATTGAGGACAGCCAATCCGGTTTTCGGTTCTATCCGGCCTCGTTGCTGCGGGCGATCGACATTCCCCATGACCGATCGAGGAGTTTTGTCTTTGAGAGCGAGATCGTGATCGAGGCGTCGCGACAAGGATTTCCCTGCCGGGCTGTTTCCGTGACAGTCACGCCCAGGGCCGGACATCGCGCGAGTCATTTCAGACCGGCTCAAGATATTTGGGGTATCGGGTGCATGGTTGCGAGTAAATTAATGTTGAGTGGGATGAACCCGATTGGTCTGTTTAGATCACTCGAATGGGCAAGAAAACCGCCAAGCAAACAGGAATGAAAGAAAAAGCTTAGGAAAAGGGGGCATTGCTTTATGGTAGCGATGATAGCGATTGTGCCAATAGCTATCTCGGTTTTTATTTGGATGGCGACGCCAGCAGTCGCCCAAGTAGAAACTCTCGCGACGTCCCACACATACATCATGGGAGACAATGATAGTCGGAACGATGCTCGCCACATCTGTTTCTTAGAGGCTAAACGTAAACTTCTTGAAATGGCCGGCGTCTACATTCAAAGCCATGATCAAGTGGTGAATTCTGAACTGACGAAGAGCCAGATTACTTCCTACTCAGCGGCAGTTCTTGGAGTAGAGGTCATTAAAGAGGACTTTGGGTTCTCGAATGGGCAGGGCACGGTAACATTGAAGGTCAAAGCCATCGTTGATTTAGCCGACGTTCGAAATCGATTAAAGGCGATCGCCGGAGACAAAGATCTTCAGGAAAAGATAGTTCAGCAACAGAACCAGTTGCGTACTATGGAAGAACAAGTACGACAGCTAAACTCAAAGCTTTCCGATATCTCCCGAGATGCATCGCTACCCCTCCGTAAGGAAAGGAACGTTGTTATCGGGAACATTGAAGAGTTAGAGAATAAGAAACTTGCTGCAGTTCAAAGGATTGCTGAAGAAGAAAGAAAGATAGCGGAAGCGAGCGAGAAAATACGAAACTTTATTGTGATGAAGATGACCAAGAAAGAGGTGGACGATATTCTTGGCCCTCCTTTGAGGAGCGTTTATCGATGGAAGGGCCCATTCTTTTATGGAGAGTTGTGGGTGTGTGTCGAAGATCGACTTGGGTCAGGGGAATACACAGTATCTGGCGCGGGAATGTCGAGCGAATGTAAACCAAATCTCTTGGCAAGGTAGTGGGCCACCGACATCAGTAGCCCACTACCCCTCGAAGTAAGGACTGCTACATTCCTACGGCGGTCAACCGACCTTTGATTGCATTATCCAGGTTTTGAACCCAGCCACGGTAATTTTCGTGAATGGTTTGCTTGTCGGCGTCGTATTTCAGGTTTACGCTGTCTTTGTATGTAATGTTGTACGTCTTAGTGTCGTAAGCGATATCTACAACCGCTGTATGGCTTCGTACATTGAGTGTCCCAACTATTTGTCCTGGCTTAACAACAGCCATCGTCCACTTAAGACCTGCCCCGGCCTCCACAATTGCCTTCGTTACTTGTTCTAAGGTGACCTCTTTCCCCGTCGCAGTTGTGATCGGAGCGTCCTTTACGTTGTAGATCTGACCTCCGCCCCGACAGCCCGTCATCATCACGACGGCCAGTCCGACGACCAACATGGCAGATAACACGTGTCTCATCGCTGTCCCTCCTCTCGGTAGATAGGTTCGGCTTGAAGCCCTCTTGCTCTTAGTATGACTGGCTGCATCAAGTCAAGCTGCCGGGTCGCGGTATCGGTCATCCTGGTTGTGACATACCCCACCTCGTGAATGTGCGTGAGCAAGTCGTCCACCAGGATCAGATTATCCGGGCCCATGCCCTTTTGATTCCACTTTGACATCGATTGAGGGAATTCCTGTTCGGTGGCCCGCACGAATTCACTCGGGTGGCAGTAGAAGACGAGGTGGCGCGTGCGTTGTCCGATCCAACGGATCATGCGCTGAAACCTGCCGAGGCCGACCGTGCGCAGGGTGGCCAGATTGATCGGAAACAGACAGGACGAGGGGGGCACTTCCACGATGCTGCTGTCGCCGGGATGATTCAGATTGTGGCGTGACGGGCGGTATGGGTCCCGGGGCGCTCTGAAATATTTGACGTAGTGGACGCGGCCGAGCCCCATGTCGAATCGCCTGGCGGGAACAGAGGAGTCGTAGTGATACCCTTCTTCCTCAAGGACCCGGAGCGTGGTTTCGCTGATCCAGAGGTTCGGCGCCCGGAACACGACCGGGCGGACACCGGAGGCCTTTTCCACGGCATCCGTCGCCCGCCGGATCCATTGCCGCTGCTGCTCGTAGGACGCGATGCGGAAGTCTTCATCCTCCTCCAGCCCTCCGTGCGCCCAGCCGTGGGTGCCGAGCTGATGCCCGCGGTGGAGGCACTCACGGACGAGATCCGGATAGGCTTCGGCGAATCGGCCGGCCAAGAAGATCGTCGCTTTGACGCGGAGGCGGTCGCAACATTCCAGAAGCGCTGCCAGCCCGACCTGCGAACCCGGAACCCAGTCGCAATCGATCGTGAAGTAAAACTGTTTGCCCGGTTTTGCGGCCCGTCCGGATCCCTGCCCGTTGAGCGGCGGGGCGGCTTGCCGGGATCGTTCAGTCCGGCCCATTACGGATTCCTCCGGGAGGCGATGAATGCCGGCGTGTCATGGTGGAATGATCGGTATAGACGCATGGTCGCGGGTCAGTCCGTTGTGAGCACGCCTTCGATTTCAACCAGCAGCTCCTTGCGGCAGAGATCACCCTGGAGATAGACGATCCGGCTCGACGCGAACAGGGGAATGGTGAGGGCCTGCCGGATCGCCGCGAGATGCTCCGGCTGCCGGACATACACTTTATACCGGCCGTGTGCCGGCTGCCGGCTGCGCGCGGCACCCGACCATTCGTCGGCATGGGTGATCAAGGCGCGCAGGTTGTCGACGGTTTCCCGCGTCTGGGCGTCAGGGAGGTCCGGATGGCGGCTTTCGTGTCCCACCACGCTGGCCGTTCCGGAGATGAGCAGCTGCGCATGGAGATCCGATTGGAGGAGCGTGGCCCGTGCGAAGGAAGGGCTGCAGGGACCGTAATGTTCCGGGTAGTCATAGGCATGGACCTGGCGGGGATTGCCCAGGTGGGTAGCCGGATGGGTTCCTGCGAGCGCATACAGCTGGAGCGGGCCGGAGCGTGTCCCGACCGCCGTGCCGGCCGGAAGCGATCCGGGGAAGCCTTGAAGCGCATCGGCCAGCGCCCGATAGCGCCCGACGCAAAACCGGCGGTAGCGCTCAAGGCCCTGTTCGTCGTCATTGATGCCGGGAAAGAAATTCCAGATGCGCCAGAGATGTGGATAGCCCAATTCCCGGACGTGCTGGAGCAGGCGCCGGTACGCCCGCTCGGTCGTCACCTGCAGGCCCTCGCCCGGTTCTTCTTCGAGTTCAAGAGTGCCGGCGAGCATCTCGCCGCTCGTGGCGGCTGAAAATCCGCCGGTTCGGTGAACCGTGACCGGTTGATCGCTGGTCCACACTTCCAGCTGTGAGCGGCCGTCTAACTGGGGAAGGTTCAGCGTGATAACGGGGCAGGGGACCGCGGGAGAAACCGGCGCGCCGAACGAGACGACGGCGAGGGGGGTATCCATGGAGGCGGCCAGCCAGCGAGAGAGGTCGGAGGCCTCGACATAATCCACCCGCAGATGGCCGGCGGCTTCGAGCACCCGCTCGGTCGATCGCTGTGTTCGCAGGGCGTGGCGCTGTCTCATGTCGGCGCTCCGATGGCTAATGCGGCGCGTTCGCTTGATTCACGGCGTAATCGTTGACTTCAGTGACGGTCGTTCTGGTGCCTTGTTTGCGGCGGCGGGCCACGGCCCAATTTTCTTTCCAATTCAATACGAAAGCGAGGTAGTAGACAACTTTAAACAGGAAAAGCGGGAAGCGCGCTTGCGATTGGGCGAACACGTCTCCGGCCAGCAGGGAGAGCACCGCCCGCTCCATCTTCGGAGGCCGGTTGGTGGAGACGAAGAGTTCTTCAAACGCCGGCTGATTGAATCGGTGGATAAACCAGGAAAAGGTCTTGATGCCCCGGCGGACCGACTGCTCAAATTCCTGGAGGTGCGCAGCATAGTCCGGAGATTTGCGGAGATAGGCGTCGACGACTGTGGCTCCCCTGGTGCCGCTATTGAGGGCCAGGTGAACCCCGCTGGAGAAAACCGGGTCGATGAAGGCGAAGGCATCGCCAACCATGAGATAGCCGTCGCCTGACATTGTGTCGCGCCGGTAGGAAAAATTGGCGGCGGCATAGGTTTGCGTCAGGGGCTTGGCCCGTTCCATGCGTTGCGCGATCGGAGGAGATTGTCGAAGGGTATCCAGAAGAAATTGATCCAGCGGGACCGTTCGCGACTTAATATAGTCCGGATGACAGACGACCCCGACGCTGGTCGTGCCGTCCTTAAATGGAATCAGCCAGCACCAGCCGTCGTTCAGCCAGCCGGCGGTGATATTGCCTTCGTCTTTCCCGGGAAGCCGGCCGACTCCTTCGAAATGGCCGAAAATCGCCGCGCTGCTGTGTTGCTGACTGCGGCGCTTGCCGCCCAGCTGATTGGAGAGAAACGTGTCCCGGCCGCTGGCGTCGACAACAAATTTCGCCTCCCAGACGCGCGGCCGGCCTTCGCGATTTTCCGTATGCACCAGCGAACTCTGCCCGGAGCGGAATTCCACTCGCAGGGCTTTGATGCCTTCGTGGACCGTGACCCCCTTGGCGATGGCGTTTTTCACAAGAATGGCATCGAACTCCGACCGCTTCACTTCGAACGCATAGGGTTGGGACTCGTCGAACGCCTTGGCGAAATAAAACATCTGGGACCGCCCGTAGCGGTGCGAAATCATTTCGGCGCCGTACTTAATGATGCCGATCTTTTCAACATCCGGGAGGACCCCCAATTGTTTCAATATAGGAAGCGATTGGGGCAAGAGCGACTCGCCGATGTGAAATCGGGGGTGGGAATCTTTCTCGAGAATGTGCACATTCCAACCCTGTTCTGCCAGCAGGGTGGAGATGGTCGAGCCGGCCGGCCCGCCGCCGACCACCAGTACGTCGCATGTGACGGGGGAGGGTGCGGATTCAGCTGCCGTTGAATGTCCCAAGAAAAACTCCTTCAGTGACAGAGGCGTCGGCGCGGAGTATACCCAAGAGACTTGACGTTGGCTAGGTCTGCGGGGCTCCGACCCGTTGCCCCTTCCTTCCCGCCGTGCTAGCATCCCGCCGCTCAAACAGTGTTCCTAAGTGGTTCGTAGTCGAATTACCCAATCATGAGAAGGAACCTATGCGAGTCGGTTCTGTCAGATATTGTGGCGCTGAGGCTCCCGGCCCGTTTTCTCACTGTGACATGTGCAACTTGTTGAGGTAGCGTGGCCTGGCGGGTTCAGCGGATCCGGGCTGTACCGAGGGCAGAATCCCTACGCTCGGAGACTTGCTCTTTGGTTGGAGGTGTCGACCATGATGAATTCGGTGAGCCGAGGGCTTCTGCTCGTGTTTCTTGCTGCAATGAGTCCGGATGTCGTATGGGCGGAAGAGCCGGGCGAACCGGTTCCTCAGATGCGGACTGAGAAGAAGGTTGATCTCTATCTGAGCGGTCATGTCATGGGGGTGTTTCCGAGGGATAAAGACCTGACGGTCGGCGGGGCGGGGATCCCGCGCACTGATGTGCGCGGCACTGCCGGAGCCGGCATCAAGTTCGAGGCCTATCCCTGGTTCACCAACAAGATTCTTGGCGGCGAAGTTGAAGTTTTCGGCCTCGGGGGCAGTGTCCGGGCACCGCAGGTCACGTCCTTTTCCGGGACCACCGGAGCGCAAGGCAGTTTGATCGCCGTGAATACGATGTACAATTTCATGCTGCGGTATCCGGGTGAGACGGTGCAGCCCTACGTCGGAGTCGGCGCAGGCACCTCGATGGGGTTTCTCTACAATACGTCGATTCAAAGCGGCAACGTGGCGCTGTCGGGCAGCTCGGGCGACCTGGGATTTGCCTATCAATTCTTGGGCGGCGTCAAAACCTTCGTCACGAAGCGCTTGTTTTTGTTCGGCGAGTACAAGTATTTTGGAACAAGGTACAGCTGGGACAGCGAGGGCGCCGGTAATTCCAAAGTGAAGCTCGACTTCCAGACCCACATCATATCCGGCGGGCTCGGCTGGTCGTTTTAATCGGCTGGTTGAATCCGTCCCCGGGGCCGGTATGAGTCTCCTCGATCAATTCTTTGTCTATCACCCGGAACCGTGGGAGGATCGCGACTGGAAAGCTGCGAGCGGGCTTCCGCTGGAAGACGTCTGGTTTCAGTCGGCGGACGGCACCAGGTTATTCGGCTGGTATATCGAGGCGCGGGCGGATGCCGCGGTGGTGCTGTGGTGCCACGGCAACGCCGGGACGGTCATCAATCGCCTGGAGAATCTGCGCGAGCTGTGCCGGCTGGGGTTGTCCGTGTTCCTCTTCGACTATCGGGGGTACGGGCGAAGCCAGGGGAGACCGTCGGAAGACGGGCTCTATCAGGACGCCATCGGCGCGTACGACTATCTCACCCGGGTGCGTCAGATCCGGCCGGAGCGCATTGTGATCTTCGGCCGGTCGCTGGGCGCCGCCGTGGCTGCCGATCTGGCTTCGATGAAACCGGCCGCTGGATTGATTCTGGAGTCGCCGTTCCCGTCGATTGCCGCAGTTGCCAGGCATCACTATGGCGGGATGCCGGTGCATTGGCTGTTGGGCGCGGAGTTCAAGCTGATCGATCGCCTCCCGCAACTCTCCCTGCCCAAGCTCGTAATCCACGGCGATCAAGACGATATCATTCCGATTGAGTTCGGCCACCAGGTGTTCGAGGCCGCCAGGCCGCCGAAACAGTGGTATGCCATCGCCGGTGCGGATCACAACAATACCTATCAGGTCGGCGGGAGAGTCTACTTCCGCCAGTTCGCCGACTTCATCCGCAGCGCGCTTGCCGCCTGACCAAACCGGGAGCGGATTTTCAGAAATTAGCATTTGGTGATCCGCGCCCACATTTGGTACAGTGCGCCGGGCATTGCGGGCCCGGTCAACTCCGGGGTGGCTGAAACAAGGCAGGACGGAATGACGATCAAGATTGACGGCAACACGACCGATCAGAGAAGAATGCGATATACCGGATTCATCCTCATGGCGTTGCTCTGGCTTTCAGGCTGCGCCGGGCAAACCGGCTCGGCGACCCCGTCGACCGCTATGCTCGCCCCGTCCGCGCCGCTGGCCGCCGTGTCCGATGCCGCGGAGAGGCCGTCCGACGATCCCTTCGATCCCTTTGCGAAGTCCGGAGAAGAAGGCGTCGAGGAGTACGATCCGTGGGAATCCCTCAACACAAAAATCTTTGAATTCAACCGGCAGGTGGACCGCTGGGTCTTGAAGCCGGTGGCGCAGGGGTACAACTTTGTGATGCCGGACCCGGTGCAGATCGGGATCAGCAATGTCTTCTACAATCTCCGGTTTCCGTCCCGCTTTCTGAACAATGTGTTTCAAGGCAAGGTGCGGGGAGCTGCGACCGAGATGGGCCGGTTCATGCTGAATACGACGTTCGGACTCGGCGGGGTCTACGATGTGGCGAAAGACATGAACATCACCACACCCGAAGAAGATACCGGCCAGACGCTGGGATTTTATGGCGTCAAGCCGGGACCGTATGTGGTGCTGCCGCTGCTGCCGCCTTTCAATGTTCGCGATCTGGTCGGATTCGCCGGCGACATTGCGCTCAATCCCGTCAACTGGCTGGTGGCGCCGATCATTGAAATCAACGGGGTTCCTTCGGTGATCGCGCATAAGAACCGTATGACCAGCACGATGGTGCAGCTCGGCGGCCGGGTCTTTGAGATTGTGAACGACCGCTCGCTGAATCTCGAAAAGTTTCAGGGAGTCGAAGAGGCCACCCTGGATCTGTATGCCGCGGTTCGGAACGCCTATCTCCAAAAGCGCGCCCGCGCGATCCGCGAATAACCGCCAAGAATAACGTCGAACGGGGTGTTGTCCCGCTGTCGGCCGATCCGGCCGGCCGGCGCGCCCGTCCGTTTGCTTCAGTTTCCTCTCCGGATGTCCGACAAGGGGATGCGGCTCCTGCGAGTCAACCCGCAAGGCCCACGACCAATATGAATACTCCCGCATTGAGCCAGAGCCCGGGCTTTCCCGCAGCCGTCCATACGGCGCCGCCGGAGGTGTCGGTCTATGACGCCGCGCGGATCATGCACTGGCGGAAAGTCGGGGTTGTGGTCGTCGTCCGGCAGCATCGTCCGGTGGGGATCGTGACCGATCGGGATCTGACGACGCGGGTGGTCGCCAGCGGACTTGACCCCCGGTCGACTCCGCTCGGCCGGATCATGACCGCGCCGCTGGTGACGGCGGCAGCCGATGCGCCCGATGAGCAGGTGCTCGAATTGTTGGCGAAGGGGCGAGTGCGACAGCTTCCGCTGCTGGACGGTGCTGGACATGTAGTCGGATTGGCCGCCTGGATTCTCACGGAATCCGCCGAAGGATCACAGTCGTTCGTTGCCACACTGGTTCGATCGACGGCGATCGTCCCGATGGTGAAGCGCCGGAAGTTCAGGCGGGTGCTGTATCGCTTACAACAGGAAGTCCGTCTGCATCTTCGGTGGATCGGGGCGACGGTCGCGCTGGCTGCGATCGGCGCGGTGGTTTCTCTGGTTGCGGTCGGGCACTGGAACCCGTGGAGTTCGACCCCTGTCGTATCGCTGCACGTGACCGAATCCGGCCGGTCGAGCAAGCCCTCTACGGGCGCGCCGCAGCCTCCGTACGCCGATCCGAAACCGGTGCCTTCTTTGCCTACCCCGACCCGATAATCTCCAGTTCCCTGCCGACCTTCGCAAAAGCCGAGACGGCCTGTTCCAATTGAGCCCGTGTATGCGCGGCGGACATTTGCACGCGAATGCGGGCCTGCCCTTTCGGCACGACCGGGAAACTGAATCCGACGACGTAGATGCCTTCCTCCAGGAGCCGTTCCGCCATGCGGGATGCGAGTGCGGCGTCGCCCAACATCACCGGGATAATGGGGTGATTGCCTGGGACGAGACGGAACCCGAGCGCGGTCAATTGCGCGCGGAAAAAGGCGGCGTTGTCCCGCAGCTGCGCGCGCAAGTCATCGCCGCGCGCGACCAGCATCACCGCCTGCAGCGCGGCGGCGGCGATGACGGGCGGGAGGGCATTGGAAAAGAGATAGGGCCGCGACCGCTGGCGCAGCAGCTCGACGATTTCGGCCCGGCCTGAAGTGAATCCCCCGGCTGCGCCGCCGAGGCTTTTGCCCAGTGTACTGGTCACGATATCCACCCGGTCCGCTACTCCGAAATGCGCCGGCGTTCCGCGTCCGTTGGGACCCAGCACCCCGGTCGCGTGGCTGTCGTCGACCATGACGACGGCATCGTAGCGGTCGGCCAGTTCGACGATCCGATCGAGTTTGGCGAGGTCGCCGTCCATCGAAAAGACGCCGTCGGTCGCGATCATGCGCAGTCGGCAGGAGCGGGCTTCTTGTAGTCGGGCTTCCAGATCGGCCATGTCGGCGTGGGCATACCGGAGGCGGGTCGCTTTGCAGAGCCGGATGCCGTCGATCACGCTGGCGTGGTTCAACGCGTCGCTGATGACGGTATCCCGTTCATCCAGCAGCACCTCGAAGAGACCGCCGTTGGCATCGAAGCAGGAACTGTAGAGCATCGTGTGGTCGGTGCCGAGAAAGGCGCTGATCGCCTGCTCCAGCTGTACGTGCAGATCCTGGGTGCCGCAGATGAATCGAACCGACGCCATGCCGTAGCCGTGTTCCGTCAGTCCGGTCGCGGCGGCCTTGAGGATGGCCGGATGATTGGCGAGGCCCAGGTAGTTGTTCGCGCAGAGGTTCAGCACAGAGCCTTGGGCGACCCGTATGTCGGTCCCTTGCGCGCTGAGGAGCTGCCGTTCGTGTTTATAGAGGCCCGCCGCGCGAATGTCGGCGAGTTGCTGATCGAGGATCTTCTTGAGGGAATCGTAGGCCATAAATTACAGGTGCGAGCCGGGCATGACGTGAGAGACTGGCGCGAAGTGGAGATTCAGCTTGGCGCGCGTTTCTCGCATGTCTCACTTCTCGCGCAGGTTACGGGAACAATACCACCTTGCCGCACTGACCGGAATTGATCAACTCGAAGCCGCGCGCATAGTCGCTCATCGGAAACGTGTGCGTGATGATCGGTTTGATGTTGAGCCCCGCTGTGAACAGACCGGCCAGGCGATACCAGGTGCTGAAGAGACGCCGGCCGGTGATGCCGTGCACGCGGATGCCTTTGAAAATAATTTCGTTGGCGAGATCGAAGGAGATCGGTCCGGTTGGAATGCCGAAGAGCGTGACCCTCCCGCCGTTTTTTACCGCCCCGAAGGCCTGATGGAGCGCGCCGGGATGGCCGGACATTTCCAGCGAGGCATCGACCCCTTCTCCGGCGGTAATCTCGCGAATCGCCGCGGCGATCTGTGCGGGCGTGTCCGTCTTGGCGTTGAACACGTAGTCAGCGCCGACCTGTTTCGCCAGATTGAGGCGGTAGTCGCTCACATCCGTGGCGATGATCGTGGCGGCTCCCGCGGTTCTGGCGACGGCGGCCGAGAAGAGTCCGGTGGGGCCGCAGCCGGTGATCAAGACGGTATGGCCGGTCAGGTCTTCGGCCAGCGCCGCATCCACCGCATTGCCGAGGGGTTCCTGGACTGAGGCGAATTCCGGTGGAATGGACGGGGAGGTATTCCAGAGGACGATTTCCGGCAGGACGATATACTCGGCAAACGAGCCGTCGCGGTCTACGCCGAGGATGCGATAGTTCCGGCAGACGTGCGCCTGGCCTGTGCGGCATTGAAAACAGTGGCCGCAGGTAATGTGCGACTCGGCCGCGACATAGTCTCCGATCTTGACGCGCGTGACGTCTGCGCCGACCTCGACGACCTCGCCGCACATTTCGTGGCCGATGATGCGCGGCGGGTGGATGCGGCTGTGCGCCCAGGGATCCCAGTTGTAGATATGGGCGTCGGTACCGCACAGCGACGTCGCCTTGATCTTCACGATGACGTCGCCGGGGCCGGCGGTCGGGTCCGGGCAGGTCATCGCCGTCAACCCGGGACCGGCGGAGGTTTTCACCAGTGCGTGCATACCCGCATTCTAGCGTAACCACATGACGGAGGCACGCGCCGGCCGAAAAAACGGGTTGCACTCACTCCCGGGGCTGAGTAGGATGATTTTATGCGTCATCCCGCGCCCAGTCCCCGCGCATTGCTGGCCGGCGTCCTCGGTCTCTGCCTCCTTCCGCTCACGGTCGTGCCGGTCGGTCTGGCGGCAGGATCCCCCTCCGAAGCCTCTGCTGCCCCATCCGGAACGCGCTGGGTCAAAATCGATCTGATAACGGCCGATGCATCCGGCGATATTCAAATGGGGAAGCCGTTCGATCTGGCGATTGCGATCGGCGGCGTGGCTCAAGGCGGCGCCCCGCTGGTGGCGATTTGCGAATCGGCGTTGTTTCAAAAGCAGGTGGTCGCGTTAGAGCTCGACAGCGTCGCGACGGTCATGAAGGGGGCCGCCACGATGGAACCGATTCCGTCGGGCAAACTCACGGTTCCTCCCAAAGCGGCCAGAGTTCAGGTGACGGTCGCCCGCGTGAAGAAAGATAAATTCGAGCGGGTGCTTACCCGCGTCGTCTATGTCACGCTGGGGAAGCAGGAGGCGGCCAGCGAGAGCAGCGACGCCCCGCTTCCGAGTTCGGAAGAGCCGCCGGTCGCGGAGGCGGTGCAGGAGGAAGTGCAGCCGGATGCCTTGCCGGTCTCGGGCGGGCTGGTGGTCGAGGAAGACCTCCTGCCGATGCCGGCGCCCGGGCAGGGCCGGGCCTATTGGCAGCAGATCAGTTATCTGGTGAGCCGCAGCTGGAGCCGCACGGTCCGTCATGTGCGGCACGCGCCGACGAGCGAGACGGTGCGGGTGAAGTTCCGGCTCTATCCCAGCGGGCGCGTGCAGTTGATTCAGATCGAGAAGGGGTCCGGCGCGCGGGAAGTCGATGAGGCGGGGATTTATGCGGTGGTTCATGCCCAGCCGTTTCCTCCGTTTCCGGATACGATCGAGTCGGAAGCGGTCGATGTCCATGTGCGGATGCGGACGGGGGCGAAGACCGGCTCGCGCGAGGTGCAATCGATTACAAACAAGCAGGCCGGAGGGGCCGAATCCGGTACCGCTGCTTCAAAAAAGTGACGGGGCGGCAGTGCGGGCGGGTGTTCGCGGGCAGCTCATCTCATGGAGGGTGCATGTATCAACGGACAATCGTGAAAGCGGGAGTGTTGTGTGCGGTGTTACTGGCCGGATGGCCGGCGGGGGCCGGCGCCGAGATGGCGCGCTGGGATCTGGATCCCGATCATTCCATCATTGAATTCCGTATCGCGCACATGGTGGTCTCGAAAACGGCGGGGCGGTTCATGGACTACAGCGGCGTCGTGGAAATGGATGCGGAGGCGCACCAGTTCAAGACGATCGACGCGACGATCAATACCGCGTCGGTCAATACGAATCACGAGAAGCGCGACGCCCATCTGCGCAACGCGGATTTTTTCGACGTCGAAAAGTTTCCGACCATGACGTACAAAATGAAGAGCTACAAGAAGACGGGCGAGGGGTATACGGCGCTCGGCGACCTGACGCTGCATGGCGTGACGAAGGAGATCACGCTGACCGGCACCTTCAACGGCGTGAGCAAGGATCCCTGGGGGAACACCAGGGCCGGATTCACGGCCGAGGGGAAAGTGAATCGTAAGGATTTCGGCATGGTCTGGAACAAGACGCTCGATACCGGCGGGTTCGTTGTCGGCGAGGATGTGAACATCCGGCTTGACATCGAGTGCATCAAGACCAAGAAGCCGTAGTGTCTTTCCGGTTTTCTCACCTCCCGGCCGCCTCACTGGATGGGGCGGCCGGACCTCTTACCTGCCACGGCCCCTCGGAGCGTCTATGAAGGCCATGCTCCTCGACCATGCCGGAGATGTGGCGGCCAATCCGTTGCAGCTTCGTGACCTTCCGATGCCGCTGCCGGGGCCCGGCGAGGTGCTCGTGAAGGTGCAGGTCTGCGCGGTGTGCCGCACCGATCTGCATGTCATCGAGGGAGAGCTGCCCGATGTGAAGCGGCCGCTGATTCCCGGCCATCAGGTCGTCGGCACGGTCGCGCAAGTGGGTGCCGGAGTGACGGACGTGCAGGAGGGCGATCGTGTCGGGATCGCCTGGCTTCAGGGCACGTGCGGGACCTGCGAATTCTGTAAGAGCGGGGGGGAGAATTTGTGTCTGAAGGCGCGGTTTACCGGCTATCAGGTCGACGGCGGCTATGCGGAATATGCGGTGGTGCCGGCCCGGTTTGCCTATCCGATTCCGTCGGCCTTCGCGGACGAGGCAGCGGCGCCGCTGCTGTGCGCCGGCATCATCGGCTATCGCGCTCTGCGACTGAGCGGCATCAAGCCGGGCCAGCGGCTCGGGCTGTACGGATTCGGGGCCTCCGCGCACATCGCGATCCAGATCGCGCGGCATTGGGGGTGTCAGGTGTACGTCAGTTCGCTGAAGGCCGAGCATCAGGCGCTGGCGCGCGAGCTGGGCGCGGTGTGGGTCGGCGGCGCGCAGGATGCCCCGCCGGATCTCCTCCACGGGTCGATCATCTTTGCGCCGGCCGGGGAACTGGTGCCTCCCGCCTTGCGGGCATTGGAGCGGGGCGGCACGCTGGCGCTGGCCGGTATCCATATGTCGGCAATTCCGCCGATCGACTATGACCGCGAGCTTTTCGGCGAGCGGATGTTGCGCAGCGTGACGGCCAATACGAGGCAGGACGGCATCGACCTGCTGCGCGAGGCGGCCGCCATTCCGATCATACCCCGCACCGTCCGCTTCCCGTTGCCGCAAGCCAATCAGGCGCTGCAGGCGCTCAAGGCCGGATCGTTTCAAGGCGCCGCCGTTCTCACAATCTGATCCGGTCCCATCTAGTAATCGCTCATGCAGATTAGGTAGATTGGGCGGCTATGCGTTACACCCTCTCAGCACTGATCGTCACCCTGGGGATCTGCGTCGGCGGAGCCGCCTGGGCGTTGGAGTTTACCGCCGACCGGATTACCAAGATCGACGGCCGCACCGGTAAAGACAACATCTATTACCGTGACAACATGTGGCGCATCGAGCACCATACGATGGGGCCGGTGAACGTCAGCATCGTGCGGAAAGACAAGCAGGTCGTGTGGATGCTGCTTTCGAGGATGAAGCGCTTCAAGACGCTGTCTTACAGCGCGGAGCAGGATTTATGGGTCACGGAGAAGCTGGACGGGGAGGTGTCGCGGGAGGAGATCGGCCAGGAATCCCGGGAAGGCCATCCCACGACCCTCTATGAAGTCGTGACCAAGCACGGGGAGCGCACCGAGGTCTATTATCAGTGGCTGGCGACCGATCTGCATTTTCCGATGAAGCTGGCAAAAAAGGACGGGAGCTGGATCGTGGAATACCAGCATGTGAAATTGCGGCCGGTGACGGACTATTTGTTTCAGCTCCCGCTGAATTTTCAACCGCTGGAGGAATTCAACAAGGAGCCGGGTCCGGAACCCAAAGAACAGGGTATGTAACAATCTTAAGGAGGAGTCGTCGTGCGAAGGGCAAATATCTTGGCCGGTGCTGTCGTCGCAGGGCTGTTGGGAGTCGTGGGGGCGGTATGGGCGCTGGACGTGGGGGATGTGAAGCAGGAATGGACCGCCGAGGGCCGCAAGCTTGCCGCGGAACGGGTGAAGCTCCCGGCCTATGACGAGATGGTCCGCATTCCGGCTGGGCCGTTTACGATGGGCAGCGACAGGAAAACGGATAAGAATGCCTACCTGGTCGAGATGCCGCAACGCTCGGTTTATCTCGATGCCTACGATATCGACAAATACGAAGTGACGACCGTGCAGTATCTGAAGTTCGTCCTGGCGACGAACCGCGATCCGCAAGTCGACTGGAAGTTCGACGGCGGGAATTTTCAGGACACGATGGTCGCGCATCCGATCATGCATGTGACCTGGTTCGAGGCCGACGAGTATTGCAAATGGGCGGGGAAGCGCCTGCCGACCGAAGCCGAGTGGGAGAAAGCGGCGCGGGGTGCGACGGACAGCCGCATTTATCCCTGGGGCAACGAAATGGCCGGCCTGTCACGGGCGAACTTCGGCAGGACCGGTCTGTCGGGTCCGGTGCGCGATCGTCCTGAGCGGCTGTTGCTCTATCCTCCGATCATCTCGGTCTTCAAGTACGACAACGCCGCGAGTCCGTACGGCGTGTTTCAAATGGCCGGCAATGTTGCTGAGTGGGTGGCCGACTGGTACGACAAAGATTATTACAAGACGGCGCCGGACAAGAATCCCAAGGGGCCGGACAAGGGCACGCAGAAAGCCTTTCGCGGCGGCGGCTGGATCGACAGTACTCCGAGCGTGCGCGTCTCACAGCGCAACGGGACTGATCCGAAAACCTCGATGAACTGGATGGGTGTCCGCTGCGCCCGTGATGTGAAAGACGGCGAGACGCCGGCCGCCGCGCCGGCGCAGACGACCGTCACTCCGTAAGAACCATTCTCTCCGGGAGAGATGTCCGGGGCGGCTCGGACATCTCTCATCGGTCTCCCCCCTCGACTCGCTTTCCCGACTCAGGTACAGTTTGCCCGCTTCCCGTTGTTAGCCATCTTCATTCACCTCGGGAGAATGCGCCATGGTTGAGTTGAGAAGGCCGCTGACGCTCATTCTGCCCCTCGCGGTCTGCCTGGCCGGGTCTGGCTGCGCCTCCGATCAATCCACCCGTGCTTCCGAATCTCCGCAAAGCCAGACCCTTGAAGACGTGATCCCGCTGACCTCGGCCAATCTTCGCGGCCACCGGATGCTCTACGACGAAGGCTGGTACGTCATCACCTCCAGCAGGAAAGCGCTGGAATACGCCCAAGAAAAATCCGTCAGTTCGTCCCGCGCCGCGCTGCGGGAAGCGGCGCGCCGCATGGTGTCCCATTCGGCCGAGTACAAAGCCGGACTCGGTGCGGATCTCCAGCGGTCGTATGAAACCGGCAAGTCGCTGGTGCAATCGGGCACGGAACGCAGCGGCGAAATTCTCGACCGGACGAAATCCATGACCAAAGCGGAATGGACTTACGCTACCGGGCACTTCGGCGATGCCTGGGAAGAGTTCATTCAAGGAAATCTCTCGCTCGGCAAACGTACGCAACAGGATCGCGAAGCGCTCCTGGCCCTGCCGGGCCGTGAATTCGCCTCGCTGAAAAATGATTTCAGCAACATCTGGGACATCACGAAAATCATTCATGAGAATTTCTCTGGACGGATCCAGGTGTCGTGGGATGCCGCGTTCGAGCGGGCCGGGCGGGATTTTCGGGCGGAGTATGAGCGGTCCGGCGAGCAACCGAACAGCCTGCGCGCCCTCGGCCCGATCCTCCAGGGTTATCTGAAGGCGCTGTACCATGGCGGCCTGGCGCCAGCCGCGAAGACGATCGTGCGCTCCAGCGCCAGAGGAACCGGGGCTGCGACCGGTGCCGTATTTCTTCCGGTTTCCGCTACGTCTATTGTGACAGGGCGCACGATTCAAGCCGCCGGTCTGACCTTGTTCTATACGGGCAGGACCGGGGTCAAATTAATTTCGCCGACGGTCGAAAGCGGATTATTGACGAGCCTCGCCATTCTTTCGGTCGGCGCGATCCCTGCGACCGCGGCGGGCGGCACGATGTACGGGGCCGTCAATCAAGTGGCCTTTACGACCGCGGGGCCGCCGGCGGCGGTTGGAGAGGCGGCGGCGCTCACGACATTCGACACCGGCAAATATGTCGGGTTTGTGACCTACGATGCATTGGCCGGTACGACGAAAGTGGCGATCAACCAGGCCTCCTCCGGCGTGGTGCTCGGCTATAACGCCCTCTCGGCCCTGCCCGCGCATCTCTTCATGGGCGCGGAGGATGCGGCCATTCTCCTGGCCTGGGAAGGGCCCAAGCTGCTCATCGTCAGAGCATCGGGCCGGTTGAAATCCAAATCGGGACAAGCCGACTCGTCGGCGGGTGATCTCCCGGTCGGGACGGTCATCAATCTGAAGCAGCTGCAGTCGACGGAGGGCATCACCGTCGAAGTATTGTCCGAAGATCCGAAGCAGATTCGCGACGTGCTGCAACAACTTCCCTGTGATGTGAGGGACACCGATGGCCCATAAGCTGACTCGCCCGCGCGCGCTCATGGCGCTGCCGCTCCTGGCAATGGCGCTGGGGAGCTGCGCCACGGCCGATCCCGCAGATGATCCGCTCAAACACACGAAGAAGCTGGTCGTCGAAGGCCATGTGTCGCTCTACAACAACGGCGCGTTCAATGTGCCGCAAACGTCCATCCGGTTGATTCCGGCCGGCCCCAGTGCCTGGGAACTCGTCGGCGAATTGATGGGGCTCCGCGCGCGGCAGGCCTTTCTGCTGGCGATCTCCAAAGCCAAAGAGTCCGTGACGATTCTGGCGGAAGGCACCCAGCTCAGTTATCACATAGCGGAAGGAATTCACCAGGCGACGGGTACGCTCACAGACGAGATCAAGAAGGCCACGCGCGAAAACAGCAGGCTGTTGGCTTCCCGCTCCTGGGCGGATGCCAAAGGCATCGTCGGCAAGTCCTGGGACCTATCCAAAGAGACCGCCGACGATATGGACCGGATGGGCATCGCGATGATCGAGCAATCGTTTCAACGCGGCGAGACGGTCTCGCAGCAGATGAACGAAGAAGGCAGACGGATGGTCCGGCAGTCGCTCGAGCAGGCGCACGAACTTTCGAAGGGCGGCACGGCGCGTTCGTCGGAAGCGCTCTCCTTCGCTCGTGAGAAATTCATCAAAGGTTATGCGGCAGTCCCCGCCAACGCCAAAGCCCGTGCCAAGGCCCTGGGCGACAACATTCGCGAGCTGGATCTCTCCGGCATGCTCGAAGAGGAAAGCGCCCGCCGTAGCCGGTGGTCCAAAACGATGACCGATCTGGCAGGCCAGACCGTCTCGAACTACCGCGAGGATGTCGGCCATTCGTTCAGCGAAGCCAAGCGGGAGTTTTCGGACTACCGGACTTCCGGTATCAGCCTCGCCACGTTGCGTTCCTTGCGCTGGGTGTTGCAGGGCCTCTTCTGGGATGCCGCCATCGAACCGGTCGGAAAAATTTCGGCCGCGTCGGTCGGCTACATCAGCGTCAACGCCTTGGCCTATCCCACGCTGGTGGCCATGCGCGAAGGCAAGGCGATGACGGACATTGCGGTGGAAGTCGTCTGGAACGCCTCCAAGTCCGGCTACGATCTGGTCGCACCGTCCGCCACCGCTGCCGTGGCATCCTTATATAGTGTGCTCGACTTCACCGGGTCGAAT
Source organism: uncultured Nitrospira sp. (assembly GCA_964412445.1). Classification (GTDB taxonomy): domain Bacteria; phylum Nitrospirota; class Nitrospiria; order Nitrospirales; family Nitrospiraceae; genus Nitrospira_D. The sequence goes on from CAYPOR010000005.1 coordinate 101,943, forward strand.
CTGGCGGCCGGTGTTGTGGCAGGGTCCGGCTCGGTCGCGGGTCTGAGCAAACAGGCCGCGAGCAAAGCGGTCGGGGTCACGATCAAGGGTTCTGGCTATGCAGCGGGGAAGACGGTGCAGTATGTCGGTGTCCCGCTCGCGGCAGCCGGAGTGGCAGTCGGCGGCGGGACGTTTGGCGTGGTGGCAGGCACGGCGGAAGCCGCGGCAGCGGGGACGATGCGGGTGGCGGGGGAAACCGGCATGGCCTCGACCTATCTCATGGGCAATGTCATCGCCGGAACGACATTAATCGGCGGCACGGCTGCAACCGTCGGTGCAGCAGCCTGGCAGGGCTACTACCAGTCGGCGAAAGCCGTCGCCCTGCCGGCTGGTTTTCAATTCGCAGGCGGCATGGTCCTCAGCTACGGCACCATGGCGCATCTCGGCGCGCATACCATCCTCGCCGCCGCAGACATGTCGTATCTGGTCCTTTCCCTCGAAGGCCCCCGCTGGGTGCTCTACGCCGTGAAAGGCAAGCTCGGCAAAGGCGAAGATCTCGTGCCGGGCACGATGCTCGATCTGAAGTCGATGCAGGAGGCCGGCGAAGAAATCTACAACATTCCTGTGTCCGATGAGGAAATGAAAAACGTCGTCGAGTCGGTGTACGGAGAGTTGCCGGAGGTGGAGTGATCAATAATTCTGTCCTGGCGCCGCCACTTGCGCATCGAGAGGACAAGTGCTGCAACGCAACGGGACCGATCCCAAGACCTCAATGAACTGGATGGGCTTCCGCTGTGCCCGCGATGCGAAAGACGGCGCCGCACCGGCCACCGCTCCGGTGCAGCCGAACACGCCATAGGACTTCTTGAGATGGACGGAGGGGATGAATAAGAGAAAGCTGCTGGCGAAAGCACTAGGTGGCTCAAAGAATCTTCGCTTTAGTGAAGCGGTCACTCTTGTAAAGGCGTTTGGATTTCGTCTCTCGCGCACCAGGGGGAGCCACCATATTTTCGTACATTCTCATGTCCGCGAACTGGTCAATTTTCAAGAAGTCGATGGAAAAGCCAAGCCTTATCAGGTTCGTCAGTTGCTTGAGATCGTGGAACGCTATGATCTAAAATTGCAGCTGGGCGAGGAATCATGACGCATTACCACATCAACATTTTTTACAGCAAGGCGGATGGCGGGTACATTGCCGACATTCCTGACCTTGAAGCCTGTTCAGCGTTCGGCAAGACTCCAGCTGAAGCGCTGAAACAAGCCGAAATTGCAAAGCGCGCGTGGCTGGCTGCTGCCCGCGCCGAGCGGAAACCTATTCCGAAGCCTCGCTATCGTCCCGCCATCTATCAGACTGGCGCGTAGTCCTGCTTGGCGAACGCTTTCAGCTGCATCTCGGCGCCCAGCGTACCAGTCCTAAACTCGCTGATTTTCATAGGCCTC
>CAYPOR010000006.1:0-76774 GCA_964412445.1 uncultured Nitrospira sp.
ATGTCGCCTAGTCCAGCTTGGCCTTCAGCGGTTCCGCGCCAAACAGTCCGCCATTTGGATTGCTTCACTTGGGTCATGTACTCATAACCCTCATAAGTGATTGATAATACTAGCCTGGCTAAAGGCCTAGATAGAAGCATAGGTCATGTACTGAAAACCTACTCATGAACATCGTCCTGTACCACACCAAAAGGATTGTTCTATGCCTTTATCACGTGAATACTATCGCTCACTCCAAGAGCGAGCTAAGCACGATTCTAAATTCAAAAACGAACTCCTAACAAAAGCGATGAATTCATATCTGGTGGGAAACTACCCAGCAGGAAAGAAATCTCTGCGACGCCTAATTCATGCCACTATTGGTTTCATGTCTCTCAGCAAAGAGATAAAGAAATCCAGCAAAAGTATTCACAGAATGTTGGGTCCAAAAGGTAATCCGAACACTGAAAACTTTTTTGAAGTGGTGTCGGTTTTACAAAGGCGAATTAACGTTCATCTCACCACTTCAATAGCCAAGAAAATGTCACGCTAAAGTAGACCTCCGAGTCGCAGTTCACAGTACTGCACGCAGGAGTATGAGTTCAGAAAGCAGACATAACAGCAGGTCAGGCGCTCATATACGCCTGGAGCCTCAAACTCAAGAGATGAGAAAAGAGACCAAGTAGATCGGTTTTTGAGAAGGTCTATTCGATACAACTCCGTGGGCTAGAGCCTTTTCAAACAGGTGGCGAAAAGCCCTCTATAGCCGCATAGACCTCGCTGGGAGTGTCCGCGTAAGTCAGGAGCTTTCTCTTCTGCTCATTGTCCGGACCTTCGAAGAGCTTCTCAAGAAGCAGTTTCACAGGCAGATCCTCCATCCATTGCTTCTTCTTAAAAAAGATCATCGGACTGGCAAACCCAAAAGTCTCATAGTAATTCTGGGCAGCATCCTGGAAAATCTCCTGAAGGGTTCCCGCTTTGCCCTCCACATAGATAATCCCATAATTGGCCAAAGCCAGCATGCCATCTTCTCGAATACTATTCTGAAAATACTTCGCAATGTGGCTAGCAAATGGAGATGATGGTTCTTGTCCGTAATGCCAGGTAGGAATACCCAGACTATGGCTCCGTCGCTCATATTTCTGTGCGATTGCCAAAGCTGGCCTCAGCCAACGATGAATTTGCTGAAGAAGATCTTCATTCACCTTTCCCTTTTGATCGACTAAAAGTGCAAGTCCTTGCGGAAGAGCCGGTTCAGCCTTGAGTTCTTCAATTGCCTCATCAACCTTCGCATCGTGGAGATCGGCTAGAAGGGCACCTAAATGCGCGGCCTCCATAGCGCCAGGCCCACCACCCGTGACGATGAAATACTTTTTCTCAGTAAGGTACTTCGCCATTAAGGCAACTTCTTTATAGAGGTCGCTGTCTCGCTTGAGCTTATGCCCTCCCATAAAGGCTACGATCTTCTTGCCCGCGGTGAAAGTCCGTGTGGCCTGCATGATTGAACCATCATGTAAACTTTGGACAATGGCCTGGCGGCCTGATGCTCGTTCGACTTTCCCGCTCGACACAAAATCTCTGTAGACACGAAAATCAAACATCTGCTCGTAACTCTTAAAGTTAGTTGGGTCATAGCGATCATACAACTCACCACCATCGTAAAGACTATCGCGAAGTGAATTTACAAGAACGGAAGATTGCGGCATATGAGTCTCCTTGAACATGTTACATCGATAGATCGCTGAGGTCCTGTGTAGCAGTCTTTACTTAGCCTTGTTTTTGTTCTGTGCTTCCTTAACGGCTTGAGCCTGTTTAACTACTTCGTCAATCAGTTCAGTCGATGGCAGCGTGGAAAGCGTTGAGGTTGAGTATCCACCACAAGTAGCCAGAAGTGTAACCTGACCTGACTTTGGCAACCGTACAGGCTGAACATAGTCAGAGTCAGCAACAACCACTTTGTACGTACTAATCTTCATCGTCTGATTCTTCAATCCCTCCCACCAGGCAATCTGCACTTTAACGCGCCGACATGCCGAAATTGGAAAAGTTGTCTTTTCTCCGACCTCCGTGAAGTAATCCTCGCGCCTTACAAATGGAGCCCGCAGCCGCATGTCGCCATGTTGAGTATCCCACTCAGGAGTCACGATGGGTGGCATCAAGGACTTCGATTCGTCCTGATCAACTGGCTGAAAGCGGTATACCCATCCCGTAAGGCCGAGGTCTTGTGGCCGTGCATTGGGCATCAATCGCCAACACTCGATCCCCGCGGAATTGGAACCATACTCCAAGGCAACGGGCAGGAACAGCTGTGCGGCCTGCTCTGCCGGCGCGAGAGCTTCGAAAGCCTCAAACGTCTTCCGATCATTCACGCACAATTTGGTTTTCCAATCAGCAAGCTCTTCCACATTGAGGGGACGACCTCCTCCCATTGGTACGGTACCCAGCGCACCAATCACACCCCCAGCTAGGGCACCGTAGGGCCCTCCAATTGCAAAACCCGTCACGGCTCCAGCACCAGCGGCTTTTACCACCCCGACGGCAGGATTTTTATAGTTCACGGAGAGCGTCTTAAGCATGAGTGGATCGGCATCAACAACAGTAACCGAAAGTGTCGTACCCCAATTGGGTGTTGCCGAAAAGAGGTGTTGCTCGTCACGAATTGGAATCGCCCCGGCGGTAACAGTCTCCAAGCAACGACTAATCGCATCCTGACTTGGCGAACCCGCCTTCAATGGGCTGCACACATCCTCAACAGGAGAGGCAGGACTTGGCGAGGAATCACCTGGCTTTGTTGGCTTTGGTGCTGGCGATGTGAGAAGAACCACCGAGGTGCGCAATCCAAAGATCAACTCATCATCAGCTGGAGATGCAGGACTCACTGGATTCGGCTTGTAGGTAAGCGTGGGCACACAGCCAGACATGAGTGATAGAACCACCACAAGACCGAGCACTGAGGCTAGAGCTTTGGACATGCCGTCCTCCTGTGAGAAGCAAGATCCTAACGTGATATACGCACTCCATAACTGTTGAGGGAAATATCTTAGGAGGGTTGCTAACGAGAGTGCAAGAATGAATATCGTCCTTTAGTGAGCCTCTCGAGAATGGTTGTTCTCTTCCTGAAAGCCATTTGGATTTGGAGGTACGATACCCTCAAATTAGATTCTCCATACCGGATAAGATGCCGTCCTGAATTCATAACGACCCTCAATGCACGACGCGGCTGTACATGTAACGATTCGTATTAATGCATGTATATGCACCAAGTCTCCTGATATTCACGGCTCCGAGACGAGACAACAGAACAGGTGAATACTGGCCCGGAGAGTGCGGATCTTGACATCCTAGCGGTTGTTCCTTAGTAACCTAACAACTGGGCGGAGAGAGTATTGCTAACACCTAACTGCTGAGCCCGCAGGAGGATTTCCATGCGCCTTGCCACCTTCAATGTTGAGAATCTCTTTGATCGACTCAAGATTATGAATCTCCCCAAATGGGCCGATGGAGCCAAGGTCCTAAGGGATTATTCGAGATTGAACGAGATCGTTGGGAAGGATGTGTACTCTGCATCCGATAAAAAGGAGCTGCTCAAGATCATGGGAGACTACCCAGGGTTGAGCTCTCCACAGAAGAAAGACAGCACATACATCCAGCTCCGTGACATTCGGGGAGATTTCCTCAACAAGCCTCAAGGAAAGCCGGCTGAGATTATTGCAAGCGGACGGAGTAGTTGGATTGGATGGTTTGAACTCAAAACTGAACCGATCAAGGAAGTCGCAACCGAAAATACGGCCAGAATCGTGAGTCTCCTGAAAGCCGACATTCTTGGAATTGTCGAAGCGGAAGATCGCACAGGGTTGAAAGCCTTCAATGCCACCGTTCTCAAAAAAGTCGGCGGGCAATCGTATGAACACGTTATGCTCATTGACGGTAATGATGAACGTGGCATTGACGTCGGCATCCTGAGCCGACATGGGCTCCCGATCGAGTCCATGCGGAGTCACGTGGACGATCTCGATCAAGGCTCGGCTATCTTCAGCCGTGACTGCCCAGAATATCTCTTCAAGCTACCAGCAGGGGGCCAGTTGCTGGTCATGGTCAATCACTTAAAGAGCAAGGGGTATGGGATACAGTCTGATTCTAATGCCAAACGTTTGCGGCAAGCTCAACAGATTCGAACTATTTACAATCAACGTCGACGGGAGGGCATCCAGCATATTGCGATCCTTGGAGACTTCAACGATACCCCCGATAGCGCACCTCTTGCGCCCATACTGCAGCAAGGTTCCGATCTGAAAGATGTGAGTCAGCACCCAAACTACCAGGACGATGGCCGCCCAGGAACGCATGGCAATGGAACAGCCTCCTCTAAGTTCGATTACATCCTTCTCTCGCCATCCCTCTGGGCCACAGTGCAACAAGCTGGTATAGAACGTCGTGGGGTCTGGGGCGGCAAGAATGGCACTCTCTGGCCCATCCTCCCTGAGATACGGTCGGCAAAAGATGCAGCGTCTGATCATGCAGCGCTCTGGGTCGATTTATCTATCTAAAACAGTAACAGCGACGGTGGGCCACGACCTCATTTCTTGATCAAGGGTCTACGACGAATCAGTTGCCTTCCGATGCGCGCGAGCGATGTCTACATTGTGTTGCCGGCGTTGCTCAACCTCTCGGATCAGCTGGCGCATCTGCTCCTGCTTTTCGGGCGAGAGCGGCTTAGGGGAGAGACGGACAGGAATAATAACCGAAGTGATGGTCTGAACATCGTCCTATTTTTCCTCATCGGCACACCCCGTTTTGATATGATCCCCGTATGCATGAATCCTCTCAACAACCAGTGACGTCGCCACGGCTCCATGTGGTCCTTGAACCGCGAGCCGGTCATTCGCTCCAGGAAATCCTCACAGCATTGGAACACCTAGGCGCCACTGAAATCGATCCGATCAACGCCGAGTTCATCTCAGCTGAGATCCACCCCGACTCGCTGCGTTCTCTGGAACTGATTGCTTTTGTCGAGACCAAGAAGTCTCTCGATCTGGCCTGACACACAAGACATCTTCATCCTCAGTGCCTCCCTGGCCTAGCGCTCGTCGTTCCTTGTTCATGGTGCCTTACTCTAACCAGCTGATCGTCAATCCTTCCCCTGCCTCAGCAACACGTCAAAGAGGTATTGTAGATCAAATGGCGCACGCACGAGGATGTTGATCCATTGCTCTCTCGGCTGCCGAGCTCGTCGAGAAATCCTGGGGCGAAGACGGCCAGCGCCAAGATGGTGCGGCTACGTCCACCAGCGACGCGGATGGGACTAGGTGAGAATCCAGCTTGGATTTCCGCGATTCGGCCCAACCGGGAATAGGTCCCCCAGCCGCACCCACAGGAGGTCGGATCCGTCATAGGACGCCCCCTAGAAAAGCGCGCACAGTCTTCTGGCGAAAGTTCTCACCACTCCCCACCCTCTGCTTTGAAGAACCCCTGTTGCCCACACACTGGGAGCACCGACTGACCTCGTGCACACGGCTCGAACTCCAAAACTCCGGTCTCGCTTCCCTTCCTCTCACGCCAGGCCGCTCGCCGCAGCTGAAAGGCCTGGCGCGTTTCCACTGCTGACTGGATCGCCTGGAGTGTCTGCGGGAGCCGATCCAAATAGGGTGCAATCCATCGGGCATGGCCCGAGTGAGTGATAAGTCGATGCAGGCTGATCCATTGGGGCGGTTCCTGAGTCATTGTTAACTGCCCGACTGCCCGAACGATTGCCTCAGCCATTTGGCAATCACGGGTAGTCCAATCTACGCGCGGGGCCCAGTCCCGAGTCCTTCCAGTCTCGCGAGATGTAGGCTGGTTTGCTCGCAGCCACGCACCATCCCAGCGAAATAACCAAGCATATAATCGTCGACAGCGCCGGTCCTGGGCGAGGGTTCTTCGACGACGCTGGGCGAGCTGTTGCCACTGTAGGCGTTTTTGCTCGCGGTCCTTGAGCTGCACACTGGATACCCGGTCCCATCGCTTGCCCTCGCGGCGTGAACTCGTACTCGGATTAAGCCCCAGGCGGATGGCCTGCTCCCAGAGGGTGACCCGCGATACACCCAACTGCTCGGCAAGGCCCTCGCGCGTCAGCCGAGGGTCTCGCCATCGCGTTTGCAGCACCCACTCCCAATAGAGACCGTATTGAACGATGCAGTGGTAACTGAATTGTGCCAACGGTCCCCAGTCGGGGCCCACCCGCGAATAGGTAAACCCACAGCCACAGGAGAATGTCCCGATCGGCCGACCATCCTGTCGACGGATTCGCGTTTCACAGTGAACCACCGCACGCTCGTTCTTATGCGGCGCCACCGGATTGAGACAGGGCCAAGGCCCGTTCCCAAACCACGCCGGCTGGGTCGTCAATGCGCAGAACTCCTCGACACTAAGTCCCAAAAAGTGGATCAGGAGCAGATGATAGATGGGAGGCATTGCCCGACGAGGAAACCGCAGCAAGGCGCGAATACCGCGACCCGTGCTCAGACTCCTGGCGTGTCCATCCAGACGCCGTAGAACTGGCAGCGGGTGGATCCGAAGAAACGCCTTCCAGAAGGGAGCCCATGCTAACCGCTTCCGAAAAGTCCCCCAGCCCCGCTCGGCCAGTAGATACCGATACCGTTGGGGAAACGATTCACATCCCTTCGAGGGACAGGAGTGCGTGAGGAGCCAGGCAGACTCACGAGCGACCCACAAAAGGGTATCCCGCTCCGGGTCTCTCTCACTAACCAATCGAGGCATTTTCTGCGGCACGACTCGTTCCGCTGTTATGAAAGGGCGTTCATCCCCTACATCCCACGCGAACTCTTGTGTCGACTCAAGCCATACTTCATGGGTGGGACACACCTCTACGCAAGGCAATTGATGCAAGCGGTGCCAATAGCACTCCCCTAACTGGCGCCGCTCTTCTGCCGCACAACTTGGGCAATACCGTAAATACTCCGGGAGGTTTAGGCTTGTGCGACGACATGCCAACAACTGACGAAACTTCTTCCCTCCCATCTCAATTATTTCTCGTAATCGCCCAACTCGATCACCAGGGAGGAAGGGGGCATAGTACCGGTATGCGGTATGGCTCTCCACTAATCCATCGGCTGTTTCCGGATACCCAATTGGCAACGCCGTATGAAATTGTGACAGTCCGACCGGCATATCCATCGCCCAGGTGTGTCCTCCAGCACCGAACACCTCCTGCAGGAGGACTGCGGTGCGCGTTACTCCCATCCGCTCCACATAGCGCGCGCACCCACTCCAGATGGATTCATCCGCATAAAGCGGTGGGAATCCGCTGAGTGTGATCGATGCCGGTTCTTCGCTATGGTATACGGCTCTCCCCATGATTCCCTCACTCTTGCTCATGCAATGCCATGGCAATCGCCTTAACCACAAGCGGATGCTTGACGACTTGTGTGTTTGCCAATCCACTCAATCGTATGATTCGGGTTTTTGTCAGTTCGAGGCCGTGCTCGTGAATCTTGTTGAGGACAGCCTGAAGGCGCCGCAGCGCGAATTCGTGGGAGGCTTCACAGACTTCAGCTAACGCGCCTGACAACTGGGGCAATCGGGTGAGCTGCTTCGCCGTAAAAGGCAACCGCTGAAAGACGGCATAAATGCGGGATCTTGTGACACGAACCATCGGCGTCACTTGGTTCCGCAATTGGCACGCCACTTTCCGCACTTGTTGGGCTAAGCGTTCATCGTCCCGTGAGCCATATTTCGGACGACACCCGCCAGACCGGGTCTTCGCGGGTGGAGGGAAATGCTGCGCACACCAGGAAGAATCAAGCCGAGCTACTCTTGCATACTCTGTGGGACACTTTTCCCTGAGGCGCGTTCGTATGATCCCAGGCGTTCTTCCCAGGATTTTTAAGAGCTTGGCTTTATCCTTCTTCAGCTGCGCCACTGAAACCCGCCGTCGGTCTGTCATTGGCAGACAACGAACTCTTCGAGGGATCCATCGTAGACGATGCGACAACTTTTCCTGCACGATGGCGTGTCCAACTCTCAGGACCCCAAACCCCATTGCTTTGCAGAGCATTTGCCATGTTGGTCGTGGCTTAGCAGATAACATCATGCGCAATTTTTGAAGCCACACACGCCCGAACTGCAGCACACGTCCAACTCTATAGCGGTCACGCTTCCGACGATCTGGGCCATTGCGCAAATAGGTAAATCCGCAGCAGCACCGAAATGTTCCTTTGGGCATCGAGTTATAGGGAGAAGCTCTGATGGCACATCGGGTAATGACCGGTTCGCGGTAATGGCTGGCTACAGGATTGAGGCACGGCCATGGCCCTACCCCAAATGGGGTTGCTTCGGTGGGACATTCATAGAAAGCTTGAGCATTCGGTGCAAGAAACTCCATGAGGAGTAAGTGATGCACGGGAGGCCGAACGATGTACCTGCCTGACGGTCTCAAGATCTGGCACACCCAGCTTCTTGAGCTTGCAGACGCCACCGAGCTTTCTACTTTATGAAGTAAGGCACTTCCGTACCGCTTCTGCAGAACGTCTTCCAAGCGGCTCAGATCGATCACTCCCGTCAGGCTCCCGAATCCGGCACGGATTAACAACGCCCGATAGCGCAACTGCAACACGGCGGCATCACCGAGCTGTAGTGAATGGTTGAGGAGCCATACCGTATCAGTCGCAAGCTGGAGTAACTGTCTATCGAGACGGTTAGACAACGAACATTTCTTAAACCGGTCCAATCGAATTCCTCTCGCCGCAGACACGGTGCCACTCCCAACATTGGCGTAGAACGGAATCGCACTGCTCTCTAAAAAGACTTCATGTTTCAGGCACACCAGCACGGGTGAGGCTTGATGAGTTCGATGCCAATAGGGCTCACCGTACGTTCGGCGATCTTCCTCGACACACACGGGACAAAATCGCAAATGCCGGTGAACCGGAACTCGCACTTTTGCGACGCCCCCTCGTAAGAATCGACCCGGTCCTTTTGCACGCGCCATTTCACGTTGTAGATGCACGACGCGATGCCGAGGAAGAAAGGGACGATAAAAAGGCACCAGCGTATGCTCCTCGATCAAGCGACTAACCGTGTAGACATGGCCGTCAGGAAGCCTGGCGACAAGCGACTCCAAATGACCTGGACAGTCTACCGCGATACGATAAATGCCGTGACCAAACAGTGCCTGCACGGAATGCTCTCGATTGGAATAGGACAGGCGGTCGGCATACCGTGCACTCCAACTGTATATCGTCTCATCAGGATACAGATCGGTCCCAATTCCAGGCATGGTCCCTCATATAATGTGATTTTATTGGCGATCCATCATCATTGGAATGTGTTAGCCCAATGGAGGAATCACATCGGCTTGCCGAATATAGCCAGCAGCCTTGAGTGCGGCATACGGCGCCGTTCCCTCCTCCGCCGCTGTTTTCACAATCGTCGGCAGAGCTGTCTGGTTGAGCTTCTTCTTCGGAGGTTTTCTCGCACCGTTGTCTCGATCTGGATTCGACGAGGGACTGGACGTGGAGATTCCCGCATTTGCCTGATCCTTCACCGGCTGAGGTGTGGCGGGTTGCTCGGCCTTCGGTTCCTGGAATGCCAATCGACTCCGCTTAGGGGTTTTCCTATGGGCCGGAACCACGTCCTGAATGGCCTGTAATTCATGCCAATTTCCTGCACTGAGATTCACCAGCACGGGCGAGGCGAGCTTCAATTCTCGCGTGGCAACCTGCTGGAGCGTCTCAACGGTCACAACTTCTAGTCCCCGCGCATTAATGACTCGATGTTGCGCCAAGCGATACAGCTTGATGGCAAAGTCTGGAATGCCTGCACTCAACTCGAAGACCGCCCGACTGAGTTCCGTCGTAAGCGGCACTTTGGCCTTGGTGTACTGATACCGCCATACCGCTGTGATGAACAAATCCCAGATTGGCCCCCAGGGCAACGGCTCTAACACCATGTTCCCCTGGCCTGTCCCACGGCGAATTTGGCGAAACGCTTTTGTGAGACTGGTCCACGCCTCATGAGTCCCGATCAACACAATGGGGACGCCGATGATGTTCTCCATCTGCACAAAGAAGTTCAGCAGCCGGACATCTCCGTCCTGTTTGGTCCTGGCCAAATGCTGCACCTCGTCAATGACGATCAACCCGATGCTATGCAACATCGCCAGACGCGCCATGTGGACGAGCATGACTTCCGCCGTACATCGGGCATACCGCTGGGCGTAGGGCGTACCCAGCAAATCATCCAACTCTTGAAAGAAATTGAGGCACAAGTTCTTCACACTCCCATCGAACGGACATTCCAATCGGAGCCACACCACCTGATCCAGCGTCATGGGACGACCGGCATACTGACGGTGCTGGATGACTTGGGGATACGAGAGACATAAGCGCGCCGTGATCGCACTCTTCCCGACACCCGGGGTACCAATGATATAGCTGCTGGATGCGAATGACAGACGCTGCCCAGAGAGCCGCAATCCGTGTTCCAAGGCATCCAGGCGTTGCAAACTTTCTGGCAACATTCGATAGTCGGCGGGGTTGCGATGGAGGTAGGCCACCCGGATCATACGTGAGAAGGCCTGCTCAATTGGCAAATGGAAGGGGAGGGGAATAAAAAGACTCGCCAACCGCACGTCAATGAAATGATGGCGCACATGCGCCGCCTGAGTGCGCTCGCCCTCATCGTACGGGGGGGCACTGCGCAAGATCTGCATGACCTCCGCATCACTCCAGATATTTGGGAGGGCCTCGATCGCGGGATTTCCTGCATAGTCAGGGATGTCCTGCGACCGGTAGGTGGCTGACTCGATCCTCCCCCGCAGGGGTCCATGACTCAACGGGTCCATTCCTGTGTCCATTATCATTCTCCTTAGTCTGAGGTTGATGCCAAAGCCCTGTCAGTTCACTGAGCAAGCCGGGAGGCGTATCCTCTTCGTCTTCGTGGCGGTCGTGCTGCTGGCTGCGGGAGTCCATTGACGGCGAGGAGACTCCGAAGCTTTTTTCGGCCCACCGCTGCGCTTCGAGAACCCGTTCCTCGTTCATTTCTGCTGTACGCGCTTCTCGACTCCCGTCCACATCCGCACGAGTCAGCCGCGTCCTACCCGCCGCCTCGAGGAGCTGCTGTATGCGCACATCTCTTCGTACGCGATTTTGATCATCACCCTGACGAGCGGCCTTCTTCCGTTCCCGCTGCTCATCCCAGATCTGCAATACTTCGGTCCACGTACAGCCGAGAAATGCCTTATCTCGAGGGTGGAGCGACCACGGCTCATACGTCCCCTTCTCGTTTTGGACATAGAGATAATTGACCAGACGAGGGTCGTAGCGAATTGGGACCTTCCACCGCTTCCGCACACGAGCCAGCGCGGCCCATTCCTCAGCCTTTCCCGAATCCGTTGTGTAGGAGAGCTTTCGAAATATGAGGCCCTCCCCCGTGACGGACGCTTCTTCCAGCGGGAGGAGATTCATCCGAACGACATGGGAATCGATGTCCTGGAGGCTACTAGTTCTCGGCATCCCCCATCGCCACAATTCCAGCGGATACGGCTCCACACCGTCTCGGAACTGTTCTGCTGTCAGAGGAAAATCCTCGTATCGATAGCAGTTGTTATATTCAATGATGTGGATCAGCAACAGCTGCATCATCTGATAGGTATCGAGGCAGGCCTCGAGTGCCGGATCCGGATCGCCCCGTTCCCAATCGGGCGGGATGGCACCAGGAAAGAGCCGGAACAGGTCGTTCTTCAGTTGTTTGTTCAACCATTCCACCACCCCTTTCATGTCTGCTCGATAGGGGCTCGTGGTATCCAGATCTATGCCGAACGATTTGACGAGATTGTCACCCTGGTTTCCCCGAAGCGGCCCACGATCCGCCATAATGGCGGCAGGAAGACCTTCAATCGGCCATTCCTCCTCATCGATCTCGACTCCATACCGCCGACAAAAGTCTCGTTTATTGGTGAACGCGCACTCCAGGGCCAACATGCACGTTTCATAACTTTCATTCTTTAGTCCTTCTGAGACCCCCGTAATGACCCTGGTCGCGGTATCGGTCACCAGGATGTAGCGCCCGACTCCCACAAGTTTCCGCGAATAGCGCCCGACCTGGTAGGTTTTGGTCCCGCTCCCATCTAGCTGGTAGCGAAAGCCCGGCCCGTGCGACAAGTGCGTCGTATCCCCCACGCGGGCCCGATAGTTCAGGTTGTAATGTTTGCGTCCTTTCTGACTAAGCTTGAGTTTCACGGCGTCGCACTTGGTGCGTACATAGTGATAAAATTGATCTTGCGTTAGGCGCTCTTCCATGGGGAGCAGAACCGGGATCTGTTGTTCGTCATAGCCGCTGTGGAAGTATTCGCGATTCATCCGATGGTAGACGTTGATCAGCGTCTTCTCCTCGTCGAGGTGATCCAGGCTTAACTTTACCTTCCGATACTTGGCGGCCATCTCGTTCGATATCACTTTGGTGTGTGCACACTTGAAGAAATGAGGCAGCAGCGCGTTGACGAACTGACCGGCTTCGTAATATCGGGCAATCATTTCGTAGTACCAGTTCTTGCACTTGCCTGTTCGGTCGGACGCCTCCTGGATTAGTTGCCCACGCCGGGTGGCATTAAAAATCTCAGGATCCTTGACCATCGGTTCGATCTCAACCCACCGTGCATCACGCAGCGCCCGGTGCTTCTCTTTGATTTCCTCATCTGGCTTGCGGAGGCGAACAAAGGGATCGTCTTTGAGCCCACGGGCCTTCCCATGGTCGAAGGCGGAATGCATCTCGGTCACCGAACGCTCGAAGAACAGACGGTTCTTTGTGTTAACTTCGATAAGGACAACCACACCCTGCTGTTCATCAATCCTACAGACCCGTTCCGCATGAGGTTCTCCCTCATCAGGCTCCCATGAGATCAACATGGCTTGTACGAGGCGCATAAGCTTCTCCATCAACAATGTTCGATCCAGCCCTGATTAGTGTGAGTGGTTTTGAAGGATCAATCTTCACGGACATATCGACGGGCAGTGTGCGATTGGCAATCAGGTGCCTCACCACCCGCAGCGAGACGCCGGGCTTATGCCCCAGACGCTCGTCGGCCCATTGCGTCACGCTGCGAAGCGACGCCTGTCCTTTCTCCAATTCAGAAGTGAGGACGGCTGCAAGAGATTTGAGTTCTTTTGGACTCAAGGGTGCGCACGTTTCCACGGCACGACAGGCATGGACGTATTCCACATTGCGGGCCAGCACGATTGGCACATCTTTTTCCGTGACGATCCCCCAGTCATAGCCCCGGCGCTCCCAATACAGTTTTTCAATCTCAAACTTCTCAAGGACGCGGCTCGATGCCAAGGCGTGGGCATACTTCAGCGTCCGCGCACAGTACCGCACCTGTGCGCCACGGCGGATGGTCAGAATGGCATCGGTCGTCATCTCAATGGGTCGTTTCGTTTTGGGGTGGGTGGGATGGCGGATGCCCAGCGATTCGGCGATGGCAAGCGTTTCCTCTTGCGGACGAAGCGGATACTGCTCGCGGAAATCGGCGACTTCCGTAAGCCACTCGTTCACAAGGAAGAAGTTAAACTCGAGGTCACTCAGAAAATGGTGCACACGGTTGGCCCTCCATCCCAACACCCGATGGGACCGACCCAAGGACGGCACCTGATGGATATGTAGGGAAGGGTCGTACCCTTCGCCTTCACCTTCTCCCCGGGGTTCTCTGGTTCGTCGTGTCATGTCGCGCCTCCTGGATGAACGGTTTGGAATGGGCGGGCTTGTAACCCGCGCCCACCTACGTTAGGCTCAAACTTCATCGAGCGTGAGGAACTCAGTAACTTATAAGTTCCCCACTTGTCAAGTGGTGGGAAGGACAGGTGTTGTGCTGATTAATGGAACGGAGTTTGGGCAACGATTGCGGCGACTGCTCGAATCAAAACGCCTCACACGGAATCAAGCTGCTGCGAGCTTACAGATTCCTGGCCCCCAGTTGTCTCGGTATCTAAATGGCCAAGTTCCCGATACCCGCACGCTCTTGAAGCTTGCCCGGTGGGGGAATTGCTCAATGGAATGGTTACTGTTGGGTGCCCCTGAGGATGCAGAAAATGTTCGCGGTCACGACCAGCGCGATGATGATGCCACGCGTATTCTGATTTATGGACTCCCGTCCGTACAGGAAGAAATTGAACGACTCCGTAAGCTGTGGGATAACCTCGAACACAATTATCGCCCGCTGATCTTTCAGCTGCTTGAATTGCTTCAACCCACGGCTCAGACGAAAGTCGATCTTGTTCTTTATTTAAACACAGTGATCAGTCTGGTTCGGGAAGAACATGCATCTCGTTCTACCAGCCTCAGCCAGCGCATTGCGTTCTTTCGCTCACTTCTTCAGATGTGCCGGGAACGGCTCCCGCAAGAAGCGCTCCAAGAGTTATGGGATGAGACTGGCCGCTACTTGCACGCTCAACACGACAGTCCCTCCCCCATTTCTTATCCAGAATTTATCGAACACCTGGTGCAAAGTATTGATCAACAGCATCGCCAAGCCCGTAAAGCCGTAAAGAACGATATCCAGGACAGTCTCGAACACCTTCGCACTGGTAAGACCCTCTCTTCGGTTATTGTCGATGGCATCATCGAGAAAGCCGCACGCATTCCTGGCTCTCCCGCCGCCCTCAGTCGCGTGAATTGGCGAAAGTCGCGGGCATTTCGAAATACTCTGAACAGCTTTGTGCTTGAAGTTGACTTCAAGCAGATGCCCCAAAAGATCTGGGACGCGTTTTGCAAAGAAGTGTTGAGGAGGGTGTTAGGACCATAGACGAAGCGGAGCATCAATCCCGAAGGGATTTGTGGGGGAGGGGGGAAAACAGCTATCCGACACGTACACCGGTCAAAAACTGCATGACCTCAATCAAATTAGCTCTTCGCTGCCATTGCACCAGCCGGATAACCCATAGCCCAAGCCCGTTGAAAGTTAGCTGCCGAGAGGTATCATTTGTCCCTTAAAGTCGTATATCGACTTCGGCACTGTGTGGGGCACACTTTTCCTATCCTGTTGGAAGCGAGATTCCTGTCATCTGCTTGAAGAGAGAGACTGCAAACGAGTCTGTCATGCCAGATATAAAATCAGTGACTTTCAATATCCTCAGATATTGATCTGGTGGGGTGCCGGGTACCTCGCGAAACTGTGCTGGGAGAAGGTGGAAGATAATTTGGCTCCTTACAGAAGCCTGTTTAAGGCCCTTTCTCGAAACGTCATTCGTAGCGCTTAAAAAAGCCTCCAACAGACCTCCAAGCACTTGAAAACCTGCTGCCTCGATCTCCAGGACTTCCCGGGCTTTGTAAATATTCTCTTTCGAAATCTTTATGATGCCATCAAGAGCTTCCGCGCTCGGGATACAATCAACAAGACTCTTATCCAGCTGGCCATCAAGGATCAGTTCCGAATGCTTCTCAAAGCACGTAACCGATTGATCAATCAAATAACCGATAGCTTTGGCGCGAAGATAGCCAATTTGGTCTTCTTCAGTGTCTATCTCTTTCCATTTATTCGGGGTGGAACCTGCATCGAAGATGGCAAGCAAGAGATCTTTCGCTTGTTCCACTGACACATGTTTTAAACGACACCCATCTTCCAGGTCATTCACTCGGTAGCAGATATCATCCGCAGCTTCCACGAGATAGGCTAAGGGATGCCTAACCCATACCGCTTCGTCATCAAGCCGCTTCGTCAATCCAACGGCCTCAGCAATGTCGCCAAAACATCTCTTGTCAGCATCAAAGAAGCCGTGCTTCTTCCAACTGACTCCATTCAAGGAGCCACCCCGCAAATAGGATCCTCTCGGATATTTGGTAAAGGCAGCTAATGTGGCCGACGTTAACTGCAGTCCAGGGTTATGAGCGCACTGCAACCGCGTTAATATCCGGAATCCCTGAGCATTACCCTCAAACTTTGTAAAGTCAGATTTCTGAGCAGGGGTTAATTCGCTAATAGCAGTTTGGCCAGATTCGGTATTAGAAAACCACTCAGCTATTGCTGATTCGCCCGTATGCCCAAAGGGAGGATTCCCTATATCGTGGGCCAAACAGGCAGCGGCGACTATACTTCCGATATCACCTGGCGATATACCATCTGGCAGACACTTCTGAGCCTCAAGTCGTATGCCAAGTTCTGTCCCAAGAGACCGTCCAACGCATGACACCTCAAGACTATGAGTCAGTCGGGTTCGAACAAAATCACTCTTTGCCAAAGGGAAGACCTGAGCTTTATCTTGAAGCCTTCGGAATGCAGATGAGTACACAATGCGATCAAAGTCTCGCTGGAAGACGGACCTCCCAATCGTGACATCTTGTCCAGTCGGCCGCCCCTGCCGAGCGGGAGAGAGCAATTGTCCCCATGTCATTTTAGAAACCATGCAGCTGCACCCTCTAATAATGCGGACAATCCTGGGCCCTTCTTTTGTCTCTAATTCTTCTCCAAACCGCTTTGAAGCAGGAAAGTTTTAATGCTAAAAAACTGCTTGGCGATATCTGGCGCCTTATCGAGGTTGTCTTGATTGAAGTGATACTGCCCTTCATTCCCCAACGTCACTAAACGGAGAGTCTTCAACTGAAATATGTCGTTTCCTGGGATCCAATACCCTCGTCGGCATGTTTTATGGAGAAAAACCGCTCCCCATCCTACATGATTGGTTTTTACGGGTTCAGAATTAATAGCCCGGTCCACTATGTCTTGACGGATCCCCCACCAGCCTTTTCCCAAATTGGACTCATGGGCAAGCAAAATGAGGGCGATCTCTTTTTCCGCAGCAAAATATTTCGCAAGACGGTCTTCAGCTATTCTCACTCCAGCATCTATGAGTTCCTTCTTAAACTGCCCCACTAGATCGTCAGGCCGCAATGAATCGAAGATTTCCCCCAAGCTCATACAGGCCTCGTCACTCAGAATTTATGAAGACAGTGCCATTTCATTCGACCCCCAAGGCCTTAAATACGGCATCTGTGGGATCTGAGTAAAAGCTGGTCTGGAATTTCGCAAACAACTCGCCGGGTATGGTTGGGATATCACGCACACTGGCCATGGGGAGCAGGATGCGCTTCGCCCCGGAGTCGAAGGCCATCTGAAGAGACTCAGCCAGGTTTTCAACCGGAATCACGTTGCCACCGAGACTCATGCTACCGAGGACAACCATCTGAGACTGAATCGGCTTGCCGAAGACGGCCGAGCACAGCGCGATAAATGCGGACAGGGTTAGGGCATTAGTAGGGCCGGTATTGTGCAGCTCCACGATGTGGAGGTGGTAATCGTGATCACCCGCTTTAATTGAAGCGCTCACACGTGACGCGTTGGCCCTGAAGAAATCGAAACCGACCTTGATGGCTTCTTTCGCTCCGCTGTTCGATCCCAGGCCGGAAGTCTTCAGCGCGCCATTTCCCGCCGTCACTTGAGTCTCCAGTCGATACAACCCTAAGTGACCGCCACTCCCCGTCGCAATGGTATGTAATGCGCCTGGGCTCATCGGACCATCTGGGATCAGTGTGCCTCCTCCCTGTTCGGGCACACTGATAAATTTCTCTTGCAACGTGTCCAGGTCGATGTAGCTGAAATGCACATCAAAAAATTCCATTCCGCCGATCTTCTTCAGCTGCTCCTTTACCCGCCGGCGTGTTTCCAAGGCATATTCAAGGCATCGACGAACGGCGTCTTTGTTGTACTCCTCATTGGGATACAGCAGTTTTAAGAGCCCGGAGACGGTGTGCTTAACAGCGATCGTATCCCGCTGGTTGAGATCTCTGCCGAGCTTGAAATACTTGCTGATGGCATCGCCAAATGTTCGCTTGCGCATCTCGCGCATCCATTCAGCAAGGTAATCTACGATCATGCCGTATTGGTTGGTGAAGAATTCCGGCCGCATCTTGGGAATTTCCCAACCTGGGACATAAGCATGGAACCGGTCGAAGAAGGCGCTGTCGATCATGTCATCGGGGAAGGGGGCCAGGAGATGACTGGTCTTGACCAGTGTGTCCACGGACTGATTGATGTTCCCGACAAAAACCATCGAGGCGTAGGCATTGATGGCATCCCGTCCACGAGAGAAGGATCCTGAGGCCATGTAATCCTTCATGATCTGGACGCCATCTTTTTCTTTAAAGGTAATCCCCGCGACCTCATCGAATGCCACGACATCCCAGACGCCAACCAGTCCAACCGTCCGCCGTGCCATGTTGTAGAACAGATTCGCGACGGTCGTTTGGCCACCGGAGACAAGAATGCTGTTGGGACTGATTTCCTTGTAGATGTGACTCTTGCCGGTCCCTCGTGGCCCGAGTTCGCAGATATTATAGTTGTTTTCGACTAAAGGGATCATGCGGGCCAACAAGTGCCACTTCACGCGTTCGCTGAAGTTCGTTGGCTCCATGCCCGTTGATCGCAACAAGACGTCAATCCACTGCTCTTCTGTGAATGCCCGCCGTCCCTGAAAGAGCTCCTCCAGATCCATGTTCGGCATCTGGATCGGCTTCAGATCCTGAATGACGAATGGTGAACCCTTCTGGTTTTCCTCATAGAAATACTGCAGAGTCACAATGCACCAGATCCCTCCCACGAGTAGCTTCTCAAACTTTTTGACATAGCTGGTGCTGACCTCAACCCCTTTCACACCAAGATTTGCGAGAAGGGCTTCATAGACGTCTCGCTTTTCATTCAGCGTTACAGTGATCTTATCGATGATTTTGAGACTACCACGCTCACGAACGGTGGACTTGACCTTCTCCGCTTCATCAGGACGCACATAGTTCTCGGCCAGAATATTTTTTACCGTAACGAGTCCTTCTTTGATGATGGTCTCATCGTTGGATGCGCAGTAGGTACCCAGGAGATACTCCAACACGTATACGGGGACATTCGCCCCCTCTTTGACCAACTTGGTCAGATCTTTGCGAACGACCTTGCCGGAAAAGTGCCGATTGAGAAGGTCGTCGAGGCTGGTATCAATCGCTTTATTGTCAGAAGTCATCGGCAAACACCCTATCAATAGTCACCGGTACACTCTGCTGCTCAATTCCAGTGTCGGCATCCCGAAGAACGAGCCGATATGCGGTGTTCTTGTGATACTGATGATCTTGCAGCACTACGTGAACCCACTTCTTACGTTCGTCCATCTTATCTGAGGTGCTATCAAACGTCACGGTCTCGACATTCGTGACGGCGTGATCTCCCTCGTAGATCGCCACCTTCAGCGTGATCGGCTTGACCCGTTCGCTGACTGGTTCAGCTTGGATCAGCTCGAAGCGATGACGGTTCGTTGTGACTTTGTGGCTGGCTCCCAACACATGCACGGTGACGAACTTGATCTTGGTGTCTTCTCGCGTGGACTTATCTTTTTTGTGTTTGACCGTGATCACCGGCACAACGATTTCTTGCAACATGGCTCCCCCGTGCACGAAACGAGCACCGCCAGTGAAGTGGAAACGATTGGCGGCCTTGGGAATCCAGAATTCCATTCCGCCCTCCGCACCAGCAGTGACTGCGGTCTTGCCATGCCACACGGACTCATGATCAGGGAGGTTGTGCCCGATCACATAACGCTTTTTGGCTCGCACGGTCCCGTTTGGCTTCTGATCCAACTTGCTCTTTTCCGGTTCACCGGGCGAAGATTCCGTGAAGAGGAACCCGTGATCCGCCGTAATCACCACATGATTGCCATTCAGACTGTTGATGACATAGGCCACGAGCGAAGCCAATTCGCTGATCGCTGTTCGCACCGCTTCAAATGTCTTCTCCTCTGTCGCAGCTTTATCACCAATCGCATCGACAGTGTCGTGGTAAATGTAGACAACCCGTTTACCACTCACAAATTCTCGGCCTTGCTCCTTCTTCAAGGCCACCAATTCGCTGGCCTTGCAGGCCATTCCCTCAACTGATTCTAGTATTTCTCCCCGCAGTTCGGTTGAGGAGGTGGACTTCCCATCGACCAAGACTTCGCCATTTGGCTTAAACGACAGCGTGTTGTACGGCAGCAAGCTCGCCATCCCAAGGGCGGTGTATGAGGGTAAGACACCGAGCTGCGAAGCCAATGTCGCTTCAAAGCGGTATGTACCATTAAGCTCTTGCGTCAGCTCGTGGGCCGCCTCATACCGGAACGCGTCGCTGATGATGACATACGCCTTCCGATTCTCAGCTTCCTCCAGACGAGGCCGCACCTGACGGTTGAAGAACTCCTGCTGGTTAGGGATCTGTTCGAGCTGCCACTTGCTAAGCAGTTGGGCTGTGCCTTGCAGATCTAGAAATGTTCCCCAGCCTAATGCGAGCGTCGGGAGGTACCAATTCGCATAACAATCCTCGATCAACTCCCGCAACGGCTTCAGGATGTCCCAGCCTTGCGCCTGGGCCTGATCAGCAGCCGCGCAGAAATGGCGATACCGCTGGTCAAATCGGAATAACTCTCCCTCGTAGGCCCGATAGAGAGCCGTCGCATCGGGAAAGGCGAACCCGTCTCGATGCTGGTTCCGCAGGGAAAAGAAATCAGCCGCAGCTACCAGCGCGTCATACACCGCATGAAGCGCCCGTCGTGGCACCGCCGGGGAACCGTTCACTGTGAGCGAGGCCCAGTGTCCAGCTTGCCTGCGGGTTGCGATGGACCGCACCTCATCGGGGTTGATCACGTCCGCCGTTTGTTGCACACGTTCACGGAGACGGCTGGCAATCCCCCGTTCCACCACGAGGAACGTCATCACATCGAGCAAATCAGTGATTTCCAAGCCGAGCAAGTAATCCTCTATGTGAAGCAGGTCCGCCACTTCTTGGGAAAGTCGGTCATAACTACTGCCTTTGCTGCTGCTATCACGCCATTGTCCGAGGCAGACCACGGCATTCGATCGCCCTTGTGTCGGAAGGATCAGATGCACCAGCGCACTTGGTGGAGCGGATTTCAGATGATGCACATAGTCGGTTGCGAAGAGTCTGAGGAGAAGATTCTTGAGCGTCGGAGTGGCCTCGGAGTAGCCGAACGTGGTGTTGGCCATCTCCCAAAACGACTTGTCTAACTCAAACTTCTCGATCTGCTCCCAAGTTGCCGGTTCCGTCTGCAAGTCAATCTCATCGCCGTTGTCAGTGTAGGCATGACAGAGCGTACGGATGATGTTGAACCATTCCGGCTGCTCTGCCTTCACGACCGTGGCGATCATTTTTCGGTCCAGGTCGCTGGCTATATCATTGGGCTCAACCAAGCTCTTCAGCTTCTGGAGCCGTTCTTTGTTGTCAAAAAACTTTCGCCGATCGGCTAAATGCTGACGAAGGTGAAGGTTCTTCAGACCAAGCTCATTGAGAAGAATCGAAGCCCGGTCGGCTCGGAATGGGCGACTATACAGGCGAATATCGAGAAGCCAATCGTTCTCGTAATCTGGCTCCTCACTGGGGGAATAGAGTAGATACCGCCCTGTGGGGTCCTCCCGCTCCACACGAATCTTTACTTCTAGAGCTCCTAGCTCATTGAGCTGGATGATGTTCACCCCGTCAAGGTTCAAAGCAGGCAGAATGGTCTGGAACTCGTTGTCGGGATCGTTCCAGAAGACAATCCTGGCCCCCTCTTCCTTATACATGCGGTCGAGCGCGTCATGAATTTGACGAGTGTCCATAACTATTACGCGATTACTGCAAACCGTGCGATTAAGTCTGGAATCGACGACTGCCATTCAATTCGTTCTTCAGAATCGCTTCGCTTTGTCGCCACCCATGACAGGGCTAAGCTCACATCGTACATATTCTTCGCTTTCTCCGGCGAGCCAGGAACTTTCATCACACGCTTCACTGGCTTCTCAGTGGCTTCCCCTGGAATAAATGGATCAGTTATTTCAATGTCGTAGCCCGACTGGCAAATATGGTAAACGCGGCAAGCCGCTTTCTTTCCCCATTGATGGGACAATAATTTATTAATCCATTGTCCCAAATTGCTCTCATCCACCGGCAAGGATTCCCACAATGACAATTGTTCCCGCTCTCTTTGAACACACTTCAACGTATCGCAGACAATGCCAGGAATCGTCCGTAATTCCATACTCTTATTATGGATATCCCGAATGTCCGTTCTTGTTTCCCCGATGATTAGTCCATTCGAGCATACGAAGCGAAACCAGCCGAGAAGAATGACTAAGCTACTCGATGCGTCCACTGAGTTGAAGCATTCCAGCCGAAGACCCATTCGTTGCTTATCTTTTGGCGTATGGTTGTATGAATCGGGAAAATAGATTCGGAAGTTCATCCATTCGCCCAACTCGGTGAGCCCTACTTCACACCTCAGGTCCTGCGTTGAAATCCCTGCGTCTCGAACACCCTTGAGACAATGTTCAGCGACATCAACATGCTGGGCTAGCGTATAGCTGGATGAAACGGTTCCAACAGGTACCTCTTTTTCGAAGTGCGTGCGTGGAAGTCGAACTACGCTCTTCATATAGGGATTGGCCGGACCATCTTCGCAAGCTCGATAATCACTAATTTCGAATCTTGGGATTTGGTCACGCAGGCGTACCCAGCTTCCAGCCCAATAAGTCACAGGCCTCCCATGCCAACGACCAGGTTCATCTATAGTTTCTATAACGTCTTCAGTCTTCATCGCTTCCGCCTGTCACGGCTTTGACCTCAGCCAAGAGATCGCCGAACTTCCCGTAATTGACCTTCACCCCGTCGTCGAGATCCAACGCGATCCGCTGATCGGCATAGTGCCGCAGCTTCTCGTCAAATGCCCGGAGTTCAGTTTGGTGCTTCAGAAGCTTGTCTCGCTCTTTTTCCAGTGTCTTCCGTTGGGAGGTGGAAGATGCCTTCTGGGTCTCGGATGCCAGTTGTTCAATGCGAGCGGCCATTTTGCCTTGCAACGGGATGACATATTCCGTGCGCATACGGGCCAGGGTGCCTTCCTGGTACCGGTGCAAATAGACCAGGCATTGGAACGCTCGCTCCTTACCGCTAGAAAAGAGCCAGTAGATCGGGCGTTTTTTGTAGGTTTGGAGGTGGTCCTTGTAGAAGTCGCCCAGAAAGTATTTGTGCAAATCTTTGCCTAGCGATTCCTCGATGAAGTGCAGATTAGCCTCTAGCGTGGCCTCGCCGAACGTGGCGCGGAGAAAATCTTGGGTGCGGACTGCGATATCGTCCTTGAACCACTCGCCATCGAGCACAGGGATGATGCCGTCCTCGTCAGGGGCGAAGGTGAGCTGGTCCTGCGGACGTCCCACCTTGGCCAGAAACTCACGCAGGGTGTCGCCGGCGTTGGCGAGAATGAGTCCGGGCTTGTCGAGAGAGTAGCGTCCCATCATGCAGCCAACGGCATATGAAAGGAAGGCTGCGACGTCCTTCTTTGGGTCAGCGCGGGCGAGGGTGATTTCGCTCTCAGGCACCTCAGAAGTTAACTCATCTTGCATGCCGTAGGCGTCAATCCATAGCCGGTTGTTCTCCGTCTCCAGCTCCTGCATTCGACGGATGGAGGTGGCGCAGTTGTCGCGCCACGCCTCCCAACTCACAGCCAGCGTCACGCCTTTCGTCCCTGCCCGCAGTAACGACAGGTCGCGGAAATCCCATGAGGTTTCGAAGTTATTCCAGTCCATCCGCGCTTCATTGAGCAGGATCTCGACAACTGCATCCAGCCTTTCCCAGCTTTCTCGCAGTGCAATAGGAAGGTTGTTAATTTGCTGAATCTCAATATTCAATGTTGGAGCGAGAGCAGCCAACACAGCTCGGGCGATTTTAGTATTGCAGAACGACAGCAACTGGAATTCTTCGGCCCTCTTCGAGGAGAAAATCGAGCTTCCGGCTACATCGAATATGAAACCGGCGGGAAAGTATCGAAATGCGGGGAAGCCAACACCTATTTTTGAGAAGGAAACGGAAGGCCGGAAGTAGAACTCTTGATTCTTAGCCACAAAATTCGGATTTCCCTTGAGATACGTATACTTATCTACGATGGCCTTCTTGATCGCTTCTCCGTTGTTTTGCCAGTTAACGACGAAGGTCTGATTGCCCCACCATTTTCTGAATCCACCACCTTTGTTGTAAGGGAACCAACGGTACTCACCTGATTCTGTTTCTGCGCGTGAATTCAAGCTGAAGCCGATGCTCAATAGGTTAACTTCATGCCACAGCCGGACGAAGCGTGCGTTGTGTGTCGTTGCGAGACCCTGGCGTGCTGTGAAGCTGTCTCCCAGAGTTGGGTGTTCAGAGAAAAGATGTCTAATCTTCGCAGAAAGAGAATAGGCGATTGGGCTAGTAGGAATGCTTCTGAAGTCTGCGGCGGCGGCTTTATAGAGCCATCCGCAGGCGGGGTTTCGGATTGCTTCGAGCGCTTTTAGGGGTTGCTCGTCTGCTCCGTAAAAAGGGGACAGATCAATAAAGCTTCCCTTCTGATCCATTTGGCATCCACGCTTCAGAGTGAAAGCGCAGATTGAGACAAACGCTGAGTCAAAGAAAGCGTGCAACTCCGGACGCACGAGACTTGTAATTACACACGATTCAAGGAGGCGATTACGGAGCTTCTCGAATGAGCCAAGGAACATCCAAGTAAAAGGCGTCATAAGCCCAATAATTCCACCATTTAAATTCAGGCCCAAAGATCGTTCAACGAACATAGAAAACAAGTCTTCCCTATAATCAGCGAAGTTTTCTTTAGCGAATTTCTTCAGGACTTCATTCAAACCCTTCCATCCCATATACGGTGGATTTGCAACGACGACGTGATACCGCTCGCAGAGCATCTCCGCCTGTTCGAGGACTCGAAGGACTTTCCCGTGAGTCTCGCGGAGAAAGAGCTGGCCGCCGAGGTCTTTGGCCTCGATGGCCTGGCGGGCGAACGTGATGTTCTGTTCGTCCAGGCAGGGCCGGATGAGCGAACCAAAGGTGGTGGCGTTCTCGAACTGGTGTAGGAGCTGCAGCATCGGCTGATTGAAGAGATCGCCGAGGTCGAGCGATGCGATGTAGTCGCCCAGTTCGCCTTCATCGAAGTGGATGTTTTCCAAGAAAAGAATGTGGGGCTGGACAAGAGTGCCGGGTTGGAAGAAGCGGTGCGTTTTAGCGCGAGCCTTGAAGACGAGGGCCAGCTCGGCAAGTTGTGCCGCGCGGGGGCAGATTTCCAGGCCGTAGAGATTGTGCTTTAGGATGAGCGCGGGAATCTCGTTAGGCACGTAGCCTTCTTCCTCGTAGATACGGAAGAGCAGGTCGAAGGCATAGTTAAGCATGTGCCCGCTTCCACAGGCGGGATCCAGCAGGCGGATCTCCTCGGGCTTGGTGATTTTCAGAAAGTCGGTCTCGGCTTCACCCTCAATGTAGTACGGCATATGGTCGCGCAGTCGGGAGCCGGGGCGGTTCAGCAGCCAGAGGCGGCCGAGCGAGTTCTCGACAAGGTAGCGGACGATCCAGTGCGGGGTGAAGAGCTGGGTGACGGCCGGAATATCTTCCGTCGGTACGGCACTCTTGCGGGCCATGACTTCGTCTTTGCGCTCGGCGATGTAGAACTGGTAGAGCCAGCCGATGATCTCGACCTCCTGCCAATCCTCCTCATCGATCTCAGTGACAAGCTTTCGGATGAGCGAGTCTGTGTGGAGCAGGTTGTCGGGCAGAAGAAGTTCTGTTTCGTCGTCGATCCACTCAAAGAGAAACGGCATCGTCTTGTACAACGCGTTACACTGGGCGAGTAACAGCATCCGGTACAGCTCAGCTTCTTTGCTCCCTTCCAACTTCAGCTCAATAACTTTGTGCTTTTCCAATCCAGGCAGATCGAGATGCTCGGCCTGTTCGAGAATCTCAGGAATCGACTTCGACGGATCGGGATGGCTCAGCACCCGGTAGCCGTGATCAAGATACCCATGCAATTCCATGTATCGGATGGCAACCAGGCGGTTGAACCAGGTGTAAGCGATCGCATCCATGGTCCGCCCGAAGCCGTACTGGGCAATCCGTTCTTCCAGAGCCCTACGTTTGGTCGCAATAGCGCGAGGAAAGGCGCGGCCTCCCATGATGGCCACGTCGCCATTCTCGGTGACGGGTTCGATCTTCTTCTCAGTCAGACCATAAAAGGCAGCGCGGTCTGTCACGGCCTGGATGAAATCCCGGCGAGCTTGCGTGGCGCAGGCTTTGAGCTTGGTGCGATTCATATGCCTATCTCAGGTTCTCTTCTCAGCGGATCTCAATGCGTTCGTCCTTCGTCAGTGCCTGCTCCAACTCCGACCGAAGTGTCTTGAGAAATACTTCTACATCCGCCTGCGTTTCCAAATAGGGAGATGTGACTAGCTTGGCCGGCTCCACCACCCGTTTCTTTTTGAGCACCGGCTTGAGCTGCTCTCCTTTTTCTTTAGGCTGTTCGATTGCTTTCCGGACGAATTCCTCGATCCGTAATAT
Organism: uncultured Nitrospira sp.; assembly: GCA_964412445.1. Taxonomy (GTDB): domain Bacteria; phylum Nitrospirota; class Nitrospiria; order Nitrospirales; family Nitrospiraceae; genus Nitrospira_D. The sequence goes on from CAYPOR010000006.1 coordinate 26,333, forward strand.
TGCATTGTCGAATGCCTTGAGGGCCTCGGTCTCCGCCTGCGTGATGTGGGCCAGACTATCTTCCACTTGCACAGTGGTTCTTAGCCTTTGTAGGGGTGTGAGGCAGTCGACGCGGAGCCCTTCATTTCCTTTGGCCGCTCCAATGTCTCGACTGAGCGCTGTCTCATGTGCGTCGATCCTTGCCAAAGTGTGTTCGCGAGCGGCATTGACGAGCGCGTTATTCACCGTACTGACGGTGGCGATGAGTCCGTCCGTTTCGCTGATGAGTTTATACGGACTGGACGCGGTCAGGATCTGTTGCATCCGGGCTAGGGCTGCTCTGGCCTGCGTCTCACGCTCCAACTCGAGGCGATTGCGTTGAAACCGACCATACGCCTTCCGAAGCCTTTCCCATGTCGGCTTTTGGTGGTCGTAGAACTGTTCGAGGTTTGTAAAGCGGTCCGCCAGATCGAGCAGCTCATTCTTCTGTTCATTGAATTGCTGGATGAATTTATAGCTGTTCTCCGGAGCGAGTAGCTTTCGGACGCGGAAGAGGCTTTCATCTATGAGCTCTTTCCCGGGATAGTCACCGGTATCTGCCAACGGTTTGTAGCTCGTCAAGGATGATTGCCAGCTCTTGAGCTTGTTTTGCAGGAAAGCAAAGAGAGGGTCCTCGCCGTCAGGCCCCATCTCATGGAACAGCTCATTGCCTAGCTTCCTCGCTTCCTGAATCGCTCTCGGGTCGGTGGTTTGTCGCTTCAGCACGACGATCTTCCGGCGCTTTGCAGCGGTCGTCAACGGCTCATAGGCTCTATCAGGCGGGAGCAATGCCCCATCCATCATGAGGCTAATTTCGCCCAGCACCATCAGACGGGCGATCAACAGGACCACTTCGTCTTCCGGCCACCCATACGGACGCAGGGAGTACCGCTTGTCGATCATGTCCTGGAGCACGACCTGCTTATTATTGGATGACATCAGGGCAACATAATTGCGTAGGTCATCGATCGCCTGCTTGTTCCCCTCCTCGGTTGCCATGACCAGCGTCTGCTGACCAATGTCGTTACTCCGAAGGATGGCCTGGATTTCCTTTAATGGCTCCTGAGACAGCCGCTTCAGATACCCCATCTTATTGAAGGTGTTCTTGACGAGATACCCCAGCGACTCGTCGAGTGCGGCCAATGGCATGGAGGCTTTCAGCTTCAAGGGCTGGCCGGCAGCATAGTAATCGGCTCCTGCGAACATCTCGCCTAAGAGTCTGACGAGACGGGCTCGGCGGTCTTGGTTGTTTCCGGATAGGCCTTGGAGAATGCGCTTCGCCGACTCTGGAAGTGTGCCATCGTTCTTATGTAGAACGTATTTCTGAGTCTGGAGATATGTCCGGAGCTCGCGGCCCAGCGTCTCGTCATTGCCCAAGCGGACCAGAATGCTGCCGCCTTCAGGTGAGCTGTCGAGCAGACACTTGGCATTGTCGTACAACCCGTATTCATCATTCAGCGGCGTAATAACCGAGAACTGCAATACGCCGTCGAGACGATTCCCAACCGGAATCAAATCGCAGAAGCGATTGAAGGCAAAATCCATCTTATTCTCGGCATGGCGATGCTTTCGCTGTTCCTTCAAAACATCGTTGTAGATGAGTTCACCAAGGAGCTTGGCTTCCTCGCCACTACTGATTTCGACATTCTTGATCTCCCGATTGATGTCCCGCTCTTCGTTGGTCAGGAAGAAATACAGATCACCACTTCGATTGATGAGCGTTTCCTTTTCGAGACGCTGGAGGCTCCCTTCGATCTTGCGACGAAGCGCCAGTCGGTCAGCATCAATCTCGGTGATGCACAGGGTCACCAGGTTATCGACATTCCCCTTGATCTCCTCGACATAGCGAATGAGAAACAATACCTGCAGCAGGTTAATATCGAAGGGATTCTCCAGACTCGGATTCTCCTTGGCTTGATCGATGGTCTTCTTGACGACGGTATCAAGAAAGCTTTCGATCGAGGGGTAGAACCGATAGAGCGGGACCAGAATGCCGACCTCTTCGAGAGCAACCTGCTTGCCAGCCGACTGAAATGCATCGAGGATTGATCGTTCGCCACGGGATAGGTGCAGACCGGTGGCCCCTGCTCTCCGGATCGCCTCGAAAATCTTTTGGACGAGCTGGAACTGATACGGCACGAATGGATAGTTTTGGACGAAATCCTCTCCATCCTTCACGTTCTTGAAGGTCATTCCGCAATTGGTGAAGGTGAGCTGATTCTTGAGAATGTCCCCTTTTTTGCGGAAGACTTCCTGGAGATCGCTTTTGACCTCCTCGCGTTTGGCTAGGAGGCGAGACTGGATCACTTCATCAACGTTGGCACTCGAGAGCGAGAGGCGCGTCCGGAAGCGTCCTTGAATCTTCGAGAAGTCATTGGCCTTGCTCTGCTTCATTTCGCCCAGCACGGCATCAATATCTTCTTGAGAGGTGACGACGACCCATGCCCGGCCCTTACAGATGGTTCCTAGCTCTTCTGTGATGGTCTGAAGGTTGAGCATCAGGTGGGAATCTGTCCCGATAAACTGCCCCACTTCATCGACGAGGAAAATGAGGCGATGACCTTCTCCCTTCGAGTCCAGATACTCCTTGACCCATTTACAGAGGTTCTCGACGGTTAAGGCAAAACTGCCTTCCGCCCCATCGACCCACTTCTCCGCCGACTCTTTGCTCATCTTTAGCGTTTCGCCGAGCGCTTTGACGATCTCGTCCCGGTGAAAATGGTAGGCATCACGGTCTGCCGTCCACTCGCTACCCGTCGCCTTGCGAAAGGCTTCGTGGAACTGTGCGAGCTTGCCTTTCCCTTCTAGATGACGTTCCAGATGCGCGATCTGAGGATGATCGCCGCAATAGCCTTGCATCTCATTCAACACCTTGAGAAACACGGCAAGAATGGCATCGCGCCCAATGCGGTGGTCGGCCTTGCTGTCAATGTTGAACAGGATGACATCGGTATTCGAGGCGACCGCCCGCTTGATGTCACCAAACAGCATGGCATCCTTGATCTTGCTCTCGAAGAACTCGACCGCCCGCTTACTCTGTCCCTGATGCGTGTGGATCTTGTTCTGCAAAAGGTAGGACAGCACCTTAATAAAATGTGATTTACCGGAGCCGAAGAAGCCTGACACCCACACGCCAATCTTTCCTGCGACATCGGGATCTTGGGGAAGCTTGATCGCATCACCATACGTCGAGAAAAAGCGGCGAAGATGTTGATCGAGCTCTCGTGTCACAACGAATTCGTCCAACTCCTGCCAGACGGACGATTCGTCCAACTGATCCGCTTTGACGACTCCGTTGATGGAGCGAAACAGGTCTCGCTCGAAGAGATTCTGAATCTTCATAGTCAGCCTCTGTTAGGGCACTAGTCTGAAGGCGCGGTAATAATGTTCCGGCTTCTTGCTTTTTGCGACACCGTCAACGTGCGCTGATAGGCTCAACTTCCCAAATAGCCTGAGGGTCAGTTGATCATACTTTCCTGGATAAAACAGGACGAGAGGAATGGGTCCCATCACATTCTGTAGGTTACTGAGCAAGCCGCTGGTTCGGAGCAGCGGATACGCGCTTCCGACACCTGATACCAGGACAAGTTTGTTCCGATCCGGCCTGGCCACTTCACAAAAGATCGATGCGAGCTTCTCAGGATGGAGGGGGCCAGCCAACGCCGCCTTGAGCGCTTCGTCACCCTTCTCCCGTTGTATCTGTAGTGCCTTCTCAAGTAATTTCCGACGCTTGAGGTGGTCCAGCACTAGATCGAACAGGTTGATGTGCGTAAAACGAAGCTCCGGCTTTTGCTTGGGAATATGGCCTTCTAAGAAACGAAGGTGCTCTCGTATGCGGAGCTCTTCATCTGGCGGGTAGTCGAAAATATAGAAAGATATCTCGTTCCCGATGCCGCTGCCGCTCAGGAAGTCATCAGAGATGATCCGTGGAAGAACCTTGTTGAGCCGCTCGTTCAGCAGATCACTCATGGCGACACCTGAATGCAACGCAGCACATACTCTTCGCGGTGGTTCCGCAAATAACCAAGCACTTCTGGGGCAATATGGACAGGTTGAAGCCGTAGTGTTCGTGTGCTGTCGAGAAATCCTGCCTGCGCAAGTGCTTGATACACTGACGACCGCAGGCGTCTCCTCGTCGAGTCGTTCCAGAGCGGCATCAGAGGGTCACGGCCTCGACAGTCATTCAGATACTCTTCCCAGAGCGTTGGTGAGAGTTTTGAGGCGAAGAGGCGGTATTGTTCCCTGACGACCAAATCTAAGAAGTCTCCGAGCAACGCACTCTGCTTAATGGCAGCCGCGAGACACGCGTGCGTAGCCACGGTCTTGGAGCCATCACGAACGAGCTGCCAGAGGTCGGCATTCATTAACTCCAGCCGCTGACGGATCAGCCTTCCCAGTCGCCTCGCTGTCTCAAGATTACGGGTTTGGAGTGCATTCTGCTTATAAAGAGTCTCATGCCATTCTTCTGGTGCTACACCTCGGAGCAGCAGATCAGCAATAATCCGGGTCTCTGGAACTTTTAATGCTCCAGCTGTCAGCTCAGCGCCATAATGCCTAACTGGTTGTGTAATAACGAGCACTCCAAACTCTCCACAAAAGTTTGCCGAGAATAACCCTTTTTGAGGGGGAAATCATCCAGACTAAGGAGGGGTCGGCGCTGTAATAGATGCTGTTAGGGACTCAGACCTTTCACGCCCCCTGCAGGCTCCTTTCGAATTTATCCCCCGCTTGATCCGAACCCGCCTTGCACACGCCTACACGGTAATTAGTCGACTACTTTGCAAAACAGATTGAGTAACATCATTTCATCCAGAGAGCCTGGAGTAGCGCGGGCAATCCGAGGATCAGCAACCACCACCGCCAGGCATTGAGCGCGTGATATCGCCACGTTGATGCGGTTTCGATCAAGAATGAACGCCAACCCCCTAGAGCCGTATTCGCCATAACTGGAGCAGAGCGAAAGAACGCAGACCGGGGCTTCCTGTCCTTGAAACTTGTCGACGCTCCCGACCCTTGCGCCTTGAGGGAGAACAGCTTGAAGTGCGCGCACCTGCGCGTTGTAGGGAGCAATAAAGAGAAAGTCGTTTAGTCCCAGTGGTCTCGTGGTGCCATCCTTAGCCATATAGAGGCGACCGCGGAGCTCATCATAAATCGCTTTGACCCGCTCAACCTCCTCATCGCTTTGTTGAATGTTTCCATCATGCTCAACGCCGCTGAAGACGATCCCGCTTTCGCTGGTGATGAATCCGTTCGAACCAGATAGAACCGCAATCTTCTGCCTGGCACAGTCAGGATGGGAAACGAGTCGTTTCTCGTAGATACTTTCAGAGATGAAGCGGCAGACGGACGGGTGCATTCGGCGGGATTCGCCAAGAAACAGCCCGTAGTCTGCCGGGACCACAGGGTGGAACACGGGCAAATCTGGCCGGCTGACGTCCGTATCTTTCAGCGCGTATTGCAGAGCGGACAATCCGGCATCGCCGGGATGGGACCCTTGCACGGGTTGTTCAAGCTGCATCTGGTCGCCAAGAAGCACAAGGTTCTCTGCGCATCGAGCCATGGCTACGGCATTGGCAAGGGCAACCTGACCGGCTTCATCAATAAACAGGAAATCGAGCACACCTTCCCACTCGGGCCGAGTGAAGAGCCAGGCCGTTCCCCCCACGATGCCTTCTATGTATGCCCCACGCGCCTCACCTGTATCTTTGACGTATTTCAGACTCAGATTAGAAGAAAACAACTGGCCTTCCGCCTCCCCTCCAACCTTAATTCCCCGCAAACTCCTGCCGGTTTTTCGTGCCGCATCGCCGCAGTCCATGAGAAGATTCACCACTGCCTTATGACTATTGGATGCGACGCCGATCTTCTTTCCGGCAATGAGAAGGGACAAAATGACCTGCGAGGCGGTAAACGTCTTGCCCGTACCGGGAGGCCCTTGGATAACGAGGCACCCGCCGGACATTGAACCAGCAACCCGGATGGCGGCCTGGATCGTGGATTCATCGGCTTTTTTCAACAACGTCGCGGGTGGCTGACGGTTGAAGAGTGCGGCCACCGAGGGATGGAGCTGGTTCGACAAATGTCGCGTGGCCACATCAGCCAGCGCATCCTGAATAGTCTTCGCAGAGACATATTCGTCGGGAAGCAGTGACCCTCCCGACGGGAACGTGCCTGCCAGCTTCTCGTTCAGCCCCTTCTTGCCTATCTTGAGTTCCAGAGTACCAGCAGAGATATCCAACGCTGATAGTGTGAGCTTCGCCTCCAAGTTGTGCGTGAACATCATTCTGGACTTGTCACTGGCTGCAAGTTTGCACTCCTGCGATGGATCAAATCGGTAGGCTTGCACCAGCGATTGTTTGTCGGGCATCGGCGATCCCACGGCTTGCACGCCATCGATACAAGCAGGATCGTCACGGAGCACTTCTGAAGTGGCAGCTGCACGGTCGAACATTCGCCACCACATGGGCTTTTCTTCCCGCCGGTGAAAATCGATCAAGTTAGCGAGCGCCACCGAAACCACGTCCTCCCCCTTACGGAGCTTCGCCGCGGTATCCAGTCGAGCGACGATCTCAGGCGGCAACTGCTGCGGTGGCGTTGCTGGCGCTGATACATAAGCCGAATGGACCGCAGCAATCTTGTATTCACCCGCGACCTTCCTCAGCCATTGCAGTAACTCCGCCGTGGATTTGCAGTCGTCCTCGTTGTAGTCACGGATACCCTTTAGAATGGGGCTCTTGCTCCAATCTCCTGGCTGCCTGCTCTCGATCCAGCGGGCGTACTGCACGATCGAGTCAGCAGCGGTAGCGACCTCCGTCGTGCGCTTCGGTCGGTAGAGCCGCTCCACTGACTTGATAGAATAACTGTCCTCCCCGATACGTAGACCGTGGCGGACAACCTGATAGAGATCTACAAACACCTCGTTCCGGAGCAACTCATCCACCTCGTCCTGACGGGTGTCATGGTAGGTGCTCAACCGCCTCACTGCGCCAACCTCATAAGCAGCGTAATGGTAGATGTGCATGCCCGGATTCGTCTTCCATCGCTTGAATACCCAGTCCACAAAGCCTTCGAATGCGCACTTCTCTTCATTACGGTCGTGTGCCCACCAGTCCGTAAAGTCCCACAACCCTGGCTGACCTTTGCGCGTGCAGACCCCGAACAAATATTCCAATCCACCAGGAACCAGGGGGTATCCCTCCATGTCGAAAAAGACATCTGCCGGGTGATCCGGGGGCATTGCTGCAAGACCTACCGGTTCGCCGTTCGCTCCGGCTTGAGGCAGGATCTCGAAGCGCGGTGGAGCCTCGGGCTTGGCTACCCGGTCGATGCGCGTCTGGCGTTGGAGGCCCGCCTGCGCGACGAGCTTCTCCATTGAGTCCTTGTCGAGTTTGGGAACCGTTTTGCCTGACGCTGCGGCGAGGTCCCCAACCGTGTTGATCCCCGCCCGCTTAAGCTTCTTGATCTGGCCGACCGTAATTCCGGCAACCAGCACGAGGTGATCCTGCTCGTTGAAGAATGTATCTGCATGGGACGTCCACCGGCCGTGATCAGCCCGCGGAAGTGGCTCAGGGCAATCGGCCATTTTCCCGGTGAAGCCGTCCTGCATGGCAAGAAAGCTCGCCTTGAGGTGGCGGTAGTAATGAATAAAGTCTTCAACCCGGAACTCAACCCGCTCCTTGGTGCCAAGAATGATCCCGAATTTCTCCGGCATCGGGGCACCGGTCGCATGGGCTAACATTTCTGAATAGCAGCAGAGCTGAACGGCATAATAGGGCTTGGGCGAGCGGGCGAGCTTCGTGTCCCACACCTGATACCGTGCTGATTCATCGAGCATGAGAAAATCGGCAAATCCCGAGAACCGTCCACTTTCTAAGGCCGCCTGATAGAGAATGGGAGTCTTCGCACTGATGGCGGACAGCGTCTGTTCTCGGGCACAAGCAGGATCGTTCTTGGAGATCTCGATTACGGTGGTGGCTGACGATTTAAGGTCGCCGAGCACCGCTTGTTCGTGCTGATCGCCAGTTTGAGCTATCAGCTTCTCATCCTCAGTGTCTTCATCGGGAGTGATGGTGCCTGGGTTCTCCAAATAGTATCGATCCATCCAAGACGCAAATGGTGATGCCAAATAACGGACGAGATCACTTGGTGAGTACACCACTTCCCCTGAGCTCTTTTTCTTCATTCATGCCTCTCAGATTGTTCGTAGCCTGGCACATCCCAATACCGACATCCCTTCGACAAAGCAATTCTTTGGAAAGGGGCATGCACATGGCTATGAGTGAAAAATGTCAGCAAGGCTGATGGCCCAGTTTGCGATCCAATTCCCGCTGGTCCATCTGCTTCCGCATATGTTCAACATCTAATTGCTGCTGTCGTTCCCGGAAGTAGTCATATTTCCGCTGTTGAGGAGAACGACCAAGACTATCCTTCTCCGCCACCGCCACCATGCCGGTCATCAAGACCCCACCCACCAGACAACCAAGAATAAACTGTCGCATCGGGTCACCTCCTGCCTCGGCTCATTACCGCCCCTCAATTCTCCAGCCCTTTCCATATGGATTCTTCGGCGAATCCTGTCGATAGGGACTCCCCGCGCCATAGGGGTTGGAGAGCGACTCCTGCGAAAAGGGCGAGCCGTACCGGCCAAACTGGTTGCTCGTCGAATCGGGGTCGAACGGATTGGCGCTCAGCCTGCCGCGGTAGTGGCCCTGCTGGTCGTAGAGCCTGGGCGCTTGTGTGGCGAAGGGATTGGTCGCCGACGAATTACTAAACGGACTGCCATAGGGGCTGTAGGGGTTATTAATCCCGTTCGGCGCGAAGGGGCTCCCTTTGCCGAACGGATTGGCGATGGAGTCGGCATCATAGGGATTCGCGCTGAGGTTCCCCAGGTCTTCCGCCTGGAGCGAGGCGGGCACCCAAAGAAGGACGACTATCAGATAGCCGAGGGTCTTCATGGCGATCTCCTTTCTCCCCGTCAGTTCAGCCACGACGGCAGGTCCTGGTCACCGGACGACGGTGCCGGCGAGGGCGGCGGCGTCTCTTTGGGCATAAACGCATCGGCTGCCGGTTGCCCTTCGTCGCGGCGGTAGCGGGCGGTGGCCTCGCTCAGTTGATCGAATGTGTGATCGACCGTCTGGCGGCAAAAGGAGATCAGTCCGTCTCCCGCGATACCGAGGTCGCGGCCAGCGGCCCACACATCGTGGTCGGCCCCGAGATAGAGAAACGCCCAGCCCTGTTTCTCATAGTGCTTAATGAGGTTGAACACCTGCTTCTTGGTGTATTCCTGCGAGGCGTTTTCCTCTCCGTCCGTCAGAATGACGCAGAGTTTCTTAGCCTCGGCCGGCGCTTCCTGTCGAGCGAGCGACAGGGTACGCCCGATCGCGTCGTAGAGGGGCGTTCCGCCCTCTGGCCGGTAGGTTTCGACATCCAGTTCCTGTACCGCCGACACGGGAACACTCCGGTGCCGCATCTCGGTCTTCTCCGAGTTGAACAGAGTCAACGTCAAACGGGTCTCTGCTGGATCTCGACGCAGGGCGGAGAGGTACTGGTTGAAGCCGGCAAGCGCGGCCCCCTTGCATGATTGCATGGAGCCACTTTCGTCGAGGAGCAGGGTGACGTAGAGCGGGGCCGATTGTGCAGTCTGTAGTCCTTCCTGTGTGGCGGTCATGGCAAGCACCTCCTGTGATTGTGATGATGCGTGTATCGTAGAGGAGACGCGTGACAAGGCAGGTCACGGCGACGAACGCCATGCTTTCACCGTAAAAAGGCTAATTTTCTAAGGATTATCGATGCCGGTGTGTGCCAGCCGGTCAGGGGGCTGTGACATCCGAGGTCACGGTGCGAGGAGTTTCCTCGCTTCGTCCTGCACGGCCTGCATAAGCCGATCAGGTTTCAAGACCCTGACGCCACTGCCGAAGCTCAAGATCCAACCTAGCAGCTCGCGGGTGTCTGCCACCTGGAGCGACATGCGCAACTGCCCACCCTTGACCGGAGTGAATTGCTGGCTGGGGTGCCAGATCCGATCTTTCACCCAGGCAGCGGTGGACTTGTCGAACTGTAACTCGACGGTCATCCGTTCCCCGTGCATGACGATGAGAGCATCTTCCACATAGGCCTCCAGATCGAAATGCAGGGGCATTTGATAGGGATGGTCCGTTGGGGTCAGCGACTTGATCCGCTCCACCGCAAACATCCGCACGTCTTTTCTCCAATGGCAATAGGCAATCAGGTACAGCCCGCCGTCCACGTAGCGTAAGCGATAGGGATCCACTTCTCGCCTGGTGGTCGCGTTTCGTCCAGCGGAGAAGTAGCGCATCTGCACCGTGTGCCGGCTGGCAATGGCCTGGGAGAGGATGTCGATCGTTTCACGATGATGCCGGTAGTTCTTGTGCGGGCCCAGACCGACGGAGAACCACTGATCCAGCCGCTGGAGATACTCATTCGCGCCGGATGGAATGGCGGCAGAGATTTTTGAGAGGGCTGAGTTCAAGGAAGTCTGAATCAGGGTGCCTTGGAGCGGGGTCAGCAGACGGCGGCTGAAGGCCAGAGCCATCAATTCCGTTGGCGAGAGTCTGAGGGCCGGAATGTTTTTGAATCCCTCAAGCAGACGCCAGCGGACCTCGCCATCGACACGTTCGATCAGGAGCGGGAAATGCGAGGCTTCAAGGGCAGCAAGATCACGGCGAACGGTGCGGGGATGGCGGGTCAAATCAGCCGGGATCGCCTCAACCAGCTCGGCAAGAGTCAGCCCGTTCCGTGCAGCGCCCAGACGCTGTAGCAGATGCCATTGACGTGTGACCTGATCGTTCCGCGGCATGGTTCCCCTTCGAACGCTGAGGTTGTACCATGCCATAATCTGGCCATCTAGGACATCCCTGCTTTCAGGTGGCTTTTGGAGGCCGGAGCGGATCAAGAGCATCTGCTTGCTGATAAGCCCAGCTGAACCATTGGTCCGCTTTGCTGCCCGGTTGGATGGTTCCATGTTGAGTAACCACCACTTCTTTCACCACACCGAGGTAGGTGCGAAGTTGTTGGGCCTTCGCCCAGTTCTCCGCTTCGTTGAACAGAGCCTGCCGTCTGCGTTGCTCTTCTTGTAGCCGTTGTTCTGCTTCCTCACGACGCCGCTGAGCTTCCTGCCGAAGTCGTGCTTCTTCCTCTTGCTTGAGACGTCTTGCTTTGAGAGCTTCAGCGACCTTCAATAGGCCGACGAGAAAGTCGTTGATGGTGGTTTCCAGCCGCGCGGTCTTCCCATCACTCCAGGATTTTTGCACCCCGTCCACCCACTCATTGATCTTCAGCGTGAGGATACCCGTCGCCACATATCGATATTCGTGTCGAGGATAGCTCCAAGGATTCGATCGACGTTTCGGATCCTGCGGGAGCTCAATCCGCTGAAATTTCTCTTCGATCCCGAACTCGACTGACTCACCATTGATTCGGGCCCCGAGTGTCTTCCTATACCCTTCCTGGTTGCCGACCGGGTATCCGCGGGCTTCCAACGCGAGGAAGAGCGTATTCATGATCCTGAGTGCACGGGAGAGGGCTTGAGGACCGATCCGAATGTTGAGTTGCCGGAGCGTGCCGGATTGAATCGCGCCGTACTCATCGACCGAGGCGGATCGCCAGTTGGAGAGTTGCCCGCTGATCAGCCGGTGGGTCTTGCCAAGGCGTTCCGGCACTTTGATGGTCTGCTCGGGCGCTTGTTCGGCGGCGATTCTCTGAACGGCGTCCTCCGAGAGCGTCATCTCAATCCGAATGGTTCGATGGATCGTTACCTGCTGTTTGCTGGAATCTTGGTTGGGGGGAAGGGCTAGTTGCTTGACTGTTTTCCCGGTCTCTTTTCTCCGCCAGTAGCCTCGCCCGGGGTAGGGAACTGTGAGCTTCTTACAGATCTTAGCTAGCGCCACGTCTGAAATCCCATACTCTTTGGCCACCTTGGTCATGGGCATGGACCAGACCTGGTCGTATAACATTTGTCTCGTTACTTGAATGCCTCTGCGGTCCTCTCCAAACATGATTTACCCTCCTGGGTTACGCGAGATCTTACCGAAGAGGGTTAGTTTCGTATAACTGTCAGGGAAACACGAGTGCGGTAAGAGGGAAAGGTAGTCCGAGCCAGCTGTTTAAATCAGGAACTAATAGAGACGAAGACTAAATGGCGAGCTGTTTCTGGCAGCGACTCGACTACAGAATTCTAAAATAAGACCATTACCAAGCCCAGTCATGAATACTACTTGGCCGGTCAAGAATCATGAAATATGCGCCCCTATTCTCTGGCGGGATGTGAAAGCTTTCTCGCAAGATATGCAAACCAACTCATTTCCGTACTCCACCTCGTGATAAATGGCATCCAATCACTAATGTCATACCCAGTTCGAGTACATGACCTGCTCACCGAGTATAGAACCTATTCACTGAGTACATGAGCTGCGTGCAGCTATCCACATTGGATCACGGTCGCATCGCCTTGAAAACCAGCTTCAAGATTAGACACTTCTAACTACCTGTTAACACGGCATTAATCTGAGAATGTTAAGACTTTTGCCGAAGGCTGATCATACGCTCACACTCATAACGTACAGGGAGGAGGGTTTATTCATGAACTGCCAAAAATGCAAAGGGCTGATGATCAAAGAACAGCGACCGGAGCTGGCACCCGAATCCGTCGTCCACCGATGCATCAATTGCGGGCTGGTCTTGGATCCTTTGATACAGCGAAACCGGTTGAGCAGCCGACCGAGAAAAGACGCCTTCATGCGGGCTGCGTAAGACGGGAACTGTGGATCTGCTCCCATCCGGCAGGAGGGAGGACTTGCCCTGCTACCGGATAGGGCGGGTGTGGACGTCGCGCACGTGGTTAGACCGAAAACTCTGCCCAGAGAAACGTATGATCTGATGGGTCTTTCGCTCGCCGCGGCTCGATGTCCACGTCAACCCTTGTACATTTCTCCGCCAGCGGTGCCGTCGCTAAGATATGATCGATACGCCAGCCCTTATTCGCCTCTAAAGAACTCGGTGCCCGGTAATCCCAGAACGTATATTGCTGCCGATTCGGGTACAATCTGACAAACACATCCTCAAACCCCCACGCCAGGGTCTTCTCGTAGACCTTCCGTGCGTCCTCGTGATAGCAGACATGCTTGAGATGCTTCTCCGGGCTGTGCACATCCATGGGACGGGGCGCCACATTCATGTCGCCGCACCAGATGGCCTGTTTGTCGGGAGACAAATGTTTCTCGAAATACTTTCTTAGCCGGTCATACCAGTCGAGCTTGTATTGATACTTGGGAGAATCGATTTCAAACCCCTGCGGCACATAGGTGTTGACGATGGGGATCCCTTCGATGATGACACGGAGCAACCGGGCATCCTCCGATTCGCCGCCATCGTCAAACCCATGGAATACCGCCTCCGGTTTCTTCCGGCTCAATATCGCCACTCCGTTATAGGCCTTCATTCCGCGAAACGTTATATGGTAACCGGATGGCGTAAGAGCCAACAGCGGAAACTCACTGTCCTGCACTTTAGTTTCTTGCAAACACAAGACATCGGGCTGCTGCTGGTCAAGCCAACCCAGTACGATGGGAAGTCGTTTGCGGAGCGAATTCACGTTGAAGGTGGCGATTTTCATAGCATCGAATGAATCGACCGGCGGGGATGCTAACAGAAGCACGGTGATGGAACAAGCGTGTCTATATCCCAAGCCGCAAAAGCCGGACATTCATCGTTCGGCTTGGCAACAAAAACGGCCCCCGCCAGTGCCGGGGGCCGTCATAGCTAAAACTCTTTGACCGAAGACTACTTCCCCATCCCGCCAATCGCATCCTTTAATTCCTGACCGGTTGCTTTCATTTCCTGGCCTGCGGCCTTGACCTCTTCTCCCTGAGCTTTCACCGCATCACCCTGAGCCTTTAGCTCGTCGTGCTTCGCCTTCACTTTCTCTCTCATGGCTTCTCGCTTGGCTTTGGCTTCTTCACGATGCGCCTTCATTTTGCTCTTCATTTCCTCTTTTTGGGCCTTCATATCGGCCTTCATCCGATCTTTGTCGGCCTTCACGTCGGCCTTCATTTGATCCTTCATCGCCCCCAGTTCGTTTTTCATCGCATCGTCGGCAAAAGCCAACGAACCGGCACCGAACAGACACATTGCGGTGAGTGCGGCTAATGCTATGTTTCGCATGCATCCCTCCTGCTTTTGAATAGGTGAAGTAAAAGAGCATACACGGGCAAGACGACTCATATCCTGCCTCGGGATCGGACGAGTGTCAAATACGCCAGGCCGAAACATTCCCGGACCGCTCCGTCATGCTCTCTCCACAGTAACATACTTCAGACCGGGGATTTTGCGGCCATGCACGGCATCGCAAATGGCATCAACGGCTTGAGGACGGATAAATCCGCGTCTCCAGGCCAATCCGATCCGACGCCCGGGAACCGGTTTGGCCAGATCAATAGCGACCAGCCGCTTGTTCTCATGCTTAGCCGTCAACGCACTGCACGGCAGTACTGTGATCCCCGGTCCTGAGGCAACCATCTGACGAATTGTTTCTAATGAGTTGCCTTGCCAGCCTTCGGCGTCCGATCGACTCAACTCCGGACAGGTATTCAGCACCTGCTGACGGAAACAATGTCCGGCATGCGGCAAAAGAACCTTCTCCGAACCAAGCTGGCGTGAATCGATCGACTTCTTTCTCTGCCAGGGATGTCCGACAGGAATGAGCGCTTTGAACGGTTCATCATACAACGCGCTGGTGATGATCCCCGGTTCATCCAACGGCAAGGCAATCACAATCACATCAAGCCGTCCGCTCTTCAGCCTGGCGACCAGATGGAGCGTCAAATTCTCTTCGATCTCCAACGGCATCGAAGGCGCGCGCTTGTTCAAGAGAGGAACGAGATCCGGCAGAAGGTAGGGCCCGACTGTCGCAATGACCCCGAAGCGGAGTGGGCCACCAGCTGATCTTTCCCCTGAGCCGCAATCACGAGAATCTGGTCGGCCTCTTCCAAGACCCGCTGCGCCTGGTGAACAATCCGTTCTCCCAACGCGGTCAGCGTGATGTGATGCTTGCGCCGCTCGAAGAGCATTGTCCCGAGCTCATCCTCCAGTTTTTGGATCGCTATACTCAACGCCGGTTGGCTCACGCAGCATCGCTCGGATGCCCGGCCAAAATGCGAAAGATCCCGGGCTACCGGAAGCTCTTTCAGGAAGTCTTCGGACGCGAAATCGTGATCGAAGACGTCGGCAAGGCCATCGCGAGCTTTCAGCGGACCATTCTCTCCGGGAACAGTGCCGTCGACAAGTTCGATCTTGGCGGAGACGACAAAGCCCTGTCCGAGTCGGCAAAACGAGGTCTGGACTTGTTCAGAGGCTCGGCGATCTCTCCTCGCCGAGGCCCTTCCTCTTTTTCAGTCAAGCCTGGGTCATCTCGACCAGATAGCGGCGAAGAATCGCTTGCTCGACGCGAGACCGACCCCGATCGGGCGCGGGAAAGCGGAGCACCAACTGAATCTTTCCCGGCTCGGGAAGTTGAATGGTGATACGGGGCTCCGGTGAGGGAGCTTCCAGAAGATTGGTCTGCTCCAGAAGCTTCATGTGTCGCGCAGCCTCTTCCATAAAGGGACCGCACTCGGCCTTAGCTGCGGTCAGCAGCGCTTGCTCCGCCCGCTGCCACTCCCCTTCCGACCTCAATGGCACGACTAATGTGTAGAGACCATATTCCTGTCCCGGATTTTCTTTGACGAGTGCATTCGTAAACAGCAGGCTGTTCGGAAATACCGCCACACGGCCGGTATACAAATGCGAAGACTGGCCGGGCCCGATCTCCAACAATTTCGTGGCAAACATATCGTGGTCCAGCACCACGCCTCGGTGTCCGGCAATTTGAATACGGTCGCCGACCCCGTAGACTTTTCCGCCCACACGCAGTGCCGCTCCGCTTACGCAGAGAATCAACTCCTTCGTCGCCAAGACCAACGCGGCGGCCAAAGCAACAATGGAGACGGCAAACGCCTGGAGTTCATGCGCCCAGATCACGACGAGGCCGGTCATGATCACGAACACCATGGAGTTTCTGGTGGTGACAACCCAACGGCGCTTGGCCTCCATCGACAACGTCTGATTACGAAAGACCCCGCGGACAACGAGCGTACGGATCAGCACGACTGAAACCAATAGAATCAGCGACTTAAGCCCGTCCAAGACGACCGAACTATCGACTTGCATCCAGCCGGTTTGCATATCACTCACCTACAGCTTTCGTCTCGATACCGGTTAAGGTTCATTGCCATTCATCCGATACAACTTGTGGGATTTTTGGGAAGGAGCCACATGTCTTCGTCATCCACATCGTCGGAATCGGCCCTCGCCGAATCCCTTCGCCCCCGTCTGCACAGCTCCTTACAGCCGCTCTTCAACCAGTCAAGTCCTTGCTTACCAGCCCTGGAGAAAACCTGCCAGAAAATTCTCAGTCTGACGGGCGGACTCACCGGCGCCGACCGTCTCGCACAGATTATCAGTCGTGATCCGGCCCTGACCTGCCGCGTGCTCCAGATCTCAAACAGTATTGCCTATAGTCCGCAACAAGTCATTACGTCCGTCCCCCACGCGGTCAGCTGGCTCGGTCTGGATACCGTCCGCTCTCTCGTCACCGCCTCGCAGCTGGTTGAACAACTCAATGAGTGGCCCGATCGCCAGCAAGTCGTCAGCGGAGTCATTGCCCGAGCGCTCGTGGCAGCCGTGCACGCAAACGAACTGGGTATGGCCCTCGAGTATCCGTCGTTGAGCCAGCTTTTCAGCGCAACCCTGCTGTACTCGATCGGCGACTTGGCCATCGCCAATCAATCTCCGGAACTCTACCAGTCATTCCGCCGACTCCCGGCCCAGACGCCTGCGGCACGCATCATCGAGGAAACACAACTCTTCGGGACGCCCCGCCTCCGAATTGCCCAGGCTCTTGCACAGATGTGGGCGCTCCCGCCTTTTCTTGTGGAACTGTTTTCAATAGAAGGGCTTCAGCCTCCGGAACGCTGGGGATCCGGCCAGGATGTGTTCCGAGGCCTCGTCACCGGATGTTCCGCATTGATCGACGCCATGACCGGGCCCCCTTCGCCAGTCACCATGGAGGCCGCCAAGCGGGGACTCCTCACGGGAACGGGGCTGCCGTCTCACATGTTCGGGGATATCCTCGTGCGCGCGCTCGATCGTGGGAAACAGCTCGTCATTTCAGCGGGCCTTTCCTTCGATCTCTGGGAAGATCCTGTGCGAGCGGAAGCCAGCTGTCCGATTCCCGTCCCTCCTTCGAAGGAAACCATCGCGGTCCCCACACCGCCTCGAAAGCGCGGACCGGCGGCGATCGAGACCAATCCGCTCGAGACGCTGCAAACACTGCAAACCGCGTTGCGCGAGGCCAAGGACATCAACACGCTCTTAGGCACGCTCGTCCATGCCCTGCACCGGGACGGCGGCTTCGCCCGCGTCGCGCTGGCCCTGCTCAATCCGAATAACACCGATCATCTGGTCGGACGGTTGTTGCGCGGAGTCGATGAACCGGCTCCCTATCTCGACAGTCTTTCAGGGTCACTGACCAACGATCATCCCTACTTCTTGCAGCTCATGAAACGATCCGATGCGATCTGGATCGAGGACTTCACGATCCCGATGCCCGACCCGGTCCGTCCGGCGTTTCTCAGAACGTGGAATCCCGGATCCGCCATCATCGCGCCGCTTCGGGTGGGAACCCGGCCGATCGGCATGCTGTATTGCGACAACGGCCCGATCCCCCGACAGGTGCAGCAGAAGGATTACTATGCGTTTCAACTCTTTTTCAGCCAGACGACGCTCAGTATCAACCGCCTGGCCGGGGTACTCTAGACGCACACCGCTCGCTCAAACCCAATATGCGGCCGACACGCAGGCGCCTCGATTGTTTTGCCGGGAGAGGCGCAAACGAGCCTGAAGCATTTGCGGACATGCGGGGCGGAGTGAGCTGAAGGGTTATTGCGCCATCAAGGTTTCGCGGGTGCCCGGCACGCATTCTTCACGTTTCCAGGACTTCAAGACTTTCTGCTCGTTGAATGTCAGCGTATATCGATAACAGTAGAGCGTCGGCTTCGGCGCATCGCCGCCTTTGCTGAGGAGCGCGCCGACTGATTCGGTCGCGCTGCCAAACCCGGGGGAGGTGATCGACTCCAGCTCCTTATCGCCCATCGGAACCCGATACGTCCAGATACTGTCTCCCCCCAATGCCGGCGTCTTAGCCGTATGCGGAGCGCCCAGCTTCTCCCGAACCTCATCCTGCGTCAGCCGGTCCACCCCTTTCTTGAAATACGAGTCACGCCACGGGCCTCCGCAAGCCGCCAGTGTTACGGCCAGAACAACGACCAGGCCGCACACGGTCAGGCGTGATACGGGGATCCGGCGAATCATGATTGAGAGTTCAGCTGCCGCATGCGCTTGATGGAGCAATAGAGCGCGTAGCCCTGCGCGAGCATGCCGGTGGTCAGCAGACCCAGCGCTGTTTGCAGCCAATGGGAGGCGGGCTCATCAAGTCCGTGCATGCCGAGGACAAATCCGAGTGCGATCGCCACGACCCCGACACCCCGGGCGATCATGCCCTGCAGCCGCCAATTGATCTCCGTCCCGTGTTTTTCCGCCGTCATACCGATACGCTACACTGGACGGGAACCGGACTTCAACTCCGCCGCTGTTTGATGGCCGCCAACCGCGCCTCGAACGGCGCCGCATCGGCGTCGCGATGCAGTTTTCTCAACAGACCGACAAGATCGTCCAAACTCTTCTCGACATCCCGATGCCCCTCCCCCAGCGCCTTCGCGCGAACGGCCAACGCACGCCGATACAAAGGCTCGGCCTTCTCAGGAAACCCCTGCGTCACATAGAGCAACCCCAGGTTATGCACCGTGAGGGCCACGTCGGGATGGTCCGGACCATGGAGACGTTCTTTGATCGCCAATGCGCGCAGCAGCAGCGGCTCCGCCTGCGCATATTGCCCGTGCATGCGATGCAAGACGCCAAGATTATTCAACGTCGCCGCCACGTCCGCATGCTGCTCTCCGTGCGCATCCTGGAAAATCTTCAACGCCTGCAGGTAGGCCGGCTCCGCCTCCACGTACTTGCCCTGCGCCACGAACGCTTGCGCCTCACTCGAGAGCGCGATCGCGACATGCCGGTCTTTCATCCCGTACTGATCCTCGGCCTTCTTTACGGCCGACGCGAAGAGGCGCTCGGCGTCCGCATAGTCGCCCTTCTGCAACGCCCGCTGCCCGGCCGCCATGGCGGCCTCCCAGGTCCGCTGCTCGCAGGACAGGCCGATGAGCAGCACAGCGCACAGCGCAAGAAAAACAGCCGGAGCTCGGTTCATGAGACCTTCATCTGTTCCAGAATCGATTCGGCGGGATACGTCACGATTTCCGCCAGTGTCGGATGGTAATGCGGGATCCGGAGCAGATCCTGCACGGTCCCGTGATAGTACATGACCGCGATCAATTCGTGAATGAGTTCCCCCGCCTCGGGGCCGACGATCTGCGCGCCGAGAATCGAACCGGTTTTCGGATCGGCAAGCAATTTCACGAACCCCTGCGTCGTTCCCAGACACATGGCTTTGCCATGATCGGCAAACGGATAGGAGGCCGTGAGATACGCGATTCCTCGGGCACGGCAGACTTGCTCGCTCAGTCCAACCACAGCGACCTGCGGATCTGTAAATATCACTTCCGTCACTAATCGATCGTCGAAACTTTTCGGCGGTGCCTTCGGATGGCAGGCATTCCAGCCGGCGAGTTCCCCCTGCTGAATGGCAATATGCACGATGTCGTAAAGATTGGTGACATCACCCGCCGCGAAAATGTGCGGCTGCGACGTCCGCATGGCCCCGTCGACGATCACGCGGCCGGCATCGACACTCACCCCGGCGGACGGCAAATTGAGCCCGGCAAGGTTGGGAACCCGGCCGAGAGCATTCAGAACCAGCTCTCCCGACAACGTCTGTTCTGCGCCCCGCCGGATCAGATGGACCTTCGGCTGCGTCCCGGCCGTTTCGACGCGCTGGACAGCCGCCTCCGTAAGGATCGACAGCCCGTCCTGCTCCAACGCCTGCAGGAGCGCATCGCCGACATCGTGATCCAGGTGCGATAACACCGACGGACTCCGCTGCACGATCGTCACCCGCGTCCCGATGCGCGAGAAAAACTGTCCGAACTCCAACCCGACAGGGCCGGCACCCAGGACAATGAGGGACTCTGGCTGATCGCGCAGATCGAGCAATTCATCGCTCGTCAAACAACGTGCATGGTCCAACCCGGGCACGATGCCGGCGCGGGGAATCGAGCCGGTGGCGATGATAAAGGCTTTGGCCGTAATCTGATCGCTCCCGGCTTGCAACAGATGCGGCGTTAAAAATGAGGCCGGCGCTTCATAGAGGGTGTAGCCGGGGTCGCGCAGTTGCTGAATCCGGTAGTCCGCAAACTCGCGAACCAGACGATTTTTCCGCTCAACGATCGACGACAGACTGGCCCGCACCTCAACCGGTGACAGGCCGAATTCCGTGGCCCGGCGCATCAGTGCCGCGATCTCGGCCGATCGCAGGATGGTCTTGGTGGGCATGCAACCCCGCAAAATGCAGAGTCCGCCCAACGGACCGGGATCGACCATCGCGACGTCAGCGCCGCAATCCCGAGCCGTTCGCGCCGCCGCATACCCCGCAGACCCGCCCCCGATCACAACAACATCATGCGCCCGTTGAGTTGCCACACGTCTTCCTCGTATAGTCGAAGCAGGAAGGATACACCATGATTCAGCCAGGTCGCTATCGACACTATAAGGGAAACGACTACGAGGTCGTAGGGGTCGCGAGACATTCTGAAACCGAGGAAGAAGTGGTCGTCTACCGCGCCCTGTACGGCGAACGCGGGCTCTGGGTGAGACCCCTCGCCATGTTTCTTGAAACCGTACAGATCGAGGGACGACCCTGCCCGCGATTCCAATTCGTAGCAGAATGCCCCACTCCACAGAAGAAATAGCTCCTCCGGAATAGCCTGGGACCATCCTGTTAGCCGATTCTGACTGCTGTCGCTTAAGTATTTCCCGCAGGCTCCGATAGTACGGCTGAGGAGAGGCTTCCATGCCGATCGTACAGGCCATCAACGGTATTGTCGAAACCTACCCGGTGAGACCCGTGACGCCCCGCGAGCCGGTGGTCGACGCCGTCGACAGCCAGGCAGGAAAGGATCCTCGTCAACAAGCCGGCGATCGAACCCAGCAGGCCGCGCAGCAGGCTTATCGAGAACAGACCCGGCAGGCACGGGCTCCCAAACCGGCGATCCTGGCCAGAGATTTGATGACCGCCCCGGTCGTCACATTGCCGTCCGATGCCACCATCGTCGACGCGTGGGTGCTGATGACCCGCCGGTCGTTCCGCCATCTGCCGATTTCATCGGTCCACGGCACGCTGGTCGGAATGGTCTCGGACCGGGATCTGATCCGCCACGCCCCCGACCTCGTCATCGCCGGCATTCAAAGCATCGCCGCACGACGGCCGTTGGCGGACATCATGAGCCGGCGCGTGCTCTCCGCCACCCCCACCACCGATATCCGGGAAATCGCCCGGGTCATGATGGATGAACGGGTCGGCGCGCTGCCGATCCTCGATACGGATCGACACCCCGTCGGCATCATCTCAAAACAGGATTTGCTGCGCGGCCTGGCCAATCATGGTCCGCTCGAACTCTGGACCTGACACCCCCCGCTTTTGTAAATAGACCTGCAGAGTGACCAGCCTCCATTGACGTTTATAATCAACAGGTTACCTGTCCACCCCTCGAAAGATTGCCTGCCTTCGTAGGATGGGGGTTCTGCCCCGCCCCAGGTTAGTCTGACCATACTCAGAAACGGCCGGCATGGTGGCGGCTTTTCACTCTTTCCCCAGCAAGGCAGAGGAGGCTGGCGAAGACTTTGATAGACTCCTTCTTCAGCACACCCGTCGCATTCGGAATCTCCGGCCTCGTGCTGTGTGCCATCGGCCTCTTGTTGAAGCACTCGCGCGGGCAGCGCTGGGTGCTGGGTCTCAGTCTGTTTCTCTATCTCCGCTATCTGGTATGGCGCCTCCTCTACACCATTCCGACTGATGATCTGGCCGGCATGGCTGTCGGCTGGATCGTCTATCTGGCGGAGCTCTACGGATTGTGCCAGTTTGCCTTCTTCACCTATCAATCCTGGTCGCCGCTCGAACGGCAGCCGGTTCCGTTGAGCGCCTATCCCCTCGTTCCGACCGTCGATATCATGGTCACGGTGGTGGACGAGCCGCTGGAGATTTTGTCCCAGACATTGGTGGGCTGCCTGTCCCAGGACTATCCGAAGGACCGGTTCCGAGTCTATGTCCTGGACGACGGCCACCGGCAAGAGGTCAAGGCGCTGGCCGAATCGCTCGGCTGCGGCTATCTCCGGCGTCCCGACCGGCCTCGCCATGCCAAGGCCGGAAACCTGAACCATGCCTTGCGGCTGACCGGCGGCGACCTGATTGCCGTCTTCGACGTCGATCATGTGCCGACCCAGGCGTTCTTGAAAGACACCGTCGGATTTTTCACGGATCCGAAGGTGGCGATCGTCCAAACGCCTCACCATTTTTACAATCCGGACATTTTCCAGCGGAATTTACGCGTCGGCGACCACGTCAAGAACGAACAAGCCCTCTTTTTCCGTGCCCTGCAAGTCGGACGCGACGCGCATAACAGCGCGTTCTTCGCCGGCAGCGGCGGCCTCTTCCGCCGGACACCGCTGGAGGAGATCGGCGGATTCCAAACCGCCACCATCACGGAAGACATCCATACCAGCATGCAACTGCACGCCAGGGGCTATACATCTTGTTACCTCAACCGCGTGTTGTCCGCCGGCTTGATGCCGGAAACGTTCGAGGGTTATCTCAAACAGCGGAAGCGGTGGGCCATGGGCTGCATCCAGGTCCTCCAGCGCGACAACCCCCTGACCAAGCGCGGCCTCACGCTGGCTCAACGGATCGACTATTTCGGATCCATCTTCTACTTCTTTTTCGGCACGCCGCGGCTGATTTGTCTCGTTGCTCCGTTGTCCAGCCTCCTCGTTCAGACACCGCCGTTGAAAGCCGATGTGGGAGCCCTCTCGGCCTATTTCTTCTCCTTTTACATCGCCTCCGCCCTCGTCATGCGCCCGGTGAGCCGCGGATCGCGCAATCCCTTCTGGTCGGACATCTATGAGATCGCGATGTGCTTTTCGCTCAGCGCCGTCGCCCTCAAGACGCTGGCGACGCCGAGGAAAGAGCGGCCGTTTGAGGTCACCCCCAAAGGGCAGCGGGTGAAGAAAAACACCTCCACGGAGCTCTCGCTGGCCTGGCCCCTGCTCCTGACCTTCGCCCTGTTGATCGTCGGACTCGTCTGGGGCGTGCAGCATTGGCGGGCAGGGACAGGCGATCCGGGGTTGCCGGTCAGTCTGTTCTGGGGCTCGATCAATCTGCTCTTCTTGACCATCGCCCTGTTCGTGACGAGCGAACAGACTCAGGGCCGGCACCTGTTCCGGCTCACGCGCGACTATGCCGGCGAGATCCTGATCGATGAAACCGCAGTCCCGGCGCGCGTCACCAACATCAGCGAGCGCGGCGCGGCGCTCGTGCTGGACCGGCCGCTCTATTCCACGCAAGGCTCCGTGACGCTGCTGTTGACCGCCCCACAAGGCGCCATCCTCCGATTGAACGGGCAGATCGTTCGGCAAGCTCCCCTGCCGTCGGGACAGATCGATGTCGGACTCCTCTTTCCTGATTTGTCCCCGCTCGCCAGGCGGACCCTGACCGAAAAAATGTTCGGTGACCCGGCGCCGTGGCAGGAGGGCGACCGGTTTCGCCCCGGCATCGCCAGCAGCCTGCGATCCCTGCTGCAAGCCCTGATCGTCCCGTGGCGAGGCTATACAGGGGACCAGCGGCGCATGCCCCGTCTCCGGACCAGCACCCCATGCCGCCTAAACAGCGGCAACCAGCTCCTTACAGGACATCTGGCGGACATGTCCTTTACAGGAGTCAGCGCTGTGTTCCGGCGCACTCCAGCGGGCTCTCTGGCGGGAAGTCTCCTGGAGTTGCCTCTGGTCACGCTGAAAGTCAGTCCCGTGGCCATCGTCCGCCGATGGACCACCACGGTGGTGCGGTTCCGCGTCGACAGCATTGAGGGCGGCGAGCAGCACTGGCGCGAGCAGCATGAACGCGAGGGCGCCAGAAAGGCACACAAGCCCCTGTCCAAAGGACCATCCTCGATACGCCGGTTCATGCAGAATTTGCGATATACACTGTTTCCCGCGCGGGGTTCACAATAAGGAGAGAGGCGATGGCGAGATTGGCACTATTCCTGTTGGCCGCACTCATTCTGATCACCGGGCCGGCGATGAGCCAGGCCGGTGACGTGTTTACGGGGTTCCAGATCGACAACAAGAACCAGTATATGGGCTACCTCGGCGTGCGCGCACCGCTACAGCATTTGTCCGGAAGCACCAATCTGTTCGCCCAAGTCATGACCGCCGGGCTGGGGTACAGCTCCAGAGTCAACGGGCAGCTGCTGGACTCCACCGTGCAGTTCGTTGTCCCCTCGCTCGGTATCAGCCAAAACATCGGTGACTGGACATTGTCGGCCCTCGCCGGGCCTCAGATGCGCCGCATCGAGGAGCAACGGTTCAATACCAGCCCGTCGATCAATCATCAAATCGGCGCCTACGGACAACTCGAAGCCATGTACTGGCATGAGAAAGGCAGTGTCCACGCGATCGCGTCCTACGCCGATCTCGACAATTTTTTCTGGAGCCGCCTCAGAGGCAAACTCCTGGCGTATGTGCCGGACAAGAGCTGCTGCAAGACCTATGTGGGATGGGATGTCGCCGCGATGGGCAATGCCGATTTCAAAGCGGTGCAAACCGGCCCGCTCGTCGAAGTGCCCATCGGGAAAGTTTCTCTGCTCGCCAAAGGCGGGTATCAGAACAGCAGCTCCTTCCACAGCGGCGCCTATGGAGGATTCGAGGTTTACTTCCCCTTCTGAGTCCTAGTCATCCGACCGGTGTCCAGCGCGCAAATGTCGCGGCCTGGCCCACACGGATACCCTGGCCATCGACCACATTCCACACCGTGGCGTCTTCGACCATAAACCGTTTGCCGGTGGAAGAGATTCTGACTCCCCGATACCCGGAGAAATATCCCCGGGCTTCGGCGACCGCCAGCATGCGGGCACGTTCCTCCCGGTTCATCGGCTCGGCAGTGAGGCGGGACGGCATCTTCGTCAATTGCTCCCAGGTCGTTTCCCACACATCGAGCGCCGCTTGATTCCCGTAATTCAACACGGGATCGAACTCGGTGCCGTGGGACACCACGACAAACGGCGCCGCAAAGAGGGCCTGAGCCTGCTCGTCCGGTGATCCGGTTCGGGTGAATAAGTCCCGCCCGGTCCAGCGATGAAAGCTCTCCAGGAGAAGCCGCGACCAGACGATCACGGAGGGATACGACCAGGGACGGCTTGCCATACGGTGCTGCTATCACGTCCGACAGAACAAGGCAAGGGATGGGGGTCAGGGTTTGGTGGAATTGACCTTGCGGATATTCGGCTTAGGAAGCAGACGGTACTCGACGAGACGGCAGCTGCAGAACGCCACCTGACGGCTGTCGGTGGTCACGCGCACGATGATGGAGTGGCAAAACACGCAGCCGAGCGACCGGGTATCACGGGCGATAGTCCAGCGTGGAATAGAAAGGCGTTCCGGGTCGAGCATCTTGTCATCCATCATATGCCGTATCGGTCGCAGAGGAAAAATCTGAAGCCCGCCGGCGCTGTCCCGGCTCTCCCTGGCAAGCAGCCGAAGCCCTATGTATAATGCTTTTCTTTTCCACTCCACTGATGCTGGTTAGTGAGGAGCTCATCATGGCTGGCAAGACGTTATTCGACAAAATCTGGGATTCGCATCTCGTGCGGGAGGAACCGGACGGGACCACCCTGCTGTACATCGACCGGCAGCTGGTCCATGAGGTCACCTCGCCGCAGGCCTTCGAAGGGTTGAAACTGGCCGGACGTCGCCCGCGCCGGCCGGCCGCGACGCTCGCCGTCCCGGACCACAATGTGCCGACCACGGACCGCCGGCTGGGTATCGCCGATGCGATCAGCGCCAAGCAAATTCAAACACTGGAAGACAACTGTAGGGACTTCAATATTACGCTGTTCGGCATGCACGACATCCGCCAGGGCGTGGTCCACGTCATCGGGCCGGAACAGGGCTTCACACTCCCCGGCACCACGATCGTCTGCGGGGATTCCCATACCTCCACACACGGCGCGTTCGGCGCGCTGGCCTTCGGCATCGGCACCAGCGAGGTCGAGCACGTGCTGGCGACGCAATGTCTCGTCCAGAAGCGGCCCAAAACGATGGAGATCCGGGTGGATGGAGTGCTGTCCGATCGCTGCTCCGCCAAGGACATCATTCTCGCCATCATCGGCAAAATCGGCACCGCCGGCGGAACCGGCTATGTCATCGAATATACGGGCTCGGCCATCCGCGCCTTGAGCATGGAAGGCCGCATGACCCTGTGCAACATGTCGATCGAGGGCGGCGCCCGTGCAGGCATGGTGGCGCCCGATGAGAAGACCATCGCCTATATCAAAGGACGGCCCCTGGCCCCGACGGGTGCGTTGTTCGAGCAGGCCGTGCGGGCTTGGGAACAATTGAAGACGGATCCGGGTGCGACGTACGACGCGACCCTGGTCATGCGGGCCGAGGACATTGCCCCCCAGGTCAGCTGGGGGACCAGTCCCGGCATGGTGCTGGGAGTCGATCAGCGCGTTCCCGACCCGGCGAAGGTAACGGACGAGAATACCCGCAAGGCGACCGAACGCGCCTTGGCATACATGGGACTCACTGCCAACATGCCGATTACGGACATCAAGATCGACAAGGTGTTCATCGGCTCCTGCACGAATGCGCGCATCGAGGATCTGCGCCTCGCCGCCTCCATGGCCAAAGGCAAGCGGGTCGCCAAAACCGTGCACGCGATCGTGGTGCCCGGCTCCGGTCTCGTCAAGCAGCAGGCCGAACAGGAAGGGCTGGATCGGATCTTCCGCGACGCCGGATTCGAGTGGCGGGAAGCCGGTTGCAGTATGTGCCTGGCGATGAACGCGGATGTGCTGCAACCGGGTGAGCGCTGCGCCTCCACCAGCAACCGGAACTTCGAAGGGCGGCAGGGAGCGGGCGGACGCACGCATCTCGTCTCGCCGGCCATGGCCGTCGCCGCCGCGGTCGAGGGCCACTTTATCGACATTCGTCATTGGAATTAGGGGACGCCATGCACGCATTCACAACACTGACTGGCCTCGTGGCCGCGCTGGATCGGGTCAATGTCGATACGGACCAGATCATCCCGAAGCAGTTTTTGAAGACGATCAAGCGGACCGGGTTGCGGGAAGGGCTGTTTTTCGATTGGAGAAAACAGAAAGACGGATCGCCGGATCCGACCTTCTTCATGAACCAGCCGCGCTATCAGGGCGCGACGATTCTCCTCACCCGCGACAATTTCGGCTGCGGCTCATCCCGCGAACATGCTCCCTGGGCCTTGCTGGATCAGGGATTCCGCTGCGTGATCGCCCCGAGCTTCGCGGACATTTTCTATAACAACTGCTTTCAAAACGGCATCCTGCCGGTAGTGCTCACGGCAGACGAGGTTCTGGGGCTGATGCAAGAAGTCCTGGCCACGCCGGGCTATCAGCTGACGGTGGATCTCGGCAACCAGACGGTCTCGACGCCGAAGGGCAGGGTCTGCAAATTTACGATCGATCCCTTCCGCAAGGATTGCCTGTACCGCGGTCTCGATTCGATCGGCCTGACCCTGCAACACGAGTCCGCCATTTCCTCCTACGAAAAGAAACGGAAAGCCGAAGCGCCCTGGCTCTTCGCCGATATTTCGTCATGAACGAAAGAAGGCTTCCATGAAGTTCTTGCGCCCCCGATTCCTGCTGACGATTCTGCTCTTTCTGGGGGCCGCCTATCTGCTCATCGCCTTCAACCTGAGCTACTCCGACGGAAGTCGGGCCGGCTATATCCAGAAATTCTCTCAAAAGGGCTGGGTTTGCAAGACCTACGAAGGAGAGCTCGCCATGACGACCGTACCGGGCGTCGCACCGGTACTCTGGAGCTTCACCGTCCGAGATGCGCGGGTCGCTGCCGAGCTCGACAAAGTGCTCGGCAAACGCGTGATTCTGCACTACAAGGAATACCGGTATCTTCCCACGACCTGTTTCGGTGAAACCGACTACTTTGTGGATCGGGTCGAGGTCCAGGAATAAACCGGCACGGCTAGAGCCAGCGCCGCTGGCGGAACGCGATCAGCATCCCCGACGCAATCAGCCCCATCGCCCCCAACACGGCCGGATAGCCCCACTCCGATTTCAGCTCCGGCATATGTTCGAAATTCATCCCGTAGATGCTCGCGATAAAACTCAACGGCATGAAAATCGTCGTGATGACGGTCAACACGCGCATGACCGCATTGAGACGGTAACTGACGCTGGACAAGTAAATATCCAGGCAGGCCGACACCATTTCGCGCAGCGTCTCGATCGTGTCGACGATCTGCACCACATGATCGTAGACATCCCTGAAAAAGACTTTGGTCGGTTCATGCAGGAAGGGGCAATCGGAACGGGAGAAGCTGTTCGTGGCTTCACGGAGGGGCCACACCGCCCGGCGGAGAAACAGCAGTTGGCGCTTGAGCGCATGGACTTCCCGCAACGTGTCCGGTGTCGGATCGGCAACCACTTTCTCTTGCAACAGCTCGATCTTCTCGCCCAGCGATTCAAGCACGAGAAAATATTGGTCCACGATGGCGTCCACCAGCGCGTACAGCAGATAGTCGGCGCCGCTCTGCCGCAGACGGCCTTTGCCTCCGCGCAACCGCTCCCGGACCGGCTTGAAGACATCGGTGCCGTTCTCCTGAAACGAGAGGACGAAGTTTCGCCCAAGGACGAAACTCACCTGCTCGACCAGCAGATCCTGCTTCTCCGTGACGGACAGCATCTTTACCACAAGGAACAGGTATGATTCATAGTCATCGAGCTTCGGCCGCTGATCGGTGTTCGCAATGTCTTCAAGAAGCAGCGGGTGCAGGGAAAACTGCGTCCCGAAGGCTTCGAGCAGGTCGAGCCGATGAACCCCGCCGATATCCACCCAGGTCACAGACTCATCCGCAGGGGGATGCAGTTCATCCGGATTGGTCACGGTCCGTTCATCGCAATGAGCCCCGGCGTAATCGAAGACCGTCATCGTGACGGTCTCGGCTTTCTTCTCGCCGATATGCACCAGCGTGCCCGGCGGCAATCCGGTTTTCTTCGAGCGCGTTTGGACGAGTTTCATAGGTACCTGCTTGTACGCAGATTCCCCCGACAGGTCAAGCCGTCCGAGGATCAGGCTTTCAATCCCGGCAGGACCTTGCTACTCTGCCGGTATGTCCTGGGAGCAGGAATATCAGGTTCTCACTACCGCCATTCGCGAAGCCGGCGCCGAAGCCTTGCGGCTGGCCACGAATGGATTTCAGATCTACACAAAACCGGACGATTCTCCGGTCACCTCGGCCGACCATGCTGTCAATGACATCCTCCTGGATCGTCTGCTCGGACAGTTCCCGAATGACGGATGGCTGTCGGAGGAAACTCCCGATACGGCCGCTCGTCTCGAAAAAACCCGAGTCTGGGTCATCGATCCGATCGACGGCACCAAGGCCTTTATCAGGCGGGAACCGGAATTTTGCATTTCCGTGGCGCTGCTGGCAGACGCGCAGCCGATGCTGGCGGCGATCTTTAATCCGTCGACCAACGAGCTCTATACCGCAATCCGCGGCCAGGGCCTTCATCTGAATGGCGCGCCGGCACCCCGCCACGAATCGAAAGCCGGCCAACTGCCGACGATCGCGCTCAGTCCGTGGGAACTCCAGGCCGGGCGCTTCAAATCAATCGAGCCGCATATGACCAGCCGCCCGATGCCTTCCATCGCCTGGGCGTTGGCCCTGGCGGCCCGTGGGACGATTCACGGCGTCATCACCTTCGAGCCGGAAAATGAGTGGGATGTGGCAGCGGGAGCGCTCTTGCTCGAAGAAGCCGATGGATCAGCGCAAGACAGCACGGGACAACCACTCCGATACAATCAACCACTTCCCCGCTTTAGAGGATTCATCGCGACAGTCCAGGGGTTTCCCGATCACCTCACAGCACAGGTACGGCAACTCCCGAGATCTGCCCACTGACGCGGGAAAGACCACGGCCTCATGCGCGTAGCAATTTTAGGAATTGGCTTACTCGGACGAGCCGTTGCAGAGCGGCTGCATGACTCGGGACATGCCGTCACGGTGTACAATCGCACGGCCGCTAAGACGGATCCCTTGCGTGCCCGCGGCATCACCGTCGCCGGGACAGCTGATGCGGCGGTCGCGTCCACGGACTGCACACTGCTCTTCCTGACCGATGCCGCCGCGATTCGATCCGCCCTGTTTACTCCCGGCTCCCCGGTTGATCTCCGGGGTCGAACGATTATTCAGATGGGCACGATCGGCCCCGACGAAAGCCGGGCCCTGCAACAGATGGTCGCCGAAGGCGGAGGAGACTATTTCGAGGCGCCGGTGCTGGGCAGCATTGCCGAAGCGAAGGCCGGCACCTTGATCGTGATGGGCGGAGGGACCGCCGATCAACTTCAACGATGGAATGCCGTGTTTGCCTCGCTGACCCCCGCGCCCCTCCTCGCCGGCCCGGTCGGACAGGCCGCAACGCTGAAACTGGCCTTGAACCATTTGATTGCCGCCGAACTCTCCGCCTTTGCGCTGAGTCTTGGGCTCATCCAACGAGCCGGCATCTCCGTCGATCAGTTCATGTCTATCCTCAAAACAAGCGCACTCTATGCTCCGGCATTTGAGAAGAAACTCCCGAGACTGCTGGAACGCCGGTACGACAATCCGAATTTTCCCACCGGCCATTTACTGAAAGATGTGACTCTCTTTGCGGACGAAGCGCAGCGGCACGGGCTGAACACCGCCGGAGTCGAGCGACTGCGGACTATCCTGGAGCAGACGATCGCGCGGGGGCATCGTGACGAAGACTATTCGGCGCTGTTTGAATCGATTGATTCGATGGACTAGGGCGCGGGAGGCGTATCGCTGGCGGATAAACTGGACGTTCTCCGCGAGAGGTGAAAGGTCCCCCCTTTCGCCGTCGGAGCGCGATCATCGCCGATGCGTGTATACCACCAGCGGCCGTCGCCCTCGGAGAGATCTGGATTCAATTCCACGATAAAGTTCCCTTCCCGAT
Organism: uncultured Nitrospira sp.; assembly: GCA_964412445.1. GTDB lineage: Bacteria > Nitrospirota > Nitrospiria > Nitrospirales > Nitrospiraceae > Nitrospira_D. Next base: position 57,694 of record CAYPOR010000006.1, read on the forward strand.
CGTTCTCTTCCTGCAACCAGATGCCCTCCCAGTGCAAACCGCTGAAGGCGACGGTTCGAAGATGCCCTTTTTTCCACCCATAGGTCCCGTTGCCTGTCTCGTCGAGAGTGAGAAGCACCGTTGCCATTTCCTCATAATCCCAGTCGCCGGCCAGCACACGGCGGTCGCCAGAATCGTCGGCCACCGCTCCCGTAATCGGAGAAATCGTCATGAGATGAGACGGCCGAGGCCCGCTGCAGGCGGCCATCAGCAGGAGGACATTCACCATCGCACAGACGTAGCATCGTAGCAGACGCATATAACAGACAGACTCCAAACTCTGACACCCTACTTATCATGCAGTATGAGGGCGGACAAGCGGTTCGAACAATTCTCCTATGGCTGCTTTCCCCTTACCCAAGGGCGTCTAAACGCCGGCAGGCCTCATCGAGATCGGCATCGGTCTTGGCATAGCTGAACCGCAGAAAACGCGACCCGCCCGGTCCGGAAAAGAAGGCTTCGCCCGGAACGGCGGCTACACCGACCTTGTCCAGCAACGCCATCGCCCTGGCCTTTCCGGTACTCCCCGGCAACCGACTCGCGTCCGCCAGCACATAGTAGGCCCCCTGGGGGATCGACGGCGTGAGACCCGCCCGCGAGAGCGCGGCACAGAATCGATCCCGCTTCTGTTGAAACTCCCGAGCCATCGTCCGGTAAAAGGAATCCGGAAGCTCATTGATGCCCGCCGCCACACCCATCTGCAATGGAGCAGGCGCACACACGTAGAGCAGATCGTTCATCGCTCCGACCAGATCCGCCCATCGCTTGGCTGCCACGCTGTACCCGATGCGCCACCCGGTGATACTGAAGGTTTTGGAGTAGCCGCCGATCGTAATCGTCCGTTCGGCCATACCGGGCAACGTCGCGATGCTGATGTGTTGACGTCCGTCATAGAGAAAATATTCGTAGATTTCGTCGGTAAACACGAACAGGTCGTGGCGCGTCGCGAGCGCGGCGATCCCTTCCAATTCTACGCGCGAGAAGACTTTCCCGGACGGATTGCCTGGGCTATTGATCACCATCGCCCGCGTACGAGCCGTGACGGCTCGCTCGACCTCGTCCAGAGAGAACGTCCAATCGGGCGGCTGCATCCGTACCGCGACAGGAACTGCATCGACCGACTTCAGCGCCGTTGCGTGGTACTGATAGTAGGGTTCGAACAGAATGACCTCGTCCCCCGGATTCAGGAGAGCGGCGCAGGCACAGTGGAACGACCCCGTGGCCCCGGCGCTGACCGTAATATCGGTCTCCGGATCGGCCTGAATGCCGTTGTATCGAGCCAGCTTCCTGGCTATCGCCTGCCGCAATTCCGCCAGCCCGTCGAACCGCGTATAGGTATTGACCCCATGATCCATGGCCCGCTTGGCCCCCTCGCGGACCGGCACGGGAACCGGGGTATCGCAGACCCCTTGAGCCATGTTCAACCCCTTGGCAGCGGCGCAAGCCTGGGTCATCGCCCGGATTTCCGACGGCGCGAGCTGAGCCATTCGCGTATTGCCTGTCCGTTTCATCACGACTTCTCCTCTCGAATCTCCTGCGTCGACGCATTTTTCGCAGAGACATCGCCGAAGGTCAACTCCTTGTCGAGATCCCTGCCGCATTGCCTCTTGCCTCTAACGCAGTGGGGCGTGAGCGGCGGTTATTGTAATCCATAAGCTTTCCTCGTTGTTTGGCTCTCTGCAATCCTCGATCTTTATGTAACAAACCTCTAATATCAGGAGGATCTTTCATGTCCGTCCCCCTCCTCCGAGTTACACCGTCTGAGGAAGGCGGCATGAGTGACTGCGTGGTATGGTCGTATCAGGTTGAATCTCTCAGGGACATACGAGTTATGGAGCTACGACCGCCACACCCTGCACCCTTTGACCAGACCGGCGACCATCATAAAGATCGGCGGGGAAGGAGAATGCCGCTCTCATGCCGCCTGTTTTTCTTCGGGGAAGACGATTTCGAGGGCGAAGCCGCGTTGCTCGATATTTCAGCAAGCGGATGCCGCGCAAGCTCCTCAATTCCTCTTGCGGCCGGGATGATACTGCGGTTGTCTCTGTTCCTCCCCGATCATCAATGGCCGCTCCGCATCAATCAGGCCATCGTTCGCTGGATCGACAACAAAGAGTTCGGCCTGGAATTCACCGACATTACGATGGCCCAGCGGGAACGGCTCCGTGCACTGGTAATGAAAGCACGATAACCCTCAAAGACGTTACTCGTTAGACACTCACTCGCAGCGTTGTGACACCTTCGCGACCCGTCACGCACAGCCCGACCGCGTCCCGGTTTACGAGCGCCGCCTACAACGCAGGGGAGACCGATGGCTGCGCGTCTTTGGCCCGATGATCCGGCAGGGTCGGCTTGTGGCTCGCCGCTCGATACATCTCGTAATACCGGAGCACTTTTCGCACATAGCGGCGGGTCTCGCGAATCCGCGGGATCCGGCCTCCTTTCACCCGATGCACGCCGGCATTGTAGGCCGCCAACGTCAATCGGAGATCACCTTCATACAGATTTAAGAGGTGCCGCAACTGCTTCGCGCCTCCGCCGATGTTCTGGATCGGATCATGTAGGTTTCCCACACGCAACGTCGCGGCTGTGTCGGGGGTCAACTGCATCAGCCCGATCGCTCCTTTGCGGGACACCGCATCCGGACGAAAATCCGACTCCGTCTTGATCACCGCACGCAACAGGGCTGGATCCAACCGGTAGCGCTTGGCATAAAACGCGATCGCCCGGCGAATCTCTTGCGTGTCATAGCGCGGGCGACCCTCAAAATCGGATTTGGTGGGAACAGGGATCGCTCCGACCATCACCATGGCCAGCATCAGAATCCCTGCGCTACGAAGTAATGCGGCGGAGGGGCGAAACCGTTGTATGGAGGTTAGGGTAATCACGCGGTCACCCTGTCGACCCCTCCAGCAGGGGCGGACCCGGGCTACCGTGTTTCTCCTCAAGAGCCGTGCCGCTCTGAGAAGTTCACAACTCGCTGATGTATCTCAGACCTGTCGCTGGCACGCGATATGGCAGCGACAAGGATGCCCACTTTTGACAGGAACGGCCACTTTTCGGCACCAGAACCTACGGGAGTGATTGCCTACGGTTTCCCCCACACTTCCTCCAGCCGCTGAGTGCGGCCGCAGTTGAATTTGTAGAACTTGTAGCGAACCGGATTCTTTTTATAGAAATCCTGGTGATACTCTTCCGCCGGATAGAAGGTCGACGCCGGAACGATCTGGGTCACGATCGGGCGGTGAAACCGTTTCGACTCCTCAAGCCGCTTTCTCGAACTCTCCGCCAGCTTCTGCTCCTCGGGAGTCGAAGGGAAAATAGCGGCACGGTACTGATTCCCGTGGTCGCAGAATTGCGCATTCGGCGTCAGCGGGTCGATGTTGCGCCAGAAGGCGTCAAGAAGCTGGTCGTAACTCACTTTGGCCGGATCGTAGATCACCTCAACAGACTCCGCATGTCCTGTCCCGCCCGCCGAGACCTGCTCATACGTCGGATTGGCCAGAGTTCCGTCCATGTAACCGGAAACGGCCGAGAGCACACCCTCGACCTTTTCAAAAGCCTCCTCCATGCACCAGAAACAGCCGCCGGCAAAATACGCTTTGGCCGGAGCCGCCGCGCCCGGTCGTTCCGGATGGAACAGCAGCAGGCTCATACCGATCATCACGCACAATCCTGTCAATGCAGCCTTGCCGAAGCCGGATCGTGTCATCGCAAAGACCCTCCTTTGGTGGTCAGTCTTAGCTGCCACAGATTTCTTACAGTCTACTACGACGCCGGGTATCCGATGGATCTTCCTGAAGAGTGCCGTGATACGTGTTCCAATCTCCTGCTTCGTATCACCGCCTTCACGGCATCAGCCGGTTCTGCCGCCGGAGAGATGGAAGAAAATGGCCGGATGGACCGGACACCAAGCCGAAAGACTATGACCGGCGTGTGACCGGGATAGAGGTTCGATTGGATGTGAATGGAAACCGTTGGCCGGCGAAATTCGTGCATCGTACCGGGCCTGAGCGACATCGTCGTCGCAACCGAAACAGCGGCGTACCACAGACCAGAGCGATCTGTCGGACCATGTCCGGCTCAGGAATGCCCTTTACAAAGCCAGATCGCCGTACTCCGCCGGCTCTTCCGTATGGGACCGCCGCTTCCTGCCACCCATCTGCTTCATGATGAGTTCGATCGCTTCCTCAGGGGAGCTCGCGGCAGAGACCAGTCGTTTGCCCAGCTTGCGGAAGAACGCCACATCGGCCGGAGAGGCATCGACAAGAATCACTGGCTTCCCGGCTTTGACCGCCAGGGCCACTTCGGACACGGTGCCGGATCCGCTCAGGCCGCACGCCACCACGACATCGCTCGTCAGCACGTTGATGTTGTTGCGGCCGCTGCCCATTTCCGTAATGATCGGCACATCGACGTGGCACGAGACCCGGTCTTTCGCCGTGGGCAATATTCCGACAGTCAGACTTCCTCCGACCCGCTTCGCTCCCTCACAGGCGGCATCCATGACACCGAGATCGCGTCCGCCGGTCAGGACGACCCACCCGCGCCGCGCGATGAATTCTCCCAGCGACCGGGCGTTGTCCAGATCTTTCTTCTTGGCCTTGGCCGGCCCCATCACTCCCACAATGAATCGCATCGCCCCTCCCGCTCCGGACCGTTTCGATCAAAACCGCGATGCCGCGAGTATGACATCGGCATGGGTCCACGCCGACTTGAATTGCTGCTCGCTGGCGTCCGCGTCGCTCCCTTTATGCTGGGCGCGCAGACTTTGGGTCAACCCCAATAAACTCCACCCGTTGTTCGGATTGCGCTGAAGATCCGCCTGATACACCTGCTCCGCCTCTCCGGGATGGCCGGCCAGTAACAGTGCGGCGCCGAGGTACTGCCGGATCGGAATAGGCCAATACGGCGGCTCCGTGTACGGCAGCGACTCTTCCAGCTTCACCCCTTCCCGAAGAATTTTGACCGCCTCGTCGTATTTCTGCCGCCATGCCGCGATCTCTCCCGCCAGCATGCGCTCCGCGATTTTCAGCAGCGTGCGCTCGGTCTTGTCCTCCGGGCTTCGCTCGCGGCGGAACTGCTTGGCGAGCGCGGCCAGGACAAAATGTTCGCCTTCGGCTCCGGGAATCCGGCCCGTCGCCGCCAGGGCGAATCCGCGCCCCAGCCGCCATATCCCCTCTTGAAACCGCAATCCTTTCGGCGGAACCGGCTCGCGCAACAGCTCATCCCACTGACCGAAGCGGATCAGGGAAAACAGCGGTGCGGGAAGATAGAATTCCTTCCACTTGTTCTTCCGGGCTTCCGCCTCGGTGATCGTTCCTGTCAACTCGCGCGCGACTTTCAACGTTTCGACATGGCGCCCTTCCATCATGAGCGAGGCCCAGAGAAAATGCAGGTTGTGTGTATAGTAGCCGTCGGCATAGTCACCGGACAGCGCCTGCCCCGCCAGATATTCCTTGTCGACCCGTGCGGCGTGCGCATTCCGCTCCGCGGCTTCGTGATACTTTCCCAGTCGAATATAGATGTGCGCCGGCATGTGCACCAGATGTCCGGCGCCCGGCATGAGCGCCGGCAGACGGTCGGCGCAGTCCAACGCCCGCTCAGGCTTCGACGAGGCTTCCACCGCATGAATATAATAGTGGCAGGCTCCCGGATGATCAGGGACACGCGAGAGGACGGTTTCCAGCGTAGAAACAATTTCCTCGGTTCCCGGCTGCGGACGCCCGTCCGCTGTCCAGAAATCCCACGGACGCAAATCCATCAACGCTTCGGCAAACAATGTTCCGGCATCCGCGTCGTTGGACGATTGCTGCCACACCGTCCGCATGGCATTCGCGTAGGCCTTGTCGAGAGCGGCGCGTGAGCCGCCCTTTGCGTTGTATCGCTTGCCGAGCGCTTCAATGAACCGTTGTTCCGCCGGACTGACGTGGCTGGACTGAGCCTTGGCTTTCAGCAGCGCCTCCCATGCCCGCCGTTCATCGCCCTTCGCCATCGGCGCGTTGATATTGGGTCCTGACGCCAGTGCAATGCCCCAGTACGCCATCGCAGCGGTCGGATCGAGGCGGGCGGCTTCTTCGAACGCACGGATCGCTTCTTCATGATTGAAGGCATACACCAGCCGCAACCCCTGATCGAAATACTGCTGCGCTCGTTCCGAGGTCGTCGTAATGGGATGATGAAGCGTGCCGAGATTGGTAAAGAGCGGCACGGCGTCGGCCGCCTCGCCGGCCACCGCGTGCGACAAGACCATGCCCAAGCACAGGCAGACGGCCTGCAGCAGCCGCCGGGTCGCACGGCCGGAACGGGCCATGCCGTCGGCGACGCTCCGTTGATGACGAGAGGATATCGTGATGCCCCTTGTGGAGAAAACCCGCATGCCGACTTTCATCTACAGAATGGTTCCACCGTGTCGAGCCATGAGCCGGGGAGCAACCGAAAGGCACGCGCTCCTGACCGCCTCCCCGGCAGACCCGCACCCGGTCGGGCCTCAAGACCTTCATACGCATCCGCCCCGCGCAAGGCCTGACACATCCGCATCATGAATAATTTACAAATTGAGTGACGGCTCGCAGGATGAGGTTCGGAGGGCGGACGGCGCTTTCGATGAGGACTTGGCCCGCACGACCCGGGCTTTCTTTGCAGGCGGCGCGGCTTGTGCGGCTGCCGACCTGACCGGCATCTGCTGAGTTTCCAGTTCCTGTCCCAAATAGACCAGTACTTGCTGCTGTGACCCGACCATCGACTTCAATTCTTGTAACTGAGCGGACAGACGCGCCACTTCCTGCTGATGGGCCAATAATTCCGAGCGCAAGGCGATCACTTCCTCGAGCGGGACGGATTCGACGGCAGGGCTCTTCGGCAGCGAGACCCGGACCGGTGCGGCTTCCATCACCTTCTCCGGCATGCACACCGGCACAGCCGCAGAATCCTGCCCGGCAATTCCTTCGAAAGATCGAACATCGCCTACGACCGCAGTATCTGCCTGGCCGGGAGAGATACTTCCGACCGGCCGGTCACTGATCGAGGACCCACACGAGCGACCCAACCGCTGAAACCGGGCCGCGAGCTCGGCAATCCCCCGCACGCAGGTCGCGCCGGACTCAACCAGCAATTGGCTGAACGACCGTTGCTTCGGCCGGGCGGCGGATATCTGCTCCGGGGTAGGAATGCGCGCGATGAGATTGATGGGAGCATCACTATAACGGCGGGACATGACGGAACCTCCTGATGACAACATCACCGTTCAGACCGTCATACACCGTGGGACCGGCTGCAACGATCGGACGGGGGGATTTCGACTGACGGGCGGCTCGAACCTCGACAGCACCGGACATCCGAACCACTACGTACTTGTCTACTCCGACCGGGAAGATGAGTCAATCATTTTCCCAAACAAGGAGCGGGAGCAGGCATCACAATCTGAGCGTCTGGAGCCTAGAATCTCGTGACGCTGGAGAAATGGAATTCCGGCAGGACCACCGCGGGCACCAGCAGCTTTCCCGTCTCCGACGTGGCGGCTTCCATCGGCGGAGTCCAGGCCTCGATCCGCTGAAAGGCCTGCAGAGGGCTTTCGTGAAAGCGAAAGTTCTTCACCGCAGAGACGATCTCCCCTTTTTCAACCAGAAACGTCCCGTCCCGCGTCATGCCGGTCAAGGTCAGGTCGGTCGGATTCACGGTGCGTAGATACCAGAAGTTCGTCACGAGAATCGCGCGGTCGGTCGATTTGATCAATTGCGGCAGCGAACTTGCCGACGCGCCTTCCACCGACAGACGCGGCGCCTCGAGCGTGGGAATCGTCGCGATCTGTTGCGACCGGGCGGTAAACCGGTCATAGGCCAGTTGCTGCAGGACGCCGTGATGAATCCATTGCGACGCCGTGGACGGCAGTCCTTCGGCCGTAAACCCCACGCCGAGCAGATCCGCATGCTCCGGAGCATTCTCCAGCGAGAGTCGCGCATCAAAAATCCGCTTCTTGAGCTTCCCGGCAAAAGGGCTCGTGCCTTTCAGGTACGATTTGGCATCCAGCGTCCAGATGATCCACGACCACAGGCCGGCCACCGCCGCCGGTTCGAGGATCACCCGATAGCGGCCGGGAGACAGTTCTTGCGGCTCGGCCCCGAGCGTGGCCTTGTGGATCGCCGACAGCGTGCGTTCCTGCACTTTCAACCGGTCGATGGAGCGGTGCGCGGCCGAGGCCCACCCGGTCGCGTCACCGGCCTGCACGGTAATGCTGAATCGCGCCTCGGTCCGCTCTTCGAAGGCGAGCAATCCGGTTCCGGCCGCCACGCCGACCGACGCGCGGGAGGAGGAGACAATCCCTGCCGCCGACATATTTTCCATGCGGCATTGACCGATCGCTTCGTTCGCATATTCCAGCCGCACGGCCGGCCCGGCTTTGAGCGTCTCGCTGCGCGACGCGGGACAGGCCGCATAGGCCTGCGGTCCGGCCGGCGGCAAATATTCCGGGTCTTCGGGCGACACGCGCGCGATCGCCTCGGCCCGTTTGACCGTCTCGCGCAGCGAACCGGCCGTGAAATCCGTCGTCGTCGCCGTGCCCTGCCTGGCACCGAACGCCACGGTGACGCTCACCCCTCCCCGGCGGGTGTTGACGTTCTGGATCACCTGGTTGTTGGCGAAGCGCGTCGTCCCGCCGTCCTGGTCATGCAATGTGATCTGGGTGTGGTCCGCCGTCGAACATTTGAGGACCAGTTCGGCGATGAACTGAAACTCTTCGCGGGTCGTCATCTTCGGCCAGGGTTTGGCGCCGGTGCCGGTCATGATCGTCCCTCGCCGCGAATCACCCGGATGTTGCGGAAACGGGCATGCGACGCGGCGTGAGTCATCCAGCCGGACTGGCCCGGCTGGCCCTTGCCGCAGGTAATGAACCCATAGCGCCGGCGATGCGACCGGTCGGCCACGCCGTCGCAACTGTTCCAGAATTCCGGCGTGATGCCGTGGTAGATCACGTCGCGCAGCATGTGCGTCTGCCGGCCGTGTTCGATCAGCCAGAACGCATCCCCGCCGAACTGAAAATTATAGCGCCGCTGATCGATGCTGTAGGAGCCGTGGCCTTCGATATAGATCCCGCGCTTCACGTCCGCGAGCAGCTGATCGAGGGTCGCCCCGCCCGGCTCCAGCCCGATGTTGGCGATGCGCACAATCGGGACGGTCCCCCAGCTGTCGGCGCGATTCGAGCCGCGCGAGCGCGCCGCGCCGATTTTCGGCGCGACTTCCCGGTTCGTGCAGTACCCGACGAACAGCCCCTCGCGCACGATGTCCCATTTCTGGCAGGCCACGCCGTCGTCATCATACCCGGTGGCCGCCAGGGTTTCCGGCTCGGTGTTGTCCGCCACCAGATTCACGTGCGAAGACCCGTACCGGAACCGGCCCAGCGTATCCGTCGTCAGAAAACTGGTCCCGGCGTAATTCGCCTCATAGCCGAGCGCCCGATCCAGTTCGCTCGGATGGCCGCAGGATTCGTGCATGGTCAACGAGAGATGTTCCGGATCCAGCACCAGATCGTACAGCCCTGCTTCGACGGCCGGGGCCCGCACCTTCTCGACCGCCTCGCCCGCGACCCGTGACGCCTGCCCTGGGAAGTCAGCCTCTTCGATCAATTCATAGCCGCGCCGCAGTTGCGGTGTATTGAAAGACCGGCTCGCGAATCGCCCGTCATAAAGCGCCGTGGCCGTACACTCTCCGCTCGATGCGAGGAGATCGAATTCCAGTCGCGTTCCTTCCGTGGAGGCAAAGAATTTGCGGTCCCGGCGCGCCCAGAGTTCGGCGCTGCTCCGGACGATACCGGACTGCGCCTGCAGCGACTCCATTGTGGCCAAGAGCAAGTCCGCTTTCTGACCGAGCGGAACCGTGAAGGGATCGATCCGGACCGGTGTCACGACCCGATCGCGATGGACCGGCTCTCTAGCGAGTACAACCTTTTCGACCGCGATCGATGCGGACTCTTTGGCAATCTCGACTGCCAGATCAGCGACTCGCGGAACCTCTTCAAGAGAGAGAATCGAACTGGCCGCGAAGCCCCACCCCCCGTGAAAGAGCACACGGATGCCGAATCCGATGTCGTCGAGATCGCGAATCGACGAGATCCGGCGATCTTCTCCTCTGATACTTTGTGTCGAGCTGTGGACGATACGGATGTCGCCGTACTCGGCGCCGGAGGCCGCCAGCCGTTTGACTGCGAGATCGGCAAAATCCTGCCACGTGGGTGTCGGCATGCCATCATCCTGTCAAACAATCGGCCGCGGTGCAAGGCGGGGGGCTCGCGAGGCTCCCGGCTTGGCTTTCCGCCGCCGCTGGATTACGATGCGGCCATGCTCACTCCCGCACGGACTCCCCGCCAGCGCATGATCGAATTGCTGACCGGCACCCGTCTGGCGACACACCAGCTGGCCCAGATGCTCGGCATTCCCGAGCGGCAGGTCGAGGATCATCTGGAACACGTCGTGAAATCCGTCGCGCACGACAAGACCCGCTGCTTCATCCTGGAACCGTCCCGCTGCCAGGATTGCGAGTTTGTCTTCCGCGACCGCCGGCGGCTCACCAGACCCGGTCGCTGCCCTCACTGCCACAGCGAAGATATCGCCGCCCCGCGTTACGGCATTGATCCCGTGGAGTAATCGTCCGGCCGGAGAGCCAAAGACAACGCCGCTCAATAAGCTGCGATACGAAAGGACGACGATGACTGTGACACGCTTCCTGCTCTGTATCCTGTATGGCAGTCTGCTGCTGGGATGCTCCGGCGATCAGGCCAAAGAACTGCTGGAGACCGCCGAGTTCGAAGAGCGGCAGATGAATCTTCCGCACGCCAAACAACTCTATGACGACGTGATCCGCCTGTATCCCTCCAGCAAACAGGCCGAAATCGCCCGTGCCCGCCTGGCTCAGCTTAGTACAAGCCAATAGCTGGCTCATACCAAACGGCGGAAAATATTTGTTGGGTGCAGGGTGCTCAAAATGGCCGGCCAGCAAGGCCGCAGCGAGCGAAGAGGCGAATCGTACGCTGAGTCGTACGTTGAGCCTCTGAGCGATGCGAGAACGCCGCTGGCGGACATTTTCAGCATCCTGCCAGGCGCTCCCCTCTTCCGAGGCCATCGTTCCCCCCCTTTCGAGGCACGCTGAATCACCGGGCTGCGTGTACACTCAGCACACAGTCGACAGCGGATGTTTACTTGGCGAGGAGGCATTCATGGTCAAGACGTATAGCGTGCGCAATGCAGACCGCGTCCCCACCCAATGCTCATTTCTCTACTTCTGGAATGGGACCCTCGAACAGGGGAAGGTCTGGGACCTCTCGGAAACCGGCTGGCGCGCCAGCACCAAGCACCCGCTTCCTCCCGGAACAGAAACGACGGTCTACCTGGCGCTGCCGGACCGCGAGGTCTACAAATACATGATTGTGAATAGGGCGACGGTCTGCTGGTCGGACGGTCATACGGCCGGATGGAAGGTCGCACAGATGGATGAGGCGGCCAAGAGCCGGCTCGATCAATTTTTGAACGGCGCAGAGGAAGACTGACCCGTTTTCGGCCACCAGGGAATGAAGGCGCTCGTGGTGTCCTGATACCGGCGATAGTCGTCGCCGCGTGTCCTGAGCGCCTGTTCCTCCGCCCAGGGAATGCCGGTGATTTTCGTCAGGGACAGCCCCATCACCAGCGGACCAATCCAGGTCAGCAGCCAGCCGGGGCTGCCGATCGCCATCACCGCATAGGCCCACCAGTGAATCCATTCGAAAAAGTAATTCGGATGGCGTGAGAAGAACCAGAGCCCTTCCCGGCAGACCCGGTCATGGTTCCAGGGCTTCGCGCGAAAGCCGGCCAACTGCCGGTCCGCGAACGACTCCCCGATAATGCCGGTCAGCCACACGAGCACGCCGGCCAATTCCCACAAGCCGAACGGCGGCCGCGGATTCTGCATGACGGCAAGAAAGGGAAGGGAAAAGAGCACGACGACGGCGGCCTGCAACTGAAAATAGACGAACATCCTCAGCGGTTTCTCCAATCGCCACACCTGCCGCAATCGTTGATACCGAGGATCTTCGGTCCTGCCGATCACCCGGTTGAAGAGAATATATCCGCCCAGGCGCAAACCGTAGACCGCGGCCATGACGGCCAGCAGCAGTTTCCGCTCGACCTCGCCGGTCGCAGACCAGGCGTAGCCGGCAACGACAACGACGAGCCCGACACACCATCCGACATCCGCAAGCGAGGCATTGCGCCGTGCACGCTCGACCAGCCACAACAGGGCCATCCAGCCTGCCATGGCGACCCAGGCCCACAGGAGCAGCGTCAACGGATCAGACGACATCGAGACCCCACACACGATACCGGACTAGGTCAGCGGAAAATCCCACACATCGGCACCGGCAGTCGTGCGATTCATCAGCCATGAACGGAATCCGGGAATCGGAAATGAGAGAAGCTGCTGAAGCTTGTCGCACCGGAGAGAAAGATCTGCCGGCCGGGGCGATCCATGGTACTGCGTCGCCGAGCCGGCCTGAAGACGGCCCTGGAGCTCGGGATACCAAGGCACGAGAGCTTCACCGATCTCCCAACGTGAAAGCCGTTCCGAACCGCCTAAGTGATACAGTCCTGGCCGACCACTCGCCAGCACTTCCCAGAGTGCTCGAGCGATCACACCCGCCGGCAGCGGGCACCGGTATTCATCCGCAAAGAGTGAGACACAGCCGCCGGACCGAGCGACGCGGCACATATCTTCGACGAAGCTCCTGTCGCCCCCTGCGGACGTACCGGCCGTCAGGACGATCCGCACGACCGTATGGCGCGCATTCGCCAATACCACCTGTTCCGCTTCCAGCTTGGTCCGGCCATAGACATTGATCGGCTGCGCCTCATCCGTTTCGACATACCACCCGCCCCGTCCGTCGAATACTTCGCCGCTGGATAGAAAGACAAAGGGGATGTCCCGCGCCAGTTCGGCCAGATGCGCCGTCACCGTGACATTATTCAGTCGGGCGCGGACCGGATCCTGTTCGCAGTCCTTGGTCCGGCTCAGCGCCGCACAATGGATCAGAGCCTGTGGATTCAACGCACGTACGAACGTTGTCACCCGCGCCGAGTCCGTGAGTTCCGCATCCCGACGAGTCAGACCGCACACTTCCCACTCCGGCGCCCAGCGGGCCGCCGTGTTCATCATGTACTGGCCGATAAGACCGGCAGCGCCGGTGACAAGCACCACCGGCTTCATTGAGCACCTCCCCATCGGCGCGCTGCATCATGCGTAGACGGAATCATCTCCATGAGCCGATACCTGTGCTCCCGATCATGACGGCATGGTCTTTCACCGATTTGTCGCGGCCTGGTTGCCGAACTCGCGTAAGAACACAGGACCAACTCCCTCTTCTTGAAGAGTATTGATACTCCGTTCAATGAGCCGACGGGCGGCGCGGATCAAGGCATCCTGATCGGCCTGTTCCAATCCGAGGCTGGTCTTGATGCTGGTGACCTTGGCGCCGAGCGGATCATCTTCCGGCAATTGCCGCAAGGCGAGATGCCAGAACGTGCAGACAGCCCGGCTCCCGTTCACCGTAAACGTCCCGAACATGGCCCGGTCCTGCCGTTCTTCGACGATCCCGACACGCTCCAGCACCTCGCGCCGGTGGCTTTTCAACAGGACGGTCGAAGCCGACAGGGGCTGGTTTGTCTCGCTCGTGATTCGTGGCGTCGCATCGACCGCGATGATCACACAGCCCATGGGAAACTGTGCGGTCAGGGCGGCTTGCCGGTCCGCCTTTCCGAGAAGATTCACCAGCGTTTTGATGCCGAGATTGTCGGAAGGGCCGCCGTCATAGGCCAGCACCGCCTGATGCGATGCCGGTTCCGATGAAGGCAGCGCGACCGGATCGAAGACGCCGGGATAGGCCGCTGACATATAGACGGCACGGGACACGCTGAACGCCGACAGCGAAGAGGACAGCGTGGAAAATCCTTCGTCCGAGATCACGAAAGGATCGCCGGTCAGGGCATTGGTCGCGTTCAGCAGCAATTTAGGGCGGGCAGGATTCAGGTCGGCATACGTCGCGCCGTGATAGAGCTGCTCGTCGAGCACCTGCACGACGATGTCGGACTTCGTCGCATCTCCGAACCAGCGCGTGAGCAAGGTCCCCGGCGAGATCCAACGACCCAGCACGTCCTGCTGAAAGTCATGCCCCATCCGTTCCAGAAATCCGTTCGCGAAGTCGACCGTCCGATAGCCGTCGAGCGCATAGTAGGCCGCGGGCAGCGCCCCGCCCGACACGGCGGAGAGCACATCGACCTGTTGCAACAATCCGAGCCCGTGCAATTCCCGCAAGATCGCCCCGCCGAACACGGCGGCCCGGCTGCCTCCGCCGGAAATGGCCAGGCCGATGAATCGCCCGTCGCGCCGGGCGTCCTGATCGAGTGTTTGATTGGCGCGGGTAGGGACAGCAACGACCGGTGCGGAGGGGCTTGGCGCGGCCGAAATACAGCCCGCCAGTCCAAGGAGGAGAAGACTGAGCATGGCCGACGGGGCATTCATCGCCCCGCCGACCTCACGATCCTATGATTGTGCGTAGCGCGAACCATCCTGCTAGCAATACGGACTCCCCGGCCGTTCGGATGGAAGCCGGGATTAATTGCGCGTCAATTTGCGGTATCGGATCCGGTGCGGCTGATCGGCTTCTTTGCCCAGCCGGCGTTTGCGGTCCGCTTCGTAGTCGCTGTAGTTGCCTTCAAACCACACCACCTTGCTGTCGCCTTCGAAGGCCAGGATATGCGTCGCCAGACGATCGAGGAACCACCGGTCGTGACTGCTGACGACGGCGCAGCCGGCGAAACTCTCCAACCCCTCTTCGAGCGCGCGCAGCGTGTTTACGTCGAGATCGTTCGTCGGCTCGTCGAGGATGATGAGGTTGGCGCCTTCTTTCAGCATGCGGGCCAGATGCACGCGATTGCGCTCGCCGCCTGACAGCTCCTTCACTTTCTTCTGCTGATCGGTCCCGGCGAAGTTGAACCGCGAACAATAGCCCCGGGCATTCACGTCGACTTTGCCGAGCTTGATCGTGTCCTGACCGTCGGAAATGACCTCGTACACGGTCTTGTTGCCGTCGAGGCTGCGGTCCTGATCCACGTAGCCGAGCTTCACGGTTTCGCCGATC
The DNA here is from genome assembly GCA_964412445.1 of uncultured Nitrospira sp. Lineage (GTDB taxonomy): Bacteria > Nitrospirota > Nitrospiria > Nitrospirales > Nitrospiraceae > Nitrospira_D. The sequence continues at coordinate 72,887 of CAYPOR010000006.1, forward strand.
CGGATCGTGCCGGAATCCGGCTTCTCTTTCCCGAGAATCATCTTAAACATGGTCGTCTTGCCGGCGCCGTTCGGGCCGATCACGCCGACGATGCCGCCCTTGGGCAGGCTGAAATTCACATTCTCATAGAGCACCTTGTCGCCGAACGCTTTGCTGATGCCGTTGGCTTCGATCACCACATCGCCCAGGCGCGGTCCCGGCGGAATGTAGATTTCAAGATCGGCGGCCACCTGGTCCTGCTTCTGATTGACGAGGTCCTCATACCGGTTCAGGCGCGCCTTGCCCTTGGACTGCCGCGCCTTCGGCGACATGCGGATCCACTCCAACTCGTGTTCGAGGGTTTTCTGCCGCTTCGATTCGGCTTTCTCTTCCTTCTCCAGCCGATCCTTTTTCTGCTCCAGCCAGGAGGTGTAATTGCCCTGGAAGGGAATCCCGTGACCGCGATCGAGTTCCAGAATCCAGCCGGCGACATTGTCGAGGAAGTAGCGATCGTGCGTGACCGCGATGACCGTCCCTTTGTATTGCTGCAGATGCTGCTCCAGCCATTGCACGGATTCGGCATCCAGATGGTTCGTCGGCTCGTCGAGCAGAAGAATGTCGGGCTCCTGAATCATCAGACGGCAGAGCGCCACGCGGCGCTTTTCACCGCCGGAGAGGACGCCGACCTTGGCATCCGCCGGCGGACAGCGGAGCGCATCCATGGCGACTTCGAGTTCGTTTTCCAGTTCCCAGCCGTTGGCCGCCTCGATCTTTTCCTGGATCTGCCCCTGCTTGTCGATCAACTTCTCCATCGTGTCGGGATCGGCCGACCCGATCTGGTTGCTGACGTCTTCATACTCCTTGAGCAACGCGACCAGTTCTTTCTTGCCCTCTTCGACGACTTCCTTCACGGTCTTGTTCGGATCGAGCTGCGGCTCCTGTTCGAGCAACCCGATGCTGTAACCTTTCGAGCGGGTGATTTCGCCGGTGTAATTGGGATCCACGCCGGCGATGATCTTGAGCAGCGAGCTTTTGCCCGATCCGTTCAAGCCGAGCACGCCGATTTTGGCGCCGTAGTAGAAACCGAGGTAGATCTCGCGCAGCACCTGCTTCTTCGGCGGGAACACCTTGCCGACATTGACGAGGGAGAAAATGACTTGCTTGTCGTTGGTCGTGGCCATGATCCTTGGAATCCTCCGCTAGTAATTCACGTTCCTGAGCCGCACAACTTAACAGACCGGCTCATTCCCGCACAACTCAACTCCCACCGCCTTTGCCGGCGCCATGATCGAATCAGATCGGGAGGGCCCGTTCAGAAGCCCGTCTCTTGTGAGAAGCGGACTTCCGATTCATCCACGATTTCTTCCAGGCAGGTGAAGCAGGGAAAGGGGAACTGGTTGACGGGGATCGCGCAGACTTCGCCGACGGGTGACTCGTCGAGCGCCGGACCGCCGCATTCTTTATGAATCAACGTCAGCATGTGATTCCGCTCCTATTCGACGACGAGGCGATGCAGTAATTCCATGTGCTCAGGACCGCTCAACCGGTGATCCCCGGGAATCAGCCGGAGTTCGAGCAGAAAGGCCGGCGCCCGCTGCCGGAGCTCTTCAGCGAACTGCCGACTGCCCTCCGGTGAAATGGCCGTGTCCTGTAGTCCGTGCAAAATCGTCGTCCGCACCGGCCTGAGCCGGTCGAATGTCCTTTGCCAATAGACTTCGCTTTCCTCGACCCATTTCCACGACAGCGGCCAGTCTTTATGCAACGGATCATCATCCCAGGGCATCCAGCCGGTGCTCTCCCAGACCCGCCGCCGCTCCGGCGCGATCTGCTTCGCCCGCACCCCCATCATATTGAACGCCGGGGCGATGAGCACGAGACGGTCGACCACGTCGAATTCCTGCGCCATGAGCCACGCGATCCAGCTCCCGAGCGAGTTTCCCACTATCGTGACGGGTGGCCCGTGCTTCAGGAGACCCAAGACTGCCCGCGCATCGTCCAGCCAATCGGACAGAGTGTAGTCCGTGAATCGCCCCTCCGACTCGCCGAACCCGCGCACATCGTAACAGCAGAACCCCCAACCCTGTTCCTGACACCATTGCGAGAGAGCCTTGCTCTTATTCCCCCAGCGCTTGGAGAGGAAGCCAGTGATGAACAGAACCTGACGATCCTTCCCCGTCGCGCGATCGCCGCGGATCAGCGTGCCGTCAAGGCCTGCGAGTTCGAACGAGTGCAGACCGCTCATGTCTGTGTGACCGTCTTGGTAATGAACATCCCCAGCCGTTGCAACACCACTCTTGGAATCTCATGCCCGCCGCGGAAGTTGTGCCATTCAACGGAGAAGCCGGACATGGTCGGTTCGTCGCGCAGACATTCCGCTCCGACATATTGGACCGAAGTGCTCAAAGCCTAATGGAAGCTAGACGTTCTTCTTTTGAAGTATCTCGTTAACAGGGGAGTTACACTACAACTTAGTACACGGTCAGAATATCTGGAGCCCCCTCTGTTCCCTGCAATCGACTCCCCATGGAGCTCAATCACGAAAGGTGAAATCTCTCATAGTAAGGTGATGCTTGATTCCGCCCGACAAAATCTATCGACCGCTTCCCCAGGTCGCACGGTGCGACCCAGGACCGATTCCAACGTTATATCCCCGCCGATGAGCCCACGCCCGCCCGGCATTATCGAGATCCGGCTGGCTGCTGTTCAGATAATCTTCCCCCAATATCTTGTCCCCGTACCCTTCCAGTAAATCCACCATCTCCGGGATGCGTGATTCATCCCCAAGCCGAATCAAATTCAGGCAAGCTTGCTGGACCGCAGCCTTCGCGTCCTCTTGCGCTGAGGAGAAGAGCGAGACGGCGGCAAGGGCATCTCCCAACATCTCAACCGTTGTACCCTTTGCCGTAGCCGCATTAAAGATGTCCTTCCATGATTTTGTCCCTGCCTTGTATGCTACGGCCAGTCTCATGGCTCGATCATCCGAGGCCGAAGCGATACGCTTCAGCACGGTCTTATCCTCCAGCTTTGCCAGCAAGATTTTCAGCACCTCACGATCACGGCTATGGAGTGCGGCCTGTTCCAGTTTGGTCGAGTGGTTCAATCGGTTGGCAGCCGCATACCGCAGGACATCAAACTCACCTCTCAATGTCTGCGCCAGCAATGTGCTACCATCAGCCTCCTGGGAAATTGCCGTGACCCTCTCCTCCAATGCCCGCTGCGCCGCTTCAGCATCAACAGCACGGTTTCCCTCCATGCTCCGCAATCGCTGCAAGGCTTGCAGACGCTCTTCCTTACGGTAGACCGCGACTGCGACGTTCTGTAACGAGGTTTCTGTATGGAGCGTCTCGACAATGGCAGCCCGAACGGCTGCCGACGATTCCACCGACAGCCGCCGGACCAGAAACTGGTCGTCTGTGATTCCCTTCACTGAAGCCAACCTGATCGCCGCTTGAGGGTTATTCGCCGCCCATCGCTGGAGGAGTACCTGGTCGGTTACCTTGCTGATCGCGGTGATACGGACATCGAGTGATGCGTCCTGCATGGCAATCTTTGCCAACAAGCTCTGGCCAGTGAGCTTCTTCACCGCCGCCCTGCGGACTTCCGCCACCTGGTCCTTCACCGCAATTTTTGCCAACACCGCTTGGTCGGTGAGCTTCTCCACCGTCGCCTTGCGGACTTCCGCCGCCTGGTGGTCCCCCGCGAGCTTCGCGAGTACTGCCTGGATTTGAAGGTTCGTCAACAACGTCTCGTCGGTTAACTTCCCTACAGCCACACCGCGAACATCCGTATCCCTGCCCTCTACGACTACCTTTGCCAGCCATTCTTGGTCGGTGAGCTTCTCCACCGCCGCCTTGCGGACGTTTGCCGCCTGGTCCTCCACCGCGAGCTTCGCCAGCACCGCTTGATCGG
>CAYPOR010000006.1:76874-97422 GCA_964412445.1 uncultured Nitrospira sp.
TTGCCGCCTGGTCCTCCACCGCGAGCTTCGCCAGCACCGCTTGATCGGTCAGCTTCTTTACCACTGCCTCACGGATCTCTGCGTTCTGAACCTCCAGCGAAAGCTTTGCCAACACGGCTTGATCGGTGAGCTTTTTCACCGCCGCCTCACGAACAGCCGCAGACTTGTCTTTTCCCACGATTCTTGCCAGCACCGCTTGATCGGTCAGCCTTTGCATCGCTGACCAGCGGACATTTTCGTCTTCATCTTCTACCGCGATCTTTGCCAGCACCGCTTGGTCGGTGAGCTTCTCCACCGCCGCCTCACGGACGTTTGCCGCCTGGTCCTCCACCGCGAGCTTCGCCAGCACCGCTTGATCGGTCAGCTTTTGCACCGCCGACCAGCGGATGGATGGAACCTGGGCCCCCACCGCAACTTTCGCCAATCCGGCTTGGTCAGTAAGTTTTTCCACCGCCGCCTCGCGGACGGCTGCATTCTGGGCCTCCATAGCCACCTTCGCCAGCACCACTTGGTCCGTGAGCATCTCCACCGCTGGGTAACCGATGTAGCTCTCGCTCGTCTCAATTGCGACCTGGCCGAGTTTGACTTGGTCCGTCGTTCCTTGTGCAGATACCTTGCGGGGATCGCTCCACCCAAGGAGTACGCATACTACGCCGCAGAACGCTGCCACGAGAAGGTAATGTCGTGTCATTCGCTTCTTACCTCCTGGAATCTGTCGGTATTCATGAGCAGCAACCATGGGGGCTTTCTGCCGGAACTTGGACTCTGAACTTACTCACAGCGTGCCCCTTCCACAAGCTCTCCACAAGTTAGAAGAAAAACGTCCATCTTGAAGGATCCGGTCAAGTGCACACACATTTTCTCTCGCACGCCGCGCGTTAGGAGCGTGGCATGGGGGCATAGTAGAGGCCCTCTCACCGTTCCAATTATCGGCGGACTTGCAGCCCGGTTACCACACGGCTAGCCCAAGACCTTGGTCAGAAAGACGCCGAAGCGCCGGAGCACCAGCTCTGGAATCTCATGCCCGCCGCGGAAGTTGTGCCATTCAACAGACAATCCCGCCTGCACCAGTGTATCTCGCAACCGTTCCGCCCCGACGTAGGGCAGGATCTCGTCCTGCACCCCGTGGCTCTGAAAGACCGGCAGATGTTTCCGTTTCGGCAGAAGCGGCCCCCACACCGGCTGGGCCAGCAATGTTCCGGAGAGTTGGACCAGACCGGCGTAGGGCCGGTCGGTATGGAGCATCAGATCGCAGGAGAGCATGGCGCCTTGCGAGAATCCGCCGAGCACGGTCTTCTTCGGATCGGCGCCGAATTTCTGTTCGATCTCCTTCAAGACGTTCAGCATCTGCTCCCGCATGGGGGCCAGGCCCTTCGGAATATCCTGCGACAGGTCGCGCACCCGTCCGGCGGCCCGATCCTGGGCGATGCGCGCCATGTCGATCAGCCACCAGGCCCGCGCATCCCCCGGCCCGAAACTCAACGAGAGCGGCCCCTCCGGAAACAGAAACCTTGTGCCGGCCGGCACGTTCAGCACATCAGCCAGCGGGACGAGGTCATCACCCGGCGCGCCGAAACCGTGCAACAGGACCACAACCGGCCCGTTGCCGCCGCCGTGCCCGTCGATGCCGCCGGACACACGTATCTTCAACCCGCCTACCAGTTCCTGTCGCATACGCCTCTCGTTACCGGACGTACAGATATTGAAGCAGCGCCACCAGACCGTAGAGCGAGGACTCGATCACCGGCTGCTGGTACAGCGGGACGAAGGCCCCCTGCTCATTCGCTTCGACCTCGTCGATGATGAACTGAACCTGCTTCATCCGCACATCGCGATCCTGCCCGACCCCCAGAGCCTGGACCATCTGCCGGCTCAGCCCGGTCAGCATGGCGGCCTTCGCCTTGCTCGCCGCCTGGTACAGGAGGAACGCCGCCAGCAGGGCCAGCAGCACGTTCAACCCCCAGGAAAACAGAAGCAGCACGGGGTAGTTCCAGATATCGAAATAGTCGTTGCGGCCGGCGATCATGATCAACAGCGCGATGAAGGGATAACGGATCAGGCGGTTCACGACTTCGGTCCGCTGCCCGATCAGATCCACCACCGCCAGATACTTCAGCTTTCCGAACTCCGCCTTCTGCGCCTCACCCAGGCCATAGTCGCGGAGATACTCTTCCTGCACCCGGTCGGACCAGCCGCCGGTCGAGGCGGTCACCCACCCGATCCAGCGCCGGCACAACATCACCGCGTCGAAGACGGCCAGGTTGAGCAGCACCACCAGCGCAACGCTCACGAGCGTCAGCGCCCAGTCCACCGTGCAGCTCAGGTATCCCCGGCAGGGATGGATCATCTCCTCGTCGAGCACCCAGTGTTCCAGCGGCCACATGACCGCAAGGTAGAGCAGGAACAACAGGAGCGTGCGAGCCGCTCGTTGCGCCGGCTTGCCGGCCTCGCGATACCAGGACCAGGCCTGATCCACCGTCGTCGCCGTCATCGTTGCGGCCGGATGAGAGACCCGCTTGAGGTTGAGCCAGAAGGTCCCGGGCGACAACCGTTTGCCGGCGGACTCATCTTGAAACAGGAAATCCTGGCCGATCAGCTCGCTGTTCTTCGTCAGATCGCGCATACCTTTCGCCATCAGGATGAGGCAGAGAACTACCACCAGGAAGCGGAGCAGTTCGCTCGGCCAGATGCTGACGCCGTCGGTCCAGGAAAACGGCTCACCTTCGTCATGACCGGCGAGCAGCATCGTCGCACCGCCGGAGAGCAGGAACACCGCGAAGGCCGCCAGAAGCACGAGCCCCAACACGCTCAATACCGTGGGATTGCGCGCGACCCAGAGCCAAAGCCGCTGATTGCTCCAGGCCACAATCGTCCCGATCAACAGCGCCACGACCAGGCCGGCCGCGACGGCCGTATTGTCGAATCCTACTCCCTGCTTCAGCTGCCCGTACTGTTCGTTATGCGCCAGATCCGGCCGCAGCGGATGGATCGTTCGTACACCCTCCTGCGCTACCACACTCAAATCCACCGCTCCGTTCCGGCCTACTTCAAAGAGTCTCGGATGAGATCCCGCATCATAGAGACGATCGTCCGGTGTCAACGCCGCGTGGTACGCCGCTGTGCAGGGTCCGCTCTGCGGTTGATGGCCCTTGGATTCGCAGGTGACATGTCCCACCGCCTGCAGCGTGGCGAAGTACGCGGAGGTCTGATAGCTGCTCCGGAACGGCGGGACGTCGCGCTGGAGCCCTCCGTCCAATTGCAGCCCGAACGGCGACGCGATGACCATGTTGCGTGTCGACTTATATTCGCTCGGATGGAGATGGCGGGCATCCAGATCCAGCGTAAAAAAGATCGCGTGGGGGAAAAACGGCCGGAGCGCCTTGATGATAAGCAGGGCATCGTAGGGATCCGTTCCCATGATCCCGATCGCCCTGGCGCCTTCGCCTTCATCGTGAATGCGCGCGACCAGCGATCGCACATAGTCGAGCTGGCTGGTGCCCTCCGGACGGTCCCGATTCACGTCGCCGGTCTGATTGGCGGCCGCGGTCTTGGCCGCCCGGGCGGCGCGCGCCGCGTCGTCGCCCGGCACTTCTCCGTCCAGGCCACCCAGATAGCTGTAGCGAAAGACGTTGAGCGTGAGCGACTCATAATCGGCGGGCCGTTGAATCTGCAGATCGACGGCCTGCGGGATGGTGGGGCACCAACGCTTGATGTCCACCGGCACCTGGATCTGTTTCAGATCCTCTTCCGAGAACGTCGCCACCTTGGCGCAGGCGGCGGCGCGGAACTCGATCGGCAGGGCCCGTCCGTAAAAGGAATCCCATTCGCCGATGAGAATCACGGCATCCCAGCCGAGCCGGACCTGCCGCCGTTCCAATTCGGCGATCAGCGATTCGAATCGCCGATCGTCCGAGCCGACATCGTAGACCAGCCGGATGTTCGCGTCGGCCAGCCGGCGATAAAACTCGTGTTCGCAATCGTCATATGTCGCACAGGCCGCGCCTTTGCCGGACTCCGCTTTGAGCCCGTAGGCCAGCAGCCCCTTCATCGCGCTGGCCCAGGGCGAATACAGCTCGATCGACCCGTCGGCGTTCGGCCACACTCCGAGCCCCTCGTGCGGATTGCCGTATAGAGACCCGGCCTCGTCCAGCAGCGCGCGATAGGCCGAGGAACTGCGGGGACCGATGATTTTGAACGTGACCGCCTGTTGGACGGCGGGATTCAGCCGCACGAGTGTGCGCTTGTCGTCGGCGAAGAGGCACTCGCTCTTACCTGCTTCCTGACAGGCCAGCCCTTGGGACAGCGACGTCAAAGTGGCCAGGAAGCCGCGGCTCAAGGCTTCGTCGGGGAGCCAGATCACCAGAACGCTGTCCGCGCGTGATCCGGGCTCGCCGCAGTTGCGGGTCTTTCTCAGCCGGTACCATTCATAGGGCAGCCCCCGAACGGATCCTTGCGGCTCCCAATCGACAAAAGAAAGACGGGTCTCGTCTTCCGGCACATAACAGGCCGCGCCGAGCGCGGTGCCGATGGCGTACCGGTCGCGGAGGCGCGATTCGGTGCTTTCCACATAAGGTCCCCCGCTCGTCGTCGTCAGCAACACGGCGAGACGCTGCCCGCCCGCCACCCGCCCGGCGATCGCCTCCCGGAGTGTGCTGAGCCGCTGAGCCAGGGAGGAAGTCCCCCCGGACGCCGCCTGGGACGCCCCCTTCTCCCGGATCGCCCGTTCGACCGCCGCCACCGGATCTTCCCACAGCCGCGCCCGGACCAGCTGTTCGCCGGTGCTCTGCTTCATCTCCAGCCCGGTGCCGACCGGCCGCGAACTACGCAGCGGCTCCTTCACCAACAGCACACCGGCAATGGCCAGGACGAGCGTCAGCGCGCCGGCTACCGCCAGTTTCGAATCACCGCCGGATTTCGCCATAGGTCGAACTCCTCAAGACCGTTCAATTGAGCCACTCTACAACAAACAATGAGGGAACCTGCAAGGTCGCGCGCGACCCGGGACGGGCACGAGGGCGGAGCTTAAGAGCTGCAACTGACCGACAGATGCTTGCCCCAGTTCGGCGGAGCCGCTGCATAGGCGTCCATGCCCGGTTGATCGCTGTACGGATCCTGAAGCAGGGCCAGCAAGCGATCGACTTCCGAGTAGTCTTTCTGTTGCGCCTTCTCGATCGCGGTCTGGGCGAGATAGTTGCGCAGCACGTATTTAGGATTGATCCGGTTCATCCGGCTCCGCCGTTCCGCATCGCGGCTTCGCTCTCCGCGCAACCGCCCGGCATAGCGCCCGGCCCAGGCATCGAACGCCGCGCGGTCCAGGAAGCCATCGCGGAGCGGTTCGTTCAGAGCGCCCTCCGCCGATGAAAACGCGCCCAGGGCCCGGAAGCAGTTCGTGTAATCGGCGCGGCTCTGCTGCATGAGACTCAGCAGATCCTGAATCAACGCCGCATCCTCCTCATGCTCTTCGGTCAATCCGACCTTGGCCTGCATCAGTTCCATATACCGGCGCTCGCAGAGCGGCGTGTAGGAATCCAGAGCCGCCTTCAAATCTTCTTTGGACGCGAGCGGCAGCAGCGCCTGCGCCAGACAGCTCAGATTCCAGAGGCCGATGTAGGGCTGCTGGTTGAACGCATAGCGGCCGTTGTAGTCGGAGTGGTTGCAGATGAAACCGGGATCGTAGTCGTCGATGAAGCCGAACGGCCCGTAGTCGAGCGTGATTCCGAGTATCGACATATTGTCGGTATTCATCACGCCATGGGCCCAGCCGACCGCCTGCCATCGGGCGATCAACGTCGCCGTGCGCTCGACCACCTCGGCAAAGAACCGGGCGTACTTGTCGGAGCCATCGACCAGATGAGGATAGTACTGCGCGATCACATAGTCGGCCAGCACTTTCAGCTGCTCATGCTGCTTGCGATAGTAGAACACTTCGAAGGAGCCGAACCGGACGTGCGAAGGCGCCATGCGCACCACGATGGCGCCGGTCTCCACCTGTTCCCGATGGACCTGATGATCGCTGCCGACCATGCAGAGCGCGCGGGTCGTCGGAACGCCGAGGCCGTGCATGGCTTCGCTGCAGAGATATTCGCGGATCGTGGAGCGCAGGACCGCCCGGCCGTCGCCGTCGCGCGAAAACGGGGTCATCCCCGCGCCCTTGAGTTGCAGATCCCATTTTTCGCCCCGTCCGTTCCGCACTTCGCCCAGGAGGATCGCGCGGCCGTCGCCGAGCTGCGGGACATAGGTGCCGAATTGATGGCCGGAATAGAGCATGGCCAACGGCTCCATCCCCGGCACAAGCAGACTCCCGCCGAACACCCCCGCGAACTCCGGACGGGCGGCTTCCGCCGGATCCAGGTCGATCAGTTCCGCCGCCGCACGATTGAAGCTGATGAGATAGGGAGCCGTCGAAAACGGCGTCGGGTTCAGCTTAGCGTGAAAGGATTCAGGCAGACGGGCATAGGTGTTGTCGAAAGCCAGTTGTTCAAGAGCCCGCATAGTCGTGTGCGAATCCCGCTCTCATTTCCGCTTGCGGCGAACCTTGCCGGCCGACGGAACCAACGACCGGAACATGTCTTGCGCAAAATCATAGGTCCACACGTCGCCGGTCTCGATGGAGTAGACCCAGCCGTGGAGTTCCAGAGACATGCTTCGAAGGCGCGCGGCCACAAGCGGATGGGTCTTCAAATGATTCAATTGAATCCGGACATTTTCCTGAGTCGTCGCCACATACAACGCATCCCCGGTCAGATGGCTGTAATTGTCTCTTACGACCCGCCTCGTGGCTTCCGCCTGGAGCAACCACGTTTTGACGGCGGGCAGGTCACCCACCTGTTCCGGCTCGAGGATCGCTTTCACTACTCCGCAATCGGTGTGACCGCAGACGATGATGTTTTTGATGTTCAACACGCCGACCGCGTATTCGATCGTCGCAATCGTGCTGCCGATCGTCGTGCCGTAGGACGGCACCAGGTTGCCGGCGTTCCGGAGAATGAAGAGCTCCCCCGGCTCCGTCTGCGTCACCAGACAGGGATCGATGCGGGAATCCGAACAGCTGATAAAGAGCGCCCTGGGCTGCTGCCCTCTTGCGAGACTCGTAAACAGGTCGCGCTTCGTCTTAAAGACCTCGTGTTGGAACTTCTTGAATCCCTCGATCAGTTTTTTCATTCGATCACCCGGCTCAGACTATCGACCAAGGCCTTCCAGATCCCGATCCACGGTAAAGACCAGTACTTTTTCGCCGATCTGGGCATTGATATCGGTAAAGAGCGCCAGTGCCTTGGCCCCGGTGATCTCATTCACCTGTTCGAACAGGCGGTCACGGCCCTGGGCAATGAGGGTTTGTCTGATTCGTTTGACCATGTCCACGCCTTCCGCACTCTTGGCGAGTTGCCGCTCGGCGGGCGTCAGCACGCCCCTGAGACGCACGACGACGAGATCCCGCACGATGTAGGCTCGGACATCCTCCGGGCCCCGTCCCATGAACTCCTGTTCGAACTTGATGATGGCGTTCCGAATCGCCGACTCGATTTCGCCTTTGGTCAGTCCTTTGTTCATCATACAGTCATCCAGCCAAATGAGTACGTCCGATTGATTATAGAGGGGCTGCTGATGAGGCCACAAGAACAAAGCCGCCCCGTTGGGCCGAAAGGCAGGCGGTAAGGGCCCGAAGGCCTAGACGGCCGGGGGCATTGTACCCGCTCCCTTGACTCGCCGGGGACGAGTACCGGATAAGGGAATTCACTATAAGCAGCTCATGGAGCATGTCGTCGCCGCCCTGCACAGGACCGGCACGGCTATGAGGCTGATCATGCAACCAACGGCGGTAGGGTAACCGGCACGTTTCGGGCCGGTTGCAGTACAAGCCAACCGTGGTACGCGGACCCGTCGGCGCGTAACACCGTTGGCTTTTCTGTTTCTCTAACCGTGAGGTACCCGTGTACGCCATCCTCCTTCCGCTCCTTCCGCTCCTTCCGCTTCTGACCACGCTCCTGATCGCCCTGGGCAACGACCGTTCGCGGCGGGTTCGCGCGCAGTTCGGCGCCATCCCGGTCGGCGCGGCCTTCTGCGGCGCCATCGCCACGCTCTATGTCGTGACGACGCAGGGACCGGTCAGCGTCCGATTGTACGACCCCGCGTCGCTTGCCTCGCTCACCTTTCCGATCGGCTTCTATATCGACCGGCTCAGCGCGGTCATGATGGTGCTGATCGCCGGAGTCGGCACCGTCATCTATGCCTATTCCATCGAGTACATGTACCAGGACCCCCACGAACCCCGGTACCTGGCCCTCATCGGCCTGGCGCTGTTCGTCCTGCTCTGCATGGTCTCCAGTGCCAATCTCATGATGCTGTTTCTTTTCTGGCAGCTGCTGAGTTATCTGCTGTATCTCCTGGCCCATAACCATACCCATGCGGGCACGCTGGACGGGGCCTTCAAGACATTCACGCTGCTGCGTGTCGGGGACATCGCGTTCCTGGCGGGAATCGTCCTGGCCCATGCCCTCTACGGCACGCTGGAGTTTCCGGACTTGTTTGCCAAGGCGGCCGAATCGACGGCCGTCGTTTCGCCGCTGCCGGGACTCGAGATCAGCGGCGCCACGGCCGTGACGCTGCTCCTGTTCATCGGCGGCATGAGCAAGTCGGCGCAGGTTCCGTTCCACATCTGGCTGCCCCGCTACCTCTATGCCCCGACGCCCGCCACGGCGCTGCTTCATGCCGGCATCATCAACGCAGGCGGCTTCCTGATCAACCGGCTGGCCCCGCTCTTCGGGCTCAGTTCGACGACGCTGCACGTGGCCTTCGTCGTCGGGACATTGACGGCGGTCCTGGGCGCCTCAATGATGCTGGCGCAGAACGATATCAAGAAAACTCTCGGCTTCTCGACGGTCGGCCAGATGGGCTACATGATCATGGAATGCGGCCTGGGCGCCTTCTCGCTCGCGGTCTTTCACCTGATCGCCCACGGCCTCTTCAAGGCCACCGTGTTTCTGAACAGCGGGAACGTGATTCACAAGGCCCGGCAGGAAGCGCATCTCCCTCATGCCGACCAGGAGGAAGAAGAACAGAGCTTTTCCCCGCTCACGTGGGTGACCGGTTTCGTGACTACCCTGATGATTCCCCTGCTGATCCTGCTCCTGACCCACGGCGCGCTGCATATCCCGTTGCTGGAATCCCAGGGCACCGTCATCTTCCTCTTCTTCATCTGGATCACATCTTCGCAGGCGATTCTGACCCTCACCCGCCTGCGGGCGGTGCCCTCCTGGGAAGTGTCGGCCGCCATGCTGGTCACACTTCTCTTCGTCGTGTTCATGTATCTGTTCGCCGTCGAGTCCTTTACGGCCTTCCTGTATCCGGATCCGAACGAGGTCGCGTCCTATTTCAAGGCCGCCGCCCTGCCCGGCCGCCTCTTTGACCTCATGATCCTGCTGGCTACGGTCATGACCGTGCTCAGCTGGTGCTATCTTTACATGCGCGCTCATGGCCGGACGATCCGGATGCCGGGATGGATCTCACGATGGGTGGAGGGCGGACGGAACGGCCTGTATGTCCTGTTCATGAACCGGCTGTATGTAGATGAACTCTACGACCGCATCGGCGGGGCCATCATGCGTCTGGTCCATCGCCTCGACAAACCCCCGGCGCGATGACGGCTCGGCGCTTGACGATAGTCTAGACAACGTACTAATGATGGACCCTGCAAAAATATCCAATGACGGACGATCGACGGGCGCCCGGTCCTTAAGGGGCTTGAAACGGTTTCATCCTATTCCGGAGTGATCGAGTGCTGGTGTATGTCGTGCTGCTGATCCCGCTTCTTCCGCTCCTGACGGCGCTGATCGTCGCCGTAGGCGACGACGCGTCGCGCCGGGCCCGCACGCAGCTCGCCGCCTTCCCGATCGGCGCGGCATTCTGCGGCGCCGTCGCCACGCTCTATGTCGTGACGACGCAGGGACCGATCAGCCTTCGCTTCTACGACCCTGCGTCGCTTGCCTCGCTTACCTTTCCGATCGGCTTCTATATCGACCGGCTCAGCGCCGTCATGATGGTCCTGATCGCCGGCGTCGGCACCGTCATCTACGCCTATTCCGTCGGATACATGTACCAAGACCCGCACGAACCACGGTACCTCTCCCTCATCGGCGTCTCGACGTTCGTGCTGCTCTGCATGGTCTCCAGCGCGAACCTCATGATGCTGTTTCTCTTCTGGCAGCTGCTGAGCTATCTCCTGTATCTCCTGGCACATAATCACAGCCATGCCGCGACGCTGCACGGCGCGTTCAGGACGTTTACCCTCTTGCGGATGGGGGATGTCGCGTTTCTGGCGGGGATCGTCCTGGCCCATTCTCTGTACGGCACGCTGGAGTTCCAGGAACTCTTCACCCGGGCGGCCGACACCTCCGTGACGCTGTCGCCCCTGCCGGGGTGGGACATCAGCGGCACCACGGCCGTGACCCTGCTCCTGTTCATCGGCGGCATGGGAAAATCCGCACAGTTTCCCCTCCATTTCTGGCTGCCCCGGTCGCTCTATGCGCCGACGCCGGTGCATGCGTTGCTCCACGCCGGCATCATCAATGCGGGCGGCTTCCTGATCAACCGCCTGGCCCCCCTCTTCGGGCTCAGTTCGACGACGCTGCATGTCGCCTTCGTCGTCGGAACGTTGACGGCGATCCTGGGCGCCACGATGATGCTGGCGCAAAACGACATCAAGAAGACCCTCGGGTTTTCCACGATCGGCCAGATGGGCTACATGATCATGGAGTGCGGCCTGGGCGCCTTCTCGCTCGCGGTCTTTCACCTGATCGCCCACGGCCTCTTCAAAGCCACCGTCTTCCTGAACTGCGGCAACGTGATTCATAAAGCCCGGCAGGAACCGCACGTCCCCCATACGGACCAGCAGGAAGAGGAGGAACACTTCTCCCCGCTCACCTGGTCGACCGGATTCGTGACCACGCTGGTGATTCCCCTGCTGATTCTGCTGGTCACTCACGGCGTGCTGCGCATCCCGCTGCTCGAGTCGCAGGGCACGGTCATCTTTCTGTTCTTCATCTGGCTGACCTCGTCCCAGGCCATTTTGACGCTGACGCGGCTGCGCGCGATCGCATCCTGGAAAGTGTCGTCCGCGATGCTCGTGACGCTGCTCTTTGTGGTCTTCGTCTACCTGTTCGCCGTCGAATCGTTCACGGCCTTCCTCTATCCGAATCCGGAGGAGGTCGCCGCGTACTTCCAGGCCGCGCATCTCCCGAAAGGGCTGTTCGAAGCCATCGTGCTCCTGGCCACGGTCATGACCGTCCTCAGCTGGTGCTATCTCTACATGCGCGCCCATGGCCGGACCGTCCGGATGCCGGGATGGATCTCACGCCGGGTCGAGGGCGGACGGAACGGCCTGTATGTCCTGTTCATGAACCGGTTGTACGCCGACGAATTCTATCAACACATCGGACGGACGGTGATGCGCACCCTGCACCGTGTCGACAAACGCGAACGCGGGTGGTCCCGATGATCGACGCGACGCTCATTCCCTGGATCCTCGCGGGCATTCCCCTGCTCGGCGCCGCGTTGAGCCCGGCGCTCTGGGCGCATCCGCACCGGCTCATGGCCTGGTCGGTCGGCATCTGTGCGGCCAGCCTCGCGTCCGTCGCGGGACTCGCCGGTTTTCTGGCGGCTCCGCCCGAAGGTCTGCTCCTGCTCTTTCTGCTGCCGTTGACCGCCGGGATCTCACTTCTGGGGCAACCGCATCAGCAGGGCCATCGCGCATCCTGGGTCCTGACCCTGCTGTTTCTCAGCCTGGGACTCGGCGCGCTTACCGGCCAGCCGGTCGTCGCGAAACTGTTCCTGATGGTGATTCACGGCTTCGTCATTGTCCTGCTCTACCGCCATCACACGCCGCTCTGGCCCATCTCCTGGTGGGGCCTGGGCGCCTACACGCTCGGCGCGCTCTGTCTGTTGCTGACGCTGGTCGCCGCGCCGCCGGTCGCGTCGATGGCGGCGCTGCTGGCCTGCACCATTCTGCTGCCCGTCGTGCCGTTTCAAGACGGGCATCTCACCGCGCTCACCCGGCTGCCGGGCAACCTGCCGTCGTTCATGGTCCTGCTCTTTCCAGCGCTGGGGCTGCATAGTCTGGCCCCGCTCGCGGCGACCTTGCCGGATACCGTGGTCTGGATGATGAGCCTCCTCGCCCTGGCCGGTACGGCCTACGGCGCGGTCAAGGCTCTGGCCCAATCGCGCGTGCGGCTCCTGCTGGCCTACAGCAGTCTGTCGTTCTTCTCGATGCTCTGGTGGTGCGTGGTGACGACCCGCACCGCGGCCCCGCGCGCCGCGCTCTTCGTGGGCGCCGTGGGACTGGTGATGTGCGGGTTGCTGGTGGCCTGGCAGATCATCCGCACCCGCTACGGGGACGATGTCGACCCGCAAGCCGTCAGCGGACTGGCCTCCACCATGCCGCAATACGCCGTGCTGCTGTCGCTGCTGGCGCTCGCGGCCATGGGGCTTCCCCCGTTCGGCGTCTTCGCGGGGTTTATGGGATTGCTGCTCTCGTCGACCGCCGCCTTTTCGGCCGGCATCCTCGTGCTGGTCTCCGCCTGGCTCGCTGCGTCCTGGTACATCCTGGACCTGGTCCAACGGCTCCTGTTCGGGAACCGGCGCTCCGACTTGCGCTATGCCGATCTCCTCCAGACCGAGCTGGCGGCGCTGGTGATCGTCGTCCTGACGCTGCTCGCGCTGGGCATCGTCCCGATCAGCCTCTTCGGACCGGACCGGACGACCGCCACGACCGGCGCCGAATCCGCCGGCGTCCACTCAGGATCGCTCGCATGGAACAGATAAAGACGTCGATCGACATCGAATCCCGGCGGATGGAGCTCCGCGGCGTGGTGCAACTCGCCGGCGAAGTGATCGCGCAGTACTGGCCGATGCGGACCTTCGTCCACCACAATCCGCTCCACAGCCTCGAGTATCTCCCCTTCGAAGAAACCGCCCGCCGCGGCAAACAATTCATGGGCGGGCACAGCTATCTCCCGGGGACGCTGTATCGCGAGTATCTGAAATCGGGCCGGATCCAGCCGGCTCATCTCGATGCCGCCTTGACGCCGCTCGTCTCGAATCAGTCGGTCACGATCGGCTCGCGTCCGGTCACGCACGGCGACGTGCTGCGCGCCTGCCTGACCGACGGACTCTGCGCGCCGGTCGCCGAGCCGCTGGACGATCAGCTCCACGATCCCGCGAAAGAGGTGATCGACGCGGTCGCGGCGAGTCTGTCGGCCGGGTGGGCGTTCCCCGATCTCCGCAAGCGGATTCACCTCATCGTCGAGGGCGACCAGTCGGCGCTGGGCCGGTGGCTCACTCTCTCGCACTGGTGCGACGATACGTTCGGGACGCAGATCGTGCGGCAGATCAATGACCAACTGATCAAGTGGTGCGAGGCCTTCCTGGACGAAGGCCATGCGGCCTGGTCCATGCCGGAACGGGAGAAAGGGCTCTACGCCGCCTGGAAGGATCTGGCGGCGCAGGAATGGTCGCCCTGCGGCATCCAGGACAGCCGGAGAAAAATCGCGCAGCTGCCGGAGTATCCCGAAGACGCGCTGCTCCAGAGCCTGGACGCCCTCGGCATTCCCCCGGATCTGCGCCAGGATTACCTGTCGCTGCAATTGACCGCGCTGCCGGGCTGGGCCGGCTTCATCAAATGGCGGGCCGAGGAACGCGACTACCCCTGGCAGAAAGCCTATCCGGTCGGACTCGTCAAATTTCTCGCGATCCGCCTCTGGTACGCCGGCGAGCTGGTGCAGAAAACCTGCCGCGAAGAACTCGGGATCGAGGGCCGCTACGACGCCATCGTGGCTTTTATGCGCGAGCATCCCGACGAATACTACTTGCGGCGTCAGCGGATCGCCGGGCGGTTGCCGGCGCTGTATGCCGAGGAAGTGGACCGGCTCCGGCATCACAAGGGAAACGGCTGGGGCCGCGTGATGGAACGGTACGCGGTCGAGGTGGTCCCGCGGCAGGAAATTGCCGCCCGCCGCGGCGCCGCCAAACGGCTGGTGGCGCTGGCGCGCTCACTGGAACTGGATCCGGTGATCCTGGCCGATACGCCGCACGCGACACTCAAACAGCTCTTCGACTGGATGGAAGGGTTTCCCGAATCGGACCACGGCCCGGTGTGGCTCAAGGCGCTGGAAACCGGCTACCAGCAGCGTCTCCTCGCCCAGTTGCGGACACCGGCGCAGCAGCGCACCGTCCCCGTGGATCAGCCGGGCACGAACCGGCCCTACTCGCAATCCGTCTATTGTATCGATGTGCGCTCCGAGCCGTTCCGCCGGCATCTGGAATCCACCGGTCCGCACGAGACGTACGGCTTCGCCGGATTCTTCGCCGCCTTCATTCGCTACCGCGCCTGGGGAAAAGACCACGACACCGAGCAGTTCCCCGTCATCATGCGCGCGAAGAATGAGGTGCGGGAGATTCCCCGGAGTTATCTCGATTATAAAGTGTCGAAGCACGAGGCCCGCACCAAGTGGGTCCATGCCGGCCATACGCTGCTGCACGACTTGAAAGAAAACGTCGTGACTCCCTACGTGATGGTGGAATCGCTGGGCTGGTTCTACGGGCTCCCGATCTTCGGGAAGACTCTCCTACCCTCGCTCTATCAACGCTGGACCTCGTGGTTGCGGCGCCTGTTTGTGCCGGCGATCGCCACGACGCTCACGGTGGACAAGATGGCCCCGGCCGAGACGGCGGAGATGCTGGCGGCCGAGCACCACGCCGTCGTCCGAAAAGTTCTGCACGACCATGCGGGCTTGCGCAGTTCGCGCATCACTCCGGCTCTCATCGAAGCCCTGCGCCAACAGGCGTTGAACGGACAGGCCGATGTGGATTCATCCCTCCTGGACGCGGCGAAACCAGCCGAGCTGACGCCCGAGCTGCTGCGCACCCTCGTGGATATTCTTCGACGGCAGTACGATCTCACCGCGCGCGCGGCCTCCCGTCAAAAAGAGCGGATTACCCGCACCGGATTTACCCTCGATGAACAGGCGCTCACGGTCGATACGGCGCTCCGGATGATGGGGTTGACGAACAACCTGGCGCGGCTGGTGCTGTTCTGCGCGCACGGGAGCACGTCCGAGAACAATCCCTATGAGTCGGCCCTGGACTGCGGCGCCTGCGGCGGCAACGAAGGCAAACCCAATGCCCGCGTCCTGGCGATGATGGCGAACAATCCGCTGGTGCGCGAGCGGCTGGCCAAGAACAAGCTGGTGATTCCACCCGATACGCACTTTCTGGCCGGACAGATGGATACGACGACCGACGAAGTCCAACTGTTCGATCTGGAAGACGTGCCCCCGACCCATCGCGCCGATCTGGCCCGCTTGCAGGAAGATCTGCAGGAAGCCTCCATCCTGACGAGCCAGGAACGGTGCGCGCGGTTCCCCGACGTTCAGGAACCGCTGGTCGACGCAAAGGCGCAAGCCCATGTCCGGCAACGGAGCGTGGACTGGAGCCAGGTCCGGCCGGAGTGGGGCCTCTCCAGCAACACGGCGTTTGTAATCGGACGGCGGGAACTCACCAAGGGGCTCAATCTCGACGGGCGGGTGTTCCTGCAATCCTACGATGCGCGGCAGGACCCGAGCAGCCGCCTCCTGGAGGTCCTGTTGACCGGCCCGCAAGTCGTGGCGCAGTGGATCAACATGGAGCATTATTTTTCCGCGGTGGACAACGAGGTGTACGGCAGCGGCAGCAAGATCTACCATAACGTCGTGGGGCGGATCGGGATCATGTCGGGCCCCTGGAGCGATCTCCGGTTGGGATTGGCCAGACAGACCGTGATGAACGGCGATGTCCCGTACCATGAACCGATGCGGCTGCTCTCCATCGTGGAAGCCCCGCGCGGGCGCATCGATAAACTGATCGAGCGGCACGAAGTCCTACGGCATTTTTATCACAACGAGTGGGTCCACCTCGTCGCCCTCGACCCCGATGACGGGTTGTGGTACCGGTACCGCCCCACAGGCGAATGGGTGCCGCTCGCATAGCGAGCGATAACGAAGGAATTACATGGACAGAGCCAGGAAAGGAGTGCTTCGATGGGCGCATTGACATTGCATCCGATGAAAGAGATTCGCGTGATCGTGGCGGGAGAACACCAGGCCTTCGTGACCGATTTGCTGGATCGCGTGAAAGCGACCGGCTATACCATCATCGGTAACCTGTCCGGCAAGGGGCATCACGGCGTCCGTGAAGCGCATTTCATGTTCAGCGAGCAGGAAAGTCTGGAGATGATCATGACCGTCGTCCCGGAGGACAAGGTCGAGCCGATCCTCTCCGGCCTCCGGCCGCTGTTTGAAAAGCACTCCGGCGTCATGTTCGTGACGGACGTGTCGGTAAGCCGGCAGGAATATTTCGGGAAACAGGCCAAAAGCGCCTAGCCGGAAGCGGCAGGTCTCTACCCTTGTCTTCCGCGCCATGACTTGTCTAGAATGGGCCCCTCGCACGCAAGGAAGGGGAGAACGGCATGAAGGGGTTGCGTTTCGAACGGATCGGCAAGGGTCGGTACTACAACGTGGTCTTCCACATCGGGAGCACCTACATTCCGGTCAGCGACGACACGGTCGAAGAACTCCGGACCCAGAGCCTGCTGCCCGCCGAGCGCTTTCTCGATCTCCTCGTCGACCGCGTCGGCTATTCCTCATACCTCAAAGATCAGATCCGCACCGAACTGAAATCTTCCGGCGATCCCGTGACTCAGATCACGGTTTTGCAGGGCGCCATCAGAGAACTGTAAACCGCGTCTCTCGTCGTCCGTGAAGCGTCTCTCGCTGAAATCTCACTTCACGCGCTTTTCTGCGTTATCCGCACCTTTTATTTGAGCCTCGCCTCAGTTCTCTCTTTCAGTATCTCGCTGAGAAGCTCGAACTCTTCTTTGAGTTCTTCGTATTTCCGACGCACGTCTGGACGAGCAAAAGCCCGGGCTTTAAAGGTGTTCCGTGGGCAAAACCGCAAGTCATTCATCTCACATACACCACACCTGGAAGATCCTTGAGATCGGCGTCGCCCGTCACGACTTCAGCCCCTTGGTCTCTTCCCGTCGCGTAGACAATCGCATCGGCCATCGCCAATCCATAACGCAGACTCATGTCGGCGGCCAAATAGGCCACCGAATTCGTGAGCGGCACGACGTCGGTTGATTGAACCTGCCCCATGAGCGCGAGTGCGGTTTCTTCTCCCCGTTCTCGCTTGAGCTTTTTGTAGACTTCGTAGAGGACGATGGTAGGGGTGATAATAGAGTACCGGGCGTTGAGATAGGCCGCGTATCGATCAGCCAATGGCCCGCCGGTAAAATATTCGATCCATCCGCTGGAATCGAGGAGGATTTTCACATGCGATCCTTCTTTTCTCTCAGATCCGTCTTCGACATTCCCTTGAGTATCCCTTTGAGGGATTTTAACGGAACCTCAGGCACCAGGGTGATGACTCCTCCCTTTTCGATGACCTGCAAACGCTGTTGAGGTTCCAGGTGGAGCTTATCCCGGACGTCTTTGGGGATCACAATTTGAAACTTGGGCGAGATCGTCGTCGTGGACATGTTGTCCTCCATACCAATTGATGATCGATCATCATATCGTCATACCATTTGGTCGTCAACCCGTTGTAACCATCAAGGCTGCGCCGTTCGCGTTCTCGTCGAAGGCCGCCAAACTTGGCGGGCGAGTCGTCGTGCTGCCGGTGGATATGAAGCACGGGGAGATCAACAAAAAACTGGGTCTCCTCAGCGACTACACAACTACGGTCGAAGCATTCATAACGGATAAACCATACCGAAAGTGTAGGGCGATCAATTCGTATAGAACAGCCGATGATAGCCTGCGTGAGCGAAGATGTACTTCTAGCCCATCGGGCTTCCCGATCACCCGAGTAACACCTGAAATAGACTTTAGCCAGCAGAAAAACGCGGTCTCATCCGTATGTGAGTAGTACATACCTTCCTTGATGAGAAACTTCGGCATTTGTCACCTGGGAGAAACGTGGTCGGGCTCTTCCACTTTGCAGGATGCTCAAAAAGGCCGTTCAGCAAGGCCGCAATGAGTGAGGACCGGAGGCGTACCCTCTGGGGTACGTTGAGGATCTGAGCGAAACAAGAACGCAGCTGGCGGACTTTTTCCGCATCCGGCTAATCCGGCACCTGTCCCTCTTGGAATAGCTGATTCATGAGCATGTTCCGCATTTCGGGGTCGCGGTAGAGCTTCACGGCTTTACTGTAGTTTTCCATCGCGCTCTGGCGCTTGCCGCGGATGGCGTAGAGTTCGGCGATGCCGTGGTAGGCGCGGGGATCTTCTTCGTTGCACTTCAATGCGCGGCTGAAAAGTTCCTGCGCGTCCTGCATGCGCTGCTTGCGGAGCGACAGCCAGCCCAGCGCGGAGTAGGCCGCGCCGAATTCGGCGTTGGCGTTCAGCGCGTCCCGATAGGTCTTCTCCGCCAGATCCAGCCGCCCGCGTGTTTCGTACAACCCGCCCAGGGCGAAATGGACTTCGGCGTCGTTCGGATCGAGTTTGAGCGCCGTCTTGTATGACTGCACAGCCGGTTCCATCTTGCCCTGCTCGGCGAGCGCGCAGGCGAGATTGGCGTGGGCGATGTGATCGTTCGGGTTGAGCTTGATGACTTCGCGATATTGCGGAATCGCCATCTCCAGACGGCCCTGCTCCTGGTAGGCCACGCCGAGATTGGTGCGGGCCGGAGCGTAATCGGGCGCGAGGCGCACGGCTTCGCGATATTCTTTGATCGCCATTTCGAGGTGGTTCGCCCGCTCGTGGATCTGCGCGAGAAAATAATGCGGATAGGCCGACTCAGGGGCGAGCTTCGCCGCTTCTTTATACGACTTCATGGATTGTTCCGACTCACCGGACTGGGCAAGGAACAATCCCATGATCAGATGGGCGTGCGCATTGCCCTGCTGCTGCCCGACGAAGGACTCCACCCACTGCTTCACCTCGGCGATGTCATCAGCCTCGTTCAGGCAACGGGTATGCGCCTGCCAGGCGTCGGCGAACTGCCCGCGGATAAGGTGCACGGCGTTCAGCGCGAAGTGCGGACGCGGATCCTTCTCTTTGCCTTCCGGAAGATGGCGGGCCCAGGCGCGGGCTTCTGTCTCGGCCACGTCCCATTGTCCCGAGAGGAGCGCGGCTTCACATGGTGTTTGATGATCGGGCATGGCGTCTCGGAATTATCTGGTCAAGGTGTCTTCGATATCGGGCGATGTGGCCTGGATACGATCGCCGAGCATAGGATACCGCGCGGCCAGCTTCTGTTTCATCAGCCAGGCGACGGTGCGGTAGGACCAATGGCCTTTCACCCCGGAGCGGAGCTTGGCGATGTATTCCGCTTCGGCGTAGTCCATCTTGAAGAGGCAGCGGACTTTGAACCCGAAGGGGATGGCGTAGAGCGATCCTTCGGCGCTGGTCTTCTTGAGCTGTTCGATGTCGGCACGCACAGCGTTCATGGCCTGCCGGTATTCGGAGTCCAGCCCCGCCTGTATGAGCGGCGGCGGCACGTCGTAGCCGTGGAGCGTCGTGAAGTTCTGCTGAATCTGCTGGCAGCGCCGGTGCCGATGCATGTCGCGCCAGCCGCCGATATCCATGAGGATGTCGAAGGTGAAGGCGTAGCCGCTGCGGAACTCCTTGATGAGTTCGTCGTAGGGGCCCCGTGACTTCATGCCGACCTCGATGGCGTCCTGTTTCTGCTTGTCGGTCCAGTCGCGCACGACCGCGAGGATGTTGCGATAGGGCGCGTGGGAGACGCGATACAGCAGCGTGGTGACGACCTCATCGATCGGGTCGTGGCTTTCGATGAGTTCGACCGTGTCCTGTTCGCCCCAGGTCGAGGGTTGATCCAGGCCCGTTCCTTTGAGCGCCTCTTTCGCATACCGGCCCAGATCCTGATACACCGAGGCCTGATAGTCGTTCGGCTTGGCATGGCGCGCGAGCGTCGGGGCCATGGGTTCGGTCATGCCCGCCGACTGGCCGCTCAACTCGCCCCACACGTTCATGGGAGCCCGTTGACAGGCATCCTTGAGATCATCGGCGATGAGGCGCAGTTCCGGTAATTGCGAAGAGAGTAAGCGCGTGATCTGCTTTTCCAACGTCCGGATGCTCACTACCTGCCCGACGTTGGTCTTCGCCGCCAGCGGCAGAAGATAGCGCGTCACGTCGAACGCCCGCGCGGCAATCGTCCGTTGGTAATCCGCCGGCTTCATCGACTCGGGACGCGGTTCGCGCTCGGTGAGAAACTGAGTCAGCTGCGGATGGAGAAGTCGATAGACTTCGGAGAGGCTCCGCAAGATACCTTCGTAGGTGCCTTCGGTCTCCGACCCGCGCAGGGAGTCCGGGATATACCAGCTCCCCGAGGCAAAATTCTGGTAGCGACTCGATTTCGCCTGCCCGTCCCACAGCGGTTCGTCTTCGAGGCGGATGGCGGCGAGTTCGGAAATATTTTCAAAACAGATGATGACGTGGCCCAGGTCGGCGATCGAGGCATGGCCGTAATCGAAATAGAACTGATCCCAGAATTTTTC
>CAYPOR010000007.1:0-97186 GCA_964412445.1 uncultured Nitrospira sp.
TCCCCGGTTTCGGTGGGACGCAGCGGCTGCCCCGCGTCGTCGGAGCTTCCAAAGCGGCGGAGCTGATTCTCACCGGCGAGAGTCTGCAGGCAGAGGAGGCCCTGCGAATCGGCCTGGTCAGTCGAGTTGCCCCGCCGCATGAGTTGATGGCACAGGCTGAAGCGATCGCAGCCTTGATCACGGCGAGAGGAAAGAGCGCCGTTGAAGCCGCTCTGCATGCGATCAGGGGAGGGCTCGACATTCCCCTGTCTGAAGGGCTGGCCAGGGAAGCGGAATTGTTCGGTCGACTCTGTGTGACGCGGGATAAGCAGGAAGCCGTTCAAGCGTTTCTCGAGAAGCGGCAGCCGCGACTGGCCGAAACGGAGGCGTGAACGTGCAGGATATCAGGTTGAGGGGAGGGCATTGATCGAAAGGGGATAGCCGATGCTCGCAGAGCGTCTCACTCGATACTGCCAGGCCCTGTGCTACGATGACTTGCCCGGCCCCGTCGTGCACGAAGTCAAGCGGCGAGTCCTCGACAGCCTCGCCTGTGCCTTCGGGGCCTGGAATGCGCAACCCTGTCGGATCGCACGTCGCATTGGTCAATCAGTGAAAGTGACCAATGGCGCGACGCTCTGGGGAACGAATCATACAACACTGCCTGATCTCGCCGCCTTCGCTAACGGGTCGCTTGTCCGGTACCTTGATTTCAACGACACCTATCTCGCCAAGGAACCGGCGCATCCCTCGGACAACATCGCGGCCATACTCGCAGCCGGAGAAGCGGCTCGTGCCTCCGGCAAACGCATCATCCAGGCCATTGCGCTTGCCTATGAAGTCCAGTGCCGCCTCTGCGACGCTGCAGCGCTGCGTCCGCGCGGCTGGGATCATGTAACCTACGGTCCCTTTTCCTCCACCCTCGGCGCCGCCAAGGTGATGAAACTCTCCGACGAACAGACCTTGCAGGCCATCAATCTTGCCGGCGTCGCGAATATCGCATTGAGACAAACGCGTGTCGGGGACTTGTCCATGTGGAAAGCCTGCGCCTTCTCGAACGCGGCGCGGAACGGCGTCTTCGCGGCCATCCTGGCGCAACGAGGGATGACGGGCCCCTCTCCGATTTTTGAAGGAGAGAAGGGCTTCATGAAACTCGTGTCGGGACCGTTCGAGCTTCCGGCCTTCGGGGGCGAACGGGGGCAGGTTCCCGCGCCGGACGGGAACCTGTCCCCTCCGTTCAAGATTCTGGATACCTACATCAAACACTATCCGGTGGAGTATCACGCGCAGACGGCGGTGGAAGCTGCGCTCGCGCTCAGGGAGGACCTGCTCAAAGCAGAAGGATGCGAGGCGCTCGGGGCCGTCACCGAGGTCGAAATCGGCAGCTATGACGTGGCCATCGAAATCATCGGGCGCGATCCGGAAAAGTGGCGCCCTCAGACGAGAGAGACCGCCGATCATAGTTTTCCCTATTGCGTGGCCGTCGCGCTTCTCGACGGCAAGGTGACGCTGCGCTCGTTCGAAGCTAAACGTCTTGCGGACCCCGTGTTACATGAGCTGATCCAGAAGGTGCGCGTGGTACAGCTGCCGGAGTTTGCCGGCCTCTATCCGGAGGCAATGCCGACGCGCATCAGGATCAGGACGAAGGCCGGACACTCCTATGCCCAACAGGTGGATTATCCGCTCGGCCACCCCAAGCATCCGATGTCCGACCGTGAGATCGAAGCCAAGTTTCGACGGTTGGCCATGGGCAAATTGGGCCGGGCCCGTGTCAGCCAGGTCACCGACCTAATCTGGAAACTCGACCGACTCAAAGAGATCAACCGGTTGATGCCGCTCCTGAGGGTTCGCCATGGGTGATGCGTGACGGGTGATACACAACAGACAAAGGCGCGCCGGCTCCGTGAGCTGATCGAGAAGCAGACTGTCGTTCTGCCGGGAGCGTTCAATGCCTTGACCGGCATGCAAATCGAGAAGGCCGGCTTCCAGGCCCTCTACATCTCCGGTGCCGGTTTGTCTGCCGCGCGAGGCTTGCCGGACATCGGTCTGCTGTCACTGACGGAAGTTGTATCCGATGCAGCCACCATCACCAAGGCTGTGACGATTCCGGCGATCGTGGATGCGGACACGGGCTTTGGCCCTCCGCTCGCCGTGATGCGGGCCGTGAAGGAATTCGAGCAAGCGGGAGTGGCAGGGATGCAGATCGAGGATCAGGAACTGCCCAAGAAGTGCGGACATCTGCCGGGCAAGCGGCTGGTCTCCACGAGCGACATGGTAAACAAGATCTGCGCGGCGAGCGACGCCAGGAAGGACCGGGACTTTTTCATCGTGGCCCGCACGGATGCGCGATCCGTCGAAGGGCTGGACGAGGCCGTGCGGCGGGCCAGGGCCTACATCGATGCAGGGGCCGACGCGATCTTCCCGGAAGCCCTCGAGTCCGCCGAGGAATTCCGCCTGTTCGCCCGCCAGCTCGCCAAGGAGGGGGGCAAGGCGCCGCTGGTCGCCAACATGACCGAATTCGGAAAGTCTCCCTATCTGAGTGTCGGCGAGTGTGAGGATCTCGGTTACCGACTGGTGCTGTTCCCTGTCACGGCCCTGCGGATGGCGGCGAAGGCCGTTGATCAGATGCTGTCTGAGCTGAGAACCCATGGTTCGCAGCGAGACCTGTTGGAACGGATGCAGACGAGGCAGGAGCTCTACGACTTGCTGCGGTACGCGGAATATGAGCAACGGGATCGGCATTTTCACTCGCAAGAGGACGATCATGCCAACAGTTGAGATCGCCAAACAGACGCAACCCTACAGCCCCGGCCTCGACGGAGTCCTGGCCGGTGAAACGGCCCTATGCCATGTGGACGAAGGAGAAGGGGGGCTGAGGTACAGGGGCTACGCGGTCAGCGATCTGGCCGAGAAGGCGACGTTCGAAGAGGTGGCCTATCTGCTGCTGCTCGGCAAGCTCCCGACCAGAAAAGAGCTGAAGGGCTTTGCCTCGCAACTGGAGGCGCAGTTTGTTCTGCCAGGTCCCGTGGAAGCATTCCTCGGCTCGATCCCGGCCAATGCCCACCCGATGGATGTGCTGAGGACCGCTGTCTCTCTGCTCGGGATGATCGATGAAGAGGCATCGGACCATTCGCACGAGGGGAACCTCCGCACATCGCTCAGGCTGCTGGCGCAGATTCCTCTTATCATCGCGACCGCCCATCGGCTCGCCAAGGGGAAGCCTCGTCTGGAGCCGAAACAGGACCTGGGCTTTGCCGGAAACCTGCTCTATGTATTGACCGGCCGGAGAGGAGATGAGGTGGCGGCGGCGATGGCCCGTGTGTTGGACGTGTCGCTCACGCTCTATGCCGAGCACGAATTCAACGCCTCTACGTTCTCGGCCCGCGTGACCGCCTCGACGATGACGGACCTTTACTCGGCCGTCACCTCGGCGATCGGGACGCTCAAAGGCCCGCTCCACGGTGGAGCCAACGAAGCGGTCGCGGAGATGTTCCTGGCCATCAAGAGCCGCGACCGGGCGGATGGGTGGGTGCGGGAAGCCCTGGCAGATAAGCGCCGGATCATGGGCTTCGGCCATCGCGTTCTCAAGCAAGGCGACGCCCGTTCGGCCATCATTCAACAACAGGCTGAGAAGTTGAGCGGGATTTGCGACGATCGCCGCTGGTTCGAGATCGCGACGGTCATCGATCGCATCCTGCAGCAGGAGAAGGGCCTCTACCCCAACCTCGACTTCTACACGGCGGTGGCCTACCTCCTGATGGGCATTCCGCGGGAGCTCTACACGCCCGTCTTCGTCTGTTCGCGGATCACCGGCTGGTGCGCCCACATCATCGAACAGCAGGATCACAACCGGTTGATCCGCCCGAGGGCCCTCTATACAGGACCGGCTTCGGAGGCCTATGTCGAGCTTGATCGCCGTACCTGACCATATCGCGCAGGCGCGCCGAATCGATGATAGAGGGCCGGCCCTGCCCTGGAGTTCGTTCGCGGATTTCTTCAAATCCCGGGTCTATGACCGGGACCTGGTCAACCGGCCTTTTCTGACCTATTACGACGACGACCGGCAACTCCACTGTACCTACAGTTATGCCGAGTTCGGCACGGTCGTCCAACAAGCGGCGGTCTTTCTCCACGACCGGATCGGGCTCCGGCGCGGGGACCGGCTGGCCACGATACTGTTTAACCATGACCTCACCGTCGTGTTCTATTTTGCAGCCTGGACGGCGGGACTCACGGTCGTGCCGATCAACATCGAAGAACCGGCAGACAAGAAACGTTTCATCCTGGAACATTCTGAGGCCGTGGCTGTGTGCTGCTGGTACGAATCTGTCGAAGAAGCGACGGAACTCCAGCGGGGCCTTCCGGCCTTGCGGCATGTGATCGTGCTGAACGACGACGGCTTTATGGAAGACCGGGAGCAGGCGGTGAGCGGCGAGAGGGAAGGGCTTCCTGCGAACGCAAATCATCTTCCCCGCTCCTGCTCGCTGGAGGATGACGCCCTCATCGTCTATACGTCCGGGACGACAGGACCGCCCAAGGGTGTTGTGTTGACCGTGGAGAATCTGCTGACCGACGCGGATGCGATCGCCGACTGGCATCACTTCGGCATGAACGACCGTGTGATGTGTGTGCTCCCCATCCATCATGTGAACGGCACGGTGGTTACGCTCGTCACGCCGTTCTATTGCAAGGGGAGCCTAGTCCTGAACCGGAAATTCAAGAGCGGCACCTTCTGGCGACGGTTGCACGAGGAGCGCATCACCTGCGTCAGTGTTGTGCCCACGCTGCTCGAATTTCTCCTCGACGCGAACGAAGACCTGGCTCCCTACCGGCTCGACCGGTTCGGAGGCTTCATCTGCGGCGCGGGGCCGTTGCTGAGGGACACGGCGCTGCGTTTCGAAGCGCGGTTCCGTTTCCCGATCCGCCATGGCTACGGCTTGTCGGAAACGACCTGCTATTCCTGCTTTCTGCCCAACGATCTGTCGCCCGAGGAGCACCGGCGCTGGCTGACCGGCTACGAATTCCCCTCGATCGGTGTCCCGGTTCGACATAATTTAATGACTGTCCTCGATCAGAGCGGAAAGCTGGTGCCGGAAAAAGCGCGCGGTGAGATTTGCATTCGCGGGGGAACCGTCTGTGCCGGCTACTTCAAACGGGACGACGCCAATGAGGCGGCTTTCAAATGGGGCTGGTTCCGTTCAGGAGACGAGGGATTCTATGTGCGGGACAACAAGGGGCGGCCGTTTTTTTTCATTTCGGGTCGCCTGAAGGAATTGATCATTCGAGGCGGCGTCAATATTTCTCCGCTGGAGATCGACGATGCATTGAAGAGCCATCCGCTCGTCCGGTTCGCGATGGCCGTTCCCTTTGAACATCGCTACTACGGGGAGGAAATCGCTGCCTATGTGGTCCCGCGGGACGGAGCTGCTCCTGTGACGGAGCGGGATCTGTTGGAGCATTGCCGCCGCCTGCTCCCTTTCTCCAAACGGCCGAAGATTATTCTGTTCGGACAAGACGTACCCTACACTTCGACCGGTAAACCCAAACGTCTGGAATTGAAAGCCCGCCTCGCGTCCATCCTCGCGGCGTACCGGGATCGCCAATTCAAGGAAGAATAGCAGGTGTTAGCTCAGGTCAATGAGTCAATAGCGAATAGGCTGAGAAATGAAGTGGGAGGCCGTTCGAATTCAAGGGGATTGTCAGCGGAACGTGGTGCCGGGGGACAGAATCGAACTGTCGACACCAGCCTTTTCAGGACATGTGCGTTCTTTGTAACGGTCTGAAAGAGCGTGTGGTTTTCCGTTGGAATGCCTGCGGGCAACTAAATGGACAACCGGCCGCGTTACCAAACCCGTGCTGGTTTGTCTGGTTCAGATTTATGTGTGGGCAATAGAGTGGGAGAGCAATACAGCGGTTTCAGAAATGATAAGCCAGTCCGGCGACAACGTTGAATGCGCTGTATTCGCCGCTGAGACCATAGGTTCGATCGAAGTTTGTGATGGTCGCGCGGTTGAATTTTCCTTCCAGAAAGAATCCCCATTCTTCAGTGGCCAGGACCTTGATGCCGGCCATGGCATTGAGTCCCGGCACCACCTGGTGCCCGGCGATGGCGCCGGAACTGGTGAAGTAGAAAGCCCCGGCGCCGACACCGATATAGGGCTGAAACACGGTTCCCGGATAGCGAGCCACGACGTTGAACGCCATCGTGATGAGGCGCATGGAGGATTCGGGAATCGTCGCCCTGCCGGGTATCGTTCGTTGCAACTGGCAATCCGATCCTAACGTGCAATTGGGAGCAGGGGCCGGTGGCGGCGGATTACCATTGGGAGTGAAGGGAATGTAGGTGATATCGTGGACCGTGTCGACAGTCGTTCTCTTGATGGTGGGTTCGGTGGTAAAGGCCTCGAATTCGACTCCGAGCCAGCTGAGCCCTTCGTCGTTAAAAAAATACCCGGCTTTCCCACCGAAGAGCGGCGACTGTTTCATGTTGATGTCGGACGCGCGGAGTGTTTGGGTATAGGTGCCGAGCTTCGGGGTGCTCTGACCGCCTGAAAAGAATTGCGTATCCTGAGTCTCGCCCAACTGATTCAGCTTCACATTCTTCAGCGCTGTGGGGGCGCTGAAACCACCGTAACCTCCCACATACCATTCACTCAGCGCCGTTTGAGGGAAGCAATACGCCAGCATCATCAACAGGACGAGACTGGCACCCGATTGTGTGAGCAGGGATACGCGTCGACTGTACCTGGGATTCATCAAGCCCTCCTGTGAGAAACACGAGCGCACAATAGTCCGGAAGCCGTGACGGTGCCATTACACTCAGATTAAGTTCCCGTTAATTCAAAAGAGGCGATGGGAAGTACCGGAGTAGATGCGGAATGGATGAACATGAAGCAGTGCTGAGCGGTCAGCGGATGTCGTAGGTGAGTGTCTGGCGAGCCGTGTTGCGGACCATATCCACACGTACCGTGCGTTCCGTTCGCAATTGCTGAAAGAGCGAGAGCAGCATGCCGGGATCACGAAGCTCCACGCCGTTGATCCGCTGCACGATGTCGTTGGTCTGAAGGCCGATCTTGTCGAAGAAGCCCGACGGGACGACGTTGTAGAGGCGGAATCCGTCCAGCTTTCCGTCCGTGAGATACGGGACCGCCTGCGCATGTGTGAGCAGACGTGTCGGATCGTTCAAGGCGGCGGTCACTTCGCGGCGGTCCAAGACTCTGCGTGCCGGTGCGGCGGGGGATTGGACCGGGGCGGGAGCGGGCGGCGCAGATCCCGGCGCACCGGCCCGCATCTGCTGTCCGATGGTGAGACCGAGCCATTCTTCTGACGGCCCGCTCTTGAAGAGCACCCGTTCTTTTTCGATGGCCGTCAATGTGCCGACGGCAGGAAGCTCCGTGCCGACACGGTAAAGTTCTTGTTTCTTCGTGGCGAGGTCTTCGAAAATCGCCATCATCCCGCCGTTGGGTCCGAACACGGTTCCCAGCAGGGCGACTTTTCGTGAGGCTCCGATCGGCGGAGGCGGCGGAGGAGCGGCGACCGCCTGGCCGCCGTTTTTTGATTGCAGTTCAGGCGGGAGCTCGAACAGACCGCTGTGCAGAATCACCTCGACCGATTGCTGCGCCTGCCCGGCCGACTCGAGCGCCTCTGCGTCAATGGCCGGCAGCGCCGACCGGTCAAGCGGCACGTAGAGCGCATCTGCGACCAAGGCATTCGTGGCGTGCGCCACAATCAGCGCCAGTGCGCCCAGATAGGCGCTGCCGGCGATGCGCAGATGTATCGGTGACCACGCCATGATGAAGACCCCGCTGATCCGTACGACTGTACGCGCCGCATCCTAGTGGGTGCTTGTTCCCTGCACAAGGGGGGATGACCCCTTCCGCAACAAGTTAACAGCCCACCAATTCCTTGATAACAGTTCCGTAACATGCCGCCGGTACCTCTTCAGGCAGCATACTGCGGGGAGGTTCGTGTGAAGACTTTGGGAGAGATCGAGCGGTGTCTGGGGTTCGTGAATGTGACCGATCAATGGAAGCATGGGGAACATGCCGGGGAAAGCGATGGCCTATGAGTCGCCTGATCAGGTGCGTGACAGGTCTCATTCTCGCCGGAGCGGCGTGTCTGGTCTTGAGCGAACCGAGTGGAGCGCAGGAACTGCGTCGTCCGGTCAAAGGAACGTCGACGGGGACGGAGGGACCGGTGTCTCCGAAAGGCCCGGTCGCTCCCGATCAGCCCAGGGCAGGAGAGTCCTCCGTGAAGCCTGACGGCGACCTGAATGCGGCGGAGGCGTTGCAAACCGTGCGGTTTGCTGTGACGACGTTCCTGGTGGAAGGGAACACCATTCTGGAACAGGCGAAAATCGACGGACTGCTCGAATCGTTTAAGGGTGGCGAACGCCAGATGAAGGATGTCGAGCAGGCGCGGGTGGAACTCGAAAAGCTGTATCACACCGCCGGGTATCCGACCGTGCTGGTCAATCTGCCTGAGCAGACGATCGAGAACGGGGTCGTGCGGCTGCAAGTGGTCGAGGGGCATCTGTTGTCTATCACCGTCACAGGAAACGAATACTATAGCTGGTCCAACATCCGGGGCAAGATGCCCTCGCTCACACCCGGCACCCTCATTTACGAGCCCACGTTTGTGAAGGAGCTGGCGGCAGTCAATGGCAATCCCGATCTCAATGTCGCGCCGGTACTCAAGCCCGGTGAGGTCCCCGGCACCGTCGATCTGGAATTGAAAGTCAAAGACCGGCTGCCGGTGCACGGCAAGCTGGAGGCCGACAATAAAGGTCCCATCACCACCCCGCGCGAGCGTATGGTCGCGGAAATTCAGCACACCAATCTCTTCGGGGGCGATGAAATCCTGACCGTCAATACCGTGCAGACGCCGACCGATGTGGGAGCCGTGCAGAACTACGGCATGAGTTTCGTCTATCCCGTGATCTGGCCGAGTCATCTGCTGGCGGTATACGCCTCGAAGTCTAAGAGTACGTCGGTATTGGCCGGTGCGGCAATCACCGTCGGCGGTGCGGCGGATGTCGGTATCTCCGGAAATGCCACCATCGCAGGCGCCCGCTACATTTTCCCCCTCTTCCAGGGCGGGGGAAATACCCATCAGGTCTCTGTGGGTTTCGACTATAAGCGGTTGGAGAAAACATCGGCCACGTTTCCGGACGGCGGCACCGCGGTTGTGCTGAGCCCGATTCAGTACACGCCGGTGTCCATCGGATACAACGGATTTTATCCGGACACGCTCGGGATGACGAAGGCATTCTTCACCGCCAAGGGCTATGCGGCCGGGATGATATCCGGAGGCAGCAAGAAGGATTTTGCCGGTGATCCGAACGATCTTTTCAATCATCCGGGCAACCGCGCGGGCTCCACCGGCACCTTTGCCGTGCTCCAGGGCGGGCTGGACCGGCTGCAGCCGCTGCCCGAAGACTTTTCGCTCAATCTGCACGTCGACGGCCAATGGGCCAGCCAGCCGCTGATTCCAGCCGAGCAATACTTTGCGGGTGGCATGGATTCGGTGCGCGGCTATCTGACCTATGAAGCCATCGGCGATCACGCCATCCGGGGCCGCGCCGAATTGACCACGCCGGAGGCCTTGACGATTCCGGTCGACCGGATCTGGCAGCGGCGAAAAAGTTCCGACTATACCCTGAGAGTCCGGTTTGCGGCTTTCTACGATGCGGCGAAAATCTGGGTCGCACAGGCGCCGCTTGGTCAGACGTCGCAGTTCTTCCTGCAAGGCACGGGGTTTGGGATACGGGTGAAGTTTCCCAAAGACATCGGCCAGCTCATGCTCGACAGCGGGTGGGCATTGAGAGACACGTTGAATACCCAGCGTGGCAGCAACTTTGTGCATTTTTCCGTGGGCCTGATGTTTTAAGGGTGGGTATATGAACGAATCCAGAGGCAAGGGGTACTTGTCCATCGGGGTCATGTTTTCGTACGTCGTGCAGATGCTCGTCGTGCCGATCGTGCTGGCCAATCCGACCGGCCCCGCCGTCGTCGGCGGGAGCGCCACAGTCTCCGGTCTCGGCACCTCGCAGGTCACGATCAACCAGGCATCGCAACAGGCCATCATCAATTGGCAGTCGTTCAATATTGCTCCGAACGAAATCACCCAGTTCATCCAGCCCAATACCTCGTCGGT
Organism: uncultured Nitrospira sp.; assembly: GCA_964412445.1. Classification (GTDB taxonomy): domain Bacteria; phylum Nitrospirota; class Nitrospiria; order Nitrospirales; family Nitrospiraceae; genus Nitrospira_D. Next base: position 10,132 of record CAYPOR010000007.1, read on the forward strand.
CGCGCTCAATCGGATTTTCGATCAAAACCCCAGTCAGATTCTGGGCACGTTGCGGGCCAACGGTACGCTGATTCTCCTGAACCGCAATGGCGTCGTGTTCGGGCCTAATGCCCAGGTCAATGTCGGTGGACTGATCGCCTCATCGCTGCACCTCACCGATGCCAATTTTCTGGCCGGCCACTATTTGTTCGAAGGGACCGGTGTGGAAGGGGCCGTGAAGAACATGGGGTTCATTCAGGGTGACCACGACGGGGTCTATCTGCTTGCGCCGAATGTGGAGAACAGCGGCGTCATCAAATCGCCGGGCGGAAACATTGTACTGGCTGCCGGCGCCAGAGCCTATCTCTCGAACAGACCGGACGGCCGCGGATTCCTGGCGGAGATCCTGGCGCCGATCGGGCAGGCCGTGAACGTCAAAGATCTGATTGCGGACGGCGGCCACATCACCATGGCCGGACGCGTCGTCAATCAGGAAGGCTTGGTGCAGGCCAATAGCGTGCGTGAGAAGCACGGCAAGATCGAACTCTTTGCGAGCGAGACCCTCACGCTCAAAGCCGGCAGTCAGATCCTTGCAAAGGGAGGCAGTGAAGGGCTCTCCAGCGGAGGAACGATTCTCGCGGTCGCCGACAAACTTGCGGGATCGGCGTCGTTTGAGAAAGGCGCCACGATCGATGTGTCGGGAGGAACGAGCGGGGGACACGCGGGATTTGCCGAATTGAGCGGGAGCCGCGTCAGCCTCGGCGGGCAATTCATCGGATCGGCGAACGCCGGCTATCGCGGCGGTCGGCTGCTGATCGATCCGACAATGGAGCTCAATCTGACGGGGTTCGCCGCGACGAATTTTGCCGACATCAGTTTCTCGACGCCGCGGGATGCTGCCGGAAACTTATTGGCAGGGTACGATTTGCGGGTGACCGGTTTCTTCGATCTGAACAGTGTGCAGCCGCCGGCCACCGGCGGCACGATCCGCTTCGATGCCGGCCAAGACCTGATTTTTAACGACCTATTCCTCTTGAATAACCCGTTCGGCTTCAGTAATCCGTCAGGCGCTCCGACGCGCTGGGATATCGTCGGTGCCGCCGAGCGCAGCATTCTGTTCACCGGTTTTTCGGGTTCGACGCTCCAGACGGCCAGCGGTGGCTCGATCAATCTTCATGCGCGGACCGGAAACATCAGCCTGATCGATCCGCAAACCGGGGTGCTTTCAACGGTCCGGACGCATGGGAGCGGCGGCATTTCCATGACGACGGGTCGGGATTTGATCGCCAGCACGGGAGTGGATGAAAACGGCTTCATCCAAGGTATTCATATCGATGGGCCGGGCCGCTTGAACCTCAATGTCGGGCGGGATTTTATCGGCGGCCCGGTGAACGGCACGCCGAGTGGTCCCGGTTTCGTGCTCTGGAACAGCGATCCCTCTATCCGGCCTCAGCATACCGTTACGGTCGGCGGGAAAGTTGGAGAAACCAACCTGACGTTGAACCCGAACGGGTTGCCGTGGTCAGCTGTGGAGCTTCGCGCGCAGAACCGGCCGGCCGAAACCGAATCGGCGGCCCGCTACGCCGATTTCGCCTTGTCCGGCGGCGACCTGACCCTGTCGGCAGGCGGCAATGTGTATCTGAGCCGCGTCCGCGATGCGGGCCTCGCTGGCGGAATGGACGTCGAGGGTGTTCTCCGCGAACCGCAATTCGCCCCCGGCTTCGAAAACACCCATGTGACGATCATTTCGCGGGACGGCCATGTGTTGATCAACACAAACCCGGTCGACGCGGGGCGTCCATCGACTCCTCTGGAAGCGGTAAGCGCCTTGTTGCCTGCTTCGTTCGAAGCCAGGGCTGAACGGGGCACGATCCAGATTCGCTCGAATCTCAAGTTTCTACCGTCTCCCACCGGCTCGGTGCGGTTTTTCGCGAATCAGGATGTGCAGGGAGTGCCCAAGACGTTCCTGGCGGACGATGCGAATTTCGAGTGGCTGTTCATCGGGACGGCGGGGCTGCCGGGGGGCCGCTGGGTCGCCGTGGATCGACGAACCATTGCGGAGCATCCGGAGTATTGGCAGTACTGGGGACGGACACCTCCCAAAGAGGCAGACACTATCTCCCATCCCAACATCTTTCCGGATTATGCGAGGGTCCTGGTCGACGGCAATATCCCCACGGTCAAGCTCTTGGAGGTGAACCCGAACAGCCTGGTCGGCAATTCCGCGCTGGAACAGGTGGCGTCGCTGGTGAATAATAATCTTATGGCCGCGGAAAGTGCGGCACCGGCGGCGCAGGTCAGCTTCAGGGCAGTGCTGGGTAATATCAGCAAGCTGGCGCTGGATCTGATGAGCCGGCCGTTCCGCAAGGAAGTCACCATCGAGGCAGGCAACCGCATCGAGCAGTTCAACGCGACTATTTACCTGCCTAATCTGGGCACGAACGTACAGACTGTCACTGAGCATATTCCCCTCTTTGTCGATCCGGTGACGAATCAGCCTCGCGCGATCACTCCGAACGATGTCGTCTTGATCCGGGCAGTCGATCCGGTTACCAATCAGGTCGTCATCAGACCCTGGAACGGCATCGAATCGGTGACTGTAGCCGATATCGTCAACGTGGTCTTCCGAGATGTGCCGGTCACCGTGACCGCGCCGAACGTCGCGGCTACGATCAAGGCGCGGGACATCGTGCTGAACACCAGCGCCAGCGCGGAGGGCGGCCTCCAGTTCTATGGAGCAGGCACGGCCCGGATTATCGCCACCCACGATCTGGATCTGGCCAATGGCCGGGGTATCAATGCCGATCCTCGTCCGGACAGACCCACGGAGCGGGGCGGGTTGCTCGACATTGCGATGGGTAACAACCTCGATATGGCCACGACAGCGATCATCAGCAAGAACGGAGCCGGCATCTCGATTCACGGGTATGACGAAACCAAGCCCTATATAGTGGGCTACGACAACACAGCCCTCTATCCTTTGGAGTTTCCGGATTCGGCCCGCGCAGGCCTGAATCTTCCGGCTGCCGGTGGCAAGGTCAATGTCGGCGAGAACAGCCCGCGGTCGCAAGGCAGGCAAGGGGCGCCGACGGGCATTCAAGTGGTCAACGGCGGATCGACCGGCCAGATGGCGCGGGAGCCGGTCGTGAATCCCGACGGCACCGTGACCGTGAATCTGGTCACTGATCCCGCCGCAATTCTCGTTCGGGCCAGGGGGAACATCGACGTCAACAAGTCCCGTATCGCAACGTTCGGCGGCGGCGATATCCGGCTCACCTCGACGCATGGCGACATCAACGCGGGCAGCGGCAGCAAGGATGAGCGAGTCCTCTTCCCCGTCGATACAGGAGCAAACGATAGCCAAGGGAACCGGATCTACGCCACTTACGAAGTGCCGGGCAGCGGCATCTTTACGTTCCATCCGAACGATCCGCAGCCGCTTGTCTTCCCGAAGTTCAGCGATCCGGAGATCGCGGCGCTGCTGGCCGAAGCTACCCGCCAGCGGGTGTTGGGGCGGGACGCGTCGCAGTTGGAGGCCAGGGCAAACCGGCTTCGGGACGAACGCGAGCCGATCTTCAACGAGACCGTTCTTAATCCGTTCATCAACCGGTTGAGGTTGGGAGATATCACGCTGACCGCGGAGAAGGGCAACATCATCATTCCTCCCGCCGGCATCAGGGGCCGCAACGTCGACCTGATCGCGCCGCACGGCGTGGTCGATTTCAGGGGCGGTGAGGTGGTTGGACGTGTCAGGAAAATTCCGATCGTTGTCGGCACGCCTAACATTCCGGTGCTCGCGCCTCCGGGCGTGGCGCCGCCGGCGCCTCCGTTGTCGGGCGGCGGCTCGGCGGCGGCCGCATCATCCACGGCGGCAGCCAGCAGCAGTACCGTGAAAAATTCAGATCAGGTGCAGGAGGACGCCAGCGACTCGTCGAGTAAGCAGGCTCACTCCGGCCAGGTCGCCTCGAAGAAGGATTCGGCAAAGGAAGAGAAATCGCAACTGGCCAGATCGGTCCGCGTCAAGCGCGGCGTGGTCATCCAGGTCGATGTGAAACCGCAGCAGGGTAGTTAACGGGGAACGGAGAGAGGAGTCGCATCCATGGATATGAGTTCAGGCGGCGTGGCCTTTGCGCTGAATCACGCCACGCTCGAAGGCAAGATCACGATCTCGACGTTGCTGATCTTTTCGCTCGTCAGTTGGACCGTCATCATCAACAAGTTCCGCCAGCTGTCGAAGGCCAAAAAGCGGAACAGCCTGTTTCTAGAATACTACTCTAAGGCGAAAGGCCCGCTGGTCATTTTCAGCAAGGGCCCGATCAAGCAGATGGAAGGCTCGCCGATGTACAGCCTCTACTTCGGCGGCTGTGAAGAGTTGAAAGTGCAGCAGGAGAAATACGGCACGGACAAGATTCCGCATCACGGCATGAGCGCCGTGCGCATCGCGCTGGAACGGGTGCTCGGCGAAGCCGCCGTGGGGTTGGAATCGGGCATGATTGTGCTGGCGACCGCCATCAGCGGCGGCCCCTTTATCGGTCTGCTCGGCACGGTCTGGGGCGTCATGGATACCTTCGCCGGCATCGGCCGCGCCCAGTCGGCCACGCTTGCGACGATGGCGCCGGGCGTCGCGTCGGCGCTGATCGCGACGGTGGCGGGTCTGATGGTCGCGATCCCCTCCCTCTTTTGCTACAACTTTCTCGTGACGAAGACGAAAACCCTCACGATGGAACTCGATAATTTCGCGGCGCATCTCGAAACCGTCTTCATGACGGAATATCTCCAGGACAAGAAGGGGGCTGCCGAGACGGAAGACCTCGAAGATTACCGTCCGGGCGGTCATCGTCAGGAAGCGGAGCCGTCATCAGCGGCGACGGGGCATTGATGCGAGACGTGCATGACTGGCGAGGAGTGCGAGATGTGAACAGGGACTTCTGTATAAGTTCCGACGAGTCGCGCATTTCTCGCTAATCCCGCTACTCTCGCCGCGACGAGGAATGAGGAGATCATGAGACGTTTTTCACGCAAATCGCACGGCGCAGTTGCCGACATCAACATGACCCCGTTGCTCGACCTGGCCTGGGTGCTGCTCGTGATTTTCATCATCACGACGACCGCGGCGGTGCAGGGGATCGAGTTGAAGCTGCCTGAGTCGACGCCGCACGAAACGGAAATGGAAACGACCACGCCGACGCTCTCCGTGAAGAAGAACGGCGATATCTACATGGACGAAGAGAAGGTCAAGATTACGGAGCTGGAAAAGCTTATCCGCGATCTGAAAGCCGCGAAAGGCGGCAAACTGCCGCTCGTGCTCCGCGGCGATTCCGGCGTGGAATACAAGCACGTCGTCGCCGTACTCGATATTTTGCAACGGATTCCGGTCGAGGATCTTGCGATTGCCACCAAGCCGTTTAACGAACCTTAATTAGGATGTTGAAAATGGCCGCCAGCGTCGTTCTCGCTCGCTCAACCCCTCAACGTACCGCAAGGGTACGTCTTGGCGTTTCGCTCTCTGCGGCCTCGCTGGACGACCATTTTGAATATCCTACAAGTTAAGGCTCTACACATAGTATGTCCTTCACCCTCGTTCGGACGTAGCTGATGGCAGGATATCGCGGATTTGAAAAAAAGAAGAGTAAGCTCGGGACGACGCTGTTGATCGTTGGCCTGGTGCACGTCGGCATCGGCGGCGGGCTCTATTGGCTGGCGCAGACGGAGTGGGGCCAGGACCTTATTAAAGTCTACAAGCTCAACGCCTTCAAGAAGGAGGAGCCTCCGCCTCCGCCTGAAAAAGAACCGGAGCCAGAGCCGGAACCGGAGCCGCCCAAGCCGGAACCGAAACCGCAGGAGACGCCGCCTCCGCCGCCTCCCCAGCAGGCCGAAGCGCCTCCGCCGCCCAAGGCATCCGATGCGCCGGGGCCGCCGCCCGTCAGTACGGACCCATTCGCCATCGGCAAGGGGCGGGGACGCTTCGCCGGCTATACCGATATTCTCACGGCCTCGATTCAAGCCAAGTACCAGCAGCCGCCGTCGCTGCAGGACGATCTGGAATATGCCGTGCTGTGCGAACTCATCATCGATGAGCAGGGCCATGTGTTGCAATATCGCCTGGTCAATTCGTCCGGCAGCCTCTTGTTCGATCAGTCCGCGCTGGATGCGTTGGCCAAGCTCACCGAAGTCCGTCCCCCGCCGCCCGGCATGGACCACACGATCGTCGTCAAATTCTTTCCGCCGACCTAGCAGGATGCTGAAACCGCCCGCCAGCGGCGGTCTCGCATCGCTCAGTCCCTCAATGCTCTTCTGAACGACCGGTGGTCTCGCCGTCTTCATCAAGAATTTACCTCTTTCACAGATCGTACTGATCGCTCGGTAATCCCACCCGCGTACAACTCTTCCCGTGCAGGCGGACGGATTTCGGCGGTTCCGCCTGACCGCAACAAAGAGTCAACACAATGTTAACGACCATCCAATGGAGGGGTGACGTAGCTGTAACACGAATACGAGAAAAGGGCAGTGTGAACCTATCGATAGGTTCGCGGCCCTTCTCGATAATGGAGAGGGGGTGAGGCTGCGAGCCAGTTCAGCAACAGAAGACGAGTCAGCGGCAGGGTCATTTTTACAATCAAGGAGGGTGAGTATGAAAGTCAGAGGGAGCAAACGAATCATGATGGCAGCGGCGCTCGCCGTAGCCACGATGGTCTCCGGCATGGTCAGCCAGGCACAGGCCTTCACGTTCGGCCAGAACGATCTTGTCCTGGCGATTTACGGGAACAGCACCGAAGCTATGTATAACCTGGGGAATTACAACACCCTGTTGGCTCCGGGTGCAAACACCGTCATCGAGTTGGGGACGGCGGGCCTGAGCGCAGCGTCGGTGGGCACCAACCAGGTCAGATGGACCCTGTTCGGCTGGGATTTGGCTGCGCCGAGTGGAATGGGGATTCACGCGGCCACGTCCTTTGCTCCGGCGCAGATTACGGGCACGCTCGATTTCCTCAGCCAGTTCGTTCCTTCCACCTCGTGGACGGGTGGTTTCAGCGGCGACACCATTAGCAGCTCAAACATAAATTCCTTTTCTTCGAATCTGAACACTAGCGGAGCGGGAAAGTTTGAAGGCGCCTGGCCGGTGGCCATGCAGGGGACGATCGATCAGATTTTGAATATCATGCGGGGCGATGCCGGCGATAATACCTTCACTCAGGTCGGTCGCGTGCAATTTACCAGCACCGGCCAGTTGACCATCGGCAACCCAGGACCAGCGGCTGTGCCGTTGCCCGCCGGCGTGGTGCTTTTCGGGACGGGCCTGATCGGACTGGTCGGGATTGCGCGCCGGTCGTTCAGCCGGATGAACGCGTAAGGGCGGTACTAGACGATAGGACGATGTTAGCTTCATTGATTCTTTAACGAAGGAGACATGCAAATGAAATCATCCGTGAGATACATGCCGATTCTTGCCGGCGCCTTGGCGCTGGCAGGATTGGCTGGAACAGCCCATGCACAGACGACAGAACTCAATGCCGGCGGATCGTCGGCCGGTCGCAACTTCGCGACGGACGTGCCCTTGAACCTCTGCGATGCCTCGCCCCTTCCTGCACGCTACTCCAGCGCGAACAACAACATGATTACCTGGGTCTGCAACCGTGGTGGTCTGCCCGTCATCATGCGCTATTCAGCGACCGGCTCGAGCGACGGCGTGAACAAGCTGTTGCAGCCGGCCAGCAATCCTGCCTCGAATATGCTGTTCCTGGATCACGCCTTGACGACCGGCTGCACCGGTCCGACGTTGACGACGCGGCCTGGGGTGGTTCCGAAGGACTATAACAACACGGTGAATTGCAGCAACAGCAACACGATCAGCCTTCCGGTTCACTTGGGGGCTTCAGACGTGCAAGGTGCCTCGTTCCATCAGACCGGTCCACTCGGCATCACCGTGTCTCCGTTGGACGACAGCGGTCTCAACGGCGTGACGGCGGCGATCGTACCCTTCAGCCTGTTCGCAGGGAAAGGCGTTGTGAAGTTGGATGCGGCGGGAACGGCTCCGGCAGGTCCGATCGACGGGCTGTCCCGGCTGCAGATCGAGCGGATTTTCAACGGCCAAGTCACCGATTGGCGTCAATTGGGCTACGGCACGGTGACGGATGCGGCGCCCACCACGCTGGAAGCGACGTCGCCCATCAAGCTCTGCATGAGAAATGCGGGCTCCGGCACCAAGGCGGCTTTTGATGAAACCATCATGATCAATTCAGCCGAGGCTACGATTGCAAGTGCAACCAAAGTGTTCAGCAGCAGCAGTTCCGGCGTTGAGACCTGCCTGACGGATGTCAACGGTCGTCGGTCGATCGGGTATATGGACTCGGACGCAGTGGTGAAATTCAATGTGGGCGGAAGTCTCGCAGGCCTCGCCTATGCCGTTCGGGTCGACGGGGCGCTTGCCAACGACCCGTCGCTCGCGGATCCGAAGCGTGACCTCAAGTGCGGTAAGTATGCCTATTGGGCAGGTTGGCGCTTGAATCGCCGGGCCGCCGGTGAAGGCGCGGCCATCGATGCGCTGGCTCAGGCTTTTGTGAACGATGCCTCGTCGCAAGTCACCATCGGCATCATTCCCACCGGGGCCTATTGGGCGTCGGATGAGGAGATGTTCGTGAGCAAGAACGTGGACAAGGGTCCGTTGATCTTCAAAGCCGGCGCTCATCTGGAATGCCGCTAATCGATCAGCTCTGATCGTTGGTCGTGCCGCCCAGACCGCAAGGTGTGGGCGGCACAGGAGACTCTACGATGATAATAAGAGTGGCTGCGATAACAGTCAGGAAGGGTGTGATGGCTCTTCTGATGGGAATGGCGCTGTGGATGGCGCCGGCTCCAAGTCAGGCTGCGGTTGTGACGCAGCTGGACATCACCGGCGGGTCTATCTCGCTGAATTTCGGGACGTTGGGAAACCTTTCCGGCAATTTCAACGCGACCGGGCAGCTCGTCATGAACCAATATCAGCCCCTGCCGAACATCTTTGATCCCATCACTATTTCCCACCTCACATTCTCCCTGTTCACCGGCAACGGCGGAACCCTCAATCTTCCGGCGCCGACCGCGCTGACGACCGGCTCAACCATGACGGCCGATCTGCGATCGCTCTTTGCCGGTGTCACCAGCACCGGCTGGACATGGGTGAACACCAATTCCGGAATGGCGTCGCTGAATATCGGCGGCATCGCGACCGGGTCGTTCAACGAACTGACGAATGCCTTCGATATTTCGTGGACGCGTTCATTCACGGGTGTGCCGTTCCTGACCTCGGGGGCGATCAGTCTCCAAGGCACGGCGCAATTGGCGGCGGTGCCGCTGCCGGGCGCGCTGCTGTTGTTCGGAACCGGGCTTGGCGGCCTTCTGCTGGCCAGGGCCCGAAACGTCCTCGCGTAGTCTTCCGTCTCCGGTCGCTCTGACCGGACGCCCAGGGCTGCTTCCATGAGAGGAGCAACGCGGGCTGTGCCCGACATAGAAACCCTCTGGCGCCTGTTACGGTGTCAGAGGGTTTCGTGTTTTCGGATCCCCGCGGCAATCTTGATCCGTTGTTAACCGAATCCAAACACAGGCGTTACGCCGATGTTCTCCACGGCTTGTATCAAGGCGTTGCCGGGATAGGAACGTGTTACAGACGCGGAGTCCGTTGCCGGGTTCACATCACTTCTCACCAAGGACGTGTGGTATGGCTCGCTATGCTGGGCTGCTGTTGATCGGAATCATGTTGGCTCACTCACTCCTGGCGTCACCGGCGGAGGCCATGACCGTCGGGTCGTCGGAGTTGACGGAGGGCGTGGCGCAGGTCGACGGACACCGGCACCGGCTATTCGACCGTCTGCTCGGGCAGGAGGCGACACTGGTGCTCGGTCAGTATCAGGCCATGGGTGAGATCGTGCCGTCGATTACGAAAGGTCACCGGACCATCTCGCTCTTCACCGCGGGGTTGAACGGTGCGCCTGCTCCCGTTGCCACGATTGCCGGATCGTCGATCACCGTGGATTTATCTTCGCTGTTCGTCGGAATAGGCCGCGGCGACGGGTATCAGATCCGGAACATCGGCGGGCTGGCCACCGGCACGTTCGACCCGGAGACCAGGGCCTTCTCCCTCTCGTGGGACCATCTCTTCGACGGCCGCAAGCATGAGCGTCTCGCGACGTTTGTCCTGCGCGGGGTCCTCGATACAGGCCCGCAGCCCGTCGCGATTCCGGCCGCTCTCGTGCTCTATGCCACGGGCCTGTTCGGGCTCGGCTCCTGGGCCTGGTGGCTGCGGCGCGCCGAGTCCGCACATTCGGCGGAGCCGCAAGTTAACTGAGACCGGACCCTACCGTAACCCGGTTGTAATCCGCTCTTCATATGGTGGCGCACGGTATCTGAACAGATTAGCAAGAAGGTTCCGGAGGGAGAGGCATGATCGGTATGGGCGGATTGCGAGCCTGTTGTTGGGGATTGGTCCTGGCGGTGTGCAGCGGGGGTGCCGCGCCGGCGTTCGGCGGCAAGCTGGAAGACGCGTTGCTCGAAAATAAACAAATTACCATCGATCAGTGGGTGCAGATCAAAGCCGAAGAAGAGAAACGCGAAACCAAAGCATCGCAGGAGAGCCGGGGAGTCGGTGATGTGCCGGTGAACGAACGCTGGTATGAGAAGATCAGCATCCGCGGGTACACGCAATTCCGTTATAACCACTCGCTCAACAACGAGCTGCTTCGCAGCAATCAAGGCGATCGTTCGATCGCCGGGAACAACGAATTCTTTCTGCGCCGGGCCCGTATCATTCTCAGCGGGCAGCCGCATGAACGGGTGTTTGTTTATGTTCAGCCGGAGTTTGCTGGGCTGGTCGGAGGCACCGAGCAGGTCGCGTCGCTGCGCGACTTCTATGCGGATCTGTTTCTGACGGAGAACAAGGAATGGCGGATCCGGGCCGGGCTGTCCAAAGTGCCCTATGGATTCGAAAATGTCCAGTCCAGTCAGAACCGGCTCGGACTCGATCGCAACGATGCGTTGAACAGCGCCGCGCCGAACGAACGGGATCTCGGGCTGTTTCTCTACTACGCGCCGACTGCGGTCCGCGAGCGGTTCCGGCGGCTGGTGGACAGCGGGCTGAAGGGGTCCGGCGATTACGGAATGCTCGGCATTGGTATTTACAACGGACAGGGACCGAACGCGCGCGAGCGGAACAAAGACAAGCATGTTGTCTTCCACTCCAGCTATCCCTTCGAATTTCCGAACGGCCAGATTGTGGAAGTGGGGATGGACGCCTACCGCGGGCAATATAACGTCGCGACGACTCCGGTGGTCCCGACGAATATCAGCCTTTCCAACGGCCAGACGTTTACCCCGGGCGTGATCAACGGCGGAAATTATCTGGATGAACGGGTGGCGTGGCATGTGGTCATGTTCCCGCAGCCCTTCGGGTTTCAGGCTGAGTACACGATCGGTCGCGGACCGGAACTCAACGCCGCTAGAACGGACGTCGTCCTGGGCACAGTCAGCGGCGGCTATATGCAGGTCTTCTATCGCTATCAGTGCGATACCTACTGCCAGAGCGTCTATCCCTTTCTGCGGGTGCAGGAATATTTCGGCGGGCGAAAAGCGGAACTCAACGCGCCGCGCAATTCCGTCAGAGAATGGGAAGTGGGCTTGGAGTATCAGTTCAATCGCGCGCTGGAGTTTACCGTCATGTATACGTGGACACAGCGCAACACCCCCGACGCGACGTTCACGCCGGCGGGATCTCCGCCCGGTGCCTGCGCGGTGGCCGGGTCCGGGTTTGGTCCCTGTCTCCAGACACCGTATCAGCTTCAGAGCGGGAACCTGCTGCGCTTCCAATTGCAGTGGAGTTTTTAGGCACGCCGGATCATCGTCGCTGGCGATTATCTATCCGGCGGACCGGCACACACGAGATGTTGTCGAGAGGCTCCGAGCGTGCTTACGGGCGGGAAGCTGCAGCCGGCGCCTGATTCCGCGACCGTGGTGTTACCGCCTTGTATCGCACGATTACGTCACGCCTGTCTTCCTGAAACCATCGCATTATTCCGGATTCAGCCGTCTCCCGGGCAGCCTCGCGCGGTTCGAAGGCCAATCGGCCTCTCTGGGGAGCCAGGGCGCGGAGCGGGGTGAGCCGATCGTCCATGGTATCGGCGACACCGATATCGGCGCTGTAGTGGGTGGGCGACCGGTAATTGGCGAGGAGGAGATGGAGCTCTTCCCCTTGCACATAGAGCCCTCCGGAAAGAACCTCGCGTTGCGTTCCTGAGCGGGTCGTGGAGCGGTAAAAGGTGATGATTTCCTCCGGTGTGGATTTCCCGAGGGCGGTCGCCAGCAGGGGCGCGAAGAGGGTAATTTCCGGTTCCGTGAAGGCCGGATGACGCCGGGGCTGGCTCAGGTCGTCATAGAGCGGCAGCTTTGCCCAGGGCTCCTCGAAGACGATTCCTCCCAGCAGGGAGGCCATATGTTCCGGAGTCAGATAGACCGGATGCGTGTGGCCGCTGTTCGAGTCAATGGTACGGTCGGTTTCCAGCCGCACGAAAGCATCCGGTGTGTCATAGATCGTGACCGTGACGATCCGGTCCGGCACGCAACCGGCTAAGAGCAGTCCGCCGAGTATCAGTAGACGGGCGCAGGCGCTGATCGTCATCGATGGCATCTCACGCCGACAGGCTAACACGGCCGGCAGGTCTTGCACAGCCGTCAGTCTCTCAGCTTGAGCGGCTGCTCCAGCGCGGCTGATCGGGCCGGAACCGCCCACACCGCGGTCAGGCGCTGAAGTTCCGGCAAGGGCAGGGGGTAGTAGCCTTGGGCGATGACGGTCTGCTGGCCCTGCGCGCTCAAGGCAAACTTCACGTACTCGGCGACGAGCGGCGCAGCGGTCACTTTCGGCGCTTTATTGATGTAGAGATAGAGCGGCCTCCGCAACGGGTAGGACCCGTTCATCGCCGATTCAACCGACGGCTCCACAAAACGGCTGCCCGGCACCGCCGCGATCGGCACGGGCCGGACGCCTGAGGTGCGATAGCCGATGCTGCTGAACCCGATGCCGAAACGGTCCTTCATCAGCTCGACGATCACTGAGGCGGATCCGGCACAGATGGTCATGGCGGGCTTGATGGCGCCGCCGTCCAACACATGCTCCCGGAAAAACGTGGTTGTGCCTGAAGTGGTGCTGCGCCCATAGAGATGAATCGGCGCCTCGGCCCACTCACCGTCCAGCATCAGATCGCCCCAGGTCTGGAGCGTGTATTTGAGGCCGCGTCGCCGGTCTTTGGAAAAGACGGCGTCCAATTCGGGGAGGGTCAATCCTTCAATCGGATTATCTTTGTGCACGAAGACCGCGAGGGCGTCGATGGCGACGGAGACCTCGCTGGGTTCGTATCCGAATTCACGCTTGAATTCGACGATTTCCTGCGCGGTCATGCGGCGCGACATTGCGGCGATCTGGGCTTTTCCTTCCAGCAGCCGCGACAGGCCGTTTTCCGAGCCGGTGCTCTCGACCTTGATCCCGACTCCGGGGTAGAGCTGCCGCAGGTCGGCCGCCCAGGATTCCGTCAGCGGTTTCATCGTGTCGGACCCGGCGACTGTGAGGGTACCGTTCATGGTCCCTGTATGTTGATAGGCGGGAATCTTCGGATCCAGGACCGGCCGAACCTGCCCGGATGCCAGCGACGCCCACAGAAAGCTTCCACCGATGAGGGCACAGAGGCCTGCGTGAAAAGCGGACGGTGCAGACCATCGGATTGATTGTGTATGCATGAGCGCGATTCTCCCAGCCGTTCAGTCATTCAGAGCGATTCGATGTTAGCCTGTTCAGCGTACGGGGACGGCATTAAGAAAGGATCAATGCCGTGTTAACTCGACGTTAACTTCCGGGAAACTGTCCGGGGATGACGGTGCGGGCGGGCGCAGGAGTTTACCAACAGTTTACACCACCCTAACGACTTGTTTTAGAGGACGGTACTAACATGCTGCCGTATGACGAGTACGCACACAACGCAATCCACTCCGGTCGGCGTCACCGGCGCCATTCTGATCTTCATGAAGTCGGAGCCTTTCGCGCAGTCACTGAAGAAAGCGTTTGAGGCAAACGGGTATCGGAGCGCCACGGTGAACACGGAGACAGCCGCTCTTGCGGAGATCAAGTCGTTTGTTCCGTCGCTCATCATCATCGATCGGGAGAGCGGGACCACCGCAACCTTGCGTCAGCTTCGTGCGCTCGCCAGTGTGACCATTGTCGCCGTCGAGACCACCGTCGAGACGTGCGGCGACGACGATTGTATCCAGGATTATGATCGTGAAATCGATCTCGTCGTCTGCAACCAAAGCCCCCGCCAGCTGGTTGCGCGGGTGAGGGCCATCCTGCGGCGCCGCGCGCCGCGCGTCCAACCCCATTCGCACTATGGTGTGGGAAACATCCGGATGGATCTGGATCGACATGAGGTGACCGTCGGCGGGCGCGTGATCGAACTGACTCCGAAAGAGTTTAAAATTCTGCAGCAGTTTCTCGAAGCACCCGGCCGGGTCTTTTCCCGCCAGGAAATGCTCAATCGCGTATGGGGTGAAGGGTATGCTCTCGAAGAGCATGCGCTTGACGTGCATATCCATTCGCTCCGTCAGAAGATCGAGATCGTTCCCACCGAACCGAGCCTGATCGTGACGGTGCGGGGGATCGGCTACAAACTCCGCTCGTAGGCATCTTCTCTCCTCCCGATATCAGTCCGTCCGATAAGTCAAAAAAAGAGGCTCTTCTCCCGGCGTTCCGCCGGCGAGAAGAGCTGTGTTTCGGGGAGAGAATGAATGAAGCGGGGCGGGGCGGGGGAGCCGTTAGAAGTCGTCGACTGAGACGGGCTGGAGGAAGTCGCGGACGGACACGACTCCGACTAACGCGCCGCTTTTCGTGACGCCCAGGTGGCGCGTGTGATGCTTGTTCATCAATTCAGCCGCCTCCGTGATGGGGCGCCGCTCCTCAATGCCGAGCACGGGGCTGCTCATGATGTCTTCCACGGCGATGAAGTAGGGCGCTTTGTCGGCGCCGACGAACTTTTTCACGACATCCGACTCCGTCACGATCCCGACGATCCGTCCCTTTTCCGAAACCAGGACGCTGCCCACGTTGCAGGTTTTCATCAGCTTGGCGGCGTCGACCACCGAGGTGCCCGCATCGACCGTTACGAGTTCTTTTTTCATCAATGTTCCGACTGTCAGCATACTGTTCTCCTTTGTGAATGTTTTAAGTTGCTAGCACTGTATCGCTGAGCCGTTGCGTCGGTGTTAGGGGGATATTACGGGACCGTAACATTTGAGGAGGGTTGCGGGTTCAAGAGGTTTGTTCCGATGGTTTACAGGATCTTGATTGTGCCGCAAGGAGTTCGTTATGCGCACAGGGTAGGCTTCATTGGACTTGCGTGACCGTTCACCGTTGCCTCCATCAACGTGATCGTCGGTCGGTTTCATGTCGCAATGAGTGGTTTTTATGGACCGGCTGATCACAAAGGAGGTGAGCCTGTATGCTTCCCAATCTGCGCGGTGCGTTCTTTCTCATGGTGACGCTGGTGCTGTTTGCCGCCATCATCGCCGTTCTGGCAATGGGTACGGTGATGAAGCCGGGCCGGTGGTGCGAACGTCCCAGGCCGCTCCACTAGACGGGCAACGGTCGTTCATCGCCGGCTGATACCGGCTCAAGCCGTTGATGTCGGGACGGACTCGGCTGAAATCTATTTGTAACAAGGGTCTGCCATACTGAGTGGTGGTTGGAGTAGGGCAAGTCGGGCGATTCATGGCTGAGGAGGCGCAATGAACAACAAGGCTGTGTCGATGACGGACGAGAAAACAATCGCGATTGTCGCGCACGATAACAAGAAGCAGGATCTGCTGGCCTGGGCGAAGTTCAACCGTGAGGCGCTCGCCGGCCACCACCTCATTGCAACCGGGACGACCGGAAAATTGCTCAGCACGGAGCTTGGCTTGCCGGTGACGTGTCTTCAGAGCGGACCGCTGGGCGGAGATCAACAGATCGGCGCAAAGATCAGCGAGGGAGAGATCGATGTGTTGATTTTCTTCTGGGATCCGCTCGAACCGCATCCGCACGATCCGGACGTGAAAGCGCTGCTCCGCATCGCCGTTGTCTGGAATATTCCGATCGCCTGCAACCGGGCATCGGCGGATTTTCTCATCTCTTCTTCACTGATGCCGACGCCTTATGAGCGTCTGGTGCCGGACTATGAGGGCCACCAGAACCGGCTGCTGCGCCTGGATGTGGCGTAGCCGCCGACGATCGCGCCGCGGATCGATCCGGAGAATCGGCGTTCGGGCATCAGTCAAGCGGAGCCTGATTCCAGGTGCCGGCCCGGTCGAGCATCCGTTGCTGAGAATCGAGCGGCGCCTCGTCCGGCTGCGGAACCACGTGTTCGTACAGCCCGTTCTCATTCATCCGGCGCAGGTGCGCGGTGTCGTGCAAATGAGGGAAGAGAATCGTGTCGCGAATCGCCTGACGCAGGTGCACGGCTTCAACCGGAAAGAGCACTTCAATCCGCCCGTCCAGATTGCGGGGCATGAGGTCGGCGCTACCCAGCCACAACTCTTCTTCTCCCTGGTCGAACCGGAAATAGAAAATCCGGCTGTGTTCGAGAAATCGGCCGACCAGCGAGGTGACCGTGATCCGGTCGCTGACGCCGGGAACGCCGGGACGGAGTCCGCAGACCCCCCGTATTTGTAGATCGACGGTGACGCCTGCCTGGGAGGCCCGGTAGAGCGCCTGAATGCAGGCCGGATCCGTGAGGGCGTTGAGCTTCAATGCGATATAGCCTTCTCCTGTCTGCCGGTGTCGGGCCGTGACCCGTTCGATCCGGTCGAGCATGCCCTTGCGCACGCCGCTCGGCGCGACCATCAGGCTGCGATAGGGGTGTTCCCCGGCATAGCCGGTCAGGGCATTGAAGAGCATCGCGACGTCGGAGGCAATGGCCGGATTGCTGGTCAGGAGCGCCAGATCAGTATAGACGCGGGCGGTTGCGGGATTGTAATTGCCGGTGCCGAGATGCACGTATCGGGCGAGGCGATGATCCTCGCGTCGCACGATCAGGCACATCTTGGCGTGCGTCTTCAAGCCGACCAGTCCGTAGGCGACATGAACTCCAGCCCGTTCCAATTCCTTGGCCCATTGAATGTTGTTCTCTTCATCGAAGCGGGCCCGCAGTTCGACCAGCGCGGTGACCTCTTTGCCGTTTTCGCGGGCCTGCATGAGGGCCTCCACGACGGGCGAGTCGAGCCCGACCCGGTACAACGTCTGCTTGATGGCCAGGACGCGGGGATCGGCGGCGGCCGTGCGGAGAAAGTCCACCACCGGCGTGAAGCTGTCGTAGGGGTGGTAGAGGAGCAGATCGCGCTCCTGCAAGACGGTAAAGAGATCGTGCTGCGTCAGGAGCGGGGAGACTTTTGGCGGCAGCGGCGGATCTTTCAGCTCGGGCCGATCCACCTTCGTGAGTTCGATGAGATCGGCCATGCCGAGAGGGCCGGCCACGGCGTGGATCTGATCGGGAGCGAGGTGCAGGTTCTGCGCAAGGATCTGCCGGATCTGCTCCGGCATCAGCACGCTGACCTCCAGCCGCACCGCCGAGCCGAAATGCCGCTGACGGAGACTCTCCTGAATGGCTTCCAGGAGATCCGCGGCTTCGTCCGCTTCAATGTCGGGATCCGCATCGCGCGTCACGCGAAACGGATAGGCCGTCATGATCTTGCATCCGGGAAACAGGAGATCCAGGTTGGCCGTGATGACGTCTTCGATCCACACGAAACCGGGCAGCGCATTCCGGACCCCGGTGTCAGGCGGGCCATCGAACGGCACGCGAAGCAGTCGCGGGAAGAGGCGGGGCACCTTCAGTCGTGCGAAGCGCTCATGCCCGTCGCGGTCGCGAAGCACGACGGCGAGATTCATGCACAAATTGGAAATATGAGGAAAGGGGTGGGCCGCGTCGAAGGCCAGCGGGGTCAGAGCCGGGAGAATGGCGGATTTGAAATAATCCCGGAGTCGCGCGAGCGCGTCGTGTGGAATTTCCGAGAGCGGCTGTACCGGAATGCCGGCCTCGCGCAGCTTCGGCAGAAGATCGTCCTGCCAGCAGGCCATCTGCCGGGCCAGGAGGGGGGCGAGAGCCTGATGAATCGCCATGATTTGTTCCAACGGCGTGCGGCCGTCCGGGGGGGCTTCGACGGATCCGGTCTGCTGCTGCCAGTAGAGGCCGGACATGCGGATCATAAAGAACTCGTCCAGGTTGCTGCTGAAGATCGAGAGAAATTTCAGACGTTCGAGGAGAGGGTGGCGGTGATCGAGCGCCTCTTCGAGCACACGTTCGTCGAAACGCACCCAGCTGAGTTCACGGTTGATATAGAGGGACGGGTTGGTCAGATCCATGGTGTGCGGGTTTTTCCTGAGGATGACGGGTCATGGAAACAGTGCGATCTTCACTCCGTCGTGAGCTGGCGGTAGGATAGTCAGGTCTCAACCCGGCCTCAAGAGCGTTTGGTTAATTTTGTGTTAACTTATGCGACGATCCGCAATATTTCCCCTCGCGCTGAGTAAATTGGCTCCATTGACGATGAGGTCCCCCCCCTACCGAAGCCGGATGGTGCTCCGGTGTTCATCCTGGCTTAATAGTTTCCTGACGGAACGGTACACGACGGCGGCTATAGTCATCCGGACACAGTCAGGGGAGTGACATAATCATGTTGGCCAAGATTAGTGCGATGCGATGGGATATTGCGCTTCTTTTTTGTGTGTTCACTGAGCTGGCGCGCCGTGCAGGGTGCCGGTTGAAAACCCGTCTGCTCCGTCCTGCGTCGAGATAGCTGCAAGAAACACTTCCAGTTCCGCTTCATAGCTCTCCCTACCGTCTTCCGCATTCGTCTCTTAACGCCGGTGTTACGTGTTTTTGAGCGGGCACAGATCCGCTCGTAACGGCTTCCTGTGACAGTGGCTTCGCACATCGTGCCCGGCGCCGGATGGTTCAGCGAAGACTGCAGCTTCGTTCACCCGCCGGTGACAGGCAGCGGCGGCGGCTCCGCGACCGCTCGTATTACGAGTGGAGAAGGGGGGGCTATGGGAGAACCAGTCGAGAGACGGGTCGTCGGTCAGTCACGCGCAGTCATGGGTACAACGGCATGCTCACTGCTGCTGGCGTCGTCAGGGGCGGTGAGGAAATGCAAAAAGGAGTCGATGATGGTCAAGATCAAGAAGCGGATTGAGAAATGGGGGTTGGCGGCGGCAAATGTGTCGCTGGCCGCGGCTATGCTGACATTGCCGGCGTTGCCGGTACACGCGGACGATGAAGATGCTCATGATTATGGCGCAAGAGTCGAGCAGCGTCTGAAGAACAGCTCCCTGCATTGGTTCGGCATCCGGGGGCCGCTGGAGGCCTCGGCGCCGGCCACGACCGGGGCGTACCGGACTGCGACACAGAAGGCAGAGGATCAAGTGTTGATCGCCGACAGCCTGAAGGTTGAGTATCTCTCACGGGGCATCGCCAACAACGCCGACCAGTTTGCATTCTGGCCGAGCGACGAGAATCCGACGCATCAGATCTGGTGCATTGAGGAGTTCAATCCGTCCGTCATCAAGAATGCAGCGGGACAGGAACTATTTCTCCCTGGCGGGCTGGTCAAGAAGTGGACGCCGGGCGTCCAGCGCCTTAACCTCCGCACGGGTCAGGTCGATACGATACTTCGCGGGACCGCCGGGTGTGACGGCATTCGCCGTACGCCATGGGGCACGGTCCTCGCCACGGAAGAGAATGATTTCGGCGCGGCCTATGAGATTGTGGATCCGTTGCATGTGACCAATCAGACCATACTCAACCGGGCCAACGGGACGGTGGTCGATGAGAACGGCTTGCCGTCCACGAAAATCGTGAAGCGGCCGGCGCTCGGGATCTTCGCCTGGGAGGGCATTGCAATCCTTCCGAACGGCGTGCTCTACGCAGGAGACGAACTGCGTCCCGGGGAACCGCTTTCAGGCGCAGGAAACGGGCCGGACGGCGACGGAGGAGCGATCTTCAAGTTCATTCCGGCGAATCCCAGGACCGCCAGCGGTCCGATCGGCCAATTGTCGGAATCCCCGTTCGTCGCGGGCAATCTGTATGCGATGCAGGTGGCGTGCGTCAACAACGGCCAGCAGTACGGACAGGGCTGCGAAGTCGGCAACGGCGCCTGGCTTCCCGTGAGCGCGCCCAACGCGAGAACCGATGCCCACAAGAGCGGCGCGACCGGCTACTATCGGCCGGAAGATCTGGAACTGGATCCGATGTACAAGGATCCGGCAGGCGGCGTCCGGTTGTGCTGGATGGACACGCAGAACCGGGGTGCCCAGATGTACGGCGAGCTGGTCTGTGCCGTCGATAACGCGCCGATGACCGCAAGCGCGTCCCAACGGACCGTGGTTGTGAATCGCTTCCTTGAAGGCGATATGGACATGAACCAACACGACAACATTGAGTTCCAACCCTTGACCGGCAACGTCTATGTGATTGAGGACAATAGCAACGGCGACGTCTTCGCCTGTCTTCCGGACGGGACCGATCGTGATATCAGGAGCGACGGCTGCGTCAAGATTCTTTCGGTCAAGGACAGCTCCGCCGAACCGACCGGCTTTAAGTTTACTGCTGACGGCAGGACGGCGTATCTGTCGATTCAGCATTCGAACGATGCCAATATGCCGCTGATCGACGACTACAGAACGGACGATCTGATCAAGATCACCGGGTTCAGAATCCCGCCTCGATTTCAACCGTAACTAGAGAGGCCGGCGTACGCGTCCGCAATGCGGACACGTACGCCGGTCCTGTGTCCATGTTGAAAAGACGGGCACAGCAGAATCTGCCGGGAATCAATATTGACTAATCAACGAATGTTGATATATGGTGTCTGCGATGTCGACCAAGCAACGAGTCAAAGCCGCGACTCTCTTTCATGCGTTGTCCGATCCGACTCGGCTTGAGCTTCTGGACCGGTTGAAGGGCGGTGAGCATTGTGTCTGCGAATTGACGGATGCTCTTCAGACGGGGCAGTCGCGGCTGTCCTTCCATCTCAGAGTATTGAAAGAGGCGGGATTGATCCGCGACCGTCCGGAAGGGCGCTGGATGTATTACTCGCTGAATCGAGAGGGGGTGGAGGATATCGAAGACTTTGTTGGGGAGCTCAAGAAGGGGATCGCACGTCCCGGTTCCTCAAGAGCATGCGAGTAAGCCATTTTTTTATATCATATTCATCAAGAAATGTTGATTTAGTAGGGGCGTGCAAAAGAACCGTATCCGAATACTATGAGTAGACATGATCCCCGCACAATATCTATGAATACTGCGCTCGCATCATCGGCTCCCCCGGACAAACGGTTGAATGTCTTTGAACGCTATCTGACGGCCTGGGTCGGACTTTGTATTCTAGCCGGAGTCCTGATCGGGCAGGTCTTTCCGGCATCGGTGAGCGCGTTGCGACGCTGGGAGTTCGGGGACGGGAGCCACATCAATCTGCCCATTGCCGTGCTGATCTGGCTCATGATTATTCCCATGATGATGAAGGTCGATCTGACCGCCTTGCGGCACGTCGGACGACGTCCTGCCGGATTGGCGATCACGCTCTTCGTCAACTGGGTGGTCAAACCTTTCTCGATGGCATTCTTTGCCTGGCTGTTCTTTCGGATCATCTTTGCCGCCTGGCTGTCTCCCTCGGACGCGGAGCAGTACCTCGCCGGCTGCATCATCCTGGCGGCGGCGCCCTGTACGGCGATGGTTTTTGTCTGGAGCTATCTGACGGACGGTGATCCGGCCTACACCCTGGTGCAAGTGGCGGTGAACGATCTCCTCATGCTGGGCCTGTTTGCTCCCATCATCGGGTTGCTCGTGAGCGGGGCGTCTTCGCTCACGGTCCCGTATTCGGTGTTGTGGTATTCGGTTCTGGCGTTCATCGTGGTGCCGCTTACGATCGGCACGGTGCTTCGCGTGTGGCTGATTCGGCAGCAGGGGATTCAGTGGTTCGAACACCGGTTGCTTCCCCGTTTCGCCCCAGTGACGATTACGGCGCTGCTGCTGACGCTGGTGCTGATCTTTGCGTTTCAAGCCGACAACATCATCGCCAAGCCGTGGCATGCGGCCTTGATCGCCGTCCCGATTCTCTTCCAGGTGTATATGAACGCGTCTCTCGCTTACGGCCTGATGCAGTGGCTGCGGGTGCCCTATGCAGTGGCTGCGCCAGGTGCGCTCATCGGGGCGAGCAATTTTTTTGAGCTGGCCGTGGCGACGGCGATTGCCTTGTTCGGACCGGAATCGGGCGCGGCGCTGGCGACGGTGGTCGGTGTGTTGGTTGAAGTGCCGGTGATGTTGTCCGTGTGCCATGTGTGTAACCGCACGCGGCATTGGTTTCCCGAAGAAACCGCCGTCTGAATAGAGAGGAGGAGTTCATGAAACGCTTTCATATCCATATCGGTGTCGACCAGCTCGATGAGGCGATCCGGTTTTATAGTGCGCTGTTCGGGGCGGAGCCGGTCAAGACCAAGCCGGATTATGCGAAGTGGATGCTCGACGACCCGCGCGTCAACTTCGCGATTTCAACCCGTGCGGGGAAGCAGGGCGTCGATCATCTCGGTATTCAAGTTGAAACAGACGGTGAGCTGAACGAAATGCGCGGCCGGCTGGCGAAGGCCGATATGCCGGTACTGGAAGAGGGCGCGACCACCTGTTGCTACGCGAAATCGGACAAGTCCTGGGTGCGGGATCCGGCCGGCATTCCCTGGGAGGCCTATCGCACGATGGAGGACGCCCAGTTTTTTTCAGAGAACACGGACGGGGCTGAAGGCGCCTGCTGTGCTCCGGATGCTCCGGCGCCATTGATCAGCCTGAAATCTGCAGTGAGCAGGGGAGGGTGCTGAGATCCATGCCGACTGATCCGACACGAGTGCTTGTTCTCTGCACCGGCAACTCCTGCCGGTCGATCATGGCGGAAGCTCTGATCAATGATCTGGGCCTCGGCCGGTTTCAGGCCTGGAGCGCCGGGAGTTTTCCCGCGGGTCACGTCCATCCCCGTTCCCTTGAAACGCTCCGGCGCCATGGCATTGACCCGGGCCGGCCGTTCAGCAAGTCATGGAATGAGTTTGCCGGCCAGCCATTCGATCTTGTGATTACGGTGTGCGATCAAGCGGCCGGGGAAAGCTGTCCGATCTTCCCCGGCCGGCCGGCGAAGCTGCACTGGAGCACACCCGATCCTGCAAAGGTTCAGGGAGATGAGGCCGCTGCGCAAGCGGCGTTCGACGAGGTGTTTGTTCTGCTCAAAGCACGCGTGGAGCAGCTGGTCGCAACGGCACAACCGTCGTGAGCTGACCTGCTGTGATCGCGCTCGGATCTGGACGATCCGGCGCCGCGCAGGCGGCGTCAGGACAGTTGCAACCGCTTCTTTTTCCACCGGTCGCTTCCGTAGATCGGGGTGCGGGGTCTTTTAGGAAGCGGGGCTCGACGGCGCAGCCTGTTGCTGACAATGCCCCGTTCGGTGATATCTCCGCAGTGAATGCAGCGGAGCGCCAGCACTCTTGTACCTCCCTCGCTCATGACCTCCGGCACTCTCAGTCCGGCACAGCGGACACATTGCTTCTCGTTTCCTTGGCGGGTAGGAATTGTAGAAAGTCTTGGCATGTTCCTCCAGTAACCAGGGGCGTCTATGGTGAAGTCACCGGGGCTCGTCCCTTCTCCTGGCAGGAAGGGACGAGCGCGGGGGCCGGGTGCGTGAGAGGACGCAGCCGGGCTCCGATGAAGTTTCCTCACGATGTTCTGAACCATTGGGTTTGTTTCCCGTTCCGCATAGAGTTGTACCGGTCCAAAGACACGATTGGATCACGCCGGCCTCAATTTTTGGTTACAGGCATTGCGGATCAGCGTCGCGTCTGCGGCATCATCGACAGGTGATGGTTTCCCATTTCTGTGAGCGCAGTTCGGTATCGAAAAAGACCCGATACCCGACACAACGGGATTGTCCCGATAAAAACTCATATTCCCAGGCTTCGGATCCGTTCGGCAGCCGTTTGAGGCGTTGGGGGTATCCGAATCGGCGGGTCAGATCGCTCTGTGTCAGATGTCCGATGGCGGTTTCAAAATCCTCGACGCGAGGTTGGTGTGTACAGGCTGCCAGCAGCGTTGTGAAGAGAAGGAGAATCTTCCTTCCCGCGCGTTGGCGTGTCGTGAATTGTCGTGACAGGGCGTGCACGTGCTTACGCAGCCGGGGCCTGATCCGAGAGCTTGTAGCCGAGTGATTTCACCGAAATGATGGCGTCATTGAGGATCGGCGCTTTGAGCTTCAGCCGGCGGATGTGTACGTCGACGGTTCGAGTCGTCCCGTAGTAATCGTATCCCCAAATGGCGTTGAGGAGCACGTCCCTGGTCAAGACCCGCCCCGGGTGACGGAGCAGATGTTCGAGCAACCCGAATTCCTTGGCGGTGAGGGTGACTTCCTTGCCCTGGACGACCACTTCGTGTCTGGTCAGGTCCATCTGGATCGGACCGTAACTCAAGGCCGTCGCTGTTTTGTCGTTCGTGCGTTCGAGCCGGCGGAAGAGCGCTTTCACGCGGGCGACCAGAGATTTTGGGCTGAACGGTTTCGTGACATAATCGTCGGCGCCAAGCTCCAGCCCGACGATGGTGTCGGACTCTTCGGCTTTTGCCGTCAGCATGATGATGGGAATGAGCGCCGTGTTGGGTTTGTTGCGGAGCGCTTTGCACACTTCCAGTCCGTCCATCTCGGGCAGCATCAAGTCGAGAATGAGGAGATCCGGATGATCCGATGACACGAGCTTCTGGGCTTCGATGCCGGTTTTTGCGCGCAGGGTGTGAAACCCTTCTTTCTCGAGATAGAGTTTCACCAGTTGCGCGATATCGCTTTCGTCTTCAACGATGAGAATCGTCTTGGGACCTTGCGAAGCCATGAGGACCTCCCCCGCTGTTCCGGCCTGTTCAGTCGTGCGTCACAGTCATGCCGCTACCATACGCGGTTCATGTTACGGAAAGATTAACTGAAACAGGAAATCGGAGTGGCCGGCCGGAGTGAGGCCGGTGGCGCTCCCGGCGCGTGGTTGTTTTCGCGCCTGACTGATGCGAAACCCTCTGATCTGCAACGGAATCCGTGGCGTCGCGACCGTTTCATCCGGCCGGGGCGCCGTCCGTAGCGCTCTGCAACCTGCACGCAGCGCCGTACCGCTTTTAACGAATCATTAACACAAAATTGAGGCCTGCGTGGCCGTTGAAGATTCGGGGAGCGCTAGGATGTGACGCAGGTGCTTGGGGGCGATGACGCGGTGATGATCCCGTCGTTGGAAAGAGGAGCCCGCTGTGAAAAAAGCGTTGATCACGGGGATTACCGGACAGGACGGATCGTACCTTGCCGAGCTGCTGCTCGCCAAAGGGTATGAAGTCTTCGGAGTGATCCGGCGTTCCAGCTCATTCAATACCGGCCGCATCGATCAGATCTATGAAGACCCGCATGTGCCCGAGGCGAAGTTGCGTCTCGTGTTCGGCGATCTCAATGATGCGAGTTCGCTCAACCGGATCCTTCGCACGATTCAACCGGACGAAATCTATAACCTGGGCGCGCAAAGCCATGTGCGGGTCAGTTTCGATATTCCGGAGTATACCGGCGATGTGACGGGACTCGGGACGGTGCGTTTGCTGGAAGCGATTCGCGAAGTGGGCCTGCGTCCGAAATTCTATCAGGCTTCGTCGAGCGAGATGTTCGGGAAGGTGCAGGAAATTCCTCAATGCGAGACGACGCCCTTCTATCCCCGTAGCCCCTACGGCGCGGCGAAGCTGTATGCGCACTGGATCACCGTCAATTACCGGGAAGCCTACGGGCTCTTCGCCTGCAGCGGCATTCTCTTCAACCACGAGTCACCGCGGCGCGGCGAGACATTTGTCACCAGGAAGATCACCAAGGCGGCGGCCCGCATCAAGCTCGGGATCCAGCAGGAACTGTTTCTCGGCAATCTGGATGCCAAGCGCGACTGGGGATTCGCGGGCGACTATGTGCAGGCGATGTGGATGATGCTCCAGGCTGATCAGCCGGATGATTATGTCATTGCGACGGGGGAAACCCATACCGTGCGAGAGATGCTGGAGCTGGCCTTCGACACGGTAGGGCTCGACTGGCGCGCCTACGTGAAAATCGATCCCCGTTATTACCGTCCGACGGAAGTCGATCTGCTGATCGGCGATGCGACCAAAGCCCGGACCGTGCTCGGGTGGGAGCCGAAGATGTCGTTTCATGAGTTGATCACCATGATGGTCAGGGCGGATGTCGAGGCGGAACGTTTGAAGCTCGATGGCATGAGAGGGAGACCGGAGCTATGTACGTCTGGCGAGATCAGAGGGTTGTCGTAACGGGCGGAGCCGGATTTCTCGGATCCGTGCTCGTGAGAAAGCTGCAGGAGCGGGGGTGTTGCGATCTGGTTGTGCCCAGGAGCAAAGACTACGATCTCGTACAGATGGGAGCGGTGCAACGTCTCTATCGGGATGCCAGGCCGGATCTTGTCTTTCATCTGGCGGCGCGCGTCGGCGGCATCGGCGCCAATCAGGCGCAGCCGGGCCGGTTCTTTTACGACAACCTCATGATGGGCGCCCAGTTGATGGAAGCGGGCCGCCAGCATGGCGTGAAGAAGTTCGTCGCGGCGGGCACCATCTGCGCCTATCCCAAATACACGCCGGTTCCGTTTCGGGAAGAGCGTATCTGGGACGGGTATCCGGAAGAAACCAACGCTCCCTATGGATTAGCCAAGAAAATGCTGCTGGTCCAGTCTCAGGCCTATCGGGCTCAGTATGGATTCAATTCGATCGTGCTGTTCCCCGCCAATCTGTACGGCCCTGGCGACAACTTTCATCCGGAAACGTCACACGTCATTCCGGCGATCATCCGCAAATGCGTTGAGGCGAAAGAAACCGGCGCGCCGTCGGTGACGTTGTGGGGGGACGGGACGCCGACGAGGGAATTCCTGCATGTGGAAGACGCGGCCGAAGGGTTGCTGCTGGCCGCCGAACGCTATGACCGCAGCGAACCGGTGAATCTCGGGACCGGACAGGAGATCGCGATCCGCGACCTCACGGAATTGATTGTCGCGGAAACGGGCTACTCAGGGGCGCTGGTCTTTGATCCTGCAAAACCGAACGGGCAGCCCAGGCGCGCTCTCGATATATCGCGTGCATCGGCGTTCGGCTTTCAGGCCACCCGTTCGTTGCAAGAAGGAATCCGTCAGACCGTCTCCTGGTTTCATGCCAACCGGGCCACGCTCTGCGAGCTTGCCTTGTAACCCTTTCGTCGGGAGGCGTGTCCCGTCAGGTCTCGCTCCTCAGCCGCTTTACGATTTGTTAACACAAATTTGACCCCTGCGTGGCCCGCCCCTGAACCTCCGGCAGTAGACTGCCTTTCTATCTACGAGAGGAAGCTCGGATGAGGATGACGATTTGCTGCCTGGAGCCGGTGCTCGCTCCCTACAGCATCCCGAGGTTTCGCGCGTTACAAGCGCTGCGGCCGGACTGTTCTGTCCGGGTGATGGCGTTGGGGGCAACGGAACGGATGCGCGAGTGGAAGGTCCGGAAGCAGGATCTGGGGTTTGATTATCTGGAGGCGGTTCCAGGGGAGACGGTTGAGCATATCGAGCCGCGCGTTTTGTCGTCACGCGTCAGGAGCTGGCTGGACGATTGCGATCCGCAGGCCGTGGTGATCACCGGCTACTACTACCCGGCGATGCGGGCTGCGGCACAATGGGCGCGACGGCACGGGCGCGCCAGTGTCTATATGGGCGACTCCCAGCGGGTGGATCGGCCGCGCATCGCCCTTCGGGAATGGCTGAAAGGCTGGTGGGTGCGGCGGCATTACGATTCGGCCTTCGTGGCCGGAGAGCGGGCGGCGGACTATCTGGCGGGGATGGGCTTTCCCCGCGAGCGGATCTGGACGGGATACGACGTCGTCGATAACGACACGATTGCATCGGGCGCCGGGGCCGCACGTGCGGCGGCATCGGAGCTGCGGGCCCGCCTCGGTCTTCCGGACCGCTTCTTCCTGTTTGTCGGAAGGTTTTCAGAGGAAAAAAATCTGCCGCGTTTGCTCGATGCCTATGCCGGCTACCGGCAGGCCGCCGGCCGACAGGCCTGGGGGCTCGTGATGGTCGGGCGAGGACCGCAGGACGAGCTGTTGCACCGTCGGGCTCAGGGACTCGACGGGGTGACCTTTGCCGGCTTCCAACAGCCGGATCAGCTGCCTCCGTATTACGGATTGGCTTCCTGCCTGGTGTTGCCGAGCGTGAGCGAAACATGGGGACTTGTCGTGAACGAAGCGATGGCGGCGGGACTGCCGGTGCTCGTCTCACACCGGTGCGGCTGCGTGCCGGAATTGGTCAGGCCCGGATGGAACGGGTACCTGTGCGATCCGCTGGACATCGCCGGCATGGCCCGATCGATGGCGGTTCTCTCGTCGCCCGCTGTCGAGATCGACGAACTGGGTGCGGCATCCAGACGGATCGTGGCGTTGTACACGCCGGAAACCTGGGCGCATGGTCTTGCCGACTGTATCGAACGAACCCTGGCCCCAGGCCGGGAGCCGGTTGTGGAGCAGGCATCACGACGGCCCGGCTTCTTTACGACGGAAAAGCAGCCGGGTTAATGCGGAGACGTATGACGCTGTTTGCTCGATCAGTGATCCGGCCCGGACGAGTGGCGAACACCTTCCTGGAAGGCGTTCTGTTCACGGCAGTGCGGCAGAGGATCGTCGAAGCGATCGTGTCGATCCGCATGGTTTCGGGATATTCGCTTCTCACCGGACTCGGCCTCCTTCTCGGCTTTGTCCGCGAACTGACGGTGGCGTCGACCTTCGGGTTGAGTCCGCAACTCGATGTCTTTGTCGCGGTAATGAGCGTGCAGCTGTTCTTCGGCGCTCAAATCGGCAATGCGTTGGAGACGGCGTTCATTGCCCGGCTTGGGGCGCAGAGCGCGCCCGATGCGGCGTTCCGATTCTTGAGACCGGCGGTCTGCGGGCTGCTGCTGGTCAACGCCGGCGTCGTGCTGTGTTTGTGGGGAGGCGGGTCATTGTTGCTGGAGCAGCTTTTCCCCCGGTTCGATCCCGAACAACAGGCGCTCGCTGCTCATACGCTGCATGTGCTCCTGCTGCCGCTGGTCTTCGCCAGTACGGCCGGCCTCCTCCGTGGAGCCCTCGTCGTTCAAGGGGCATTCGCGCCGGGATTTCTCGCGGGCTCAATTGTGTCGGTGTGTACGATCGTCTCGATTCTTCTTTTTTCCTCTGCTCTCGGGATTGATGCATTGACGCTGGGCGTGGCGGTCGGCAATCTCGGGGTGCTCGGGTTCTTTGTCGGACGGCTGGCTCTTTCCGCACGCGCGACGAGGCCGGTGTCTCCGCAGTCGTCGCCGGTCGCGAGCGGAGACGGCTGGTTTGTCCTGTGGGGAGCGGCTGCAACCGTGCTGGTGGGCGAACTGGTATATGCGGCGGTGACGCTCACCGAGCGCAGTCTGGCCTCCTGGCTTCCTCCCGGATCGGTCGCCGCGTTTTTTTACGCCAGCACCATCGTATCCGTCCCATTGGCTCTGTTCATCGTTCCACTCACCACGATGGTGTTTCCCGGCATGGTCGAAGCCTTCGGCCGCAACGTCCGGGACGGGCTTGCACAGGTCCGTAAATACGGGATGTTCCTATCGATGGCCGGTGTCGCGGTAGTGCTGATCGTCGTGCCGTTCGCTCGAACGATTGTCGAAACGGTCTTCTTGCGCGGGCAGTTTTCCGCCGAACATGCAGCCTTCACGGCCTCGATCCTCTCGGTGACGATTGTGGCGTTACCCTTCATGAGTCTCAGCCGGCTGCTCCGCAACGCCTGCTATGCCCTCTCGGACTACCGGACTCCCGTGGCCGGCCTGTTCGTTCAACTGGCGGCGCTGGGCGGATCGGGACTCATGCTGATCCCCCGGTATGGAGCGATGGGACTCGCGGTGGCGATGGTGGCAGGCGAGGCAGCCTTGTTGTCGACGATGATATTGGCGGTGGTCAGAAAGGTGCGTGCGCAATGACGGCGTGGGACGACACGTCGACCGGCCAGGCTCCTTCCCGAACCTGGGTCGGCGTCATATTGGGTGTGTGGCTGAGCGGTGTCTTCGCGGCTTCACTGGCGGGGAGGCTGGAGAGTGGACGCGAGGGACTGGTGTCGATGCTGTTGCTCGGGGCTGCAGTGGTGTGGCCGCTTGCCTATTTTGCGCTAGGCCGCTGCCGGTTCGTTCCGCGTGTGATGCCCCTCGCCGCGACCGTTGCCGTGCTGCTGTTCGGAGTCGTGTCGGCGGTCTCGAGTTTCATGAGCCCGGTCGCCTTGTTGTCGACGGGTTATGTGGTGCTGACGCTGACCGGCATCTGGCTGGCGCTGCAATTCAATTCCAATCTCGACCCGGAGCAGTATGAGCGGGGGCTCACCGTCTTTGCCGTATTGACCGCGGGGCTCCTGATCGGATTTGCCTGGTATGACTATGTTCCGGGTACCCGATTGGGGACGGGCAAAGACGTTCTGAACCCCAATACCGTCGCCCTGGTGTCCGTCTCGGTGTTGCTCGCGGCAATGGCGATCAGGAGGCTGGTGCTGCGGCTGGCTGTGATGGCTCCCATCGCCTGGATTCTCGTCCTCACGAGTTCCCGGGCGGCGGCGATTGCCGTGGTGTCGGGCCTGGCGGTCGTCGTCTATCTGCGCGTGCGAGCCCGTGGCCGATCCGTGCTGGTGCCCGCCGCAATTCTGTTATTGGCGACCGTGGGAGCGGCGGTGACGTACGGCGACAGGATCGTTCAGTCCGTGGATCAGGTCTATGCGCTGAGCACGGCCGATCGCGGAATCGGTTCCGGCGCGAGCGGGCGGCTGACCGCATGGAAGGGCACGTGGGATTTGTTTGTGCGCAATCCGGCCATCGGCATCGGGTTCCGCGCCCATGAGCATCTCCTGAAGGCCGATACGTCGGCGCATAACGGGTATCTCGCGACGCTGGCGGAAATCGGCCTCCTGGGATTTCTGGGCGTGGCGTATCTGATCCGGCGCGCGTTGAAGCTGTGGTGGAACGCCGCTCATGAACCGGACCGGTCTGTTCATGCCGGGATTCTGTTCGGACTCTGTGTCGGCTACCTCCTGCTCGCCCTGTTCGAGCGGTACCTGATCAATGTCGGCAATCCGACGTCGTTGTTGTTTCTGCTCTGCGTCATGCAGCCCCGCTATTCCGCTAAGGCTGTCTTGCCGGAAGATGAGGCGTGGCCAGCCGTCGAAGAAGAGTTTGCCGGTGAATTTGCGGAGGGTGTGCCGAGGGGGTGAGTCGAGAGTGCCGGTGTTGTCCGCCGATCGAGGAGGTGAGGGATGAACGAGACGGCCTCAGCATTGAAGCGGCGAGCCTGGTCACCGCCTTCTCAGGACCGGCCTGTCGTTGCGGAATGGCGGGAGTTTGTTATGCGTGAATGGAAGGATCTCTTGAAGCAGATACGGATAGGGTTGCTGCTCCGGTTCCGGTACTGGCAGGCACAGGTCGGCAAGGGGTTTCACGTCGGAACTGCGGTCAGTATCGGACCAGGGTTTGTGGCAGGCGATTACGTGTACATCGGACCCTACAGCCAGCTGCCGCCGCAGGTGCATATCGGTCACTACTCGTCTCTGTCCGCGCACGTGGCGATCGTCGGCGCCGACCATAATTACGGTCCGCCCGGTGTGCCGGTCGTCTTTGCCGGCCGCCCTCCGTCCCGTATGACGGTGATCGGCAGTGATGTCTTGATCGGTCACGGGGCGATTCTCATGCGCGGGGTCAGGGTCGGAAACGGCGCGATCGTCGGAGCCGGAGCGGTGGTCACCAAGGATGTGCCGGCGTATGCCGTCGTGGCAGGGGTGCCGGCCGAAGTGCTGCGGTATCGATTCGATGAGCGGGGACAGGCCATACATGAAGCGATGCTGGCGCACCCGACGCAACGGGGCGAGCATCCCGGTTCGTTGAGATAACGATATGCGAGTGTCATCGGCAGGTCAGCATTTCCCCAGTCCCCACTCGTATTGCAATCGGGCGGGCCGGGTGTTGTGGACGATGGTCTGGTTCGTCTTGTTTCGCCCCAGTCCCAGGCCGTTTCATGCCTGGCGCCGCTGGTTGTTGCGCCTGTTCGGCGCCACGATCGAGCGGGGCGCGCATCCATATCCCTCGGCCAGGATCTGGGCTCCGTGGAATCTGACGATGATGGAAGGCAGCTGTCTCGGCGACCATGTCGATTGTTATTCGGTCGACCGGGTGACACTCGAATCCTATGCGACGGTGAGTCAGTACTCGTTTCTTTGCACGGCCGGCCACGATTACACAATCCGGGAGATGCCGGTCATCACCGCGCCGGTCCGGATCGGTCGCCGTGCCTGGGTCGCGGCGGATGCGTTTGTCGGGCCCGGGGTCACGATCGGGGAGGGGGCGGTCGTCGGCGCGCGCGCCAGCGTGTTTCGACCGGTCGATCCCTGGACGGTGGTCGGCGGGAATCCCGCCCGCATTCTCAAAAAATACTCCCTGGGTGAGGATAACCCATGATCGTCATTGCAAGGAGAGATCAGCCATGAACGTCTCCATTCTCATTCTGACGTTGAACGAGGAGTCGAATCTGCCGGAGTGTCTGCGGTCGGTGGCCTGGTCAGACGACATCGTCGTGCTCGATTCGTTCAGCAGCGACCGGACGGTCGAGATCGCCAGGGACCGCGGAGCCCGGGTCATCCAGCGCCGCTTCGATAACTGGGCGGCGCATCAGAACTGGGCGCTGGAGCAGATCCCGTTCAAGCACCCCTGGGTGTTCTATCTCGACGCCGACGAACGGATGACCGATGAACTGACAGATGAGCTGATCGCCGTTGCGAATGAGGCGACCCGCCCGGAAGCGGCGTTTTACTGTGGTCGCCGGAACATGTTTATGGACCGCTGGATCAGGCGCGCGATGCCCCCGGGGATGATCATGCGATTCTTCCGGCCTCCGCATGTGCGGTTCGAACGGCTGGTGAATCCGGTTCCCGTCATCGACGGGCCGCACGGATATCTGAAGGGGATGCTGGTCCACTACAATTTCAGCAAGGGGGTCACCGAATGGATCGAGAAGCACAATCGCTATTCGGCATTTGAAGCGATGGAAGGTATGAAGCTTCTGCGCCGCGCGGCAGGGCCGCAGCCGGCGCTGTTCAGTTCCGATCCCGCCTTGCGCCGCCGGGCGCTGAAGAATCTGTCGTTCCGGTTGCCCTGCCGGCCCCTCCTCAAGTTTCTGTACATGTACGGCTGGAAAGGCGGATGGCTGGACGGGCGGGCCGGATTCGCCTACTGCATGCTGCAGGCGTTCTATGAGTACATGATCGTGTTGAAGATGCGGGAGCTGAAGCGGCAGGACGCGAGTGTCACCATGAGCGGGACCGGGGGAGGCGACATAGATCGCCCGTCTGCGCTTGCGGCTAAGACCATCTTCATCAACCGGTATTTTTATCCTGATCATTCGGCCACCAGTCAGCTCTTGAGCGATCTCGCGTTCGATCTGGCCCATCGCGGGCAGGCGATTCATGTGATCACCGGGGGGCAGCTGTACAACGATGCCCGGGCCTCGCTCCCCGATGAAGAAACCATCCGTGGAGTGCAGGTGCATCGCGTGCGCACCTCGCGATTCGGCCGTGCGCGGCTCGTGGGCCGGCTCCTCGATTATCTGACCTTCTATATCGGCGCGACCTGGACACTCTGGCGGCTGATGCAACCGGGGGATGTGGCGGTCGCCAAAACCGATCCGCCGATGATGTCGGTCTGTGCGGCATGGGTGGTAAAGTTCAAGCGCGGCGTGCTGGTGAATTGGGTTCAGGATCTTTTCCCCGAGGTGGCGACCTCGATGGATGTGTACGGGGCGCGGTTTGCGGCGCCGATGCTCCGGCGTATCCGGAACGGGTCTCTCCGGCAGGGACGGCATAATGTGGTGCTCGGAGAAATTATGGCGCAGCGGCTGCGTGACGAAGGCGTGGCGCCCGAGCAGGTCACCATCATTGAAAACTGGGCCGATGGCGAGGCGATTCAGCCGGTCGCCAAAGCGGACAATCCCCTGGTGCGTGAATGGTCGCTCGAGGGGAAGTTCGTGGTCGGCTACTCCGGCAACATGGGCCGGGTGCATGAATTCAAGACCATGATCGATGCGGCTGAACAACTCAAGGACGACAAGCAGATCGTCTGGGTGTTCATCGGCGACGGGGGCGCCCGGCGATGGTTGGAGTCTGAAGCGGCGACGCGGGGGCTGACGAATGTGCAGTTCCGGCCCTATCAGCCCGCCGACCGGTTACGTTGGAGTCTGAGCCTTCCCGATGTGCATGTGATCTCGCTGCGCCCGAATCTTGAAGGATTGATCGTCCCCAGCAAATTTTATGGTGTGGCTGCCGCCGGGCGCCCGATGATTCACCTGGGTGATCCCGACGGTGAAATCGCGCGCATCCTTGATCGGGAGCAGTGCGGCTGGGCGTTCTGTATCGGTGAAGTTGCGTCACTGGCGCAATGTATTCTCCGGCTTTCCAAGGAGCCTGAGGCGGTCGATCGAGCAGGGAGACTGGCGCGGGAGGTGTTCGACCGGAAATATTCGCGGGCGCATGCCCTCCGTACCTGGCGTGTCCTCTTGGAGTCGGTGTCGACCGGTGCGCTCCGGAGTGAAGTGCCGGTTCAACGGGTCTCTCCGGTCGCGATCGCACAGAAATGATGTCGATACCCCGACGCATCTTCCGATTCGTTGTGCTCTGGGCGATCTGTGTGGCCTTAGCCGGTGCCGGTCAGGCCGGATCGGCCGCTCCGCTGTCGTCAGACGGAAGGGAGCCGGTTCTGAAGCCGTTTGTCGTCTTCGATGCCACGCTCTACAAAGACAAGCCCAATCTCTGGGTTTACAACATTCTGCCACTCTCGATCGTCTATGAGTGGCGATTCTGGCCGGCCGCGTTATCCTCTCACCCTCTTCCCGCCGAGGACGTCGTGAGAACGCTTGCGGGTGAGCATCGAGGCGAGGCACACCCGCTCGTCATCGATATCGAACGCTGGCCGCTCAAAGGCAATCCGGCTGATGTGCAGGCGACCGTGAGCCGCTTTTCATCGGTCTTGTCGTGGGTCAGGCACGAGATTCCCGGAGCCCGGATCGGTCTGTACGGCACCGTTCCCCTCCCGGACTATTTTCGCGCGATTCGCGATCCGCTGAGCGCCGGATATCGCTCGTGGCAGAGGGACAACGACCGGCTTGAGGCCATCGTCTCACAGGTGGACGCGCTCTTTCCCTCGATCTACACGTTTTATCCGGACCGGCAGGGATGGGTCGTGTATGCCGTCGCGCAGATCCGCGAGGCGAGACGAAAGGCGAACGGGAAGCCGGTCTATGCGTTTCTCTGGCCCCAGTATCATGAGTCCAATCTGTTGCTGAGTCATCGCCCCCTCGATCCGGACTATTGGGAACTGCAATTGAAGACGGTCTATGACTATGCCGACGGCGTCGTGATCTGGGGCGGGTGGGGTGACAAGGGGCCGGAATCATGGGATGAAGCGGCACCCTGGTGGCAGGCGACCAAACGGTTTCTCGCCTCAATCCGGTCCCCGTCCCGCGCCGGCAACTGACGGCAGTGCGCACGAAATAGTCTGGACGGACAATAGGTTGCCCCCTCCTTCTGAACCGGATCATGCGGTTTGATTCGGTGCTTCTCCGGCACGTGTACCCAATCACCCGCTCCGATTTTAACAATCAGTTAACACAAACTTGAGATTCACGTGGCCACTGGTTTGCTCCCCGGCGATAGACTGGGCCACCTGAAGAACGGTGCTCTCTCTTCCACGCACGACCCACGATGGCGGATGAGCCAAGAGGATGTCGATGAACGTCCGTCCGACAACGCTGGATAATCACGTTTCTCCTTCCCCGGTGTTGCCTCCGCTGCCGATCCTTTTCGGCCGACGGGCGTGGCCGGTGTGGCTCATGCTGGCCGTTGCGACCGGAGTGGCCGCGTATCTGTATGCCGAGAGTCTCGGGGTGCTGTTTCATGCCTGGTTTGAGGACGACAACTACAGTCACGGACCGTTCCTTCCACTGATCGCCGCGTATCTGGTCTGGCTGCGGTGGCAGCCCTTGCAGATGGTTGAGCGAAGAGGAACCTGGTGGGGCGTGGCGGTGATTACCGCGGGACTCGGCATCTATGTCCTCGGGCAGTTTGCCGCGATGCATGCCGTTGTCCAACTGTCGCTGTGGATGGTCCTGGTCGGTTTCGTCGCCTGCCTGGTCGGCCTGTCGGGTGTCGCGCTGCTGGCCTTCCCGTTGCTCTATCTGCTGGCGGCCATTCCGGTTCCCGAATTTCTGCACTACGAACTGTCCAATCGGCTTCAACTGCTGTCTTCCGCCCTCGGGGTCGGGTGCCTGCAACTCATCGGGGTGGTGGCCTATCGGGAAGGCAACGTGATCGACCTGGGGCCGATCCAGTTACAGGTGGTCGAAGCCTGCAGCGGACTTCGCTATCTTTTTCCCCTTATGGCGCTGACGTTGCTCTGCGCCTATCTCTATCGCGAGCGTCTCTGGAAACGTGTGGCGCTGGTGCTCTCGAGCATTCCGATCTCGATTCTCTTGAACGGGTTCCGGATCGGCGCCATCGGCGTCCTGGTCGAATCGTACGGGCAGAGCGCCGCCGAAGGCTTCAGACATTTCTTTGAAGGCTGGGTCTTTTTTGTCGCAAGCCTCGGGTTGCTGTGTGTGGAGGTGTGGGTGCTGGCCCGTGTGGGGGCGGGGGCTTCCCGGCGCCCGTTTGCCGAGTTGATCGGCGTGCCGCCGGTCGGAGTCGGCCGAACGGAAGCAGCTGCCGCCGCACGTTCCACGACTGCCTCCGCATCCTACGGGCCGCTCGTTGCGGGTGCGATCCTCCTGGCGGCAGCCGCGCTGGCGGCTCCGACGTTTGTGCCGCGCGAGTTTCCCGCTCCTGCACGGCAGTCGTTACTGGAGTTTCCTCTGCGACTCGGCGAGTGGCAGGGCGCCTCATCGGCCATGGAACGGCACTATCTGGAGGCGCTGCAACTGGACGATTATGTGCTGGCCGATTTCACCAACGCCGGACAGCGACCGGTCAACGTGTATGTCGCCTACTATCTCTCTCCCAAGAAGGGCCGATCGTCTCATTCGCCCAAGCAGTGCATTCCCGGCGGGGGGTGGGAGATTACTTCGTTCGCGCCAGTTCGGCTGGAGGCAGCCTCTGGCCTCAGCGCTGCGCAAGAGATTAATCGCGTCGTGATTCAAAAAGGCGGCCAGAAGCAGATTGTCTACTACTGGTTCAAGCAGCGGGACCGCTGGATTACCAGCGAGTATGCGGTGAAGTTTTATCTCTTCTGGGATTCTCTCACGCGGCAGCGGGCCGACGGCGCGTTGGTTCGTCTCGTCTCGTCGCTGCATGCCGGTGAGACCGAGGCCGCGGTCGATCAGCGGCTGCAGACGATGGCCGGCCTCGTGACCCCGGTGTTGGGCCGGTACGTTCCTGATTGAGGTGTGAGGACCATGGGTACGGCGATGTTTTTCAGTTTCATGGGGTCGTTGATCATCTGCATGGCGCTGATCCCGGCGTTGTCGGCGTCGGCCTGGCGGCTGCAGTTCATCGATCTGCCGCGTGAACGGCATGCGCATCGCGAGCCGATTGCGAAGGTGGGCGGGATTGCCTTCGCGCTTGCGACGTTCATTGCGGTGCTGGTGTGGGCGCCGAAAGATCCGCTGATTCTGACGAGCCTGCTTGGCGGGGCGGTCATCGTCGCATTCGGCGTATGGGACGACCGGACCGGATTGAATCACCGGATGAAGTTCGCCGGTCAGGTGCTGGCGGCAGCCATCGTGATCGGCTTGGCCGGGGTTCGCTTGTCGTCTCTCCCGTTCGTCGACGATGTGCTTCTTCCCGCGTGGCTGGCCGTTCCGCTTACTTTGATCGTGATCGTCGGGGTCACCAATGCCGTCAACCTTTCGGACGGACTCGACGGCCTGGCCGGAGGATTGTCGCTCATCAGTTTTGCAGGCGTCGCGTATCTGGCCTATCAAGCGAATGAACCGCTCCTGGTGCTCTTGATGGTGTCAGTGCTCGGCGGGTTGCTGGGATTTCTCCGATTCAATACCTATCCCGCGCGAATTTTCATGGGCGACGCGGGCAGCCAGTTTCTCGGCCATTATCTGGCCGTCGCTGCGATTTTGCTGACCGACGCCGCGCGGACGGCCTACAGCCCGCTGCTCGCGCTGTTCATCTGGGGTATTCCTCTGCTGGATACCGTCGGCGTGATGGGGCAGCGCTTGTGGGAACGGCGGTCTCCGTTTGTCGGCGACCGGAATCATGTCCATCACAAGCTGCTGGCCATGGGCTTCACGCATGGTCAGGCCGTGACGCTCATCTACGTCGTGCACGGGGCCATGGTGAGTTGCGCCTATCTTCTGCGCTGGCAGTCGGATGTGGTGTTGGCCTGTGTGTATCTCCTGTTTGCCGCGGGCGTCTTCGGCTTGTTTGTCCTGCTGCCGCAGATCGCCGGCGCGGACCATACCGGTCGGGTGCCTGCGCGTAACGACAACCAGTCCCCCTCTGCCATCCACGGAATCTTCAGCGAGTGGTCGTTGACGCTTTTGTATCTGGCCGTCCCTGTGTATCTGGCCGGAGCCATCGCCGTTCCCCGCGAGATCCCTTCCGAGGCGGGGCTGATCGCCGGAGGATTATTGTTCGCCGTGCTGGGGTCGTTGGTCCTCCAACGTGCGACGCCGTGGGTTGTTCGTGCCGCCTTATATGTCGGCAGCACCTGCCTCATGTATTACGGCGAAGTCTTTCCGCGGACGGTGATGACCGATCTGCTGACTCCGGGGAACGCGGCGGTGGCGTTGTTGGCGGTGCTGGTGCTTCTGACCATCCGGTTTTCGGGGGAGGATCGGTTTCAAACGACGCCGCTCGATTATCTCATCGTCCTGCTGGCCGGAGCCATGCCGTTTCTGCCCGAGATGACGGTCGGCGAGGTGCCGGTCGGTCTGCTCGCCGCCAAGTTGATCGTGCTGTTTTTTGCGTTTGAGTTGTTGCTGTTTATGCGATCGACCGCGGTGATCCGCCTCGGCCTGGTGTCGCTGGTGATGTCAGGCGGAATTCTGCTGCGCGCATGGTGGCCGTGACCGGATACAGAGAAGAGGAGAGCACACGATGAGACAGCCTATCGTCCTTGGACTGGTAGCCGTACTGGCTCTGGGATTGGTTGCATGCGGTGGTCCTGAGGAGCGCAAGGCCAAGTATCGTCTTCGGGCGCAGGAGTACTTTCAGCAGGGTAATTTCCCCAAGGCGCGGGTCGCGATCAGAAATGTACTCCAAATCGATCCCAAGGACGTGGAAGCCTATTTTCTCTACGCGCAGGTCGAAGAAAAAGAGCGGAACTGGCGGAATGCGTTTGCGGGATACCAGCAGGTTGTCGAGCTGAGTCCCGACCATGATCGGGCGCTGATCAAGCTGGCTAAGTATTACCTCGAAGCGCGGGTGCTGGACCAGGCCATGCTGATTACAGACCGGTTGCTGGCCAATCAACCCGGGCATGTGCCGGCTCAGGCGCTCAAGATTGCGATCACGGCAGTGTCCGGCCGGTTGAACGAAGCCGTCGAGCAGGCGGAACAACTGGTCGCTGCCGCTCCGTCGGAAGTCGACGCGGTCCTGCTCATATCCTCGCTGTATCTGTCGACCGATCGTTCTACGGAGGCGCTTCCGCTGCTGCGCCGGGCGCTGGAGACGCGTCCGTCCAATCTCGAATTGCTGGATGCGCTGGCGACGGCGCTGAGCAAGCAAGGTCAGACGGCGGAGGCCGAGTCCACGCTTGGGCAGATCGTCAAGTTGGAGCCGACGGTGTTGAGCCACCGATTGCGGCAAGTCGCCTACTACGATCGACAGCAGCAGTATGCGCAAGCCGAAGCCGTTTTGCAGGATGCCGTCCGGCTGGAGCCCGACAACGACCAGCGACGGTTGATCCTGGCGGAATATGTGGCCAAGCGGCGCGGACTTGAGCCGGCCGAAGCCGCGTTGCAGCAGGCACGCAAAGAGCTGCCGCATGCCGGAAAACTGTGGTTTGCGCTCGGCACCCTTTATGAATCGACTCAGCGGGCTGAACTGGCGCGCGTGCTGTATCGGGATATGCAGGCGGAGTTTGCCGGAAAGCCTGAGGCATCGGAGGCCCAGGTGAAACTGGCGGGGCTGGATTGGGCGGCGGGAAAAACAGACGAGGCCGAACGACAGATCCAAGCGGTGTTGAAGGACAATGCCCGATCAGGCGAGGCCTTGTTGTTGCGCGGAAAAATTGCCCTCCAGCGCGGCAACGGGAAAGACGCGATCCTGGATTTCCGATCCGTGATCAAAGATCAGCCCGAGTTTGCGGAAGGCCATGTGCTCCTCGCCCGTGCACATTTGCTGGCCGGCGAACCGTCGCTGGCCCGCGAAAGTCTGGATAAGGCGTTGAACTTGAAGCCGGCCTTGGTCGAGGCTCAGTTGCTGGTGGTCGGGTTGGATGCAGCCGCCGGACGTGTCAAAGAAGCGCGGGAGAGATTGGAGCCCATCCTTGCCCGCGACCCCGGCAATGTGACGCTGTTAGGCGCCATGTTTCAGTTGCAGGCGCAGGAGAAAAGCTGGGGGCAGAGTCAGGAGACATTAAGCCGGCTCCGCAATGCCGGCGTGGACAAGGCAGCCGCCGATCTTGCGGAAGGACACGTGGCACTGGCTCAGCAGCAGTGGGATCAGGCGGAGACGGCCTACGTCCGGGCCTCCGAGCGGCATCCGCTGGCTCCGGAGCCGCTGCTGGCCCTCGTGCAACTGGATATGCGGCGCGGACAGCCGGCGAAAGCCCAGAGCCGATTGGAGGCCGTGCTGCTGAAGTCTCCCGAGCATCCTTTTGCTGCGGGCTTTCTCGGCGAGCTTCTGTTGACGAGGGGAGACGCTCTTTCGGCCATTCCGTATTTCGAAACCGCGACCCGGCTCAATCCGAAGTGGACCACCCCGTGGATGCATGTGGCGCAATATCGCTATGCACAGAAACAGGCGGCTTCGGGAGATGCGGTGCTTCAGAAAGGCCTGGAGGCGAGTCCTGACGATGAGCAGATGCGGCTGCTGTTGGCCGTCAGTCTGTCCGCCCAGCGCAAGTTCGACGAAGCCATCGCCCAGTATGAAACGGTGTTACAGAAACATCCGGCATCGGTGCTGGCCGCCAATAATCTGGCTGCGACGCTGGTCGATCAAAAAGGGGATCCGCAGAGCCTCGATCGCGCCTTGATGCTCAGCCGGCCGTTCGAATCGCAAGCCCCGAACCCGTATTTGTTAGATACGCTGGGATGGGCGCATCTGAAACTGGGACACGGAGCCGATGCCGTGCGTGTGTTGAAACAGGCCGCGGCGCTGGCGCCGGATCATCCCGCCCTCAATTATCACCTCGGCGCCGCGTATGCAAAAGTGGGCCAGCGTCCCGACGCGATCGCGCATCTCAAAAAGGCCATTGCATCCGGAACGCCGTTCGACGGATTAGAGCAGGCCAGGACACTGCTCGGGGAGATTGCAGGATGAAGCGATTGTCGCGGGTCGGTTTGTTGCGGGGGCTGGGGTATCTCGTGTGTGTCGCCGGTTGTCTGGCGCTGTTCGGGCAGAGCCCGGGTATCGCCGCCGACGCCGCGGTCGCCGAACCGGCCTATCTTCTGGGACCTGAAGACGTACTCAAAGTCGCCGTGTGGAAGGACGAGCATCTGACCCAGGAAACGGTAGTCAGGCCGGACGGCATGATTACCTTTCCGCTTATCGGCGACGTGGTGGCGTCGGGGAGGACGGTCGACGACGTCCGGAATGAGATCGCCAAACGGCTGATCAAATTCATTCCGAACCCCAATGTCACCGTGACGGTGTTGAAGGTCCTCAGCTACCGAATCTATGTCCTCGGCCGTGTCAATAAACCGGGCGAGTATCAAGTGGGCCATCACACCGATGTGCTGCAGGCCTTGAGCATGGCCGGAGGCCTGACGCCCTATGCGGCGGAGAACGACATCAAGGTGATCCGCCGGACCGGCCCGGATGAGCAGGTGTTTCCGTTCCGTTATGGTGATGCGCAAAAGGGAAGAGATCTGAGACAGAACATCCTGCTCCAGCGCGGCGATCTGGTGATGGTGCCGTGATCGAATGGAACCGTCTGTGTCGGATGTTGAGCGGAGCAGTGGGCAGAGCAGGAGGCGGTTGCCGGCCTGCGTGATGGTGCTGGTCATGATGATTACGGTCTTACAGGGAGTGTCGGCAAGCCGCGCGGCGGAATGGTCGGCGGAACCGTCCTTGAGCATGAAGGGCGAGTACAACAGTAATTTGTTGTTGTTCAACGGCAATAACCAGGTCTGGGGGGCCTGGGTGACACCCGGAGTCAAGTTCAAGGGATCCACGGAATCGTTAGAGGTTGAAGGCGGCGCCCGCGCGGATTTCGTTCGCTACTACGGTGAGAACGACCGTGAACTTACCAATCTGTACTTCCCGTTAAAGACATCCTATCGCAGCGATCGACTGACGTTTGGGTTTGACGGAGGATTTACGCGCGACAATACCTTGCTGGCCGAGCTCTGGCAGACGGGATTAGTGCTGGGTTTTACCCAGCGCAATATGTGGACGGCGGCACCCAGTCTCACGGTCGGTGTCACCGAGCGGTTGTCCTGGCAAACCGCGTATCAATTTATGGACGCGCAGTATCAGGATGGATTGAAATTCGGCCTGGTGGATTATCAGGTCCATGGGGGGACATCCGGACTGACCTACAACACCGGGGAACGGGATCAAGTTCAAGTGACGGGCGAGTATACCTATGTGACTATGCCCG
Source organism: uncultured Nitrospira sp. (assembly GCA_964412445.1). Taxonomy (GTDB): domain Bacteria; phylum Nitrospirota; class Nitrospiria; order Nitrospirales; family Nitrospiraceae; genus Nitrospira_D. The sequence goes on from CAYPOR010000007.1 coordinate 53,004, forward strand.
CGATCCTGCAGCATTCGATCTACTACGGCGCGCAAACCGGATGGACGCATGATTTCGGCCATGATGTGACCGGCTCGCTTTCGGGCGGCGTGCGGTTCATCAGCTCGACGCAAAACTTTCCCGGAGGGTCCGTGTCGGACTTCGACACGGTCGGGCTCTACCATGCGACATTGCGAAAGCAGTTTGAGCGGACCTCCATCCAGGCCGATGCGAGCCGTGAGGTGAATCCCAGCGGTTTCGGCCTGCTCCTGCAAACGGACCGGTACGGGGGAACGATCAGCCACGGGCTGACCGAAACCCTCACGGTGGCGTTGAACGGAGGCCTCTATTCTGTCTCCGGCGTGGCGACGACCGGATTGAGCCGGCCTATTCCTCGTTCCCGCTTCGTATCGGTCAGCCCGAGTCTGTCCTGGAAGTTCGCGCAATGGTGGACGCTCGATGTGGGCTACACCTATGCGGAGCGCGGAGTGGGAAGCCTGAACCAATGGAACTTTTCTAATTCCACGTTCGTTATGTTGACCTATGGAGGGGCCAAGTGGTCGGTGTCCCGATGAACCATGAACGCAGACCGCAGAGCCGGCCGGCAACGGAAGCACCCGCGAAGTCATTTGCCGATTATCTTGCCCTGTTGCGCCGCCGCCGGAAAATGATGCTCTGGGTCGGTGCGGTGTTGCTGGCGGTAAGCGCCGCGCTGGCCTTTGTCCTGCCGGCGGTGTATCGCTCGACCGCGACGATCCTGATCGAAGAGCAGGAGATTCCGCCTGATCTTGTTCGGTCGGCCATTGCGACCTATGCCGATCAGCGTATCGAGACGATCAAGCAGCAGGTGCTCAGCCGGTCGACTCTGTGGCGTATCGTCGAGCAGTATGACCTGTATAACACGTTGCGCAAGCGGAGCCCGACGGAGGACGTGCTGAACCGGTTCACCAAGGATATTCAAATCGAAGTCATGAATGTGAAGGTAATCGACCGGCGGACCCAGAATCCCACGCAGGCGACCATCGCCTTTACCCTGGCGTACGACGGCGAGAGCCCGGAACTCGCGCAGAAGGTAGCGAATGAACTGACGAGTTTGTTCCTGGGCGAAAATCTCAAAACGCGCGAACGGCACGCGCAGGAAACCACCGCGTTTCTGAAGCGGGAGTCGGAAAACCTGTCCAAACATATCCAGGAACTGGAAGAGAAGATTGCGAGCGTGAAACAGCGCGCGGACGGGGCGCTGCCCGAACTGGTCCAACTGAATATGCAAATGATGAATCAGGCGCAGCGGGAGCTGATCGATGCCGACCGCGATATCAGAAGCCTCCGCGAGCGGAAGACCTATCTGGAAGGCGAGCTGGCGTCGTTGAAGCCGCACACGCCGATCATCAGCGCCAGCGGCGAGCGATTGCTGGATACCGGGGAACGGCTCAAAGCGTTGCGGGCCAAGTATGCGAGTGAGTCGGCCTATCTTGCCCCGGATCATCCCGACATCATCAAAATGAAGCAGGAACTATCGTCGCTCGAAAAAGAACCGGGCGCGACGGACGGCCGGGATGAGTTGTCGAAACGGCTCATGGCGGAGCGGGCGGCACTGGCGGATCTCCGGGAGCGTGCCAGTGACTCTCATCCCGATGTGGTCCGTGCGCAGGAGGTGGTGGCTTCGCTCGAACGTGAGTTGCAGGCGGCGACGCGTCAGGCCTCGAAGCCGTCGCCCGTGAAACCGGAGAATCCGGCCTATATCAATATTCAGTCGCAATTAGCGTCGACGACGGCCTCGTTGCAGGCGCTCGAAGCGGCTCGCGTAGACCTGAAGCACCGCATGGCCGACTTTGCCCGTCGGTTGGAGGTGACCTCGACCATTGAGCCGGAGTATCAGGATCTGGTCAGGGATCGCGAGAATTCCGTGCGCAAGTATCAGGAGATTACGTCGCGGTTGATGGAAGCGCAGGTGTCTGCCGAATTGGAAGTGCAGCGGAAGGGCGAGCGGTTCTCGCTGATCAACCCGCCGGAATTGCCGGAGAAGCCGGACCGGCCCAACCGCCTCGCGATTCTGTTGCTGGGAGTCTTTCTCGCCATCGCCGGCGGGATTGGCAGCGGAGTCGTGGCGGACAATCTTGACGGAACTATTTATACCGCCGATCAGCTGGGGCGCATCATGCGCACGGTTCCACTGGTCACGATCCCCTATCTGCCGCTGGAAGAAGAAGTCATGAAGCTGGGCCGGCGGCGCGCGGCAGTCGGTCTTGCCGGCCTCGGCGTGGTGGTGGTCGGTGTGCTGGTCGTCCATCTGGTGTGGATGCCGCTGGATGTCCTGTGGTTCACGATTTTGCGCAAACTGGGTTGAGTCAATCGCGCGAGAGGAGAGACTGGCCGATGGATTTTGTACAGCAGGCAATGGCTCGATTCAACCGCCGCTCCGGCGACGACAGCGCGGCGCCGCAGGGGGAGGCCGCAGCATCGTCGTCGGCTGCGTCTCCTGTCGTCTATACGTCGACGAGAACGATTGAGCTTTCCGACGACACCATGCGCGCCCAGCGATTGATTGCCGGTTTTGAGGGCGGTCCTTTCGTCGATGCGTATAAGATGCTGCGGACACAGGTCGTGCAGCAATTCCGCCAACAGGGGTGGACGGCCCTGGGTGTGACGAGCCCCACGGCACATGCCGGGAAAACGCTGACGGCGGTCAATTTGTCGCTGGCGCTGGCGATGGATCTGACGCACACGGTGCTGCTGGTCGATGCGGATCTGCACCGCCCTCGCGTTCACGAAGCCTTCGGGCTGACCGACGGCCCGGGGTTGACCGAGTACCTGTTCGACGAGGTGCCGCTTCGTCAGCTCCTCATCCATCCTGGAATCGGCCGGTTTGTGTTTCTTCCGGGAGGGCGCCGGATCAGGAATTCAGCCGAAGCCTTGGCCTCGCCGAAGATGGCGGCGCTGGTGCATGAGCTGAAGCACCGGTACCCGGCCCGTCTGGTCGTCTTCGATATGCCTCCGATTCTGTCCCGGGCCGACGTGCTCGGATTCGCTCCCCATCTCGACGCGCTGCTGTTCGTAGTGGAGGAAGGACAAACGGCGTCCGCCGACGTCGAGCGGGCAATGGGAATGCTCAAAGGTGCGGTACCGATTCTCGGCGGCGTGTTGAATAAGGCTGGACGAGGCGAACTCACGCAACGGCGGGCGCACGAACTGCTGGCGGTTCAGGCCGGATAGGGAGCATATGTACGAAGCCCACTATGGATTGCGGACGAAGCCGTTCACCCTGGTGCCGGACCCCGGCTTCCTGTTTCTGGGGACCCGTCACAAAATGGCGATGAATCTGTTGGAATACGGGCTGGTCAACGGATCCGCATTTATCGTCATTACCGGAGAGCCGGGGACCGGCAAAACCACGTTGCTCAATCAGCTCCTGAGCCAGTCGCGGCATCAATGGACGATCGGGATGTTGTCCAATACGCATGAGGCCCTCGGCGGGCTCATGCCCTGGATCATGGCGTCGTTCGGGCTGGAGACCAAGAGTAAAGATGAGGTGCAGCTCTACCACGAGTTCGGCCGGTTTCTCGAACAGGAGCATGCGGCGGGCCGGAAGGTGCTCCTGGTGCTCGATGAGGCGCAGAATGTCGGGGGCGTCATGCTGGAAGAACTCCGGCTGCTCTCGAACCTGAACGATGGACGGCGCCGGGCGTTGCAAATCCTATTATCGGGACAGCCCGCTCTCCGGGACCTTCTTGAGGGGCCGGAGATGGTCCAGTTCGCACAGCGGATCGGAGTCGAGTATACGCTGGATGTGTTATCAGATGACGAGGCGGTCGCCTACATCAGCCATCGTTTGCAGGTGGCAGGCCGGCACACGTCAATGTTTACCACATTGGCGGGCCGCATCATCTTTCGTCTCACCGGCGGGACGCCGCGCCTGATCAATCAACTGTGCGACCATGCGCTGGTCTATGGCTATGCTGCGCAAACCGACACGATCACCGCCAGGATCGTTCTGGATGCCGCCGCTGCGCGCGCCCGGCATGGCGTGCTTCCGTTCATGGTCTCTCCCGAAACGGTTGAACTTTCTCAAGACCAGCTGGCTGTGGAGCAGGCAGAGGTCGATACCTTCAAGGCGGTGATCGTGCCGCTTGCTGGGCAGACGGCGCAGGGCAATTCCGTGGGTGTTCAAGATTCAGTGGTGTCGTATCGCAAAGCTGTGGCCCTCAAGCAGGCGGGGGAATACACCCGGGCATTGGCTCTGTTCGACGCATTGGCCGGAGAGCAAGCCTGGACCACCAAAGCGCTCGCACAAAAGGCGCTCTGTTTCAAGGCGACGGGGCGGTACGATGACGCGCTGGCCGTGATTCAAACCGCTCTGGACCGGCAGTCAGCATCCCCGCAGGAAAACATCTCCTTGCGCTATTTGTTCGCGCGAACCCTTGAGGCCAAGGGGCAGTTCGGCGAAGCCGTGGGAATCTATCGCACGTTGGAACGCAGGCAGCCTGCGTACCGGGACGTGACGAGCCGTCTGGCCAGACTGAATCGTTCGGAGCAACATGATCGGGGAAGCGCCGATGAACGTGCCTCGTGGATCGGAGCCTTCTGGCGGGGCTGTGGGCAGCTTTTGCGAGGTACCTATGGCTGACGGGGCTCATCGATAATTCCGCTTGCGATTGGACTTTCGAGGCTTTACCGGACACCTGTAAGAGGGGCGGTAGCACAACGGGAGGTCCCATGGGCAATCGACGCAGAGCGCAGGGTGTCCGAGTGAAGTACGCGTTCATCAAGGCCCATCGTCGCGAGTTTGATACGGCCGTCATGTGCCGTCTCCTCGACGTGTCGCGTAGCGGGTTCTATGAATGGTTGCGGCATCCCCTCTCCGATCGAGCGGTGGAGGATCAGCGGTTACTCCGCCTGATCCGGGCAGCCTATACGGCGAGCCATGGCGTCTACGGCGCCCCGCGCATCTTTCTCGACTTGCGAGAAGCGGGCGAGACCTGTAGCAAGCATCGTGTCGCTCGCATGTATGCGGGCGAATCACATCAAAGCCCTCCACGGGTACCGAACTCCCCGGTATGCCAGAGGCTCCACGTCACTCCTGACGCCCAATACGCTGCAACGAGGATTTACCGTCCAACGACCGAACACCGCCTGGGTTACTGACATCACGTACGTGCGCACATGGGAAGGCTGGCTCTATCTGGCCGTCGTGATGGACCTCTACTCACGCCGTATTGTCGGCTGGTCAACACAGTGGCGGCGCTTCTGCCAGGCGCGTCATCTTGAGCCGAGTATGAGCCGGCGTGGCAACTGCTGGGATAACGCGGTGGCCGAATCGTTCTTTAGCAGCTTCAAGAAGGAACGGATCAAGAAGCGCATCGACATGACTCGGGAGATCGCCACTGCCGAGATCTACGAGTACATCGAACCTTACTATCATCATACTCGGCGGCACAGCCATCTGAGCGGGGTCAGTCCGGAGGCCTTTGAGGCCATGTCGAATCCGACACAATACTGTGTCCGCAAAAGCCTGGGAAGTCCAAGAGGGAATAGGAAAGACGAGAGAGGGGGCGGGGAGGGTCTTGATGAGAGAGCGTCTTACGAACAGAGCGTTCGAAGGTCTTTCAGGAGCATGAAGAGATGCAGTGGATCACTGGGCGAAGGGAGGAAATCGAAACGCTCGTAGAACTGTTTCGCTTTCTCATCTTTGGCATGGACCACCAGGGCACGAATTCCGGCGATATCTGCGGCCTGTAGAGTTCGTAGCGTCGCATCTTTCAAGAGTGCGGCACCCACGCCTTGTTTCTGCCAGTGGAGGGCTACAGCTAATCTGGCAAGCAGCATGATCGGAATGGAATGTTTTGCGAGTCCTTTCTTTACTCGCTCGGGGGCGACGTCTTGTTCGATCGATCCCGCCGCGAGCGCGTAATAGCCGACGACGGTGTCATTGACCAATCCCACATAGGTTTGTGAGCCCCCGCTATGTTGATTGGGTAAGGCGTATTGCTGGAGAAAACGATTCAGATCTTCCCGCCCACAGTCGAACGCATCAACGGCGTGATGTCGCTGAAGCTTTTCGATCTTTCGAGTCAACGCTTGTTTGTCGTGCGGTGAAGAGGAGGGGCGTCAAAGAATCCTGGCTCAGTCAGGAGTTCTTTCATGCGGGTAAGGGGGCGAGTCGGAGCATCGAGCGCCGTCTGAAACTCAGCCCATTTCGCTTTGCTCAGCAGGAAGGTGCGCCGATCCGCCAGCGTTTCATCAGCGCGGGCCAGTGCACTTTCACGGACAAAGTCACTCACCGACCGACTGGAAACAGATGCCGCTGCTTCCAGTATCCGTTTATCTGAGGCGCTCAGCCGAAGATCCAGTTTCTCACTGCGAACGGCGCGTACTGCCATCGTGTCACCTCTCCTGGTTATTGAAGGTAGCCCAAGGATGAGTCGTTGTCAAGACAGTGTCATGACAATGACTCTCGATGAGGTAAATCGCAGCATGCTCTGGAATTTCAGGCGGCGATTAGGGGCTACGTGTGTTGTGCTGGCGATTAGGGGGAGTGACGAGGAGGGAGTGGCGCTGAAACGTGACTCGGGGTTTGAAACGGGGCTCTTTTGGAGTAGAAAAATGGCTGGATATGAGCCTCTGATGCTGCTTTACCGCGGTTGGTTTTGGACAACCAATCGGGCGAAACAGGCTGAAAAATGCTGAAATCGCGGTTTTTTGAAGGGGCCGAATGAAGCTGGGTTTCAGTAATATTTTGAAGGAGATGTGGTGCCGAGGGACAGAAACCACGACACCTGGCCTATCAACGAAACTTCAAGCAGTTCTATGGGGACAGACGCGCGGAAGTGTATCAAAATCAGCGCGAAATGTGTAGCACCAAACCAGGTACGTACAGTGTTACGGGAGCTTTGTTTGATTCGGTGAAATGCCCCTATGGACAATTCCCCGCTAACCGATACCCCGCAGCCTCCGCCTCTTCTCCGCTAGCAAACGTCACACGGTTTCCCTCTGAGACCTTCCCAAATCCCGGACAGTCGGGCCGGTGATAGATATGACTCCGCTTATTGCCCACCACTTCCCCCGCAGTCTCACCCGCAGAAGTTTCCTGTGTAGCGTTCGCTGAATCCCCCCGCGGTGATGCTGCGCGTGTTTCGGTCTGGGGTTTCGTGGGGCAGTCAAAGTCTGCCACATCGGGAACCTGCTTCCGTTGCAGCTTCCGATAGACCCACGGCGGGATGGGTACGGGTCACGCCAGAGGCCGCGCTTGTTGTCGCGGGCTTCCTCTTCCAGGTTCTTTAGGGTTTGGTCTGAGGAGTGTTTGCAGTACCGCCAGGCGAGACCGGCTTTCACAAGCTCTTTGTTGACGTGCAACCCATCAGAGAGAAACACGTCACCGATAGTGCGCCCGTATTTGTCGAGGCCTTTAGCTTCCACTGTGACGTGCTGGCCGTGCGTGAGTTCTTCAAGAACCTGTTGGGCCTTGCGCCCGTAGTCTTGGCCTTTCTCAGGTGTGTCAATGCCGTTGAGCCGGATGCGTTCGGGCTGGTCGTTGTGGAGTATGTCGAGGGTGTCGCTGTTAATGCCGGAAATAACACGGCCTGGGGTGTAGCAATGGCTGTTGACGAGAGAATGACAACGATGCTTGCGCTAGCAACAACTTTCAGTAGGGCATCGAAGCCACAATTAATACTTGTGCTCAAAATATGTGACTCGATTGGTGTTGGTATCCAAATCGCATCGGCGCAAGTACGCCACCGTATCGTCATTCAGTACGTTAAATTGTACGCTTATTATCACTGCGTCAAGAAATGGCTTCAGGGAGGCAAGTAGTGTGCTATTGCCGGATACCGTCGGGCCTAGGTGAGCCGAGAAGAACGCCGAAGCTCGCCCATCTATAAAAAACGAATCCTTCTGCGGACCATATGGAATCCCCATATATATGGCCATGTGTTGGGCATGTCGTCTACAGACTTCTCGCCAAGGATCATCAATACTGTTTACAAAAATCATAAAGAGCATTCCGACTCGCAGCATCTTTTGCGAGTAGTAGACGCTCCCGTTCTTCAGGCTGTCCCTTGCCACCCTGAAGTCATTATTCTCTGGCCTCAAGTTCTGAACAGCCTCTTCCGCTTGCTTGTTAAGGCTATATAAGAGTTGGTCAAATATTGTGAACGGTTTAGCAAGCACCTCACTTCTCAAAAGATCAACGTTCCCTTTCTCAATATCCAAGAGGTCTTGTGCTGATACCGTTATCGGAAACAAGAGGCAGATTAATATGATAGCTAATTTGTTCATTCAAATAAGCCCTGTTTGTGGATATAATTGATAGGTGGCTTGCATCGCATGATTGGATGGTCTGCGGGGTGCTCGAACTCCGTTTGCCGATTCTAGAAGGAAGACGAAGAAGGGCGCAATAGGGGAATGCTCGAAGGGCTTAGACTCTAAAGACTGCTACTGAATATAGGTCGCGTATTGGAGAAGATACACGGCGTGCGAAAATGGATACAGCCGCTAGGTTGCGAGGACGATGGGGAGTTCCTCCCAGTTTGTGGTATAGGCCGGTGAGCGTCGATGAAATTGCGCCCGCCAGAGTTTGGCCAACCCGTCTGACGCATACTGCAAGGCTCCCGCGCCCCATCGTTGATTGATCGAATCTAAGGCCGACATCAGACGTTTCGACCGGACACGGTCTTTCAGGTCAAAGAGGTCTGTTTGAATTTGACTGGCGGGAATCAATCCCGTCAGCATCACGCCTGCTTTCTTGTACTGATAGCCTTCACGATAGATTTTCCGAATACCCTGCAAGGCGTGGCGGATTAACTCGGGTGTTGCGTCAGTACCAACAGGGAGCTTGAGGGTAATGGCGTTGCTGTACTGTGGGACGTTCTTGAAGGTGTTGGTTGTCAAGAAAACCGTGAGAATGGTTGCGGCTAACCGTTCACCACGCAACTTCTCAGCCACACGCGCGGCATAGGACGATACCGCCTCTTCCATTTCAGCCAGAGTGGTGACGGACTTCCCGAAGGAGCGGGAGCAGGTCAGCCCCTGCTTGGGTGGCGGGCACTGTTCCAAGTCGAGGCAGGAGACCCCGCGCAACTCCGTCACCACGCGAAGGCCGACAATACCCAACTGTTTCCGTATCCACTGGTCATTGGCCTGGATCAACTGCAAAACCGTTGTGATGCCATATCCTGTGAGTAGACGGGCATGATTCGGTCCGATGCCCCACACGTCTTCGACCGGGATGCGACTTAATAGCGCCGACCTATCCGGGCAGGCACGGAGATCAAAGACCCCGCCTGTGTCTGGGGTACGTTTGGCAATTCGGTTGGCGAGCTTCGCCAGGGTTTTTGTTTCGGCAATGCCCACCGATACTGGAATACCGGTCCAACGCTTCACCGTGGTACGAATCGTCCGCCCGTAGTCTGTGAGGTTTCGAGAGGTGAAACCGGACAGACTTAAGAAGGCTTCGTCGATGGAGTAGATTTCTAGGTCTGGGCAGAACTGTTCAAGGGTCTCCATCACGCGCTGGCTCATGTCCCCGTAAAGCGTGTAGTTACTAGAAAACACCTGGACTTGATGGGCCTGCAAGAGTGGACGAATCTGAAACTCTGGCACCCCCACGCCGACGCCAAGGGCTTTGGCTTCGTTAGATCGAGCAACCACGCAGCCGTCATTATTGGAGAGCACGACAACCGGCCTGCCGTTCAACTTTGGGTTAAAGACCCGCTCGCAGGACGCATAGAAGTTATTGCAATCGACCAAGACAAAAATGGGAGGCATGGGACCGCTCAGAGTGCGTGAATAACGCTGGTGACAACGCCCCAAATCTCGAAAGATTGGGTTGGTTGGATTTCGATTGGCTGATAGTTCTTGTTCTCGGGAAGCAGCCTGACAACCTGCCCCTTCGTCGAAAGCCGTTTGACGATCATTTCCCCATCAAGGGACGCCACAATCACGTTACCATCTACCGGCTCAAGAGACCGATCAACAATCAGTAGGTCGCCTGTATGCATGCCTGCATCCATCATGGAGTCACCCGACACACGGGCAATGAATGTTGCGGCGGGGTGCTTGATTAAGTGTCGATTCAGGTCTAGCTTGCCTTCCAAGTAGTCGTCAGCCGGAGAGGGAAAGCCTGCGGGTAGTCGGCCAAGAAAGACCGGGAGTTTGTATTGCGTGGAAAGATCGGGAGCGTAGATTGCGTCAACGTACATCAATGCACCTCATGGATGCGGTAGTCTACTCCCTAGACACTGACAGGCTCAAGGCAGACACGCGGGCCATCTTAGAGGGAAGAAAGTTTTGGTGAAAAAATCTGAGAGGGTACACGATACGGCATCCCCGGCCATCTCCCCCCGGTGGGGTACCCGCTGTCCAATTCGGCGGGGGGTTCGGTCGGAACGTCACCGACTCTTTACCCGGCAACAAATCCCGTTACATGGGGTCAACACAGGACGCCGATCAAGTAGGATAGCCCGAAGCCGTTCTGGATCTGCCTCAGTAGTGCGTACAGCGGAAAGAAAAACCATACTGGGTACAGTAACTGGTTGTCGGTCTGTACATCCGGCTCATGCTGTCAAAGGCAGCCGCCACGGCGGCCCAGTTCGGGGCGTATTCATCACCCCCAAAACTGAAGCTGAATAACTTGCCTTGATTATCCCGTCCGAAACCCTCGCCTTTGTGTCCGTTTGACGTGAAGAAGAAGTCCCCAACCCTTCCATCGCTACACGTGAATGCACCGTCCCCGTTTACGGCGAGGTTGATATATCTGAAACTTCCCTCACACTTGGTTCCTGTCGCTGAAGTGATAGCGATGTCTCCCGTTCCGCTCATATAGCCCGTTGCGGAGCCGAGAAACTTTTCCCCACCTTCCTTGTACTGACCATTGACAGGGAGCGTGAGGCAGCCACTTAGCATCAAGATGAAGGCAATTAAAAAGACGGTTTTCATTCGTGTACCTCCAATTATGAAGGGGCAGTATACATAAAGAAGAAGCGGGTTGGGACCTGATTAGGCCACGGGCGATTAACTACGGCGGTAGTCCCAGCTTCGCAGAACGGTATTTACTAATCCCCTCGAAACCTCCGTGATAAATCCCCTGTGTTTTCGCGGTGTGATCGCGGTTGCCCACGCTATTTACAATATACTTGATTAGTAAATAGCAGCTATGCTACCTTCGCGGCCATTCACAACCTGGGAGGGCCGCACCATGATGAAGAGGGTGGCACTGTATGCACGGGTCAGCACGGACGGGCAGACCACAGAGAACCAGCTACGGGAACTCCGAGAGACCGCCAAGCGTCACGGATGGGAGATCGTTCGGGAGTTTGTAGACCATGGGATAAGCGGAGCGAAAGGCAAAGAAGCACGGCCCCAGTTTAACGCGCTTCACACAGCGATAGCACGCAAGGAATGTGACCTAGTTGCGGCATGGAGCGTAGACCGGTTAGGGCGGAGTCTGAAAGACTTGGTAGATTTTCTGGGGCAAGTTCACGCAAAGAGCATCGGGCTATACCTGCACCAACAAGGGCTAGACACTACTACGCCAGCGGGAAAAGCCCTGTTCGGAATGATGGGCGTCTTTGCGGAATTTGAGCGTTCGATGATTCAAGAGAGAGTCAAGGCAGGGTTGGCGAGAGCGAAGGCCAAGGGTGTTAGGCTTGGGAGGCCGCCTCTCACCGAAACTGCCAATGGTCTGAAGGCTCAACGGAAGGTCCTGGGCCTACGGAAAAAGGGGCTTGGGATGTGTGCGATTGCGGAGAAGGTCGGCATTAGTTCCCGCACCGTCCTGAAGATCTTGGGGACCTGAATTCGGTGCGGAGCCTGCGCACCTTCCCTATGTGGGACCTTTCCATTCATGGAGGCCATTAGATTTCTTGCCTATGAGCGGGGACCGGAGTAGAAGCAGCCGGGGAATCAACACACACAACACAGCACCCCCGCAGAAAGCCGCCCTCAGATAGGCTGGGGGAGCATCCTGCGGGGCACCCTGTGAGGAGGTTTGAAATATGTCATGGCATATCGGAAGCACGCGCATTGAAGTCGGCGGGGTGTTCCTGCTGGATTGGTTTGCTGGCATTCAGTTGCAGATTCCCTGCATAGGCTTCGGGGTGTGGGTGGGGAAGTTTTCGGACGCTGGCCCCTGGCAAGTTGTGTGTGAGGCCGTCCAATAGCAGACACCTGTACAGATACCCCCGCGCGTGTAGCTCTGTTTCCCCGCTCCTGTGTCTAGCTAGACGCGCTCCTGTTTCTCCTCCCTCCTTCTCTTCGTCTTACCTCACGATTGCCTGCTGTGGGGACGCCCCGCGCAGGTCCTTCCGGCGTACTCCGTCCACTTATGGGATGATTGAGATTTAAGTTGTTGATTGTGCTGGGAGTTTCCTGAAATCTGCCAGTTAGACTTAACCTGTAGAGAAAGAAGCCGCCTAGTTAGCACTCACCTGTAGAGAAAAGACCGCCCAATTAGCATGGACCTGTAGAGACCCATCGCAGGAAAGTTTGACGTCTTGCTCATATCCCCCGTTATCTATTTCTTTGCCAAATCGACTATGACTTCTATTTCACATGAGGAATTCTGATGCACACACCCGACGCACACCCCAACACCAACCCCGACACCGCAGGCAAAGGCCGCCGGTACGTCCTGCAAACCTATTCTATTAGGCCTGTCCGTCTCGATTCCCGATCTGATGCCGCTTTACTGTGGTCACAGGCGCAACTCTCCGTCACAGGTAACCCCAGGGATGCCGCTTCGGTGTCCATGATCGTGCGCCGTGCGGTGCGGCTCTATGAGCGTTTTCTATGCCGTTTCTTGGAAGAGCCTTGCGCACTGGAAGCCGAGCGCAAGGCGGTGCGGGAGCTGTCGCAGATGCCCGGTCGGAAGAGGAAGCGGGCACGTGTCTAGCCTAGAGCGTGTGAAGCGGCGGCTTCTCGGCTGGCACCCCGGCGCATTTCAACCGGACGACTACCTTGCGCGATGGTGCAGCCCACCGGTCGCCGAACTGTTCGACACGTACGGGGTAAGGCTGGAACCGGTGCAGCATGTGTACGTAGAAGGGATCTACGGGCCGCGTAACTGCATCAAGAACGCTCTGGCGTATGCCGCTGCACACCCCGCCGTGTCACCCTGGTGGGCTTTCGCGTTGTACTGGGACGACGATTTGCAGGGCTGGCTGTGGTGGCTGCACTCATTCTGTACTGCCCCCTTACCGAACACCACAGACGAAACTGCGGGAGACTCTAGCCGAGGCGGCGTAGACGCCCCCCGAGTCATGGGAGTCACCCTCTACGACCCGACTATTCCCCCGCAGACAGCCCCCGTGGATGCCCCCGTGATCTTTTACGGGTTGCCGTGGGGGATCGAACTCTACCGGGAGTTCGCCACAGCAACATTCAACCCCGATACACTCCCGCCCTTTCTTAAGAGGTCCATCTTCTCAGTCCTTCACACTCGCCAAACAACACCATCGTAGCTCGACTTTCCTGTTTCAGGTCCCGTCCCCGTGTCTCCGACTATCGACCGGCTACCCTTCGCACAAAAAACGCGAGGAAGCCCCGGTATTTTCACCACCAAGAGGCTTAATCCCGCCATGTCCCTTACTCCGATGAAGGCGATCCGCGCCCGGTGCCTAGGTTGCTCCAACCAACAGCCCAGCGAAGTCCGTAAGTGTTCCGTGAAGTCATGCCCGCTCTGGCCGTACAGACTCGGCAAGCGGCCCGCCACCGTCGAACGTCACGCCCAAAGGAAGGAAGCTACAAAGGATGAAGCCTAATCAAGAAGAGGAGGAGGACACCCTAGAGGAATGCGCCCGCCCGTTTCTGGAGCACGACCCGCCGTGCCTGACTGCTGAACTGAACCCAGGGCGGTACGTGGTCGGATCTGCTGCGCTGCCTACATCGCGGGGGCTCTGCTGGGTCTTGATCGACAGACGAACCGGAAAGCCGATGTACGCCCACGCCTAAGGAGATGGGAGGGACCATTGACGTATGAGCGCCTAGTTATCGAAGCCCTACGTGAGGTTCTTACGAAGCCGATTGGCTATATCTCGTCAACGGACGAAAAATACGGAGCGCCACTCCCACAGTTCTTCGATCCGGACTTTGAACGATATGACCCCAGTAAGCCCGCACACCCCATATTTAATCGCCCGCCCGTACCTGAACAGAGCTTCAGCGACTATCTCCGCGCGAAAGAAGAAGCCAGGCAGCGTTACAGAGAGCAGGCCCGCGAGCGGCGGCGGGCTTACCTAGAGCGGATTGGGGCGATGGGGCGGGACAGGTGGGAGCAGATTTGCCGGATGCGTGATGGAGGCCTTGGCGTGGACCGCCTTATGCAGCTCACCCTCTCGCGCATGTTCAAATCTAAGGCGACTCTGGCGGGGTATATCGGGAAGCCGTCCATCTACGCTAACGCCTTCGGGAAGTTTCTTGAACGGGAACAGGGCATAACGCCTGAGCAGTTCCGGGGGTTCTTTTCCCGCTCGAAAAAGAAGCCGTCAGAAACAAGACCAAGGCACACCCTTGCAGTTACCTAACTAACCAACCAACACCAAAGGAGAAACACATCATGGCAGAATGTACAAGAGTTCAACTCGGCGGGGGTGATCCTCTCTCCGAAGACGAATTAGCCGAAACCCCCGGCCTGACAAGCCGCAAAGAAATGTTAGAGGTCATGCGGGATGCGCGATACAAGTCTGATCCGGCCTATCGGCAGATTGTACATCGGGCAATCGAAAAGACCGACCCCGCAATCTTGGGCCTTCCTAGCGACGTAGCCGAACAACAGAGAACGGGCGGCCTGGATATGATCCGGGGGGAAGCGGCGGCCCAGCACAAGGAAATGATTCAACGGCGATTCAGTAACCCACAGTACAGAACATCCGCCCTGTTCCGCAGTGAGACCGCTCGCATGATTGCCGAAGCCAACCCCGACACGGCAGGCGAAGGCGTCAACCGTGTAGGCCTGTCTCTTGTGAACGGGGAAGTGAAGCCAGGCCTCACGAACCACGGCGTATATCGCGCAACGATTCCGACAGGGGAACCCACCGGGCCGAACCGCCCCGAAAAGCCGCAACCGTAGACGACCCTCTTTCTCCCGTTTTCAAATTCTCCCCGCTAACCTACCGAGTGCCCCAGCCCCAGCAAGTGAAGTACCTGCGGGGAAACATTGCCGGGACAACTGGGACAACACCCCGGAAGAGGTTAGGGGGGTGGATGGGTAGAGAGAGGCCGGAGCAGCAAAGACACCAGACGGTGAGGCGTGAGGGCAAACACCCCGTGTTTCATTCCGTCTGGTGTCTTCTGTTGTTGCCGTGTTGTTGTTGTTTGCGCGTAACTGAGAAAGGATGCCCGGATGAATTTTCAAGCAGGTGAACACTACCTCTACTTCCATTTCGAGCAAGCCCGGTGCCGGTGTGGGCATACATTCCCGCTATTCACGACCGACGCGGCCCACTGTTCATGCGGTGGCTTTGCCGTGTGGGCGAAGTCCATAGCGGAACTACGATGGTTACACGAACAGCATCTTCGGCACGTCAAAGAGAAAACCCAGTGTACGCCACCCGCGACGCTCAGCGGAGCTTGCGCGAAGCCGTCACCGGGAGACCCCTTCCCCAACCTTCACCAAGTTCGCGAGGGCTTGCACGAACTGCGATGGAACGACGCGGCGGGGTACTGTGTGGGGTGTTCGTGGCGTCTTAGCGGCCTATCGAGGGCCACTATCGAGACGGCCTACCAAGCGCACCTACGCAACCCCAGCGGATACAAGACCTACTAACCAAGAGAGAGAGACAGGGAGAGACGGCAGAAGCCGCAAGACCGCGAGGCAGCGGACGGGTATTGCCTTGCCCGCTTTCAACTTCTGTTGTCTCTCTCTCTCTCTGTCTCTCCCCCCTTCTTTGTGAAAGAGGAAGCTTAATGACAACACTAGAGCAGAAAACAGAAGACCGACCGTTCAACCCCTGGCGGACCATATCGAATGGGCGGTTGCTTCGTCATGTTCTAATTACCTTGGCCGCGTACCAAGGACCACGGAAGCGCAGAAAGCCTATCGAGCAGGAACGATACGAAAACATCGTGAGCGCCCTGCTATGTGACGTGGCGTACAACTACCTTCAGCAAGAACCCTGCACTATTCACCTATCCCGAAGTTGTGCCGTACTCTCTCGCCGATTTCTGAGGCGATACCGGCCAGAATTTCTAACAGGGAAAATGCCGCCAATGATTCTGGATGCAATGGAAGCGGCGGGACTACTGCACCAACAGAAGGGACAAAGAGGCCCCCGGCCTGTGTTTAGCGGTGGCGGATACCAGAGTCAAACCCGGATTGTTGCCGGTCCTCTTCTCATTCAACTATTGCAGCAATACGGAACGACGGTTGAGCAGATTGCGACGGATTACGCAGGGCAAGAAATCGTAGTTCTGAAGGGCGAGAAAGACGACTGGTTCAGCGATGCCGACTTAGCCGACTACACCGACGACTCCGACACCACCAAATACCGCAACGAGGTCCGGACTATCAATAATTGGCTTCGGGAAACTCCGCTGTCCTTAGTCTCATGTACCAGTGGTCCCCGTGTAGACCTCCGAGAGCGGCACCTGCGCCGATATTTCACGCGCTCCAGCTTCAAGAGTGGTGGCCGACTGTTCGGGGGATTCTGGCAGCAAATGGGGAAGCCGGACCGTCTGAGCCGTCTGCAAATCAACGGGGAAGAAGTAATCGAGAAAGACTACAACGCCGTTGCTCCACGTCTGCTGTACGGACTAGCGGGACAATCTATTCCTTCGGCTCTGCTAGACGATCCGTACCGTATTCCTGGTTTCGAGGGGAGTAGGGCGGGAGTGAAGAAGCTGTTCAACGCCCTGCTGTTTGATCTACCAAACACTCAGCGGAAACGGTTTCCTTCGGAGTGTCACGCGCTGTTTGACCGGCAGGAGCTACAGCGGGTGGGTGGGAAGGTGCGGCCCATTATCGATGCCATCAAGAAGGCTCATAGTCCCGTGGCGGACTATTTCGGCACCGGGGTAGGTCATCGGCTCATGTTTCTGGAGTCGTCCATTCTGGTGGCGGTACTGTTGGAGCTGCAACCGCGGGAAGCCTACGCCTTGCCCATCCATGACGCTGTCTTAACCCGTCGGCGAGACGCGCAGGTAGTAGAACGCGTCATGCTGGAGACGTTTGAGCGGATGTCAGGGAAGGCGGGGAAGGTCAGTACCGTGACATACGCAGACAGGCTATAGGAGGATTGGTAGGGAGTATGAGCACTGTACACAGTCCCCTGAGGAATCCCCTGTGTCAGTCTCCACAAGCAACGCCCCAGGATCGTCCACAGGGTACCCCCTCAGGTATGTCTAAGACCATTCTGGAGGGGTGGAGGATGGGGGGTAGGGTGGATGGGACCGTCCCCTATAAAGCTATAAACACAGCCACCCCTTGTAGAGTACCTAACCCCTAGTTAGCTTCTCCCAATTCAGGACGCTTGCCTTACCTCAAGCCCGATCACAAGAAGTGCATGGGGCGGCTTTCTCCCGTGGGGGCCTCTGTGGGCCAGGTCAAAGCAATCGGCTGAAGTCCAGCTTTTCCAGGTGGCTTTGAAGCAGTGTGAGCGGGATTTCTTCGCGGTGGGTATAGGTTTGCCCGTGTACGGTGTCTGACGCATGACCTACCAAAATTTCCCGCATGTCTTGTGGAACTCCGGCCCCTACTAGCCGGGTGATGACCGTGTGTCGGAATGAGTGTAGCGGCTTTCTCCCGGTGACGCTGTGTTGAAGGAGTAACCGATGGAACCATTTTCCTACGGCGTCCCCGGTTGTGCGTCTTCCCTTGACCTTGGGTGAAGGGGGAAAGAGCAGCGCTGATCCATCCGCTTTTTTTCTCTGGCAATAATCAAGAAAGCCGAGCGTAATTAATTGAGAGTGGACCGGTACGCGGCGCTTACTGTATTCGTTTTTGAGTTTCTTGCCGCCTTGCGCTTCGTCCTCTGCTGCCGCAGTGATGTCGAAGAATCTGACCCCGCCTGCTTGTCCAACATCGTCTACATTTAGTTGAGCAATCTCTTCTCTACGGCCTCCCGTGTGCAGAAGAATGAGCGGTAGCCAATACCGCTCAGGGTATTTCCCCGTCTTCTGAGAGCGGAAATCTTGAGACTGAAAAATGGTCTTGATGTCTGCATCACTGAATATCTCGTAGGATTTCTTCTTCACCCCTTCATAAGCGATACCGTCAACTGGGTTTTTCCCGCTGTAGAAATCGTGTTTGATCGCCCATGAGAAAAAATGCCGCACATCGTCTAACGCAAGATTGACGGTTCGCTTGGTGACTCCTGTGTATCCCGTTCCCTCAATGGCGCGGAGAATGTCGGGCATAGACTTGCCCCGGTGTGTATTGGCAATCCGTTTAGGGAGGCGGCTGTACATATCGCGGAATCGGACGCAATCTGCCTTGGTAATGTCTTGAATGGCCCTATTCCCGCCGATGCTTTCCAAGAGTCGCCTAAAGATGACGACCTTCTCTAGGTTCGTGCGTTTGTCCCTGTGTGCGTAGTGCTTGAAGTAGTCTGGTAGAGCTTCAGAGAACAGCCGCACGGTTTCAGGCGACGGGACAGGAGGGATGGGGATACCAGACCGGACGCTGTATTCCGCCGAGTCTTTCCCGAAGTAGTTTCCGTCCCATCGCTCAATTTCTGCCTTGAGGACCACTTGCTTAGCCTTCAGGAGTTCCCGGCACAAACGGCGGTAGGCCTCAGAGTGTTTCGGAAGCGTGCGCTTGTGGGCCTGGAGCAGTTCGGCGACTTCCGGTTCAATCTTTCGGAAGTCGTTTCGCTGAAGTTGCTCTTGTGTGTCCTCAAGGGCACCGGTCAAGGCAAATCCCAACGCCTCCGCTTCGTCTTCGTTGTAGGTTGCCTGGAGTCGTGCGGCTTCGCCTTCCTCAAGCGCCGTGTCGATGTAGTGTTGAACAAGTCGCTTGATCTGATCCGGTTTCATGGCAATCCCATAGCGTCGTAGATGGTTGAAGAGTTCTGAAAGTCGCCCCTCCCACCGTGCCGCCAGGATTTTAGCATCACGATAAGAAGATGTCTGAAGGCTCTTGCGGATTTCGCTCCGAGACAGGACGGGGCGCAAATCAGACGGGACAAGAAGCCGAGAGTAGTAGCAGCCGCGCAGGAAAAGTGTACCCATAGCAGTCCAAAATGTGGATCAAAGATCGACCCCACGAACTGCTTGGTAATGGAAGTTTCAGTGATTCAATGAGATAGGCGAAATGTGGTGCCGAGGGACAGAATCGAACTGTCGACACCAGCCTTTTCAGGACGTGGTTGGTTTTTGCAATGAACTGAAATTATTGGCCTGTTTCTGTCGTCGTGAACGTGGACAACCAAATGGACAACCGAGTGGGGCGCTGAGAGACCAATCTTCCATGTGCTTCCTATTACGGTGGAGTATGTGAAGCGCCCGTCAGCGCCCCGTCTTTTGGCCGTCTATCGAGCCCGTGGGATGCCTTTTTAGGGCGAGATCGACCGGTTCTCCATTATCAAGAAGAGATCGAAAAGGCAGGAGCCGTTCATTCTATTGAGCTTTCGCTCGCTTCAACGAGCCTGATGACTATCATGCTTTTTCCCGTAAGCGGATCCAGGTCGGTACGCATTTCATAAATTTGTCCGCCAAGTATTTCAGTGAGTTCTTTAAGCAAACGGTCTTGTCCCGTAGCGAACAGCGCCTGGTGCATCTGTCTAAGTTGAACGCATCCTTCCTGGGTTTGAGCAAGCCGCTCCTCCGCTGGAATGGGGGAGGTTCTGGTCAGATCTACTTCGATTGTATTCTTAACAAACCGAACCTGGATATGGGAATAATTGGATTGCATGAAATCATTTTGGAAGTTCAGCACGGCCAACATGATCGAATATTCGACCTCGGCCCTGCCTGTCGAGCCATCTGAAATTCTTACCCGAGAAGGATTCGCCCTGTTCCGAGTCGTGTTCGCCATAGATATTCTCCACCAAGAGGCGGTTCAACGAATCCTGCGGCCAGTGAGAGGATCTTCGAGCTTTTTGCTGAAACGGTCGAGGAGGACGTCCTCCATTGACCCAGGAAGGGGATTGCATATCTCACTGTGCTGAAAGCGCCGGATGCCGCTCACGGTCATTGTCATGGGTTCTTCATGAGAGGGCGAGCATTCCTTGTAGTGCTCCTCCGTCAGAACGTGGATCCGTCATAGAGGCTCCTTCTTAGGAGTGATCGGCGCCATTTTCTGATGGCCAGCATGCTGGAGCGGGAGTCGATGCGCGCCTCCTTAAATCTTTCGAGGCACGCATCGCTGTATCCGTTCATATTTCGACTGCTGGACGGCACATGAGGCCGTTCTTGGCAGAACGACGACATATGTGTGGCGTTAGTAGGCCTTGCTGAATCCTGGCTCGCCGTCGTAGTTCCACAACTTCTGTGCCGCAGACCACCACCAACCCTTCTTGGTCAGGGCGTCCAGGAACGTATTGACGTCCGCGTCCTGCACATCCTTGGTGGCCATGAACCGGCATCGGTACCAATTGACCTGCAGCAGATCGGGGCTCACAAACCCGGGCCAGACCTTCGTGCCCCGGTTCGAAATGAATTCACATTTGAAGGATCCGATCTCGTCGAACTTCGGGAGTCCCTTCTCGGTGATGATGTACATATCGATGCCGACTAGTTTGATCTCACGCTTCTTCTTCGTCGCTTTCGCAATTTCAGTGCATGTAGGCATGGGTGTTCTCCTTGTTCATTCAGCCAAAAATCTCGGACTCAGGCCTTCGCGTGCATCTTATCCACGATGGCTTGCGCATACTCGTCTGTCGTTGCCGTCCCGCCGACGTCGTACGTCACGTGCTTCCGCTCGTCGAGGACAGCGAACATCGCTTTTGTGATCCGATCGGCTGCCGCTTCTTCCTTCATCCAGCGGAGCATCATGATGCCGGAGACCAGCACGGCCGACGGATTCACCTTCTTCATCCCCGCATACTTCGGCGCAGAGCCGTGGACCGCTTCGAAGATCGCGCAGTTGTCGCCCACGTTGGCGCCAGGCGCGAAGCCTAGGCCGCCGACCAGTCCGGCACAGAGATCCGTCAGGATGTCGCCGTACAGATTCGGGAGCACCAAGCAGTCGAATTGCGCCGGATTTCGCACCAACTGCATGCAGCAGTTGTCCACGATGATGTCGCCGGACTCGATGTCGGGATATTTCTTGGCGACCTCTCTAAAAGCATCGAGAAAGAGACCATCGGTCATCTTCATGATGTTGGCCTTATGAACGCAGTAGATCTTTTTGCGCCCATTGGCTTTGGCCCATTTGAAGGCAAACTCGGCGATGCGATAGGAGCCGGGCCAGGTAATGACCTTCAAACATTGCGCCACTTCGTCGGACACCATGTGCTCGATGGCCGCGTAGCAATCTTCGGTGTTCTCCCGAAAATTCAGGATGTCGATCTTGTCCCATGGACGCTTGAGCACCGGAATCAACTTGGCCGGACGCACGTTCGCATAAAGATCGAATACCTTGCGGAGCGTCACGTTCGCGCTCTTGTGACCGGTTCCGATTGGCGTGGTTGTGGGGCCTTTCAATGCGATCTTGTTTCTGGCGATGGCTTGGACCGTCTTATCCGGCAGCAACGTGCCGTGCTTCTCCAAGCAGTCCAGGCCGATCTCCTCGTACTCCCATTTGATATCGACACCGCTCGCATCGATCACCAACCGGACCGCTTCGCAAATTTCAGGGCCAGTGCCCTCTCCCGGTAACATCGTCACGACGTGCTGTGTACCCATTGAACAACCTCCCTTAAGCAGCAAGGGGGATCGGACCATCCGCTCCCATGACTAGTCATGTTTGCAAATCAGATTCCAGGCTGGGTGATGGCCGCCCGGCGAACGAATGGTCGAAATTATTCAGCAAATGCATGGTTCCGAAGGATCTGAAGTTCGCGGTGCGTGCATGGTGGCCTGAAGGTAAGGGAATGTCCGTGCGCCGATACACGGGCTGCACGGAACGCCGTGCGTCATTGCTCAGTTGCCAGATCCGCTCATATTCTTAGACCGATAAGAGGGGGTGCTGTGGGTTGTCACCTTGCGCGTTTAAACGGGTCCAGGTTCTCTGCTAGGGGGCGGGTTGAAGGAGGGGCCATATGCCCGAGAGTCTGTCGAACAGGCGGCTCAAGCCCGGTTGCAGGAGGCCCCGAATTCCCAGTTCGGGATGGTCTAGTTTTCAGGAGCAGGGCATCAGCTGTGTCTGTTTCTATAACGACGGTTCACCCAGAGGCAGGTCGCAGAGAGACAACGCTGCTCGCAGATATATCTTTGGTGTATTTCTCCACGGCTAAGAAAGAAGTGAGTTTAGAATCTCTAAGTTTGATTTGTTCTTAACCTTTGACTCCTGTAGCCGTTGGTTCAGCTTAGAAAAAAGTTTATATATTCCACGGCCCACAACCAGATATTCGAACCATCCCTTTTGCCGAAGTCTCAGGGCAATATAAGAAATGTTGTCTTGCGTGGGCAATGTGATGTGGCTTTGCTGGCTTTTGCGTTTGAATAAAATTCTGAGATTCGATCGCTCCTCTATAACCAGGGGTTCAAAGTACTTGCTGGCACAAGCGGATAGCGTCGCCCTATTGAAGTAGAACAGGTGTGCCTTGAAATATACATTGTGCGGCGAAGCATCGTTTGTTTCTATATTAGGAACCTCAATGAACAGATATCCCCCTTCGTTCAGCATTGACCACGCCATCTTAAGGGGCTCGAAATTAGGCATATGCTCAAGTACATGAAACATTGTAATAATGTCGTAGATTTCTCCTGTCTCGCATAATTCTCCAGTCTTGATTTCCACGCCATACTGATTTCTGGCAAACTCTGAATAGCCGACATTTGGCTCAATACCTCTGGAGTCATACCCCCTGGTTTTGGAAATATAGATAAACTCTCCCCCGCCTGCACCTACGTCAAGCAATTTGCCGCCATGAACCCCATGAGATCGTAAGAAATTGACTCGCTCAATAGCCGCCTTGCCAGCCCTGTAAATATGTTTTGTTTTTGGCGTATATGTTTTCTTGTAGTCTGTTCTATACGTATGAGCGTAATAATGGCGAAGTTCCATTTCCGAAGGTATTGGATCTTGTTGAACAAGCCCGCAACCGCAGCATATGGCCACATTCAAGGCGCTGTGTGATTTGGCATCTACCGTAGATATCGTTGAGAGCGACGTCTGTGCACATAAAGCACATGGCATTATCTCACCATCCGTGTACGCGCGCTCATCAGGAAAAGAGTGGCAAAGGGGAACGTCTGATTGTCAATCGGAGCTGATGCGGGGCGGACGGCAGGACTGCTATCGGGAACTCCTTTCCTGCTCCAAGCAGTGATCGTGAGACACGGATGGGGAGATGCCGTGCCTGTCGGCAGATGCTGCAACAGACTTCCCCTATTCATTGGTCAACACATTGATGCGATGTGCCAGGCAGCCAGCGCTAAATCCGTTATTGATGTTCACGACTCCCACGCCGGAGGCGCATGAATTGAGCATAGTCAAGAGAGGGGCGACCCCGCCAAAGTTGGCCCCGTAACCGATGCTCGTAGGGACCGCGATGACGGGACAGTTGACCAGTCCGCCGATGACGCTCGGAAGCGCCCCGTCCATACCGGCCACTACCACCACGACACGGGCTTGCATGAGCCTGCTATGACGGGCAAGGACTCGATGCAAACCCGCCACCCCTACGTCGCAGATCGCCTCAACACGACTCCCCAAGACTTCGGCCGTTACTCGGGCCTCTTCCGCAATCGGGGTATCCGCTGTGCCGGCGGTGACGATCAGTACATCTCCGCTTCCCCTCCGTGTTGGGTGACATACTGTAACGGCGCGGGCCAACTCATGATAGACGGCACGGCGATTCAAACGCAGCAAGGCATGTGCGACTTCGGGTGCAACGCGAGGCACCACGAGATGCTGATGCTGAGCCAGCAGCTTGCGTGCAAGGCTGACGATTTCTTGTTTGGTTTTGCCGTCACAGAACACGACGGGCGGAAATCCTTGCCGTGCGGACCGCAGCATGCCCTGAGATGCGCCATCGCCGCTCTCACGGGGCGTCTTTGAGCGTACATTGGCAGCTAGTGTGGACTTCCTTATCATTGCATTAGTCCTCGTCGTGTGCGGCAAACAGAAATGCCATCACCTGCTCACCGGTGGAGACGGCAAAATCCGTCAAGACATCCGCCACCTCCAGGCCTGTGAGTGTTGCCACTTTTTGGGCCAGGACGTGGCGTTGTTGCGCAAACAGAGTTTGATACAGCTGCTTCACCAACGCCCGGCCTTCTTCTGTACGGATGAGCTTCTGTTCAGCTGTTGGTAGCACACCTTGCGACCGCACCACCATCATATCGGGGGCTATGTGCACGCGAATGTGCTCGGCAAAACTGCCAGCCATGAACTCTAGCTGAAACTGGCAGACCGCCTTGCGAACTGCCGCTGTAAGGGTCTCCTGTTGCTGTAATGACTCGTTGTGCATCATCTCAAATGGCTTCCCACTAAGAGTGGATCCTCTTGGATAGGCCGTTCTTTTCCCTGTGGCGACTACGTCGTGAAGGTGCGAGAGCCGTCACTTGAACGGCACCGCACAGCGCCGGAGCCGGTCCATGATCGCCATCCCCAGATCTTGCTCTTCGCAAGGTTCGGCATACAGTCGGTCGAGTCTGAGCGCATCAAGCCGGCGAAGCGCCGCGAATAAATTCTGTGCAACTTCCCATAAATCACCTGATGGCGAGAGCACTTCGATGGCGCAGAACCTCTCGTCCACGTGGTCCGATGCTGCCATAGCCAGCAGCCCAGCGCGCTCGTGGCCGTGAAGAACTGGTCTGTCCCCTTGAGCAGCCAGGATAGTTACCGGTGTCTGGGTCGCATAATGGCGGGGGAGTTGGCCCGGCGCGGCCACGGTCAGGCTGGCAGCGGCTCGCACAACCGGCCCAATGACTTCCCGGATCTCCGCAAGCGTGATGCTGCCCGGTCGCAGGAGTTCCGGCCAGGTTCCGAACATCGACACGATGGTGGACTCCACACCAATCGGGCACGGGCCTCCGTCGAGAATCAGGTCTACGCGATCGCCGAGCCCATCGAGCACGTGTTGCGCACAGGTCGGACTCACGTAGCCGAATGGATTGGCGCTCGGCGCGGCGATCGGAACTCCCGCTTCACGGATCAGCGCTCGTGCCACCGGATGGGCCGGCATCCTAACTGCGACAGTGGATAGCCCTGCTGTCACGAGATCGGGAACCTGCTCTCGTTTCGGCAGCACCAATGTCAGCGGACCGGGCCAAAACGCATCCATCAATCGGTGATCGCCCACGCTGATCGTCTCGACCAGACGATCGAGTGACGCACGTGTTGCGACATGTACGATGAGGGGATCGAACGACGGTCGTCGCTTAGCCTCGAAGATACGTGCCACTGCGTCGTGATTCAGGGCATCACAGCCGAGCCCGTACACAGTTTCCGTCGGGAAGGCGACGACCCCTCCCTGCCGGATAATTTCTCCGGCCAACCGAATCGATTCAGGGCGTGAGGCCGGAAGTACTTTAGCGGCGGCCATCGCGATAACCACCGAGAAGGGCCGATGTACGATGGCGCAGCAGTGCGTTCGCCGTGGCGCTTAACCGCATGTACCTCCCACCATGGTTCGTCGTCGGCATCTCTCTCTCCGTCGCTATTGACTGGTGCTGGCGTCTGGCCGATTGTTGTTCCAATACCCGGCATCAGGCAGGCCCTTCGCCTCAATCGTAAACTGGCCTGCCTCGATGGTCAGCCATTGTTTCTGTGTGCAGCAGGTCCCGTCCGGCAACACATCCCACGATCCTCTCCGGACCACCAGCGGCCCGGTCGAGAGGTCATCGAAGAACGCGCCACGCTTCCCGATCCCATACAAATTGCGATGGGGCACTTTCACGACAATCTCGGTATCCGTCCAGGATTGGACGAGGGCCGCCGCGCCGTTGAAGAGCACTTCCGTCCGCGACACGTTGGAGATGACCGTGCTGCCGGAATCCGGCTCATTGATCTCTACATCCAGCCGACGCTTGTAGGCCTTCTGACTCAATTCCAGTCCGGTATGTTCCGCCGTCTTCAGAAACGTGCCAAACCCTTTGCCCTTGATCGTCACCAGATCGTCTAAACCCGCTGACTTCGGCTCATAGGATTCGACCACCGGCGACACCAGTGTAAAGGTGCCGGCTTCGGTGACGAGTTCACCGCGTTCCTGGCAGCAGGAACCATCCGCCTTCGGCTTGGTTGCACTGCGGTAGATGCGCACGGGACCGCTCTTCACACTGAACGGCACCCACACGTCGATACGGTCGTCGTTCCACCGATAGATCACCGCCGGCACCCCGCCGATCTCGACACGATTCTCGCCTTTATTGAAATCCATGAAGCTGTAGGGAGTGGAGCCGCTTTCGGAGTAGAACCCGAAATGCTCGCCATTGATCCGGAGGAGCGTCCCGATCGGGGCACTCGCCGGCATGACAGGCATGGCCTTGGGCACATGCACCGTAAACGTACCGAGTGTCCGCTCGCGACCCTGCCGTTTCAGCACCAGCGGTCCGGTTTCCGCTCCGAGCGGCACGTGCGCCACAATGACATCGTCTTTCCACTGGGCAATCGTCGCGAGACTGGTTCCGATCACGACGGCATCATCCGCCCCCTTGGATCCGAATCCCTGGCCGAACAACACCACCTTCGTCCCGACCGGCCCGGTCATCGGATCGACGCGCACGCTGGGCACCAGCGCAAGCGACACGGCATTGCTCGTCACATATTCCACCGGCGCGCAGCAGGAACCATCGGCCAGCGGGTCGGACGAGGCCAACCGCACGACGACATCGCCGGGAGCCGCATTTGTCGGAATCTCCACCTCAATCTTGTCGTCTTTCCACCGACGAGGCCGCACCACCACGCCGCCGATCACCACATCGTTAACGCCGAACATCGTATTCGGATCGCGCGCGCCGGCCGTGGCGCCGAAATGTTCACCGGTGATCGTGACCATCGTGCCGCGCTCGGCCTCCGTGGGCGTGATGGACTCGATCCGCGGCTTCACCACCGTGAACGTCCCGGCCGAAAGTTTCTTCTTCCCGATCATCATCTCGACGGGACCGGTCGTGGCCTTGAACGGCACCTTCACCTCGACCAGATCGGATTCCCAGCGCTGAATCAGTGCCGGCATCCCGGCGAATGTCACTTTGTTGAACTGGACGGATTTGAAATGGCCCAAACCTTTGCCGCTCAAGACCACCGTCGCTCCGGGTGTCGCATGATCCGGTTGGAATATGATTTGTTGAGCGGACGCGTCGGCTCCCGGAGGGGCGAGGGCCAATCCAAGCACGCTGAACAGCACCGCCACTCTCCACACTCTCTGAAACGGACTCACAGATACTTTCCGATTCTTTTGTATCCGGCAACGCATATCGCTCTCCTCCTCTGTCCGGTCGGCTACCATTGATGTATTTAGGCGTTCAACTATCTGCAAACCCCGAGGGCGGCGTAAGCGCACCGAGCAGGGCCGACAGAGTCCGGGACTCGACCGGCTTGACCAGACATTCCATGGCCCCTCTACTGCGCCAATCACATCGCAACTGTTCTGTCATCACCGCGCCCATGACGATAACCGGCAGCGCTCGAACCTGATACCGGATCGCAGCGAGGAGGCCGGTGCCGTCCACCCCCTGCGAGGCCGCGTCCAGCAGGACAAGGTTGATGGCATGCCGCTCCAGAATGTCCAGGGCCTCCCGGCCCGACGAGGATTCAAAGACATCCCACTGCCAGTTCGTAAACAAGCCGGCCAGAATTGCCCGATAGGCCGAATCATCGTCGATAATGAGGACTCGTTGTGTGCGCCGCCACGTCTGACCTGAGACAACCTGCCGTTGGGTCGTCATGCAGACTTCCCCCGCGCCGTCTCGTTGCGGTTCATCGTGTGGTGTCTCGCGCGGATCAGTGGCCGGAGGATTCCCGCCAGATGGATCGAACCGGTCACCACCACGACGCCGTCTCCTTCCGTGATTGTCAGCGCTCGTGCAAAGGCCTGCTCCGGCTCGATGATCACCTCCGCCGGTGCTGCGCTCCGCCGCTGCCAGAGCGTTGCCAATTCCTCCGGTGCGGTCGCACGCATTCCTGGATAGCGTGTGAAAATCACGCGTCGGGCGCCACAATCGGCAAAGTGGGCGATCAGTTGCTCCACCTCTTTATCCCGCGGGATCCCCACGATGAGAACCCGGTCACGACCATCGAATAGAGTGCGCACGATCGCCGACAGGCTAGCCGCCGCCATGGCATTGTGCGACCCGTCAATCACGACGGTCGGCCGGCCTGGAAACACCTCGCAACAGGCGGGGAGGCAGACCGTTTCCAGTGTCCGGCGGACTTGGTCTTCGGTCAGCGCCGGAATCAGTTTCCGTTGATACAACGTCTGGAAGGCCGCCATCGCATGCGCCGCGTTCGTCGCCATGAAGGCCGCCGGACAGTTGAGCGTGATATTTTTCCAGATGGTCTGATACACACGAATCGAGCAGGTTCCTCGATATCCGGTCCGCACAAACCCGCTTACCTCGTAATCATGCCCCAGCAGGTAATCATGGCCCATCAGGCACGCCGGTGCATCGAGTTGGGCTGCGCGCGCGAGGATCACCGCCAGCGAGCCCTCCTCCATTCCACCTACCACCACTGGCATCTTCGGCTTGATGATGCCGGCCTTTTCGAACGCAATCTGTTCCAAGGTCTCCCCCAGCAGATCCATATGGTCGTAGTCGACGGTGGTGATGACGCAGATCTCCGGCAGGATCACGTTGGTCGCGTCGAGTCGGCCTCCGATACCGACTTCGATGACGGCCCAGTCGACTTGCTCGGTCCGAAACGCGCAGAAGGCGGCGGCAGTGAGCAACTCGAAGTGGGTCAGCTCTTTTCCTGTGTCCGTAAGGAGCGGCCGAAGCTCATTGAAGGCCGCCACGAAGGTCTGCTCACTGACCGGCGATCCATTCACATCGATCCGTTCGCACAGCCGCTCGATATGCGGGCTCGTGTAAAGGCCGACGCGGGCACCGGTCGCATGGAGCAGCGCCGCCAGCATCCGGCTCACACTGCCTTTTCCTTTGGTCCCCGTCACATGGATGGTCCGGAACGCCCGATCCGGTCTCCCGAGCGCCTCGACACAACGGACCATTCGGTCGAGCGTGAAGACCCGTTCAGCGGGGATCTGCCGATCAGCCTCATAGTTGAAGCGGCTATCCAGCAGGGCCTGCACGTCGGCCAGCGACCGGAATGGTTCGGCCAGGGAGACGTGAACTGGTTCACTCGCTGGCTTCATGCACCTTCCTCATGACAATCTCTTCGGCTTGCAGCCAATCATCGAGATCTTGCCCGTCCTGCCGGCCCCGTTGCTCATAGAGTTTGTAGGCTTTCTCCGCGATCCGTTCCTTCACCTCGTCGGAATATTTCTGCATAAAGGTAGGATTGGACGGGACTGTCCGATTCACGACAAGGGTGGATGCCGTTGTCCTGATTTTCATAATGGTCCCTCCTTGTTCGAACGACTGCCGATACCTGACGCGTTTATACGACCACTTCCGATGCATTCGCGTGGGCGAGGGGGCGACAATAGCCCCCCAGCTCCAAGGACCCGGTTACCACGACGAGCCCCTGCGGCCCTGCTTCCTGGATGGCCTTCTGAAACGCTTCAGCGGGGTCGTTCACAATTTCCACCGCAGCCGGCGTACAGACTCGCCAGATGTCTGCGAGATCCTGAGGGGCGACCGCGCGATTCTCTGGATACCGGGTGAAGATGGCGTGGTCAGCTCCTGCACCGGCCAGATATCGGATGATTTTGTCGACCTCTTTTTCTCGCGGAAGCGAAACGAGCAGGACCGTTCGGCGGCCGTCATGGATGCTTCGGATGGTCGAGGAGAGACTGGCGGCGGCCGATGCATTGTGGGCCCCATCAATGACGACCGTCGGCTGTCCGGCCAGCACTTCGCAACAGGCCGGCACGTGAAGCTGCTCGAACGTGCGGCGAAGGGTCGGTTCATCCAATGTGGCGACCAACCCACGGCGTCGGAGAACATCATACGCTGCGACCGCTTGTGCAGCATTCGTGGCCATGAACGCCGCCGGCGAATTGACGGTGATGCCGGGCCACGTCATTGCTCCGACACGGATTGTGGAAGTTCCCCGATAGCCGGCACGCACGAAGTTGGTGGCTTCGTATTCGTATCCGATTAATAAAACCGGCGCCTTTAGCTGCTCCGCGCGGGAGAGCACCAGCGACCGAGGCCCGTCTTGCATGGGCCCGCACACAACCGGGGTGAATGGCTTGATAATCCCGGATTTCTCTGCCGCAATCTGCTCGATGGTATCTCCGAGGATGTCCATATGGTCATAAGCCACGTTCGTGATCACCGAGACCTCCGGCGCGATCACGTTGGTGGCGTCTGCTCTCCCGCCGATCCCGACCTCCACCACGGCATAATCTACGTTGGCTGCGCGGAATGCGAAGAAGGCGGCGACGGTCAGGAATTCGAACGGGCTCATCGAGATACCGGCTTCGTCCATCAGCGGCTTGAGCTGATTACAGGCATCCACCAACTCCTGATCCCTGAGGGGTTGACCGTTGACAGAGATCCGTTCTCGAAAATGCCCAAGATGGGGGCTGGTATAGAGCCCGACTTTCAAGCCGCTGGCTTGGATCAGCGCCGCAGTCATGCGACTGACGCTGGTTTTGCCGTTGGTGCCGGTAATGTGCACGGACCGATAGGCACGGTCCGGGCGATCGAGAGCCTGAAGACATCTGGCGATAGCCCCGAAACTGACGGTGCCGTCAGGTGGGCGACCGCTCAGCATGCAGGCGGTTTCGAGTTCGCGTAGAAAATCCGTGATCTCCTGGTACGAGGAGAAGGCGACGGCCCAGTAGGGTGGATACTTCTTCGACTCTTTGTCCAGCATAGACACCTCCTTCGTGCGCATCCCCGGGCTGTCCCGGAGACGCTTACACCTGTCCGCCGCCGACGCCTGCGAGTTGATCGGTGGGCATCAGAGTGACGGTGCCCCAGCCTCCCGCGCCGTCGTAGCTGTAGTATGTTCGTGTCTCGGGCTCCAGCACGATCAGGCGAAGCCAGTGATGATGAAACAGCGTCTCCAGCAGCGGCTGTCTGGCGATGATGGCGTTCACTCGCGACCGCGGCGCCTCGATGATCGCGGTGAGACGGAGCGGGTCGTGATAGGGCGTTGAGCCGTTCATGACCGACTGAACGGGCAGTCCCATGCGCAGGTCGCTCTGGTTGCCGGTCATGACGCCGATACGGCCGGTCACATTGTGGTACACCTTGCTGCCGCTTCCATAGGTGTCAGGCGCCACCGTGGAAAAATAGTATTCGCTGTTGATCCATTGGGCCACAATCAACGGCGCCGTCATGATAATCTCGAGAAATTTGCCGTCCGGATCGGCCGCATGGTCATAGGAATGGAGAAACGCGCGGCCCTCCAGATTGTGACCGGTCGTCAAGTGGCGGTTTCCGATAATGAACCAGCTGTTTCTGGCGAGTCCCCATTCTGGGCGGACTTGAGCCCAGTCGAGGCTGCGTCGCTCGATCGCACGAAGCGCCGCGTCCCGCACCGGCTCCACTCTGTCGCCAGCGAGTCTCCCATACCGTTCCAGAGCCGCTTCAGCGCCGGCTATCGCAATGTCCTCCAAGATTTGCACCAATTCCTTGCGGTGTGTGGAGGGCACGTCCTCCAGATCGCCGATGTACAGGCGATCCGTGGCGGTGTCGTGGCGTGCCGCCACGAAATGGGTGTCGCCCGGAATCACGAAGCCTCGCTTTGCGAGCAGATCACGAACTTGCGGCCGATTGGCGATCGTGGCAAACACCCGGGCGTTGGGCAGACCCTGGCTGCCGCCGCAGGCGCCGCAGTCGAGCGCCGATTCGTAGGGGTTGTTTTGAGACGTGCTGCCATGCCCGCACAGAAAGACGAGCCGCGCGAATGAGGAGGTGAGTCCCATCAATCGCAGCGAGGTTTCCACGTAGTAGGTCTGCTCGGTGGGGGTGAACCCGGTGCGTGTAATGCGGTCGATCCGTGTCGCGTTGTCGAGCCCCGTCATGCGGCATTCGCGCCGGAGATCCACGAGGACTTGGGCTTCGCGAGCCGGCCCGAGCACGAGCAGATGGCCGAGTGCCCCCGGGATCACGGAGGATCGCGGGGTCTCGGACAAGGCCTGCAGCCGGATGTTCTCCAGCCGTTGAGGTGTCAGCAGCGCCCCCTCCACTTGATGATGCGTTCTGAGCCACCGCAAGATTCGCATCCGTTGCTCAGCCGCCACCATCTCATGCGCTTCATGGAGGGTGAGTTTATCCACCGTGACGGACGTGGCCACGGGTGGCACCAGTGTGCGGCGAACCCATCCGGCGATCCGGTGATACCAGTTTGGGAACAGCGTTTTTCCCAGGAGCGACCAGCCGAAGAACCACCCCACTGCCTCGACCATGACATACGGGGTGATGACGTTATGCTTCAGATCATGCAGCAGTTCTTGACCGGCTTTCACCGCGGAGACGGTGGCTCTGCGGCGCTGGGCCGTGTCGCCGTCATAGGTTCGGAGGACCTCGCGCAAGACGTGTTTGGGCTTCAACAAAACCGGGCACAGAGCGGTCTCGTGCGGGTCGTCGAGGGATCGGTACGAGATGGGTAGGCCAAAGAAACCCGCAAAGCCGTATGTCTCATAACCGCCGCGCTGCTCGAGCTGGCGCCGGAACACTTCAGATCGTACGTCGATGCAGAACACAAACTGCGCCAACGATCGTGCAGGAGCAAGTGCTTCCGACCGTACGCTCTTAGATTCGTCCGGCGTCAGCTTCGTGAGAACTGTCCGTTCGGCGGTCAGTTCAGCCGCTTCGAGCCATTTCAAGTTTCGCTCATGGGGAGTGAATGTACGCAGCCAATTGGTCAGTTTCTCGCGTACGTCAGGGGAGGCGTCCGCGAGTTCTTCGGCGCCAATGCCCAACCTGTCGGCAAGGAGGGTGAGTGCCTCTGCGCGGGTCTTAGCCGATCGGGCTTGCTGATCGCTACGTTGTTGGGCGTGCCATTTGTGTCCTAGCTGTTCCCATTCCTCCGGCTGTGTTGACCTCCACCGGCGGCGGAGCCGGCGGGCTTCGGCGACGGCCTGTTTGGGAGCCTGTCCCGCGTTCAGGACACGCCTGAACCAGAATGCAAGGGGAAATCGGCGAGCGTAGGCATGGATGGTCTGGAAGTTTCCCGGGCAGCCGAGTGCCGAGCGGCAGGCGAGGCCAACCAACTCGCGCTCGTAGAACAAGCGGACCGCGAGATATTTGACCAAGTCAATGCGATAGGCCTCTTGCCACGGATCCGATGTCTGGTCGGCGCGCCATTTGATGAAGCCCGACCAGCCGGGTAGGGCTGTGAGATGCAGGGACAGATAGTCCTGCCACAAGATCTTGGGGACCTGCATCAGGTTGAGTGATTCCAGCAGGGCGTCTTCCGGACGGTCTGAGAGCGCTCGAATTTTCTCCGCTGGCTGCCTGATGCCTAGCAGTGAGAGTGTCCAGTCGTGTTGCGCGGAATGCTTCCAGGCTCGAAAAAACGTCTCCTCCCGATGGGGCATCGACCAGGCCGCTTCCCCTTCGTCGCAGAATGCGACGCACCACTTGATCATCTCGCGGTCTATCCGTTCCACAATGCGGGTACCGAGGGTGCGGTCGCACCAGGTGGCCAAGGTTTCCCGAACAGGCCATTCATCAGAGGCTGGATGAATACGGTCCTGGCTTCCTTCCCCTCGATAGGCCGGAAGGGTGTGCTCCATCCAGGATTCCACGAGCCTCACCGATCGCTCAGCATCCACTTCGGCGGGAGATGGCGCCTGCGAGAGGATATCGGACGGCTCGACATCATGAACCAGCGCCGCGCGTAAGACCTCACGGTGTGACAGGGTACGGCGGCCCAACTGTACGGAATCATCTATCACCAATGGCGCTAGCGCCTGGTCAATAGCACCGTCGGAGATGCGTCCCGCACGATGGGCTTCACGATAGAGATGAGGCGACAGGTAGCCGGCTCCACCGAATAGCTCGGTCCCCCGTTGGACGGCTTCGGAAAAGGGCAGGTGTTCAAGCCCCTGCAGCGGGTTGCGGGAGATGAACGTCCGCATGGGCCAGAGTCGCGCCACGACCTCACCGGCGAGGTTGACGTGAGACCGCAATTCCATTCGCTGCGTGTCTGTGTAGGGTGCGACTGACCTCTCGTTCGCCTGTGTCATGCTGTTCGCGCCTCCCTTGTGTGCCCTTATACAGATACAGCAAGAAGAGGGCCGTGCCTTTTGCATCATGGCTCCGTGAATCAAAACGGCATGATTAAAGGAATAATGGCGAGAGGCTCCAGCCGGGCTCGCTTCGCTGCGATTCCACCTTTAAGATACCGAGTACGGATGCACGCAAGCGTGCAGATACGCACGCACTAATGCAATCGGACCACTCGCTGATGGATTTCAAAGGCCGCTCGCGATGAAATGAGTGAACCGGACTACCATCGGGTTATTCGTGGATTTCCAGCCGGTGCTGAGCAGCGCGAAGCTCCACGTGGTACCTGCCCATACCTTTGCCACTTAAGCGAATGCTTCCCGTGCGACTGAGGTGATCCACCACAGCGAAGACTTCATTCCACGTGGCATTTGGACAACGATCGAGAAGCTGATCTAGCAGAACGCCGGGCTGATCGACAAGCATCCCGAGTAGTCTCTGAGTGAGCGCACTCTGTCGAGCTTCATTTCCCATGGTCATGCTCCTTTTCTTATGACAATGAGAGCTGCATGGCGTTGACATCTGACACCTGCCATATGTCTCGATAACCATCCTTACCAACGCCACATCGGGATGCCGGTGTCACCTACGTCATACGCCGGAATCTGACCCGGCCTCATGTTCATTGAAGGCCAGTGCGATATGTTGGGGTTGCGGAAACCGCTCGCCCGCCACTCACCGTTCTTTACATTGAGGTCCCTGCCTGGATGAAAATCCGGCGACAGGCTGAGTCGATAGGGATGTCTCGAGTCCATCTCAGCGGGTCGGCCCTCAAACATACCTTCATGCTGCGGAGCTTGGATGGATGGAACCGCGGCTCGATGATCGAATTCGGCCAATGTGGGCGTCTGGAAGAGGACAACACCAAGCACCGTCACTGACATTGCCCTCAGCATTTGTATCGTGATCATAGTGGCACCTCCGGTTCTGCGTTTCGCTCTTCACTTGTCGAGGTCACGATAGCAAGCTGCCAATTCAGTGAGAAATAGATAAACTTGACTAGTAGCATAGGAAATTTCGATGTATACTCCTGCGCCATGGAATGGTTGAACTATCACCACCTCTTGTATTTTTGGTCGGTCGCCAAACACGGAACCGTCGCCAAGGCTGGCGAGGAGTTGCGCCTGTCTCAACCAACCATCAGCGCACAGCTTCGGCTGCTGGAAGACACATTGGGTGAGAAGTTATTTCGGCGATCGGGCAGGTATCTGGTCATGACAGAGATGGGCCGCGTCGTGTTCGACTATGCGGAAGACATCTTCTCACTGGGACAGGACCTGATGAATACGGTGAAGGGGCGTGGCAGTGGCAAACCCGTGCGATTGGTCGTCGGTGTCGCCGATGCGGTGCCGAAGCTACTTGTCACGCGGTTGCTGAAATACGCATTCAAACGATCCCGCGCTATCCGTGTCGTGTGTTGGGAAGGGAAGTTGGATCACCTGTTGGCCGATTTGGCAATTCACAAACTGGACCTTGTCATCTCCGATACCCCGGCGCCTCCAAGCATCAAGGTGCAAGCCCATAGCCATTCAATGGGAACATCGGGCGTGACGCTGTTTGCTGAGGCGAAATTGAGGGCGCAGTATCGTCAGAAATTTCCACGATCTCTGGAAGGCGCTCCGTTCTTGCTCCCGACCCCCAACGCCATGCTGCGGCGCGGATTGGAAGACTGGTTTGTCAAGAAGGACCTCCACCCCAACATCATCGGAGAGTTTGAAGACAGCGCAACCTTGAAGGCATTTGGCCATGAAGGGTACGGGATCTTTCCCGGCCCGACGGTTCTGGAGAAAGAGATTCGTCGGCAATATCAGGTTGAGGTTCTGGGGCGAGTGGATACGGTCGAGCAAGAGTTCTTTGCCGTCACGGTGGACAGCCGACTCAAACACCCGATCGTCATGGCGATTCTCGAATCGGCTCGCCGGGATCTGTTCGGCTAGACTCGTCGGGGTCTCTTCATCATCCACCATTCAGCCTGTCGGGCCGAACGCGGGGGCTCGCCAGCGGCGCTAGGCATTCAATTTATTGTACGCATCTAACGCGGCCACTTTGTAACATTCGGCCAAAGTCGGATAGTTGAAAGCCGTCGTCAAGAAATAGTCTAGCCCCCCGCCGAGTCCCAATACCGCTTGTCCGATATGGACCAACTCGGTTGCACCAGTGCCGATCACGTGTACGCCAAGAAGACGGTGATCTTCTCGATGAAAGAGCATCTTTAACAGGCCGCTGTCGTCACCAAGGATGTGGCCCCGCGCGATCTCCCGATAGCGCGCCGTACCGGTTTCGTATGGAACCTTACGACTGGTCAGTTCATGCTCGGTCTGGCCGACCATTGAAATCTCCGGAATGGAATAGATGCCGATGGGAAAATGCGCCATGGGCTTGGCCTCCACGCCAAACGCGTAACAGGCCGCCAGCCGTCCCTGTTCGGCGGAGGTGGTCGCCAGGCTGGGGTAGCCGATCACGTCGCCGGCGGCGAAAATATGGGGCACGGCGGTGCGGTACTCCCGATCGACGGTCAGACGCCCGCGATCATCCGCCTTCAGGCCCGCGCCAGGAAGATTCAAGTGTGCGGTGGCTCCCTGTCGCCCGGCGCAGAAGAGCACCAACTCGGAGACCAACCGCTTACCCGACTCCAGGAACATCACAACGCGGCGAGACGGTCGGTCAACAATTTCCAGCCGCTCGACCGCTTCTCCCAGACGGAACGTGACGTCCGCATTCCGCATTTGCGAAAGAAGCTCGTCGACGATCTCGCGATCCAGGAACTCCAACGGGCGATCACGCTTGTCGATGACCGTCACGTCGATCCCAAGCGCGGCGAACATGGAGGCGTATTCGATGCCGATGACCCCTGCCCCGACGACGGCAAGCCGGCGCGGCAACAATGTGAGTTGCAGCAATTCATCGCTGGTCACTACGAGGCCAGGTTCAGCAGACACACCGGGCGGCGGAGCAGGAGTCGTGCCAACCGCGATCAGGATGTTCGCCGCTGTGACCAGGGCAGACCCTTGGTCGGACCGGACGACCACTGTGTGCGAATCTTTGAAGCTGGCCTCTCCCATGAAGACCGCCACATCGTTGCGTCGCAGCTGGTCTGCGATAATGTCTCCTTGGCGCTGTCCAACTTCCTCAACCCGGGCCAGCAGTTCTATCGCGGTTGGACGGCCGACCGGTCCCGTCCGCATTTGGCGGCTATCTGGAATGGCTCGGGCGTTCAATGCGAGGACTGCTTCCCTAAACGTCTTGCTCGGAATCGTCCCGGTATCCACGCAGATGCCGCCGATGACACGACCCCGCTCGACTATCGCTGCGCGCTTGCCCAGCTTGGCGGCCTGCACTGCCGCCCGTTGGCCGGCCGGCCCGCTGCCGATGCACAGCAAATCGTAGTCGTAGTCACGCTTCATGGAGGCGTCTCCTTTCAATCCTTGGGCGCATCGCTGCCGAATAGAGTCTGTTGTTTGAAGATACGGAGGAGATACCACAGCGCGGGGAACACCAGGACCGCTCCAGCTCCGAGGGCGTAGAGAACCGCCCGGAGGGTCGGTGTCGGCGCCGCAGCGTTGTAAATCGTGAGGTGCGGCGGCACGAGATAAGGCCATTGCGCGAGGCCCCAGCTCCAGAGCGTCACCGTCACTTGCCCGGCGATGGAGAACCGCGCCCAGCGATAGCGTTTGAACCAGAGGCATCCGATGCCCGTGAGACCGGCGACTGCGGTCGTGAACTGTGCCAGCGCGCCCCAGACCGTGCTGGTCAGGCCGGCCCATAGGAGAGGCGCGCCTTCTCGCGAGACCAGCAACAGCGTCTCTTCCAAGCCGGCCGCGACAATCCCGGCTCCGATGGCGCGCAGACGGAACTTGTCTTGTAGTTCGCCGCCTTGGGCCTCCACCGTCAAATAGGCGGCGGCCAGATACAGGGCGAGGACGGTCGTGAAGACCCCGACGGCGAGGGGAAACGGCGCGAGCCAGGGCTCGACATAGCGGGAGACGAAGCTTCCCGAAGAGGCCGGCAGGCCGGCAGCCACGCTTCCAAGCACGACGCCGAGCCAGAACGGAGCCACCAGGCTCCCCACCGCGAACAGGCGTCCCCAAGGCAGGCGCTGGTCGAACGGCACGTCAGAATGATGAAACGCGAAGGAGGCGCCGCGCAGCACGATGCCCACCAGCAGCAGGGTCACCGGAATATGAAGGCTCGTCATGATCGCCGTGAAGGCTGAAGGAAACGCCGCGAACAGCAGCACGAGCACGATGATCAGCCACACGTGGTTGACCTCCCAGATCGGCGCCAACGCACGGTCGATGAGCGCCCGCTGGGCCGGAGCGCGTTTGCCGCGGGCCGCAAGGTACCACGCGCCGGCTCCAAAGTCGGCCACGCCCGTGAGGACGTAGAGCGTCAAGGCGGTTAGGAGGGCGCCGGCGACAACAAGCTCAAGACTCATAGGCGCTCCTTGTGACTGCCGGGGACTCCATCACCTGCAGCTCCTTAGGAGTCCCGGCGCCGATATGATGGTGGAGTATCCATAAGACGACGGCGGCCAGCATGAGGTAGAGCGCTCCAAAGAAGACGAGCGGAATCAGCAGGCCCGGGACCGGCGTGACCGCGTCTGCCGTCCGCATGACGCCCGTAATAATCCATGGTTGCCGGCCCACTTCGGCCGCGATCCATCCGGCTTCCGTCGCG
The DNA here is from genome assembly GCA_964412445.1 of uncultured Nitrospira sp. Classification (GTDB taxonomy): domain Bacteria; phylum Nitrospirota; class Nitrospiria; order Nitrospirales; family Nitrospiraceae; genus Nitrospira_D. The sequence continues at coordinate 92,004 of CAYPOR010000007.1, forward strand.
ACAAAGCCCAGTGGACCGACGAGGATCACGGCCTGGAGAAAACGACGCGACTGCGCCACCACTGCCATCCCGCCCACAATGTCACGAAGGCCATGGCGGCACCGCAGAGGATCATCACTTGGAACGCGCCACGAGCGACGGCCACCGGCGGCCACTGATCCCGTGGCACCGCGTCCAGCCCGGTGACAGTCGCCGTCGGGTCGAGGTACAGCATCAAGCTGAGCGCATACGGGATCTCGATCGCGTAGTCGAGCCGTCCATGATCGAGATTCGGAGTGCCGCCCAGGCGGAACGGCGCGCCCGCTTCCGTGGTGAACTGTCCCTCGAACGCCGCCAGTTTGGCCGGTTGATGGACGGCCACCATCTTGGCGAGTAGGTCGCCGCTGAGTGGTTGCAGCAGGGCGCTGATCCCGCCCAGCCACAGCGCAATCGTCAAGGCTCGCCGATGGAAGGGATCATCCGGGTGCCGGAGGAGCCGCCAGGCGTGGATGCCGGCGACGGCAAACCCGGTCGCAGCGTAGGCGCCCAGGATCATATGGGGCACTTGGGCCAGACCCGACGGATTGAACATGGCGGCGACCGGATCGATGTCGGTCGGTTGTCCCTGCAGCAGGCGGAACCCCCGCGGCGTGTTCATCCAGCCGTTCGCCAGCACGACGAAGATGCCGGAGGCGACGCCGCTGACGGTCACGACCAGACCGGAGGCGAGATGCGCGGCCGGGCTCAGCAGGCGCCACCCGTAGAGATACAGGCCGAGAAACACCGCTTCCGTGAAAAATGCCACACCTTCGAGCGAAAAGGGCAAGCTGATGATCGGCCCGGCCCACTGCATGAACTTAGGCCAAAGCAGCCCCAACTGGAACGACAGAATGGTACCGGAGACCGCCCCGATGGCGAAGAGCATCGCCGTGCCCTTGGCCCATCGCCGGGCGAGCGCCAACGACACCGCATCGCCGGTTCTGTGCCAGCGCCATTCGGCGAGCACCATCATGAGCGGCAGGCCGATGCCGACCACAGCGAACAGAATGTGGAAACCCAGCGAAGCCGCCATCAGCGTGCGCGCGGCTTGCAGATCGGTCATGGTGAGAGCGCCTCCACTAGGGTCTTGCCTGATCGCGAAGGGCTAGCTGTCCGCGCCGGGCCAAGTCGATGGATTGGCCGAGCACGCGCGCCGCTTCCTGCGGCGCATGGAAGCCGGTGGAATTTTCGGCCTCGACAAAGTCCAGCAGGAACTGCGCTTGACGCTGTAACGTTTGCGCCTCAGACAGACCGGCGTTCTGGCCGCGCGTCCGGGCCGCTTTCAAATCACCGATCAGCGCCACCACGGCATCCATGGCGCGGTTGCGCAGTTCGAATGTCCGGTGCTGGATCGTCTCGACGCGTTCCTTCAACTCGGCTTCCGACCAGCGGTGGCAGGTCTGGCAAGAGCGGTTGATGTTGAGCAGGGGGCTCCGAACGTGGTGATCGCTGATCTTCATCGCGCCTTCCCGTTTGTACGGCATATGGCAGTCGGCGCAAGACACGCCCGAGCGGGCGTGAATCCCTTGGCTCCACAGTTCGAATTCAGGATGCTGCGCTTTGAGCGTCGGCGCGCCGGTGTCCGCGTGGATCCAGTCCTTGAACCCGCTCTCCTCGTAAGAAGCGAGGATCTCGTCTGCCCGCAACCCGTTGGTCCAGGGGAACGTGAGCCGCTTCTCCGGCCCCTTGAAGTAATACTCGACGTGGCACTGGCCGCAGACGAAGGAGCGCATCTCCTGCCGGGTGGCCATCGTATTGGGATCGTAGTCGCGGATGCCCTCGAGCGCTTTCACGGCGCGGATACCTTCGATAAACGCCGGTCTCGTAATGCGAAGCTGCATCGTGTCCGGCGCATGGCAATCCAGGCAGGTGACCGGGTGCGTCACCAGTTTTCGCGCCTCCGCGTAAGGCAACCGGTTCATGCTCTCGAACCCTTTCATTAAATCCCCTTCGCCCAGCTTCATCATTGCCGCATAGGAGGACGAATGGCATTGGAGACAGGTGCCGGGCTGCTTCGCGACGGCTTGCCGTCCCGTATAGGTTTGATCCTCCAGCATAAACGCGTGGCCACGCTCCTCGCGAAAATCATGGGCGAAGGCATAGCCGGCCCAGATGGTTTTCAGTCGCGGGTCTTCCTCGATCTTCGATTGGGCGACCACCGAGCGGGGATCGGCCGCGGTCGGCTCGCGCGGCAGCGCTTCGCTGCCGCCGAAGCGCGTGCGGACCTGGTCCACGGTGCGACGGTACGCGTCGAACTGAAACGGAAAGTTCTTTCCCCATTCAGCGGGGTCTTCGGTGTGGTCGGTCAACTCGACCACGCGGAAAAACACGTTCTTGGCCTCCTGGTGTCGCTCGAAAATATTGACCAGCAGCGCCGTCATCGCCAGCGCGGCGCCTGCGGCCAGCAGCGCGAGCGCGACCAGTTTCACCGACACACGACCCGTTTGATCCATCATAACCTCCTTTTACCGATGTCCGACATCTCGATGGCAGCTGACGCAGGATAGGCGTCCCGCGGCGTCCGCCGGCACAGTGATCGCCTGCGCGATATCCGCGTGACATTTCAGGCAGGCCTGTTCCGTGATCGCCCGCATATGCGGCTTGATCTGAATCACGTCCGGAAAGTCTCCGGTGGTGAAGGCTGCCGCGTGGAGGAATCCATTGAACGCTTTGGAGGCGTACTTCGGGATGAATCCTTCCGGCGTGTGGCAGTCGTTGCAGACGGCTCCCATGCGATGACTCGACTTGACCCATCCGTCGTATTGCGTATTCATGACGTGGCAATTGATGCAGGCCCGAGGGTCATCCGTCAGGTACGATGCCCCGCGCGCATAGAAAACGGTAAACAGGGCAAGGCCCACGACGGCGCCGACTGTGACGGCGAAGAACCATCCGAGGACTGTGCGGCCGGACACCAACCTCATGGGTGAACTCCTCCGTTAATCCATGGCCATTCACGGGAAAGGCGCGTGCGCCGCCTCAACTCCCCAGTAACCGCCGGCAGCAGGCAAACCGATTCCACCGGTCTTGGTGATACCCCTTGCCTGCCATGCGGTCTGCCGCCGCATCCGGCGCCGGGACCGCTGAGTGCTTCCCATCGGACGCTCGCTCGATCTCTCGCAGGCAAGCGGCTTCGTCCGCATTTGTTTCATCAGCCGTTTTCCCCGTTTGCTGCCAGGGCGCCGACGGCCTCGATTGGCACGCGGTGAGGGGCGCCACCGCAACGGCGATCACCAGAGCCCGCATCGTTCATCCTTCGGTCCCGCGGCCGGAACCATCATTACGCGAGCGCCTCGCGGACAGGGACGGCGAGCAGCGGACAGCGCGTCTCGCGCAAGACCCGTTCCGTGGTGCTGCCCTTCAGCGCATCCAGGAATCATTTCTCTGTTTTGTGGCAGGGGCTGGCAGGCGTCGTCCGGGAGCGAACGTGGCATCTCGCTTGTAACCCCAACGGCCTCATCAATCCGGTTCCTTGGGGCTCGCTGCTATGTTGTCCCCGATCACCTGCCGCTCCGCTTCAAGCCAGTCCTCCGCGTCGTGTCCATGAGATTCTCCGCGAAGTTGGTAGAGTTCGTAGGCGCGGCGGCTGATCCGTTCAAAGAGTTGCTCCGTCAGCGGACTGCCATTGACGGAACCGTGCTTTCTTGCCTCACCATTCTTTCCCCTTCGGCTCATGAGTTCACCTCCTAGTAAATGGACACTGAGTGTCCGACGCATGGTTGACTCACTCACTCTTCACCTCTCCGAGTCCGCCTTGGTCGATCTCACAGCTTTCTATTGCATGTGCTGACAAAACTGCCAGTTCCTGCGGCGCAAAGGGCTTGGTGATCACTGCGTATGCACCCAATTTCAACGCTTGTCTCCGGAGCTGCTCACTCCTGTCCGCGGTCATCAGAATCACCGGCTGGCGGTGATGAGTCGGGCACTTCTTGAGCGCCTCAAGGAATTGCAGTCCGTCCATGATGGGCATCCGATAATCTGTAATCACAAGATGAAACCGGTCGGCGCTCAGAAGTTGGAGGGCGGATGCTCCATGATCAGCCGCCACGCAATGGTATCCTCGGTGTGTCAACGAGTTGATCAACGCTGTTCGAATATCCTCTGCGTCATCCACAATGAGAACGCGATGATTGTGCGGCGCGACGATCTTCACGACACTCACCTGAGTTCCTTCCGTGTCTCGTTGAAGTCAGTGTATAAGCTAGGTGTCTGTAAATAAAAATAGATAATATGTCTCTTGCCAATAGATAAATACGATGCATTCACAGAAACGGGATCGACTTAGAGACTGAGACGCAATGAATGGATGTGAGACGTCTTGGCACGCGAGAAACGGGGAACTTAGATGAGCGGGAAGGGGTTACTCGAAAGAAGCGGATCGGTCCTACATATGTCCCAGCTTCCGAAGCGTTTCCATCCCGCGCCCTTCGTCCTGCGCGCGACCGGCGCGTTCGGCGGTCGTCGTGGTCCGCAACTCCGTGATGATTTGTGGAAGCGTGTTTGCGCAGGAGTTGACGGTTCCCGTGCAGGGCACGCAACCCAGGCTGCGATAGCGGGTGCCGGCGCCCCGGTCGAAATACAATTCCGGAAGGGGAACCCGTTCCTGTTCGAGGTATTCCCAGATATTCAGCTCGGTCCAATCGAGCAGCGGATGCACGCGCACATGAGACCCGGCGGGAAACGTCGTCTTGTATTGGTCCCACAGCTCCGGTGGCTGGTCGCGGAAGTCCCATTCGCCGTGCTTGTCGCGCAATGAGAAGTAGCGCTCTTTAGCCCGCGTGCCTTCTTCGTCCGCTCGAATACCCAGAATCACGGCTGTCCACTTGTGCTTCGCGATGGTCTGCTTCAGCGCCTCGATCTTCATCGCCGTGCAGCAGGTGACGCGGCCTCGGTCAGGGCCCATGCCGCCGGCCAAGGCCTCGCGGTTCTGGCCGACGACGAGCTCAAGGTGCCACTCCTTGGCGAGGCGATCGCGATACTCGATCAACTCCGGCATTTCGTAGCCGGTATCGATGTGCACGAGCGGAAACGGCACATGACCAAAGAACGCCTTTCTCGCCAGCCACAACAGCACCGTCGAGTCCTTGCCCATCGACCAGAGCATGGCGAGGTCGTCGAAATGTTTATAGGCTTCGCGAAGAATGTAGACGCTTTGATCTTCCAGC
>CAYPOR010000008.1:0-89176 GCA_964412445.1 uncultured Nitrospira sp.
CTTCCGATTGGCATCCGCCGCATACCGTTCCGTGAGGAAGGTGTGGCCGGCGATCGTCCAGACGTGGGATTCGTTCATCAGCTGATGCAACAGGCGGAACACCATGGTGTCGCCCGTGTACGCCCGCAGGAGCGGTGTACCCGGATCCCCGTGGATCGCGCTGCTGAACAGCTTTGACGTATCCGGATTGTTCGAGAGGCGCTGCGCAAACGGAGCCGCGCGGAAGTTGAAACCGCTGCCGGTCGTATGCGTCCCGCCGTTGATGTACTTGTTCGGCGCGTTCAAGATCTTATCGGGCATCTGGAACGACACCGTCTTGCCTGCTTCCAACGCCACTTCGATCGGCTGTCCCGGAGGATTGCCGGCTTCGATGACGTTGACCGTGTGCGGCACCGTGTCGTGGATGGAGACCATCAACTCACGGAAGCTGCCGCTGACACCGGCACCGATCGGCTCATTGCTGTGGATGTCCGCGATCGGACCGCTCCATACCAGCTTGCCGTCTTTCGGGCTGTGATAGGTGGACCCGAACGGCTCCACGATCGTCACGCCGAACCCGCCATGCGGCCAGGTCGTCGCGCCGAACGCGTGGTCATGCCAGAACACGGTCCCCATATCCACGTCCACCCACCACCGATACCGCACGAACTCCGGCGACACGAGGTCGTCCGCCGGATGGTTGTTCTTCAGCGGCTTGAAGAACGTCACCTGATCGCCCTTGATGTCCTTAATGCGGGCGACTTCGGAACAGCTCTTATCCCGCGGCAAGGAGGCCGTCTCATCATGGCCCTTCTCCAAGCAATCCATGCCCACCATCACTTCGGTGTTCACATGGAACGCGTTTGCACCGGGCGCCAGTTGAATCTTGATCGAGCTGGCTCCGGCTTTGGCACCGCCGACGATCTTGGCGACCATCGGAGCGGGCAATCCGTGCTTGGTCTTCTTCCCCCACATCGTGAAGGGACGCACGGACATTTCATACTCCATCCCGGAGATGACACCGTCCGAGTTCCCTGTATCGAACTGGAAGAAGTGGGGATGGATGTTGATCTTCGACGACTGGAAATTCGTGTAATCGTCGTCGTCCCACTCGCTGGTGAGCACCAAGTCCACGCAGTCATACACGTTGGCGCGAATGACCGCCGGAAGCTTGAGATCGTCGTTGGCTCTGGTCAACCGCTCTTCTTCGTGGAGCAGATAGATCAGACCATCCTTGTCCACCATGGCCGGCTCTTTCCCCTGCTTCTTGGCAAGAGTGATCGGCATGCGGACGAAATGGATGTTATAGAACTTCCGATTGGCGTTGACCGGACAGAGACTCCAACGTCCCTGCTCGCCCGGGATCGCCGGTTCGGAGGTCCGCTCACCGTTGGCATCCTGATGGATCGGCTCCAACCATGGAGCGCCGCTGTGGTTCGCGGAGAACGGCACGCGCTTGCCGAAGTGCGGCTTGAACAGCGGCCAGGCCATCTTGCCCGTGGTCGGGTCAAAAAGAATAGCCGGTCTGGTGCCGTCATCCCACTTGGCAGCTGCCGGGTATTTCGGGTTCTTCGCTGTGCTCTCCCGTTCACCCAATGCGATGTTGCCGTTCCACTTCCAGTCCCACACCGTCGAGTCATAGGCCATGATCTGGCCCTTCTCATCGCCCGTGTGGCCCGGCTGGCCCTGCGCCGGCACGAACATCTCCACCCAATCCTTGATGTTCACGATCACCGGATCGGATTTCCAGTTCGTCTTCTGGCTCTTGTCGACGATCTTGAAGGTCTTGCCGAACCAATCGACGGTTGTGCCGATCAGCTTGTCCGACGAGACACCCTGCTTCATGCGGCCCACGCGCTCCGGCAACTCACGCATATCCGGCATCGTGTCGGTATGCGCCGCGCCGACTTGCAGCGTGTTGTAGAACCGGCCGTACCCCCACATGCCCGCAACATAGTGATGCGCCACGTGGCAGTGATAGAGGAATTCACCGGCCAGATGCTGACAGCCGCCGCCGCCGCATTCCGGCTCCAAATCGAGCGCTTCCGACGGACCGATGACTTCCACGTCAACACGATCCGACTTGGTGCGCACGACCGGATACTTCACCGGACCATCCTGACCCATCGCCCACATGTTGTTGGGCTCAGTGCCAGGGCTGCGCTGCCAGCGGATGGTTCCGCTATGGGGATGGTGGCTGTGGAACACTTCCGATCCACCGTGCACCACCCGCCACTTGACCGGATCACCCATATAACCGCGGGCCACCGTGGTAGGAGGATCGCCGAAGGTATACGCGCTGTATGCCATCGACTCGTCCTCGAATCCGAAATACTCATGCTGCAAGTGCATCTGATCGATGCCGAACGGCTCGCTGCGATAGTTGATCGCACGGCCACCCGGACGATAGGCATCGGTCAACGGATCGCGCTGCGGCAAGAAGTCACCCTTCTTGTTCAGCGGACGGAAGGCTTCATCCCCGATCTCGTGATAGAAGAGCACGAATTCGCGGAAGTCCGGTCCCGACCCGTTGTCGATCATGACCTGCCACCCGCTGTCGGTCTCAGGCGCAGCGCCCGTTCCGAGCGGATCCAGGTACTTGGAGCCTTTCGGCTCGACGATGAAGGCGCCGAAGAGGCCCAACACCGTCAATTCGCGGTCATGGCTCCATGAATGGAACTGCCGCACACCTTCCTGCATACCAGGATTGATATACCACTCAAACTCCTGCGTCTTGCCCGGCGACACGACCGTGTCTGGGTTCGTCGTGGTCGCGGCCTTGCCCGTCGCGCTCACGATCATGCTGGAAGCCTGGATGACCAAGCTGCCGTCCTCGCCCTCCATCTGATTGCGCAGCGTCATCTTGACGCAGTCGCCCTGGTTGGCGCGCATGACGAGCGGCTGAATCGCATCACCCTGGTTTCCGGTTGTGACCGCGCCCGGATCAAACCCGTCCTTCTCGCGGGCGGCCTTGTTCTTGGCCTCTTCCGCGCGGATCTTATCCAGGTCGTGGGTGTGGGCGTACATGTACCCCGGATAGAAGTCGAGCCAACGATTCAACGAGATTTCCACGTTGATCATTGAGATATCAAACTTCTTGACCGGAGCATTGGCCGGGCACTTGCCGCCGGAGGACAACACCGGCTCGCCCTTCCCAGGATCCGACATGAGCAGGAAGCTGCTGCCGTCCTGTCCCATGTACTGGTGCATCATCGACATGTCGTTGAATGCACCGGAAGTCGGGGTCGCCTGCGCGTCTTTCTTCGCCTGGCTCCCCAGCTTCTCCATCAACCGATGGTGCTGCAGCTCCATCTTCTCTGCATTGCCGGCACGGCCCTCCATGGCGTTTTCCACCACGGTCTGGCCTTTGAGCTGTTGCGTCCAGCCCGGCATCGCGACCGGAGTCGCGTGACCGTCATGCGACGGCTCACCAGGTCCTGCCGCAAACAGCCATGGTGTCGCCACCAGACTGCCCGTCAGCAACACGCTGTGCAGCATCAACGACAGGCGGCTACGCCGCCGCTGACGCTGAGATTGAAGTTGAAAAACCCTCATACACGGCCTCCCCTGTTATAGCCGCCTCTTCCATGGGCGGACTGTTGAAACACACCGACAACACAACCGACTATGAATACCCTTCAGCTGACTTCCGGATACCTTGTCTGCCAAAAGTACCGGCCCCCGACGCCCCCTGAAAAAACTTTTAGAGCTGGTGAAGGATCCTTCTTACGAAGGAGTGGGTCATTCGGAGGCCGGTCCAAAATTACCCAGCCCTTCACCAGCGAGCGCTTTCATCCGCAAGCGTTATGCCTAAGCCGAGACTGATTCTGCACAATGCCGTTTTTTCAGTCCTGGAGCGGTTTCGATGCCATTCCCTTTTCATTCTGCACATTCCACTCCAATGGCAGGATTCCACAGACATGGACAGCTCATCAGGCGCCAGACACCGGCAACCTGCTATTTCAACAGCTTGCACTGTCTACCGAACTAGACAGCACCGAGAGAAATGTTGAGGCAAATGGGGACAGGAAAGGATTATTGGAGACCGTATTCGCGCAACTTATTGTAAAGACCAGCCCGGCTAATCTTGAGTAATTTCGCCGCCCTAAGCCGGTTCCCCCCGGTCTTCTTCAAGGCCTCGACAATGCGGGCCCGCTCAGCGTGACTGACTGCATCCCGAACCACCGTACGCAGACCTTCCTCCGGCACCTTCGACCCCAACGCCACAATATCGCTACACGCCAGGTTCGAGCCCGTTGTCGTGACGACCGCGCGTTCAATGTAATGCTGCAACTCACGGACGTTCCCCGGCCAGGCCGCATCACTGAGCGCCTGCATCACCTCGGACGACACCGCCCGAGGCGGCTGACGATGGCGCTTACAGGACACGGCGACAAAATGCTCCACCAGTAACGAAATATCTTCCCGCCGATCCCGTAGCGGAGGCAGTGTCAGCGGCAAGACGGCCAGACGGTAGTACAGATCCTGCCGGAACGACTTGGCCTTCACCAGCTCGCCCAGATCCTTATTCGTCGCTGAGACCACCCGCGCGTCAACTCTGATCGGCTGGTTGCCTCCAACCCGCTTGATCTCCCCTTCCTGCAAGACCCGCAGCAGCTTCGCCTGGAACGTCGGTGTCGTATCGGCGATCTCGTCCAGAAAAATCGTCCCGCCGTCGGCCTCTTCGAACAACCCCCGCTTATTGGCGGTCGCTCCGGTAAACGATCCTTTCATGTGGCCGAACAACTCGCTTTCCAGCAGCGTCTCCGGCAGCGATCCGCAATCGACCACGACAAAGGGCTTATCCCGTCGATCGCTGAGCCGATGAATGGTTTTCGCGACCAATTCCTTACCTGTGCCGCTTTCGCCCTGGATCAACACTGTGGCCTGGCTCTCCGCAACCAGCGCAATCATGTCGAACAGCTGCTGCATGGCCGCGCTGCGACCGATGAGATCACCCAAATGCTCCCGCACCATCGGAGCCGGAAGATCGTCCGGCGCATGGGGCATCGCTCGATTCAGCGGCTTCGCCTGAGGGGCAAACAGCACCAGCATCGACACGACCTGACCGTTACTCGCCACCAGCGGAAAGGCCTGATGCATGCCACAGGCCGCCCCATCGCCTTCTGCAGCACAGGAGACTGACTGCACCTCCGGTGAGTCAAACACTTTCGTCGCCGGACAGGTTCCGCAGGGATCAGTCCGATGCGCAAACGCCTCATAGCACTTTGCGGAACGCGCCGGAGCCCCATCGGCCGCACGGTCCGTCCACGCCGACGCATTGGCATAGATCACGTTAAACTCGCGATCCATTACCGCAACACGATCGGACACGCCACCCGCCAGCTGCCGAATGGCTTCGATCCGTGCCGCAATAATAGGATCGCTGAACGGGGAACGAGCACAGGCATCAGGCAGAGATCCGGCCATCCCACATACTCCGTCTTATTCGTACAATACTCGCTAACCAATCCCCTCAGGCACCACCGCCGATTGATCTACCGGCTCATATTGGGCGCCGAGCAGACGCTTCGCACACGCTCTCAACTCTGCCAGATGAACCGGCTTACTGAAATAGGCCGTCGCGCCGGCGCGAAGCGCACTCGCCCGCACGGTCTCATCGCCGAACGCCGTCATGACCACGATGGGGCAGTTGGGAGCGAACACCCTGAGCCGGTTGACATACTCAACCCCGCCTGCCGACAAACGAATCTCCGTCATGATCAAATCCGGGGCGGCTCGAAGCACCGACAGAAGCGCCTCATCGCCGTCTTCGGCTTCGTGGAAGACATACCCTTCAGTCCGCAACCCGTCGCGAAGAAGACTGCGCATCTCCCCGTCATCATCAACCACAAGTACCGATGGCCTACGGCCTACCACAGTGACACCTGCTTACGCGGTTCTCCCCCACGGCAAATCCATGTGCATGGAGACATCGCAAGGACAATGCCATTGCGCTCTTGCATCAACCCGGTTGAACCGGTCTATTTCATTGGGAAATTACAACGAAAGATTAGACTCGAGCCTATGCCCTGAAGAGAAACACCCCAACAAACAAACATCGAACTGTCGCGAGACGCCCCAGCGGAGATACGCCTGGAAAGCGAACGCGGGGCGCCTCTCGACATCTTCCGTTCAACGTCCTGCATCCCCCTCTTGCATCCCATTGATCAGAGGCAGTCCGCTATCCGCTTTTAGGCAACAGGATTCTAAACGTCGTCCCTTTCCCCTCCTGGCTTTCGGCGGAGATGGAACCGTGGTGTTCCTCGATGATCCCTTTGACGACCGTGAGCCCCAACCCGGTCCCTTTGCCGAATTCTTTGGTCGTGAAGAACGGATCAAATACTCTCGCGATGACCTCTTGAGGAATTCCATGGCCCGTATCAGCCACGGTCAGCTGGACCATTGCGTCAGCCGGAGCCATCCCGATACGGAGTTGACCGCCGTCCGGCATCGCGTGAACGGCGTTCATAATCAAGTTGATGAGCACCTGGTTCATCTGATCGGCATCGGCCTGCACATTCGGGCACGTCTCATCCAGGTCCAGGTCGACCTGCACCCGGTTTTTCGCCAGCCGCTCCTGAAACATCTCGACGCTGTTTTCAATGACATCCCGCAGGGCGAGCGGCCCGCGCTCAGGCGGCTTCCGTCGCGCAAACGCCAGGAGTTGATTCATCACGCGCGTGATGCGCTCCACCTGCGCGACGATCGTTTGCAGGCCCTTCTTCACCGCCTCATCAGTGACACGGTCCATGAGATATTCCGCGCGGCCCAGAATGACATTCATCGGCGTCCCGATTTCATGGGCCATTCCGGACGCGACCGTTCCGAGTTCCGCGATTCGCTCCGTCTTGCGCAATCGGTCTTGCAGCCGTTTCCGCTCGCTGATATCGCGCAGCATCGCCAAAATCGCCGGACCTTCTTCATCGGAAAATCCGGCTGAACTGACCTCGACATCCATCGGAGTCCCATCCAGCCTGATGATCCGCTCCTCAACCATCGGCGCCACCTGGCTGCCGCCAAGCAACTCACCCATCCGCTCACGTATCGCATCGTGGCAATCCCGGTGAAAGAGTTCGAAGGGAGATCGCCCCACGATCTCCTCGGCCTTCACCGCGCCGAACAGCTTGAGCGCCTGATCGTTCGCAAAAATAACGCGATCGGCTCGAATCACCAGAATGCCGTAGGGCGACACCGCAATCAGCCGCCGGTACCGCTCCTCACTCTGCCTGATGAGATGCTCCACCCGCTTGCGTGCGGTTACGTCCAGCGTGGTCCCGACCACCCTGGTCACCCGAAACCCCGTCCCCGCTCCCTCAAAAAACGCCTGCGCCCGCACCACCATCCATCGCACTTCCCCGTCGGGATACTGCATCCGGCACTCCGCCGTAAACCGGGCGTCCGGCGCGTCGGGCCGGTGCGTCGACGTCATCAACTCCTGCAGGGCGTGTAAATCATCAGGATGCACGCAGGCCATCATAACTCCGAGCGAAACGCCGGTCCCGCAGCGGTAGATCGCCTGCGCACGGGCGTCGAGCTGGACGAGATCGGTCGCGACATCATGCTCCCACGCGCCGAGCTGGCCGGCTTCAAGCGCCAGTCGGGATCGCTCTTCGACCCCCCGCAACTGCGCTTCGGCCCGCAACCGCTCCGTAATGTCCCGAAGAATGACCGTATAAAAAGTCTTCCCTTCAACCACGATATGGGAAATGGCGGCTTCGACCGGAAACTCTTCGCCGTTGGCGCGAATCCCCAGCACCTTCCCAAGCTGGCCCATCCTCCGGCTGGTCACCCGCGATCGACCGAATCCTTCCACGTGATGGTGGTGGGCCTCCCGAAACCGGGCGGGCAGAAATTTATCGATCGATTGACCGATCGCCTCGCGCGCGGGGCACTGAAACATCTGCTCGGCCGCCTCGTTGAACAGCAGCACCTGCAACCGCTCATCGCTCGTGATGATGGCATCCATGGCCGACTGGACAATCCCGTCCAGCCGGAGACTGCTAAGCAGCAATTCCCGGGTGGCTTGCGATTCACGGTGAATCGCGCCGGTCGCACTGGCTTCCGCCAGTTCGCGCGCCGCCACGGCGGCCTCCCGGCCGGCCTCGGCCTGCGCCTGCGCCGCCCGGGCGCCGACAAGCTGACTGCGCGCCTGCCGCTGCCGGACGATCATCCAGATAAAGCCCCACATAACCATCATGCCGAACACACGGTTCATCAGCCCGACGGCGGGATGAATATCGCGCGGAGAGAAGTACCCGCCTAAAGCGGTCAACAACGTAACCGCCGCGGCAAAACTGTACGGGTCACGATCGCGCGGGGATTGCAAAGTCAGAACGAGAGGGAAGAAATACAGCAGCCAATCGGCCCATCCCAAGGGCGTCAGAACATCGAGCGCAAAGATAGCCGTGGTAAGCAGGAGGACGATCCCGCTCTTCATGAAAGCGGATTTTTCGAGGGGCAGGCTCACGTAAATATCGGACCGGCGTGCATGATGCACGACAGTCTACTCGTGACTCTTCGCTTCTTCAATCTCACCGAGCTTGCGATAGAGCGTCTTACGGTCGATGCCGAGCGCCTGGGCGGCCTGATACTTATTCCCTCCGGTCTTGTCGAGAATCTTCTTGATGTACTCTTGCTCGATCTCATGCAACGGCAGCATCTTTTCCGCCGCCTCGTCGAGCACCCGCCGGTCCCCGCGGGCGCCCTGCACCGCCGGCGGCAAATCGTCCGGAGCGATCTTCTCCCCTCGATTGAGCGTCACCGCCCGCTCCACCACATTTTCCAGTTCGCGCACGTTGCCCGGCCAGCTATAGTCCATCAGCATCGCCAGGGCCGGCTCGCTCACACCCTTCACTTCTTTGTGCCGGCTCTCCGCGCATTTCTTCAAGAAGGCCTCCACCAGGATCGGAATATCCTCCCGGCGATCCCGCAGCGGCGGCAACATCACTTCGATCACATTGAGCCGATAGAACAGATCGTCGCGAAACCGTTTGGCTTTCACCTCTTCCGCAAGATGCAAATTGGTCGCGGCGATAATCCGCACATCCACGGCAACCGGCTTATTGGCGCCGACCCGGCGGATTTCCTTTTCCTGGATGGCCCGCAGGAGTTTCGCCTGGAGCATGATCGGCAACTCGCTGATCTCATCGAGAAAGAGCGTGCCCTTTTGCGCCTCTTCGAACAATCCGCGCTTGTCCGACTTCGCGTCCGTGAAGGCTCCGCGCATATGGCCGAAGAGCTCGCTCTCCAACAGCTGCTCGGGAATCGCCGCGCAGTTCACCGGAACGAACGGAGCATCCTTACGATCGCTGTTATAATGGATCGCTTTCGCCACCAGCTCTTTTCCCGTTCCGCTCTCGCCGGTGATCAGCACATTGGTGGGACTATCCGCCACGCGGCGAATCAGATCGAACACCGCCTGAATCGCCTTGCTCTTCCCCAGAATGTGATGAAAACTGTACTCCTTGTGCACTTCCTTCCGGAGACGGCTGACTTCCCGCCGCAACGCGGATTCGCGCACAGCGCGTTCCACAACACGAATGATTTCCTCGGTCTTCACCGGCTTCGTGAGATAATCGCTCGCCCCCCGCTTCATCGCCTCAACCGCGGTTTCCACGGAGCCGAAGGCAGTCATGAGGATGACCCCGATATCGGGATACAGCCGTTTGATTTCATTCAGGAGCTCCGTCCCCAACATCCCCTTCATTCTCAAATCAGTCAGCACGACGGCAAAATCCTGCTCGGCCAGAAGCTTCAGTGCCTCCTGCCCGCTCCCTGCCGTCGAAATCTGATGGCCGCGATCCTTGAGGACGTCAAAGATCAACTCCCGCATCTCGGTGTCATCATCGACGACCAGTACCGCGCCCCATTCTTCCGTCATGCGCGACTCCTTACTCATCGGCCCTGCAAGACCAGCCTAAACTCGAATGCTGCACATCTTCCCTTCAAGACGGATTGCCCCTAAAAGCCACAGCTGCATATTCTCATTGCAGCTAAATGCCTCAAAGAGGTGTTCCTAACGCAGAAATTCCATGGCTCTCAGCCTCTTAAGCAAAGAAAGGGCCATAGGAAGATTCCCGATGATAGTGTAATCGAAAAGAAAGAGAAAATAGGAGATCCGGTCAACCGGCAGCTTGTGAAGCTACAAGCAGGCCCTACAGTGAATGAGCGGTAAAGATTTGGTGGAGGGCAGGGGAGTTGAACCCCCGACCCCTACGTTGCGAACGTAGTGCTCTCCCAACTGAGCTAGCCCCCCACCTGGCGGAACTGAAGATGCGAACCGCGAACCCCGCAGGGTTAGTTGCGCATGAGCGCGCACACTCGATGCTGCGGTAGAAGAACGGGGAGGAAGTTGGCTCGCGTCCCCTAAGCAGTCGGATTATACACAACCAGTCCGCGAGTCTCTAGAGGAAGTTCACTTGCGGACCGGTATTCTTTCGAAAATCTACGATGGCCCGATGACGGCTTCCCCGACCGGCGTTCCCTGCTCGATGAACACCCGGCGCCCCTCGACGCGCAGACGGCCTTCGGCAAAGAGCTGAACCGCTCTGGGATAGAGCTTGTGCTCCTGCACCAGAATTCGAGCCGCCAAGGTCTCGGGCGCATCGTCATCCAAAATCGGCACGGCAGCCTGCAAAATAATCGGCCCTTCATCCACGCCTTCGGTCACAAAATGGACGGTGCACCCGGCTACCTTGCATCCCCACTCAATGGCTTTTTTCTGCACATCCAATCCCGGAAAGGACGGCAGGAGCGACGGATGGATGTTCATCATCCGGTTGGCATAGGCATTCACCAGCACCGCCGTCACGATTTTCATATAGCCGGCCAGCAACACCAACTCCACCTCATGCTGCTGCAAGATGGCCAGGAGCGCCCGGTCATAGGCCTCCCGGCTATCAGGCTGTCCGGCAAACGGCTTGGGGTCGACAAAGAGATCCTTGAGCCCGTGTTTCCTGGCCCGTTCCAGCGCCACCGCATCTTTTTTATTACTGATGACGGCGACGATGGTCGCCTGAACCCGGCCGGCTTCGATGCCATCGATGATGGCCTGCAGATTGGACCCGCGGCCCGAGGCGAGGACAGCCACTCGAAGAGGAGCCGTTCGCTTACCCGACATACTCCACCTGCGGATCTGTCGCCGTACCGGCAATCATTTCCCCGATCACGAAGCCTTGCTCACCCAAGGCCTTGGCCTGCGCAATGACCGCGTCCGCCGAGGCGGCCGGCACCACGAGGATCAATCCGATGCCCATATTGAAGACGCGATACATCTCGTCCCGCTCGACGGCACCCAGCCGGCTGATCAGCGAGCAGATCGGCGGCACGGCCCAGCGATCCCGATAGATACGCGCCCGGACGCCTGATGGGAACACGCGCGGCAGATTCTCGGTAATTCCGCCGCCGGTAATATGAGCAATACCCTTGACGGGATGTCCCTGAATAAGCGCCAATATCTGCTTGGCATAAATTCTGGTCGGAACCAGCAGCGCCTCGCCGACGGTGGTCGTCAGTTCCTGCACACGGCTGGTCACCGTGAGTTGGGCCTGCTCGAACAGCACCCGCCGCGCCAGCGAATAGCCGTTGCTATGCAAGCCGGATGACGCCAGCCCGATGATGACATCCCCCGGCACGATCGACTTGCCGTCAATAATCTTCGGACGGTCCACGACGCCCACGGCGAAACCCGCGAGATCGTACTCCCCGTCGCCATACATGGACGGCATCTCGGCCGTTTCGCCGCCGATGAGCGCACACCCGGCCTGGCGGCAGCCTTCGGCGATGCCCTTGAGCACTTCCTGGGCTTTGGGAACCGATAACTTTCCCGTAGCGAAATAGTCGAGGAAGAACAGCGGTTCGGCTCCGCTGACTGCAATGTCGTTCACGCACATCGCCACCAGATCGATGCCGATCGTGTCGTGCCGATCCATGAGAAACGCCACTCGGAGCTTGGTGCCGACCCCGTCGGTGCCGGAGACCAGCACCGGATCCTCGTACTTCTTGGCCTGGAGACGGAACAGCCCGCCGAATCCGCCAAGGTCGGTGAGCACTTCGGGCCGAAAGGTCGAACGAACGAGCGGCTTGATGCGGTCGACAAACTCGTCGCCTGCATCGATATCGACACCTGAATCGCGATAGGTCGTCATAAGAGGGACGCATCTTATACGGAGCATCTCACGAGGGTCAACGCACTAATTGAGGAACCCGCTCGCGGCCGCGTGAGCCAAGACAGCGGCAGAGAATTCCACTATACTGCCCGGGCTCTTCCCCCGGTTACGCGAAGGAGATTCGCCGTGCGACAACTGATGCCATGGTTGGGTTTGTGCTTCCTGTCGCTCGCGGCCTGCGCCGAACTCAACTACTCGCTTCAGCTTTTCGGACTCCCGGCGCCGGCCGGCCTCACTCAGGACCAGATCGCCGCCGGACTCAAAGATGCGCTGCGCGTCGGAACCGAACACGCAACCGCCCTCACAGGCAAGCCGGACGGATATTACCGGAACCCGTCGATCAGGATTCCGATGCCGGAACAGTTGCAGGCATTTGAAAAAGGTCTGCGCGTGTTCGGCTTCGGCCCGCAAGTCGATGAGTTCGTGCTGAGTATGAATCGCGCCGCGGAGCGAGCCGCGCCGCAGGCGGCGGAAATCTTCGTCGACGCGATTGCGCACATGACGTTTGCCGACGCGCAACAGATTCTGTCGGGCCCCAACACCGCCGCCACCGAGTACTTCAAAGCCAAAACCACCGCGCAACTGACCACCGCCTTTCGCCCCCATATCGAACAGGCCATGAATCAGGTCGGCGTCACCCGCCAATACAAAGAGCTGGCCCAACGGTTTCGCACCATCCCGCTCCCCAAACCCGAGTTTGTAGACCTGGATCAGTATGTGGTGGGGAAAGGGCTGGAGGGGCTGTTTTTTATGCTCGGGCAGGAGGAGCAGGCCATCCGGAAAAATCCCGCCGCCCGCGTGACGGACATTCTCAAGCAGGTCTTCGGAAAACCGTCCTGAAATATCCCCCCGCACCGAAGATCGACCGGCTCGGCTTTTTCCGCATCCCGTCAAACTTCCGGACGCATCTCCACTTCGAGCAATTTGATTTTGCGATGGAGATGACTCCGTTCGATCTGGAGATCTTCGGCGGTCCGCGAAATATTCCAATGGTGCTCCCGCAGCTTCCGGCCGATATAGTCTTTTTCGAACGCATTCCTAGCATCGCGCAAGGAATCGTAGGATTTGGTCAGCAGCGGACTGCTCGCCTGGGCACTGGCCGCCGTACTCTGGCTGCTCCCTCGTCCCTGCAGGGACATCGCCGCCTGCGGCGCATCGATCACCGATCCCGGCACCATGATCATCAGCCGCTCAATGAGATTCCGCAATTCTCGGATATTGCCGGGCCATTCATACTGCTGGAACACCGCCATCGCCTCGGGCGTCACGTCCTTGATGCGCAGCCCCTGCTCCTCGGCATGGATCTTCATGAAATGCCGGACCAGCGCGGGAATATCCTCGCGCCGCTCCCGTAACGGCGGCACAATGATCGGCACGACGTTCAGCCGGTAATACAGATCTTCCCGGAATGTGCCCTTGGCGATTTCCTTTTCCAGATCTTTGTTCGAGGCGGCCAGCACCCGCACATCCACCTTCATCAACTTGGCGCCGCCGACTCTGGTGAACTGCTGTTCTTGCAGCGCCCGCAGCACCTTGGCCTGCGTGGCCAGACTCATGTCGGCGATTTCGTCCAGAAACAGCGTTCCGCCGTCGGCCTGTTCGAACTGGCCCCGCTTCATCGAGGTCGCGCCGGTAAACGACCCTTTTTCATGGCCGAACAATTCGCTCTCGATCAACGTCTCGGGAATCGCCGCGCAGTTGACCGCCACGAACGGATGGTCGGCCCTGACGGAGTGATTGTGAATCGCGCGCGCCACCAGTTCTTTTCCCGTCCCGTTCTCGCCGCCGATCAGGACCCGGCTGTTGGTCGGGCCGGCCGTCTCGATCAGCTGCCGCAACTGTTGCATGGCCGGCGATTGCCCGACGAGCTCAAACTTTTTCTGCACCTTCGTCTTGAGCGTCCGGTTTTCCTGCTCCAGACGGTATTGATCCAGCGCATGCTTCACACGCAGCGTGACATTCTCCAGAGACAGAGGCTTTTCGATATAGTCGTAGGCGCCCAGCTTGATCGCCCGGACCGCCGTTTCGATCGAGCCGTGCCCCGACATCATGATGACCTGAGCCGTCGGCACGAACTCCTTCACGCGTCTCAGCGTTTCCAGCCCATCCAGCTCCGGCATCCAGATGTCCAGCATCATGAGGTCGGGCGGATCCGTCGTATACATTTTCAACGCCTCGGCGCCGCTGCCGGCTACGGACACGTCGTACCCCTCGTCCTCAAGAATACTGCGCAAGGACGTCAAAATAGCGGCTTCATCGTCGACGATCAAAATCGATGCTGACATGCGTCCCCCGTGATGAGTGATCAGTGACAGGTGACAGGTCGAATCGCGTGAGCCTCAGCTCTCGTCACTCGTCACTCGCCTTAATTACACCGGCAGATCAAACGTAAACACCGCACCCTTCGGATGATTGTTCGAAGCCTGAATCTGGCCGTCATGGTCGGTAATAATCCGGCGCACGATCGCCAGTCCCAGCCCCGTCCCGGTTTTTTTCCTCGTAAAGTATGGCACAAACAGCTTCTCTTGATCTTCCGGCGTAATCCCGACGCCTTCATCGGCCACGCTCACGATCGCCCGCTTGCGCTTGGTGTCGTACTTCGTGCTGACCCACACCCGCCCCGTGTGATTCATCGCCTGAATGGCATTGTCGAACAAATTCACGCAGACCCGCTTCAACTGCTCGCGATCGAAGTTGAGCTCCGGAAGTTCTTCGTCTAACGCCACGCAGAACTCGATATCTTTGTGCGCCGACCGGTACAGCGTCAGCACCTCCTCAATCACGCCGTTCAACGACTGCCGGGCCATCTGCGGCGCAGGCAGTCGGGCGAACTTCGAAAACTCGTCCACCATATGCTTGAGACTGCCCACCTCCGTCACGATCACATTGGTGGCTTCGTCGAAAATCTTCTCGAAGTCCGGGGACTTCTCGAAAAACTTCTTGCGTAGGCGCTGGGCGGACAGCTGGATCGGCGTCAGCGGATTCTTGATCTCATGCGCCACGCGGCGGGCCACTTCCTGCCAGGCCGCCACCTTCTGCGCCTTGATCAGCTCCGTCAGATCGTCAAAAATCAGCACATAGCCCAAGTCCTTGTTCCCCTCATCCCGCATGCGCGACCCGTTCAACCTGATCTTCACGGGCTTGCCCTGCACGTCCACCTGACCTTCGAGCGACCAGTCGTCCCGGGCGTCGGCCTGCATCCGGTCGTAGACCGCTTGAAACACGTCGAGACCGAACTCTTTAAAGACGTCGTTCGCCGGACGGTCCCGAATCCGGTCGGCGGACAGCCCGAGAATCCGTTCTCCCGAAGGATTGAAGGTCGTAATGACCCCGTTCCGGTCGATCGACAGCAACCCGGCGGCGATAGTCTCGACGACGGTTTCGATATAGGCCCGGCGACGGTCCAACTCGACGTTCGTCTGGCGCAACGAACGGTTGGCATCTTCCAGCTTGAACTTGCTGCCTTGCAAGTCCCCGGTCATCCGGTTGAACGACTCGATCAACGTCCCGATTTCGTCGGTCGCCTTGGCGTCGATCTTCACCGACAAGTCCCCTTGCGCCACGGCCTCGGTTGCTTCGGCCAGACGTTGAATGGGCACCGTAATGCTGCGGGCGACATAAAATCCGAACCAGGTGGCGCTGAAGAGAATCATCACGGTCACGACCGCCACGAAGAGGTAGGCGCCGGCCTTGATCGGATTCTTCATGGCCTTGATCTGCTTATACTCCTCATATTGCCGCCCGATCCCTTCCATCTTGGTCAAGAGCGATTCCGGCACATAGGCCTCAACGACCACGACCCCGGCCAGTTCGCCCCGGTTGTTCCCGGCCGCCACTGGCACACCGGCCCGTACCAGCCGGCCGGTCTGGGCTTCCTGCACGGAGGTAAACTCCTGCTTCCCGTTGATCACCTGCAACACCAGCTGGCTGACCGGCAGGTCCAGCACGCCGAGGGGAATTTCCGCATCGAGTGCTTTGGTCAGCGTCTCCATCTTCGACGAAAACACCTCGATCCCCGCCACCCCGTACTCCATCCGCTTGCGGGCCATGGCTGCAATCAGCAAATCGCGCTGTTCGGACGTCAACATATCTTCGCGAAACAATTCCTGTCCGATGGCGCGCGCGCTGTTGACGGCCAATGCAATATGCCCGGCATGTTGCATGCGGGCCACTTCATACGAATCCTTCATCACCCGATCGATCTGGTCGCTGAACCAGACATCGACCGCTTTATTGACCAATCCGCTCGCCACAATCGCCAGCAGAATCGTCGGGATCAGCGAGAACCCGATAAACGCCGCAATCAGCTTGGTGCGAAACCCCGACCCGACCAGCCGGTGGCGCCGCTCGAAATAGGCTTTGATCAGGTTGCGAGACAGCAGCAGCGTCAGCACGACGAACCCGATCAGGTCGAGATTCAACAGCAGCAGCACAAAGGCATAGCTCGTCGTCGGGAGAAACGAATCGGCCTCATCCCCCCCCGGCACCACGACCTGCGAATAGTAGAAGGTCAACGCCAAACTGGGAATGAGAAGGATGAGGACCATCCAGACCGGACGGAGATGCGGCGCTTTGCGCTCCGGCTCGGTGGGACGGGGGGATTTGGCTGAGACGGTACTCGCGGCGCCGGGCACAAAACGCTCCACCCTGCCGGGTCCGGCAGAGGAGGATGCGCGTGATGACTGTTCCGAATCCGGCATGGTGGTCGCCTCAACTCAGCCTCGTGGCACGAAGCCTGAGCCCACTATAACGGAATTGGCCGGCCGTCTCAAAAATTCCGGAATGTGCGGATCCGGAGGCAACGGGTACGCACCGGCCCCTTTGGAGCTATTTACCGGATGAGAGGGAAACGTACTTCATGCGGAGGGCATAGAGCATATCGCGTAAGACCGTCTGCTCTTCCGACGTGAGATTGCCTTTGGTTTTCTCTTCGAGCACGGAGAGCAAATCGATAATTTCTTTGGCTTGCGGAAGATTGACGGGAACGGCCTGTTGCTGGGGGTCCAGCTTCTCCCCCATGAGCATCAGAGAAGAAGACCCGAGTGAAATGACGAAGGAGGAAAAGGTCACGGGAAAAGCAGGCGCCTGATGCTCCGCACCGGCTGCTGACGCCGCCTTGGGCGACTCGCTCGGACTGGAGGCTTTTGCAGCCGCCTCGCTCCCGCCGCCACGCCGATCCCGAACGACAAATCCTTCTTCCTGTTCCGCCATAGCTCCCTCACCGACGAGTCTGAGTCCGTGCGCGGTACCCTACCATAGGCCCCAGGGGCCCGCAAGCCACGGACGACCGTTGAAGCAACCGTTCCCATCGGTATACAGTGAGCCCTCAGCAGAGGAACCGATGTCCGATCGCTTTTCAAAATTGATCGATCTCATGGCCGCCCTCCGGGCTCCGGACGGATGTCCGTGGGACCGGAAACAAACACACGAATCGCTGAAACCGTATCTGCTTGAAGAAGCCTATGAAGTGCTGGAGACCATCGACCACCGGGACACCGCCAAACTCAAGGAAGAACTCGGCGACGTGCTGCTCCAGGTCATCTTCCACAGCCGGATTGCGACCGAGGCCGGAACGTTCACCATCGACGACGTCATCGATCACCTCGCCGCCAAACTTGTACGGCGGCACCCCCATGTCTTCGGTGGTCCGGACACGGCGGCTAAACCGGCGAACGGGGAACAGGTCTTGAGCCAGTGGGAAGAGATCAAGCGGGCCGAACGCCAGGCGGCAGGCGGTTCACAATCGGCGCTGGACGGGGTGCCGAAAGCACTCCCGGCCCTGCTCCGCGCGTATCAAGTTCAGGCCCGCGCATCACGTGTCGGATTCGACTGGTCGCACGATGCCGCCGGGCTGGCCGATGTGTTCAACAAAATCGCGGAGGAAGTCGGCGAACTGCAAGAGGCTCTCGCGGCTGAAGCCGCACCGTCCGGTTCCGCAACGAGTCCTGACGAGGTCGCGGGGGAACTCGGCGATCTGCTCTTCTCTCTCGTTAATCTGGCCCGGTTTCTCAAGGTCAACCCCGAAGATGCCCTGCGGCTCTCCACCAACCGGTTCGTGGACCGGTTCGTCCTGGTGGAATCTCAAGCTGCCGACCTGCAACGACCGTTGTCTGCTATGACGGCACAAGAACTGGACAGGCTCTGGGAAAATGCCAAGCGCCGGCTGCGCGACGCAGCCGTGCAACCGGACTCACGGCCGACGATAAAGGATCTCCCCTCATGAGCGACGAACAGCATCCCTATCAAGAAGGCAAACGCGCCGGGGCTCATCCTCTCGTGGTGGTCTTTGCCATCCTGCTGGGCCTCTGGCTCTTCGTCGCGCTGATCGTGCCCAGCTCACGCAACAAACAAGCGACCGGCACGGAAGGCCCTGCGGGGCCGGTCGTGGAGGATCCGGAAGCGGCCCCGGTCATTTTTAAAGTCCACACCAGCGTCACCGAAATGAATGTGGTCGGAATCGTGGTGCCGCCGGAAGCCACCGACAGCCAGGTAGCCGGCCTCTTAAAGCAGCTGAAGACCGAGCGGCTGGCCGGCACCCTGGGAGACCACATCCCGCCCACAACACCCGGCCATACGCTCGGAGATCATGCCGTAGCGGATATCTATGTGTTTTCAGATAAGCAATACGCGGAACCGGAGGCGCTGAAGACCCTGGCTCTCGGTGCTCATGCGCCCGGTACGCTCCTGCCGCGGGCCATTCCCTTTGAAGTGACGATGGAGGAGGTTCGTGGCCACTATCGAATCGATCTGAACGATACCGGCGCCCCGGACAAGGGATCGCTGGGCTACACCGACGAATCCGGCGTGCATTCCAAACGCTATCGGGCCATTTTCTAGTGAAATCCTGCACGGATCGCTATTTTTAAACCGGGCTGTCCACAGACCGGATTCTCTTGTCAAGGGGCATTCCGGCTTTCCTTGTCCCTACAAGATCTGGGGGGGGGATATCACTCGAACCCCAATGCCTAAATCTCGGGCAAGGAGCTCGTCAACCGACAGCACAAGCAGATTCCTTCGGATAGGGAGCACTATCCACAAGGCTATCCCCAGAATCTGTGCGTGAAAAGGCCCGTCCTAGAATGGTGGAAACCGCTATTGGGAAGAAATCGCGATTCGCTATAACCCGGCCCGCTTTCTGATCTCTTCCCGCAACGTCGCCTTGTCTTGCTCGAACAACACTTCCAGCTTCTGAAACAAATGAGCTAACGGCCCCACAAACGGAGCGAGCATCACATCGCGCCGTTCGACCAGCATCCCTTCCCCCTCGGCAATCTGTACTTTCCAATCTGCGATCGTCCGTGAAAGCACCTTGCCGATCACCAATTGCTGCCCGGCCGAACCGGCGGCCGGCCCCAGCAATCGCTCCCGTAAGACCTCCAGTTCATCGGGAATCGACACCTTGACTCTGATCCCGTGCGGGGTCGCCCAGGTCGCGCGCTGTACGGAATAATCATAGGAAAAGATCGGCTCGCGGGGCTCGCGGAACGGACCGCTCACATCGGAAATCGTCAGCTTGTTGTTCATATCACCACATCCTATCTCTCTCGTGGAGAAACCCTCTCTATAAAAATGATCCGGCAGCCAGCCGGAACAAGATTACGCCGATTCGCGGTCGTCCGACAAATGTCGCATGACCTTCTCCGCTGCGACGGCTCCGTCCCGGATACAATCCGGAATCCCCACACCGCGATACCCCGCACCCGTCAACACCAACCCTCCGTACCGGCTCAACGCCGCCTCGATCTGAGTCAACCGGTCGAGATGCCCGATGGTGTACTGCGGCATCGCCTTCCACCAGCGATTCACTTCGATATACGTCGGCACAGCCTTGATTCCACACAGGGCCTCCAGATCCGCGCGGATCTTGGCAACCAGATGATCGTCGTTCAGCTGCAAAATGGCTTCACGTCCCACCCCGCCGACATAGCAGCGAATCAGCACCTGATCCGCCGGCGCCCGATGAGGCCACTTGAGCGATGTCCATGTCGCCGCGATCAGATCCCTGGCCTCCGCGCGCGGGACGATGAATCCGAACCCTTCCACCGCACCTGCAACCGCCTGAGCCGGAAAGGCCATCGCAACGGTCGCCGTCGACGCATAGGGAATCAGCTCCAGCAACCCTCCGGCGATCGGCGTCAACGGACGAAGCAGCTCCGCGGACACATAGGCGGGCGTCGCGAGAACCAACGCCTCCGTCGACAGCGCCGACCCGTCGTTGAGAATGAGATCGTACATCCAGCGCCCCGGCTGATGAGACCGCACCCGCAACGCGTCGACCCGGCAGCCGCCCCGTAACTCCACCCCTTGGCGGGCAAGACGCGCCGTCAAGGCCGTCACCAGATCGCCGAGCCCGTTCCGCAAACTGACGAACATGGTGCGCTTGTGCCCGCTCGCCGGAACCGGCGGCTGTTTCTTCTTGGCCGCCATCATGCCGCGAATGATACTGCCGTATTCCTGTTCCAGTTCGACAAATCGAGGGAAGGTGGCTTTCACGCTCATCTGATCCGCGTCGCCGGCATAAATGCCGGCCATGAGCGGCTCCAACACGCGTTCAAAGGCTTGCGATCCGAACCGCCGCCGGAAAAACGATGCGAGAGACTCATCCCCTTCTGCGGGACCGCGCGGCATCACGACATCCAATCCCATGCGCGCCAGTCCGGTCCAGCTCAGCAGACCGCTCCGGAGAAAGGGCCCCAACTGTTTCGGCACGAAGGTAATCAGCCCCTCGGGCAGTTCATGCAAGCGTCCCCGCGAGAGGACAAACGCGCGCTTCGCAGTTTCATTGGTATTGATCAGTTGATCGGTCAGACCCAGCTTCCGGCACAGCTCCAGCCCGGCCTGTTTTTGGGACAGGAAGGAGTCCGGCCCGGCCTCTGTCGTCAATTCTCCGATCCGGTGAGTGACGATCTTCCCGCCCCAGGCTGGGGAGGATTCCAGCACTGTGCAGCGCAACGACAGCCCTGCCGCGGACGCCTGCTCCTGAAGCGCAAACGCCGTGGCCAGCCCCGAGATGCCTCCACCGACGATGACCACTGTGCGGGGAGTTGCCACGGATTACGACACCTGAGACGATTGATGGGCGTCGATCACCGACACGAGAGTCTCGATCAATGCCGGAGCGGCGTTCAGCATGGGCATCCGCTCCAATTGCATGCCCATGTTCACCGCCAGCTGCTTCAACTCAATGTCGATATCGAACAGGGTTTCCACATGATCGCAAATGAAACCGATCGGAGCGACGAGCACGTGCCGATGGCCTTCTTGATGCAGGGCCTCCAGCGCAGACTCCACGGTCGGCCCCAGCCACGGTTCACTCGACCGGCCCTGACTCTGATAGGCGAATCGCGTCGGCTGCGGCCCCAAGTAGGCGATGATGGCGTCGACCGTCCCTTTCACTTCGTCCGGGTACGGATCCTTCATCGCCACGATACGCTCAGGCAGACTATGGGCCGTGAAGAGAACCGGAACCTGCTCACGAATATTCGCGGGAAATTTCAGCAATCCCTGTCGGATATTCTCGACGGTTGCCGCAATCAATTGCGGATGCCGGTTCCAGCTTCCCACATAGCTGACCGCACAAGTGCTCTGGAAGGCAGCCCGCGCTTCTTCCACCTTTTTCCGGTACGCCCCGGTGCTGAGCGCCGATTGCTGCGGCGCCATGCAGAGGCCGATGACCTGCTCCGGCGCATCGGCGAGCAATTCGGCATAGGTGTCCTTGATAAAGGGATGCCAATGCCGCAGCCCCACATAAACCCGGTACCGCATCGCACCGGACTCGTTCAATCGCTGTTCAAGTTTTCTGGCAACCTCTTGGGTAATCCCGACAGCGGGAGACTTCCCGCCGGTCGCGCGATAGCGCTCGCGAATTTCTTCGACGAGTTCGGGAGGAGTCGGACGTCCGCCGCGGACATCCAGCAGGAACGGTTCGACGTTGTCGAGAGAATCCGGCCCCCCCATCGCCATGAGCAGAACAGCGACCGGAGCTTGTGCATCCGCCATAAGATGTCTCTGGATTAGCGCTGGCTGAGTTTGTGGATCATGTCGATCGTCGCCGCCACATGATCGACCGGTGTCGTCGGAAGGATGCCGTGACCGAGATTGAAAATGTGTCCGGGGCGATTGCCGGCCCGCCGCAGAATATCTTCGACGCGACGCTCAATTTCGTGGAGCGGGGCAAACAGGACCAGCGGATCCAGATTCCCCTGCACGGCCCGATCGTGTCCGACCATCGCCCAGGCTTCATCGAGGTGGATACGCCAATCGATGCCGATCACATCGCCGCCGGCCTCCCGCATCTGGCGAAGAATGGCCGTCGTCCCGGTACCGAAATGGATGAGCGGCACCCCCTCGTGCTTGAGCCCGTCGAAGATCAACTGGACATGGGGCTTTACATACTCGGCATAGTCCCCCGCCGACAGGCAGCCGACCCAGCTGTCGAACAGCTGTACCGCCTGCGCCCCGGCCTGGATCTGTCGCCGCAAATATCCCGTAATGACCCGCGCGAACTTGTCCATGAGCTTATGCCAGCTCGCCGGATCGCTGTACATCATCTGCTTGGTATGAAGATAATTCCGCGACCCGCCGCCTTCGATCGCATAGCTCGCCAGCGTGAACGGCGCGCCGGCAAACCCGATGAGCGGCACACGGCCGTTCAACGCGCGACGCGTCTGCCTGATGGCCTCGGCCACATAGTCGAGTTCGCTGCCGTCGACGACCTTGAGCCGTTCCACCGCAGCCCGGTCACGGACCGGATTGTGAATCACCGGTCCTTCCCCTTCGGCAAATTCCAGGCTCAGCCCCATCGGCTCCAACGGAAGCAGGATGTCGGCAAAAATGATGGCGGCGTCGAGCGGGAAGCGGTCGATCGGTTGCAACGTGACCTGCGCCGCCAGTTCAGGCGTCTTGCACAGGTCCAGCATGGAATGCTTGGCCCGCAGTGCGCGGTATTCAGCCATATATCGACCGGCCTGGCGCATAAACCAGACCGGCGTACAATCGACCGGCTCGCGCCGGCAGGCTTTGAGAAAACGATCGTTCATGAGTCGCGCATTCTAGAGACGCGAGGGCAAGAGTGTCAAATACCACAACGGCCGACTGATCGTCTGTCAATAACGATGGACAGCGCTCTTCGTTCGCGCAGAATAAACAGTGAAGAACCGCGCGGGCTGTTTCATTTTTCAACAGTCCATGTATAATGAGCAATCATACTAAGCCGGCCCTTGTTAACGTGGATACATAATCCGGCATCGGCGGCCTGCCCGTTCAGAATTTCCCCAGTGCCCCGAATATGTTGAACATCACAGAGATCGTGCCGCATGGTACCGTGCAACCCAAGGCCGAAATATCTCTGACCTGGAGGTAGCGAATGTCCGACGTGAGTACCCTACAACCGACCCGAGGCCAGGATCTGTGGCTGACCGTTCTGCGCTGGTTCGACTCCTGGGCGGGTCTGGAATACATGAAGACGGACGGCGTGCCGAAGATGGACTGGGTCCGCTGCTTTCCGTTGATCGCGGTGCACCTGATGTGCCTCGGCATTATCTGGGTGGGATGGAGCTGGACGGCCGTCGCTGTCACGGTGTTCTTTTATTATCTCCGCATGTTCGCGATCACCGGTTGGTACCACCGCTACTTTTCGCACCGGACGTTTAAGACCTCTCGTGCCGTGCAGTTTGCCTTTGCCGTCCTGGGCGGATCCTGCGCGCAACGCGGTCCGCTGTGGTGGGCCGGCCATCACCGCCATCACCACATCGCGTCGGATACGCCCGATGACGTGCACTCTCCCCGTCACGGAGGCTTTCTCTGGTCGCATATGGGGTGGTTTACCTCGCAAACGCACTTCGCCCCGCGGCTGAAAAACATTCAGGACTTCGCAAAATTCCCGGAGCTTCGCTTCCTCGACCGGTTTGACATCCTCGTGCCCACGCTCGCGGGGTTCGGCATGTTCGGACTCGGAAGATTACTCGAAGCCTATGCCCCGGAGCTCGGTACCAACGGTCCGCAGATGCTGATCTGGGGATTCTTCGTCTCAACCGTTGCGCTCGTTCACGGCACCTGCACAATTAACTCGCTGTCCCATGTCTATGGCTCACAGCGCTATGTGACGGGCGACGACAGCCGCAACAACTTCATCCTCGCGCTCATTACCATGGGCGAAGGCTGGCACAATAACCATCACTATTATCCCGCCTCAACAAGACAGGGATTCTATTGGTGGGAAATCGACATGACCTACTACTGCCTGAAAATGATGGAGAAAGTCGGGCTGGTGTGGGACATTCGCGATGTGCCGGACTACGTGCGCGACGGAAAGAGCAAGCAGGACACGCTCACCGCCTGACAGACGCGCGCTTCCCGCCGCTACACCCAGTCGGACTCGTCGCGCGACGCTCTCATGGTCATCCGGCCGGCGAGTTGCGTTCGAATGCTCCGGCTCTGAGCGTCCAACGCGGTGAGCGCGTCTCCGGTCACCACCCACGCATCTCCCGGTTCCAGTTCGAAGCGGTAGTGATTCTTCCGCAGCGAGAACCACTCGATATACGGATGCGGCGCCAGGTTGGGGTGCGGATCGAACGACATGAGATTCACGTCGCCGATCTGCGGATTCTCCATGTCGCCGATGACCTGCCCCGCCACATCATCATCCTCAAAGTGACGGTTGCGGAACCGGATCATCTGCCCGGCGATTTCGCCCTTAAAATTGCCGCGCAAATAGACATCGACCGGCCCGATCACGGCAAAGGTAATGCGCCCGACCACCGTCCCCTCGACACGATTATCCAAAAACCCTTCCTGTACCCACCGGCCATTGCCGAATTTCTGCGCCATGCGATTACCCTTTCATCACGCGGCCGGCGAAGTCTGGAGCGGGTGCTCCGTTTCAGCCGAATTCGCACCCAGCGAACCGACCATCACCGCGATCAAAATCAATCCACTGCCGACCCATCCAAGCCAATCAAGTGATTCCCCGAGAAAATACCACGCCAGCCAGGCCGCGTAGGCCGGCTCAAGCGAAAATATGAGCGCGACCTGTTGCGCCGGAAGCAGCTGTTGCGCCCACATCTGTATCGCAAAGGCCAGCGTCGCCAATACGCCGGTTACCGCCAGACCGATCAATAAGACCGGCGTCGGCTCAAAAGCGCCCGGCATCGGATGCTCCCAGGCCATGGCCAGTAACATCAGCCCGGACATGGCCACCAGTTGCCAGAGAAACAACGACGTCGCATCCAGCTCCCGCGTATACCGCTCCAGACATGCCATGTGGGCGGCAAAGGCCAACGCACAGCCCAGTGTCAGCAGATCTCCGAGATTGATGATCGCCGTGGGTTTGACCAGACACCAGAGTCCGGCTGTCGCAATACCGGCCGCGAGCCATGACCGGACCCCGAAGCGCCGGAGGATGAGCGGGACGAATACGACATAGAGCGTGGTGATAAAGGCAGAATTGGACGCCGTGGTGTACCCCAGTCCCACGGTTTGCAGCACGTACCCAAGGAAGAGCCATCCGGTTGCAATCGCGCCGGCGCGGAGTACCGCCCGGTCAGTCGAGATGGGCCTGGCCATCAGGAACAGGCAGAGCCCGACCAGAGCCGCTCCAAGGAGAAATCGCAAGAACAGAAAAGACAGAGGCGGAATTTGCTCGAGCGCCGCTTTCGTCGCAGGAAATGTCGCACCCCAGATGAGGGTGGTCAGGAGTAGCGCAAATCGCGGCATGGGATTATAGAAATGCGGAGTGCGTCGTCTGGGCCGAGGTCAGTGCCCTTCGGTCGGGTTCTCAACAGGCGTCGGCTACGGCTTGCACAGGGCACAGCGGCGCTGGATGTTGGTCCCGGACTGTTCCATAGCCCGAATCGCCCGCTCCTTATCGGGATAATCGAACCACCCGCCCTCCCAAAAGTCACTGGAGTAGGTGTTCGCGGGAACTTCGGAACAGCGCTCCTTATGGAGCGTGACCCGATCGATTGAACGGGCGATATGGATCCAGTAAATCATGACCGCCGATCTCTGTTGAAGTGGATGTCCGGGTAGGACCAATGTCCTCTGAACAGAGGCGATCGTTCGCGTATCCTACCCGGCAATCAGATTACGGGACGAGAATCCATTCGTCTTTTTCAATGACGACTTTGACTCCGGTCTCCAGCTTCTTCACATCGTCCTTGTCAAAAAGGCGCATATACCGCTCAATGCGATCTTCGTCATCAATGCGCTCTTCCTGCACCATCCCGTTGTTCCCTTTGTACTTTCTGATCAACACCGACATCGACAGCCTCCTCTGATTCGCTCTGGCAGTTCAACTACTTGGTTGTGTACAATAAGACAAAGTTCGTCGGCCGGTCAAGGGCACCGGTGTGGTATGTGCCGGGGTTCTTGCGTGAAAGTTGCCGACGACGGGGGATCTGCAAGAGAAAGGGAACTCGATCATGCCGGTCTATGAATATCGGTGCGGGCAATGTTCAAAGACATTCGAGGCCACGCAGTCAGTGCATGCGCGACCGGAAGATACTGAATGTCCGTTCTGCCGGGCGATGGACGCCACACGGCTCCTCTCCTCCTTTGCCTCGACCGTGAAGGGCGACCACAAACCGGGCTTTGCCGAGATGAAAGCCGGGTCCATGCTGAACGAGCGGATGGACCGGTTTGCCAAACTCCCCCCTCTGAACGCCAAGCGAAATGTTCCGGCGCCGAATGCGACGTCGGCGTCAGATCCCGGATCGGGCCCGGGAGCAGACTCCTAACACATGACCGCAGCATCGCCGTCATATCGACACCGCCCCATCTCTACAACAAGGGAGCCGGCATGATCTTCAGACTGCTGCTTGCCTGCTGGGTGAGCGTCATCGGTATTGCCATTGATCCTCTTCCATCCCGTGCCGATATCGCCGGGAACCTGGTGATCGCCGGCAACGGACCGGAAAATACCACCATCGAAACGTTGGCCCGAGCCTTTGAAAAAGCGAACCCGCGCGTCTACATCGACATCCTCTGGGAAGACAATTCCAAACCGGTCGAACTGGTGAAGTCGGGGCAGGCGCATCTCGCCGTCACCGGCTCCGAAGATCCGGCGCTGGCGGGCAAACAGATCGGCTGGGACGGAATCGGGATTCTCGTTCACCTTTCCAACTTCACCAAAGAAATCACCAAACAACAGGTAGCCGAACTCTTTTCCGGGAAGTTCGCCACCTGGGCGGACGTCGGCGGGCCGGACACACGAATTTTGCTGATCGACCGCCCGCGCAACCAGAATATCCGCGACGCGTTTGAGTCGCAGCTGGGCATTGCCGGAAAGATCTCTGATACCGCCAAGGTCATCGGCCACGATGAAAAGGCCGTGAAAGCTGTGGTCGGCACACTTCCGCCGCTGTCGGCTGTCACCTATATCTCCCTCAGCACCGGCCTGTCGGTCGTCTCGACCGGCGTGGCGGTTCGCCTGCTCCCGGTCGATAAAGTCGAGCCGGAAGCGCCGACCGTCAAAGACGGCCGCTACCCCCTCCGCCGGCCGATCCTGCTGCTCTCAAAGAAAGACGCGAACCCTCTCGTCGAGGCCTTCGCGCAATTTGCGCTGTCCGCCCCCGGGCAGGCCATCATTGCTGAAACATACGTGCCTATGCCCAGTCGCTAGATCTTCATCAAGGAGGTCAGTATGCAGTCCCGTTCTTTGTCCGTTTTTTTCATTCTTTGCGGTTCACTGTGCATGCTTCCGTTCCTGCCCACCAAGGCCTCAGCCGAGGACAATAATGGAGCCTTCGTCGACGGTGCGGGCTTTACGTTGTATGGCACAGAGTCCATTAAGGGATCAGGGTCGGATAAAGTAGAACAAGATCCGGTCTGCGATCGCAGCAAACGCCCTAAAATCTTCAAGGTTGAACCGGACGAAGCCAAGCCCGGACAAAAAGTAAAGATCACAGGCGAGAATTTCGGGAGCAAAGAATGCTTCCGCGGCGTGGCCTTCAGCGCAGCCGGACCAGCCAAAATCGAATACAATTTCGTCAACGAAACCACCATTGAGGCCACGGTTCCCGATGTCCGTGCCGGGATGTCCTTCATCGACATCGTCGCCGGCGGCGGCAACGCCCGATCCAAAGGATTTTTAGTCCAGGCCAAGTAACGAGGTCCGACAATTTCTCTTCGGGGAGAGGGGAGGAACCCCTCCCCGAAGAGCCATGATTCCATCCTCTCTATCCACCCCCAATCCCTCGACAGGACTTTTGAGTCTATGCTAGGTTACGCGCTCCCTTGCGCCGGATTTGGCCGTGTGCGGGGTCTGCTGTGGCCCAGGTTAGTTCCCTTATGTTTAAGAAGATTCTAGTCGCGAATCGCGGCGAAATCGCCATGCGCATCATCCGCGCCTGCCGCGAGCTCAATATTGCCACGGCCGCCATTTACTCTGAAGCCGACTCGACCGGCATCTACGTCAAGAAAGCCGATGAAGCCTACCTGGTCGGGCCGGGCCCTGTGAAAGGCTTCCTCGACAAGCAACAGATCGTCGACCTGGCTCTCAGAATCGGAGCCGATGCCATCCATCCCGGGTACGGCTTTCTCGCTGAAAACGCGGAGTTTGCGGAGCTGTGCCAGGCTTCTGGGATCACCTTCATCGGGCCCTCTCCGTCCGCCATCAACGCGATGGGCAGCAAAATCAAAGCCCGCGACCTCGCGAAATCCATCGGCGTGCCGGTCGTCCCCGGGACCGAAGGCGGTGTCACGGATATGAAGGAAGCCCTGGCCTTCGCCAACGACGCCGGGTATCCGGTCATGATCAAAGCCAGCGCCGGCGGCGGCGGACGCGGACTCCGCGTCGTCCGGACGGACGCCGAGCTGCGCGAGAATATGGAAGTCGCCTCCCGCGAAGCCCTGGCCGCCTTCGGGGACGGCGCCGTCTTCATCGAAAAATACGTCGAGCGCCCCCACCACATTGAGTTCCAGATCCTGGCGGACAAGCACGGCAATACCATTCACCTGGGCGAACGGGATTGCTCCATTCAACGCCGCCATCAGAAGTTGATCGAAATCGCGCCGTCCCTGATTCTGACTCCGCGCCTGCGGGCCGAAATGGGCGCAGCCGCCATCCAGATCGCCCGGGCGGTCTCTTATGACAATGCCGGCACCGTCGAGTTCCTGCTCGATCAGGACGGCCGGTATTACTTCATGGAAATGAACCCGCGCATTCAGGTCGAGCATACGGTGACCGAGCAGATCACCGCCATCGACATCGTGCGCAATCAGATCTCCATCGCCGCCGGCAAGCCGCTGGAGATCCAGCAGTCGGACGTCACCTTGCAGGGCCACTCCATTCAATGCCGGATCAACGCGGAAGACCCGCGCAATAACTTCCGGCCCTGCACCGGCACCGTGACCGCCTATCTGTCGCCGGGCGGTATCGGCGTCCGCATCGACGGCGCCGTGTACAAGGACTACACCATCCCGCCCTACTACGACGCGCTGCTGGCCAAATTGACGGTCCGCGGACGGACGTGGGAAGAAACCGTCAGCCGCATGCGCCGGTCGCTGGAGGAATATGTGCTGCGCGGCGTCAAGACGACGATCCCCTTTATGAAGGCGATCATGCAGGATCAAGATTTCAGAGCCGGTCGGTTCGATACGTCCTATCTCGACACGCATCCGGATCTCTTCAACTACGACGACGTGGAACAGCCGGAAGACCTGGTGCTGGCCATCGCGGCGGCCATCGCCGCCTACGAAGGCCTGTAACCGGGTCGCCCGAAAACACCTGACCACACAGCACCACACCTCATAAGAGCACGCAACGACGATGGCGGCACGACGAACAGCACAATCAAAAAAGACAACGACCAAGAAGCCCGCTCGCGGACCGGTGGTGCGCACCTCGCGCACGAAGACGGCCAAGCCGGCCGAGGTGCAGCTCCAGCCGTCCCCCGGCCACAAGGTCCTGATCACCGATGTCGCCCTTCGCGACGGGCATCAATCCCTCCTCGCCACACGCATGCGCACCGAGGACATGCTGCCGATCGCGCAAAAGCTGGACGCCGTCGGATACTGGTCGCTCGAAGTCTGGGGCGGCGCGACGTTCGACACCTGTCTGCGCTTCCTGAAAGAAGATCCGTGGGAGCGGCTCCGCGCCCTCCGCGCCGCCATGCCCAACACCCGGCTGCAGATGCTGCTGCGCGGACAAAACCTGGTCGGCTACCGGCACTATGCCGACGACGTGCTGGAACGGTTCATCGAGCGCTCCGCCGTCAACGGCATCGATGTCTTCCGCATCTTCGACGCCCTGAACGACGTCCGGAACATGGACCGCGCCATACGCGAAGTCAAAGCCTGCGGCAAGCATGTCGAGGCGGCCATCAGCTACACGGTCAGCCCGGTCCACACCGTCGACCGGTTCGTGAGCATGGCCAAGCAGCTGGAGGATCTCGGGACCGATACGCTCTGCGTCAAAGACATGGCCGGGCTCTTGGAGCCGATGGAGGCCTATCATCTCATCAAGAGGCTGAAGAGCGCCGTGAAGGTTCCGATCCATCTGCACTCCCACTACACGTCCGGCATGTCCTCCATGTCGGCCCTGATGGCGATCCTCGGCGGGCTCGATATGCTCGACACCGCCATGTCGCCCCTGGCCGGCGGCACCTCCCACCCGGCGACCGAAACACTGGTCGCGTCGCTGAAGAACACGCCGTACGACACCGGACTGGACCTGGCGACCTTCCTGCCGATCACCGAACATTTCCGGAGCGTGCGCCGCAAATATCGCCAGTTCGAAAGCGATTTCACCGGCGTCGACGCCGAAATCCTGACCTCGCAAATCCCCGGCGGCATGCTGTCGAACCTCGCGGCACAATTGACGGAGCAGGATGCGCTGGATCGCATGAAGGAAGTACTCGACGAAGTCCCGCGCGTCAGAAAAGACATGGGCTATCCGCCGCTGGTCACCCCGACCAGCCAGATCGTCGGCACGCAAGCGACGCTGAACGTGCTGACCGGCGAGCGCTACAAAGTGATCACGACCGAAACGAAAAATTACTTCCTCGGGCTGTACGGCCGCGCGCCGGGACAAGTCGATCACGACATTCTGGCCCGCGCCATCGGCGACGAAGAACCCATCAAGACCAGACCCGCCGACCGGCTGGAACCCGAACTGGAAGCCGGCAAGAAAGAGATGCCGGCCTCGGCCGAGACCATCGAGGATCAACTCTCATTCGTGCTCTTCCCGGC
The DNA here is from genome assembly GCA_964412445.1 of uncultured Nitrospira sp. Classification (GTDB taxonomy): domain Bacteria; phylum Nitrospirota; class Nitrospiria; order Nitrospirales; family Nitrospiraceae; genus Nitrospira_D. The sequence continues at coordinate 31,338 of CAYPOR010000008.1, forward strand.
CATCGCCAGAGACTTTTTCGAAGCCCGCGAAAAGGGCGATCTGGCGCCGGGGCCGCTGGAAACTACCGTGGCCAAAGGTCCCGCCGCTGTGGCCGGCGAACTTCATCTGGCGCCGGTGGAATTCAACGTCACCGTCCACGGCGAGACTTACCATGTGAAGCTCTCCGGATCCGGCCGCAAGGTCGACGGACGGAAACCCTACTACATCCGCGTGAACGATAAGCTGGAAGAAGTGTCGCTGGAACCGATTCAGGAAGTGCTGGCCGGCGTGCCGGAAGCGCCTGACACCGGAACGGGCTCGAAACCGAAGCGCCCGCGCCCGTCCAAGCCCGGCGATGTCGCGCCGCCGATGCCGGGCCGTGTGGTGAAAATCCTGGTCGCGAAAGACGATCGCGTAAAGACCGGCGACCCGCTGCTGATCATCGAAGCCATGAAAATGGAGAGCCGGGTGCCGGCTCCGATCGACGGCAAGGTCGCGGCCATCCTCGCCGCAGAAGGCGAGAACGTCAAAACCGACGAGACCGTCATCCAGCTGGAATAACTCGTTCGTTACCAACGGATGCGCCATTTCCTGTGCAGACATGCCTTCGAATCATCATCGGCGGGCTTCTCTGTATGATGCTCGGGTCCTGCGCCACAGCTGATTCCCTGCCTCCCTGGTTCGACTCCATCGAACGCCTCCCCCTCAAGTCCGTCACGATCCATGGACACCGCATCGCGTACCTCGACCAGGGCCAGGGCCCGCCGGTCATCCTCATCCACGGATACGGCGGATCGATGTGGCAATGGGAATATCAACAGGCCGCGCTAGTCAAACAGTTCCGCGTCATCACCCCGGATCTGCTCGGCGCCGGACTCTCCGATAAACCGGAGATCGAATACCGGCCTGATCAACTGCTGGAGTTTCTCACAGGCTTCATGGATGCCCTGCATATTCCACACGCCGTCATGGTCGGTAATTCAATGGGTGCCGGACTCGCCATCGGTCTGGCGCTCGATTATCCGACACGCGTCTCCGCCCTCATCCTTATCGACGGACTTCCCGCCAGAGTTCTGGATCACCTCGGCAGTCCGTCGCTTCGCCGCGCCTTGACCACGCCCGCGCCATCCTGGATCGTGTCGGCCGGAAACTGGCTCTTCGGCAGGAGCCTGCTCGAATCCACATTGCGCGAATTCATCCATGATCCGGCCCTCCTGACTCCGGCGGTCCTGGACCGGTCCAATCATAATCGCCAACGGCCGGGCCTGTTCCGCGCACTGCTCACCGTCGGCACTAACCTTCCGCTGTGGGAACGGGACTTCGCCCCGCGCATCGGAACCATCGCCCACCGCACGCTCATCATCTGGGGAGAAGAAGACCGGGTGTTTCCAATCAAAGCCGGTGACGAATTGCATCAGCTGATTCCTCACTCACAATTCATGCGCGTGCCGAACGCCGGCCACATCCCGCAGTGGGAACAGCCGGACTCCGTCAATGCGAAGATCCTGTCATTTCTCCAGCCTTGAGCACCCGACATCGGCAGGCTATACTTTCCTGAGAGTGAGTCACCCTTCTCCATCCATTCAGGAGTACACGATGAGGACACAACGCTGGTCCGTTCTGCTGCTCGGCGCACTGCTCACCGGAACGCTCACTTCATGCAGCGGCTCCGGCCGGCTGCTGGACTCCGGATTTTCATACAGCAACCTGCCGATAGCCGATGGAAGCGTCGCAGCTGGCGAGGGACACTCCGTTCTCTTCAAAGGAAGCCCGTTGATGCTGTCCGGCACCGGCGTGAAAATCGGGGATCACCTGCGTGAGGTGAAGCTGACGGACCGGGATCTCGCATCGGTCAACATCGCCCATACCGCCGGATCCGGCAAAGTCCGGATCATCAGCGTCGTCCCCTCCCTCGACACCAAGGTCTGCGAGCAGCAAACGCATCAGCTGAGCGAAAAGAATCACGGCCTGGACAAGATGGTCGAACTCATCACCGTGAGCATCGACACCCCCTTCGCGCAAAAGCGCTTTGCGGAAGAGGCTAAGATTCACAACATCACGTTTCTGTCCGACTATCGCGGCGCCGACTTCGGGAAAACCCACGGCCTCTTCCTGCGGGATCTCCATATCCTGGCGAGAACCGTCATGGTCATCGACACCCATAACGTCATCCGCTATCTGCAAATCACCCCGGAGCTCGCTCAACTCCCCGACCTCGACGAAGCCTTCAAATTCGCCCGCTCGCTCGTGACGGCGAGCTGAGATGGCCGACTACGACCTCCTGGTCATCGGCACCGGTCCGGCCGGGCAAAAAGCGGCGGTGCAGGCCGCGAAACTCGGCAAGAAAGTCGGCATCGTCGAGAGAAGGGAGGTCGTCGGCGGCGTCTGCATCAACACCGGGACCATCCCCAGTAAATCCCTCCGGGAAGCCGTGCTCTATCTGTCCGGCTTTCGACAGCGCAATCTCTACGGCGCAGGCTATCGCGTCAAAGACACGATCACGATCGAGGATCTGATCTTCCGGGCCGCTCACGTCGTGACGAACGAGATCCGGATCGTCCAGGACCAGATGCGGCGGAATTCCGTCGATATGATCTACGGCACCGCCAGCTTCGTGGATCCGCACCGGCTGTGCGTGCAACAGGCATCCGGAATCGTCGAACATACCGCCCACTTCATCGTCATCGCCGTAGGCACCGAGCCGGCCAGGCCGCCGGAGATCCCCTTCGACGATGCCTCCATCATCGACACGGACGGACTGCTCACGCTGAACTGCCTGCCGCAGTCGATCGTGATCGTCGGAGGCGGCATCATCGGCACGGAATACGCTTCGATTCTCGCCATGCTCGGCGTCCCGGTGACGCTCATCGACAAGCGGCCGCGGTTGCTGGAATTCGTCGATGGGGAAATCATCGAGACCCTTCAGCGGCAAATGAAGGAGATCGGCGTCGCCCTGTACCACGAGGAAGAGGTCGTCAGCATTCAGAAAGAACCGAACGGACGGATCGCCGTCACGCTGCAACAGGCCAGACCGATCGAGACCACTACGTTGATGTACGCCATCGGGCGGGTGGGTGCGACGAAGGGATTGTATCTCGAACGGGTCGGGTTGCTGCCAGACAGCCGCGGCCGGCTGGTCGTCAACGAACATTTCCAGACCGCGATCCCGCATATTTATGCCGCCGGAGACATTATCGGATTTCCCGCGCTCGCTTCCACGTCGATGCAGCAGGGACGCCATGCCGCCTGCCATGCCTTCGGCCAGCCCGACCGGACAGATACGGCGCTCCTGCCCTACGGCATCTATGCGATTCCGGAAATCTCCATGGTCGGCCGCACTCAGGAAGACCTCGCCAACGCCGACATCCCGTTCGGCATCGGCGTCGCACGGTACCGCGAAATCGCCAGAGGGCAGATCATCGGCGATGAGACCGGTATGCTGAAACTGCTCTTTCACCGGCATACCAGGGAACTCCTCGGGGTCCACATCATCGGAGAAGGCGCCACCGAACTCATCCATGTAGGGCAGGCCGTCATCGCCTACCGCGGAAAGATCGACTACTTCATCGACACCGTGTTCAACTACCCGACGCTGGCCGAATGTTATAAAGTCGCCGCCTTGGACGGCATCAACCGGCTGCCACGCCCCTGGCCGCCGGCTCCATAATTGCGCAGCCCTTGAATCAGGAGACCCCTATGTCATTCTCGAACCATCTTCGATCCCGGGCCGCCTCCATATGGAAGGCCCAGCTCACCCATCCCTTTGTCGTGGCCCTGGGCGACGGGACGCTGCCGGAACGGAAATTCAAATACTACATTCTGCAGGACGCCAGATTTCTCGGCGATCTCTCCCGCATATTCGCCGCAGGGGCGGTGAAGGCGCCTGATGCGGACAGCGCGCTCCGTTTTGCCAAACTGGCCGAAGAGACGATTGTCGTCGAACGCAGCCTCCACGAAAGCTACGGCACAGCATGGAAGATGACCGCGCAACAGATGACTTCGGTCCCCATGGCCCCGACCAACTATGCCTATACCCGCCACATGCTGAGCGTGGCGCAGAGCGGATCGGCCGCGGAGATCGCCGTCGTCGCCCTCCCCTGCGCCTGGATCTACTGCGTCGTGGGACAGCAGCTTCTCAAGAACGGGCCGCCGAAAAAGACTCACCCCTATCGGAACTGGCTCATGCTCTATGCCTCGCCCGAGTTCGCCGAAGTCCAGCAGTGGATGCGCAAGAAAGTCGATCAATGGGCCAAGACCGCAGGGGGGGAGGAAACGCGCCGGATGGAAGAAGCCTTCATCATCAGTTCCCGCTACGAATGGATGTTCTGGGAAATGGCCTGGAGCGAGGAACAATGGCCGGTGTGAGGAGAATCCTGCGCGATGAATTGCCTGATCGACTGAACATCTTCAACAGCCCGGCGAGTCCAGATGAGCGGAGTCATTTGAGAAGCTGACGAACCGCCTCGGCATGGGGCACTGTTTCACCGGCATCCGACTGCCGTAGGCCCTCTTCGACTTTTGCCAGAAAACAGAGCCGCTCAATGGCATCTTCGAGCGTGGCGGTGTCAGGAAGCCCCTCAACGGCCTGAAGAATCTTCTGTTTGACTGTTCCTGTCGCCATAGCAATCACCTCATATAATTCGCACTCTAGGATACTTTTTCTGATGCGTCAACGTTCAGACACCTGCTCCTTGCGCCGAAAGACCACCGGATCAAACCAGCACCCGGTATACCAGTCAATCCCTATGAGCTCTGGACACCCAGCCCAACCTGAGTATAATGGCCCCACTCATATGATCAGACCGTTTCTCGCCATAACAGGATTTCTCTGTAGCACGCTGCTTTCCACTCTTGTCTTCGCCGCCGGAAATTACGAGGACAATCTCAAGACCCTGGCTGAAGGCGTGATCGCCGAAGCGGTCAAGGCCAGGAAAGAACGCCTCGCCGTCATCGACTTCACGGATGCCAAGGGCGTTGTCACGCCGATCGGACAGTTTTTGGCGGAGGAACTCGGCACGCAATTGCTGGTGGCGGGAGATGTAAAAGTCGTCGAACGCAAACTCGTCAGTTCCACACTCAAGAAGCGGCGCATCACCCAGCTCGATTCCGTCCCTCCCAAGATACTCAAAGGCGTTGCCAAAACCATCCGGACCGATGTGTTCGCCGTCGGCTCCTATATCGACTCCCCGGAAGGCATCCTCGTGACCGTGAAACTCATCAGCCCGTCGAACGCGCAGGCCATCGGCGCCGCCCGCGGCATGATCCCGAAAGCCGGGCCGCTGGCCGAGATGGTCAAAGCGGCCAATACGCCCCCGCCCGTGAAAGCCGAGCCGCCGAAAGGGCCGGTCACACCGGAAGGACTGGGGTTTCATCGAAACGAATTCTATGAACTGGTCGTGCGGGCGATGAACCGGCAAGACACTCACATCCGGATGGATCTGACGATTGAAAACCGGTCGCCACGCGATGTAAAACTGCTTTGCCTCCTGCAAGGCACCGTCTTGAAGGATGATCAGGGAAGCCAGTGGACGCAACGGGTCGAAAGTAACCGGGAGGGACTCTGCACCAGAGGGGTGGAACTCTCCCCGCGGGAGAAGGATCGGACGGTGCTGACCTTTACCGCGCCGGCTGATGCGCCGGCCGTCTCACAGTTCACGCTCTCCTTTCATGAAAAATCACCGCGCCGGGATGCCACGTTTACCATCGAAGGCCTCGCCGTTGAGGCACCGCCGACTCCGGTCACCCCAGTCACCCCATAACGAATCGGAACGATCATGGCTTCACGTACCTTACAACAAGTGCTGACAATCGCCGGGTCCGACTCGGGCGGAGGCGCCGGGATTCAGGCGGACATCAAGTCCATGTCGGCCAACGGCGTCTTCGCCATGTCGGTCATTACCGCCGTCACGGCGCAGAATACCGAAGACGTCACCGATGTGTTCGAACTGCCGACCTCCATCATCGCCTCGCAACTCGATGCCGTCTTCGACGACTTCGAAGTCGCCGCCGTCAAAACCGGCATGCTCTCGTCCACCGCGATCGTCGAGCTCGTGGCCAAGATGCTGGCCATTCAGAAAGTCGCCAATCTGGTCGTGGACCCGGTGATGGTCTCCAAGTCGGGCCATGCGCTACTGAAGCCGGATGCCATCGACGCTCTCAAGAAACTGCTCTTTCCGCTTGCGCTCGTCGTGACCCCCAATATCCATGAAGCGCAGCAGCTGTCCGGCCTCGCCATCGCCAACCTGGCCGACGCCCGGCGCGCCGCGAAAATCATCCACGGCTTCGGCCCCAGGTACGTCCTGATCAAGGGCGGCCACCTGCTGGCCGAACGCGCGACCGATCTGCTCTACGACGGCCGGTTCTTCAACATCTATAAAGGCGAATTCATCGACACCCCGCATACCCACGGCACGGGCTGCACCTTCGCCTCGGCGCTCGCGGCGCAACTGGCGCGCGGCAAAGCGATGGCGGACGCGGTGCAGGCCGCCAAGACCTATCTCACGGAAACGATCCGCCACAGTCTGGCCATCGGACATGGCACCGGCCCGACCAATCATTTCTATTTTCTCGAACAGTAGGGTGCAACGATGTCGCGACTTCCCGGACGGCCGCTCACGTTTCTTCTGACCGGATTTTCATGGCTACTGCTCTCCTCGCTCGTCGGGCTGGCCATTCTGATCGGCCTGGTTCGCGGCACGCCTCTTCCCCATTGGATCCGCCATGCCCACGTGCATGCGGCGCTGGTCGGCGGAGTCGCGCAAATGATTCTGGGCGCCTTGCTCATCTTTATCTCTCCGCTCCTCTTGACCGGACAGAACAGGCGCGAATCGCATCCGCTCCTGTTCCTCACCATCAACGGCAGCGCGCTGGGAATGGTCGCGGGATTCGGACTCCATAACTACACGATGGTCGGGATCAGCGGCGGCTTCGTCGTCGCAGCGTTCCTGTGGATCGCCCGCGACACCTGGCTCCAGGCCAGACAAAGCCTCAACGCCCCTCCGTTGAACCTCTGGTTTTACGCCCTGGCGATACTGGCGCTCGTCGCCGGCCTTGCCTGCGGTGAAACCATGGCCTTCGCCTGGGCACAACAGTCATTCGGCTATGTCCGGCTTGCCCATATCCATCTCAACATCCTGGGATTCATCACGCTCGCGATCATCGGCACGATGCATAATCTGCTGCCGACCGTCTTGAACGCGCCGCTGGCAAACCCACGGCACGCCCGGATCGTCATGTGGCTGTTTCCACTGGGATTGGCCGTGCTGATCGGCGGGTTTTTGAACTCCTCGGTCATGATCGAGATGGCCGGAGGAGGCATCCTGCTCCTGTGCGCCCTGCTCTACGCGATGAATCTGTTCCGAACCTGGACGGCCTCGACGCATCAAGGCAGTGCCGCGTCGGACCATCTCCTGGTCGGCACGTTTTTCCTCGTCCTCACGCTGGTCCTCGGCATACTGGTGGCCGCCAATAATCTCTCGGCCGCGCCGTTGATGCCGTTCGGCTCGCTCCATTTGATCGCCTACACTCACATGGCGTTGATCGGATTTATCCTGCAAACCATCGTGGGAGCGCTCTCCCATCTTGTTCCGGTGACGCTGGCGGTGCGCCGCGTGCCCAGCCCGAAGAAGCGCGGCCCGTACCTCACACACCTGACGGGAGTGATCGACCGGTGGCGCACGATCCAGGTCGCCAGTCTCAGCCTAGGAACGATGGGACTGGCGCTGCTCGCATCGCTGACCTGGAATGTGCCGTTGTCATCGCCCTACATCCAGGCAGCAATGTGGTCGACGTTCGGACTCTTGCTTACCGGACTGATTCTCTTCTCCGTCAAACTAGTCACGGTCCTGTTGACCGATCCGGAACCGGTCACGGCGTCGCACGCCTGACAGTGTCCGAATGGCCGTCTGATAACCCTCTTGGCTGGATGAGTTTCCCATGGAACAGGACCTTTCGTTTCTCGACCCCTTAGGCCATCGCGTCACCGCCGTCCTGGGCACCCCTGCGAACGGCACGGATCGAATCGCCGTCCTCTGCCACGGGTTTCTCTCCGGAAAACGCAGTACCACGAACAAAACCCTGACCCGGCTTCTCAACGCGCAAGGCATCGCCACGTTCGCGTTTGATTTTTTCGGTCAGGGGGACAGCGACGGGCCGTTCAACGCGCTCACCACGACAATCGCGGTCGCGCAAGCGAATGCCGCGCTGGATCTCGTCCGGCAAAAGGGATTCGCCCGGCTCGGGCTGATGGGATCCAGCTTCGGAGGACTGGTCGCCATTCTCACGGCGGCGCAGCGTCGCGATCTCGCCTGTCTGGCCCTGAAATGTCCCGTCGTGGATTTTGCCGAAGAACTGCGGCTCACGCTGGGTGACGAAGAAATGGCCCGGTGGAAAGCGACCGACACCATCCCCAATATCATGGGGGGAACCGAACGTATCGGGCTGCGCTATGCGTTTTATGAAGACAGCCTGCACCACATTGCCTACAACCCGGCAACGGCCATCACCGCGCCGACCCTGATCGTCCAGGGCGATCAGGACGAATGCGTCCCCTTGCACCAGAGCCGGGAGCTGGCCGCCGCGCTGACCGGTCCGAAGCGAATGGAACTGCTCGCAGGCGCCGACCATCAGTTTACCAAGGGCCCGGACTTCCAACGGATGACGACGCTCATCACGGAGTGGTTGACCGCACACCTGTCATGATTGCCCGGGATGAACAGCGCGAGACCGCTCTGACGCTGTATCGAATGTTTAAGGAAGAGGTGTATCGCCGGCGTGACCGGATGATGGTCTGGACCGCGACCGGCGCAGGATCGCTCTTCGCACTCCTGCTGATCATCCTATTGGTCCCGTCCGCCCGCCGGCTCACGACTCCCGCCCGGCTGCTTCTCGCATGCGGGAGCCTCATCCTGGCCACAACCTTTGCCCTGATGATCCGGCAGCAACAGACCCGCCACCGGCAGGCGAAACAGCAGCTCATCGCGCTTGAACAGGCCTTAGGCCTCTTCGAAGGGCTCCCCGGTCAGAAGAATCGCCCGATCTACCCTGAAGACTGGCAGACCGAGTGGACCCGCGATCAAAGTCTGCTGCAATACCTTTTGATTCTCACCCTTCTGACGGGCTTCGTCCTTCTGGCCATTTTGCTACCAGGCCTCTAGCCACTCCCAACCTCCCAGAGACCTCCCAGTTTAATAATTAGGCCCCCGTCGCATAGCCGTACCAGTTCGTTCTCATCATGCAGGAATTTCCCTTCACAGTACGTAGATCTGCACACACGTCGAGTAGATTATTACGACAAATTCATAACTTAGGATCATCTACTTTCAGACAGCGATAGATAACGAGCGGCACATCTATTGCTATGTCACTCTTGTTCTTGTTACTCGCAACAAGTCTCCCGGTAAGGAGTACTGTGATTGTCCGAAACGCCTCTTCTCGATTCAGAAGAACTGTCGGCATATCCACCTACAGCTGGCTCATGACGATGGCGCTCCTGACTCCTGCGAACGCAGGAGTCACCGATGCGCCTAAACGGCATAGTCTTATTCACCGTCCGGCATCTCCGGTTTCGCCTGGCGTACCAGGCCCCCAGCCCTCTGCGATCCCTGCACAACCTACCGCGGCTATTGCCGCCCAGTTGGCCTCCTCCCCATTTTCCGTTTCGCTCCACCACAAATTGACGAAGAAGCCGCATCCTCAAGCTACTGTGGCTCCCTTCATCTCCGAGGCCGCATTATCGCCCAAAGCTATCTCCAGACCGTCAATGCCTGGAAACCTGTCATCCATAATGTCCCCGATCATCCAGAACGGTCCTTCAAAGGTCACCCCGACAGCAGTCAGTGATCGTTCGATCGTCCCGATCGCGACGACATCGCTGTCACGACCTTCCCTCGGCACAGTTTCTACTCCGCCCTCCTCCTGAAGCCTTGCCGCAACCATCCACGCCGGTAAGTACCCATCCGGCGAGCACCCCGCCCCTGCTTCCTTCACTGGCAACGCAACCCTTTTCTGGTCTGCAAACACCGAAGATGATCTGGCCGGATATAGGATTTATGCTGGAACTTCGTCTGGGAATTACGCCGCTCCGCCGTCAAGATCGAGCGCAGCGGAAGCCGGTGTAACTATTGCGCGTCTCGGGAGGAAGTTTGAATCGCCCGTACGTGAGAAGATACTTGGGCAGGTCCGACCAGGACCCGCCGCGCAGCACTTTGAACTGGCCCAGCTCAGGCCCCGGAGGATTGGCCTCCGGACTCTGCTCGTAATAATCTGCGCGATACCAGTCTGAAACCCATTCCCCGACATTGCCCGCCATCTGATACAGACCGTAGGGGCTCTTCCCTGACTCATACGACTGCACCGGCATCAACACCTGACTGTAGCTGAACCGCGCCCCGAGAGCGAAGTTCGCAACATCGTTCGCCGGCACCTGATTGCCCCAGGGATACAATCGCCCGTCAATGCCGCGCGCCGCCTTCTCCCATTCAGCTTCGGTCGGCAACCGCTTTCCCTTCCAGCGGCAATAGGCATCGGCATCATGCCAATCGACCCCGACAACCGGGCGATCACCGTGCTGATGGAGGTTCACCGATTCCCAAAGCCATGGAGCCGTGCGTCCGGTGGCTGCGAGAAACGCACCATACTGCACGGTCGTCACCTCATAGACATCCATCGAATAGACATCGAGCGTCACGCGATGGCGGGGTCGTTCATCCTCCAATGCCTGCGTGCCGGCAGCTCCCATCTCGAAGGGGCCGGCAGGAATCAGCACCATCGGGGTTTCCAGAACCGGTGTCGGCTCCATTGGCTTGGATTTCCGAAGGCGATCGAGTTGGGCGTGAGAATAATCAATGTTTGCAAACAGGCTGCTCATGGATAGAGCGAGGAGAACGATTCCAAGGAAGACCCCCATAGAACAGATGCCCCCGTGCAAGAAACAGGGTGGTCAAAACGGTCATCCAACAAGGCCGCAGCCGACGGCGACACCGGAGGCGTAGCCTCTTGGCTACGTTGAGGATGTGGCCGAGGCGAGAACGCCGTTGGGGGCCGTTTTCACCACCCTGACGATCAGTGGATGATGCCGCCGACCACCCAATGCCGATCATCCGGCACATCAATAAGCAACCTGGTCAGATTCATTTGGGCGAGCTGGGAACCGATCTCATCTTCCGTAAATGCCGCCAGCAGCGAATTGTAAAAGTCGCGGCGCAAAATCTCCGGCGCCCCGCCCGCGTACTGATGCACGATCGCGTGAGCAGCTTCGGGCGACTCGGGCCGCAGCAGATCCATGACCAGCACCGGCGAACCCGGCTTCACGAAGAGCCGCAGCTTGTGCCAGAACTGCAGCGGATTGGGCAGATGATGGAGCAGGCTGTTGGAAATAACCGCATCGGCCTGGTTGGCCCCGGCCAAATCCTGGAAGCGCGCGCAACGCACCGTCACCCGATCAGAGAGCCCCGCCTGACGAACGGCCTGCCCGGCCAACTCAATCATCGGCCGCGAGGCATCGATTCCGGTGATACGACAGTCGGGCAACACGCGCGCCAGGCGAACCGGAATGTCGCCGGGCCCGCAGCCCAGATCAAACACATGGCCCTGCGAAAACTCCGGGAAATACTCCCGGAACAGCTCGACGAACCGTTGATTCTCCGACGAAAAATCCGCCCCGGCATAGGCCTGAGCCTGCAGCGGATCATCCATCAATTCCGGTTCGAGAATACGCGACGTCATACGCTTACTCCTTGGCTCGGCGGACCTTCGCCTGAACGTCCACTTGATCGCCCGGCCGGACGACACCTTCCTTCAGAACTTTGGCATATACCCGGCTCCAGCCCGGATGCGTCTTCTGCGAGATGCGCTGATAGTCTCCGTCGTGAAACCATCGGGCGTTGTGGCTACAGGGCACGGTATAGCTCGTCACTTCCAATTCGACCTCAGGCCCGACGATGACCCGCACGCCCGGTTGCACAAGCCCCCAATCCAGCCCGGCCAGCGTCAGATTCTCCCCGGAAAATCCCGGCTCGATGGAATGCCCCTCGTCTTGCAACCGCGCGATCACATCCAGTGAATAGAGACAGACCGCGCGATCAGGCCCGCCGTGCACTTTCACATTACGCTGACGGTCGCCTGCGACGCCCTGCGCCGTGACGCGAGCCTCGAACACCGGCCGCTTCGGCACCCCTCCGTCCGACACGCTGATCTGATGCACATGCGGATAGGGCGGCCGGCCTCGGTTCATGCGCTATTCCCGTCCTTCGCAGGGCTCAGACCGGCCGAGTTCCAGCGCCACCCAGCCCTCCTGCTCCCGCCGGTGGATCAGATAGAGTCCCCGCGACGCATACCGTGCCATGACTTCCTCCACCTGCTCGACCAGCAAGCCTGAAAAAAAGAGCCGGGAGCCGGCCACGCCATAGGCCGCCAGCTCATCGGCCAGCAGCAGAAGCGTCTGCCGGTCGATATTGGCGACCACCAGATCAGGCCGCGTACCCATCGCGACATCGGACAGCGTCCCGCAGATGAGTTCCAGCTCCGCACCGAACGCGTTCTGCCCCGCACACTCCCGGGCACAGTCCACCGCCACCGGATCGATTTCGACGCCGACGGCCGACCGCGCGCCCAGCCGCAACACCGCCATCGCCAGAATCCCGCTGCCGGATCCGACATCGAGTACCATTTCGCCGCCGTGAATCAGCTCCTCCAGCCACTCCAGCAACATGCGGGTGGTCGCGTGATGTCCCGTGCCGAAAGCCTGTTTGGGGTCGAGAATAATGTCGAGATCGCCGGGCAGCAACGACGCGGTCTCCCAGCTGGGCCGGATCACCAGCCGGCGTCCCACCCGGAGCGGCTTGACCGACTGCGCCCATTGGCGGTTCCAATCCTGATGCGGCAGATCCCCGACCTGGACGGCCCCGCTGCTCCGCCCGGAAGGATCCAGTTGATCGAGCGCCGCGCGCACGTGCGCCAGTTGATCTCCGTTCCAGTGCTGACGGGACCAGTAGAGATGCGTCGTCCCCTGATCCTCCCAGGCGCCCTGCACCAGTGGATCGCCCAGCAGGCCGAGCAACTCGCCGGAATCCACCTCTGTGGGAATCCGCACATCCACCCAATCCGGCGTCATCGCCTCTCCCTCGCAAACAATTGACGGGACCGATCCCTTCCCAGTATGGTCGAGTTCATCGTGCAGACCGCTCGCCCCTCAGTTTCCTTACCCGACCGCGAACAGACGCTCACCCGGCTCTTGCGCCGGGGCGACCGGCTCCACCGGCTAGGCACCGGCGCCAGCGCCTCATTTTCACGCTGGCGGCTCATCCTCTTTCTCATCGGCCTCCTCACCACAGTCGGCTTGTACCGGCTGGGACAATATTCCGAAGGCAACTGGTCGACCGCCCTGTTTCTCATCGGATTCGTGATTGTCGCCGCGTATCATAACAGGCTCGAACACCGGATTCACCGGCTCACCATCTGGTCCGCGCTCAAGCGCCAACACCTCGCCCGGCTTCGCCTGGACTGGCAGGCGCTCCCGCCGTGCCCTCCCGTCACAGCCGAAGCCCACCTCTATGCGCGCGATCTCGACCTGACCGGGCCGCACTCGCTCCTGCATCTGCTCGATACCGCCACCTCCACGCAAGGGCGGGAACGACTCGCGTCCTGGCTCCTCACCCAGCCGCCGGACGAACAGATCTGGAAGAGCCGGCAGCAACTCGTCCGGGAACTGACCCGGCTGACGAATGTTCGCGACCGGCTGACCATCCAGGCCCGCTTGATGGGCGAAGCGGAAATCAACGGCCGCCGCATCGCCGCCGTCCTGCAGCATCACCTGCATTTGCCCTATCTGCATATCCTTCTTCCGATTCAGGCCCTGCTTGCCGTGCTCACGGCAGGACTTGCGCTCGCGGCGCTGCTGAATCTGCTGCCGGGCTATTGGATGATCTCATTCGGCCTCTATGCCGTGATCTATTTGTCCACTGACCAGGGGGAAGAATTACTCGAACATGCCGTCGGATTGCATCATGAAGTCGAAAAACTGGGATCGGTCTTACAGTTCCTGGAACGGCGGGCGAATAAGCCGGAATCGCCGCTTGCCGCCGCCTGCCGCGCGCTCACCGAGACGGAGACCGCTCCGTCGGCGTTGATCCGGCACCTCGCATGGGCGCTGCACGGCGTCAGCGTCAAAGCCCATCCCCTCATTCACCTGGCGTTCAATGCGCTCTGTCCCTGGGATCTGTTCTTTACGTTTCGCCTGCAGCAGTTTCAACGGCGCATCCAGACCCTGCTCCCCCTCTGGCTGGATTGTCTGGCCGAAGTTGAAGCTGCCTCGGCCCTCGCAACCTTCGCCTATCTCCATCCGGCCTATCTCTGGCCGGCTCCCGCCGGCCCGGCGGCGCTGACGGCCACCGGGCTCGGGCATCCGCTGATCCCGTCGGAGAAGCGGGTTACCAACGATATTACACTCGCAGGCCGCGGCACCATTCACCTGGTCACCGGCTCGAACATGTCCGGCAAAAGCACCTTCCTCCGGACGATCGGGATCAACCTCTGCCTCGCGCAAGCCGGCGCGCCGGTCTGCGCCACGACCTTCGCCTGGTCCTGGAGCCGCCTGGCCTGCTGCATCCGCGTCAATGACTCGCTGGATGCGGGCCTGTCCTTCTTCTATGCCGAAGTGAAACGATTGAAGTCGATACTTCAGGCCACAGAACTTCGGGACGCTCCGCCGGTGCTCTTCCTGATCGACGAGATTTTCAAAGGCACCAACAACCGCGAACGGCTCATCGGCAGCCGCGCCTACATTCAGGCCTTGGCGCACAGCAACGGCTACGGACTCGTCACCACCCACGATCTGGAGCTCACGGAGCTTGACCGATCCACCCCCGGGCTCATCAACAGTCATTTCCAGGAAAGCGTCGCCGCCGGCACGCTGCAATTCGATTACAGACTGCGCTCCGGTCCCTGTCCGACGACCAATGCACTAAGAATTATGGAACTGGAAGGACTGCCGGTCGAACCTCACTCATCCGACAAAGAACCGCAGGCCAGGCCTGCCGACTGGCAGCAATAGAAAGGGGGAGGACACATCCCCTCCCTCCCCCCAACAAAACCGGTACGGACATCCCGCTCGCTATTTCGGCATGTACTTGACGATATACTCCGCCAGGTCTTCGGCAATGTCTTTCAGCGAAGGCTTGAACATCATGTAGGTCTTCACCTTGTCGTGGCGTCCTTTCCAAATGATGCCGCCCGTCGTCGCATCAATCAACCGCACGCCCATCCCCACTTTTCCAAAGCTATCCCCTTCCGCGCGACCATATTCCCAATTGTTGATCTTGGGCACGAGCAACGCCTCAGCCTGCACCAGCTGACCGAGCTTCATCGCCATCACCGCATCAGATTGCCCGGTCGTATCCAGCTTGGAATAGTAGGCCGCCAAGAGATCGCTGGCTTCCTTGGCAGAAAATGCGCCATTGACTTGATCGGGATTCACCACCGATTCATACCGTCCGGACTTGCTCAGCACACTGACCAGCACGGCCTGTGACGACTCCCGCGCGCCCTCGTAGGCCCCTACCATCGGAGGCAACACCGCAATCGTTTTCGGCTTGAACGTCGCCGCCGACGGCCCCTCCCACACTTCCTGCAAGCCCCCGCACCCGGTCAGCACCAACAGCCCCAACCCCAATAATCCTGCCAGTCTCGTTGTCATCAATAATTCTCCTTTATGCACGCCGCACCCGATCATTATCAGAACGTCATCGCCACCGTGCCGGACGCCAGCGCGCCCCGCTCGCGGAAATCGTAGCCGCCGCCCACATCCACACGCAGCGCAAAGAGCCGAATCCCGATACCGGCCGTCGGTGTGATGAATGAATTGGCATCGGCCGTATTCTTGAACGCCCCGACCCGGAACGCGAACATTTCCGAGAACACCGTCTGTTCCGCGCCGACACTCAACACCTGACTCTTAATCCCGGGCGTCAGAGTCCGATTTGACGTAACGTCCATGTCGGCCGTCACCGTGAGCGACTCCCAGGGATTGACCGCAAGGCCGCCGCGCACCTGAGGCTCCAGCTTGAATTGCTGCCCCGCCGTTTTCGTATCGAAGGACGGCGCATTAATATCTTTGGCCACAATACCAAGCCGCAGCCAGGAGGACGGCCGGTAGACCGCTCCCACGTCGATGCCAAACGCCGTCGAGAGCTTCGCCTTTCCGAGACTATCCGCAACATCGACCTCCCCGTTCGTCACCGAGGCCGTTCCATTGTATGCAGCGCCTTGAATCAGTTTTCCCGTCACGCCGATCGAAAACGTCCGATCCAAAAAGGCATAGGCATACGAAAACGTCGCTTGCCTGGCCTCCAAACCTTGCAGGGCCAGCTGCCCATTCACACTGAGCGTGCCTCCATTGTTTTGCGCAACGAGCCGTGTGGGGGCAAACATTCCCGCTGTCGCCACATCAGCGACGCTAACCCCGAATGCATGATCGCCATAGTAGCCCTTGATGTACAGTCCACCCGCCCCGATAGCGGACACGGAGGCCCCTGGACGGTTGATCTTGTCGGCCAAAGACTGAAGCTGATTGAGATTCGCGACATTGTTCTTGTCAAGATTCTCGATCTCCTTCAAGGTATCGTTAACACCGACTCGATCGATAGCTTGAATACTGAACCCCACCCGAATATCGATCGTCTTGGTCATCGCCAAACCGGCGGGGTTCCAGTACGTTGCATAGGCATCCGACGTCACCGCCACGCCCGCTCCGCCCATTCCCGCCGCCCGCGCACCCACTACCGCAAACTCAACCGCCTGACTCGCTCCCGCGCCACACAGCCCGCTCGCCAGTGCAAGACAGCTCATGACTGCCAATTTCTTCATGTCCCTCACCCTCCCCATCACATTTTCACCGCGCCATCCAATCGCTCATCGGCCAGATCGCCGCCCCTCTGACATAGCATCGATCGTATCCCAAAACAAATTCCCGAGTAGTATAGCCCCTTCCCAATCTTCTTCAATCCCCTCGAAGGAACAGGACCGATCGGCTCTACTCACAATGCTTGAGATGGCAACCTCGTTGATCTAAGCCTCGCTCGGGGCACGGAGCCCGCCAGCAGCGTACTCGTGCCGCTCAGAGGCTCAAGGCACGGCAAAGAGTACGACTCGCCTCTTCGTTGCTGCGGCCTTTCTGAACAGCCTGCGGGGCATTCAGGTTCCGCCTGTGATCTTAGACGCAGTTCCATTTCGTGGGTCGTCATATAGTTTGTCAACAACCTGCTAAGGGACTAGCTTTCCCCAACCAAAGTAATTTGTCTTGCTCCCATTAAAGCGAAAACCGTGAGTTCCAGGTCCTCCTCCACCAGGAATGTTTTCACTTACTCCAGAAAGTGGGAACCATTGGGTTGTGATCGTGCCAGACTCATTTCTCAGCAGTATTTGATAGGAACCGATAAAATCATCGGGATCTTGAATAATAAGAAATTGGCCCAAAAACTCCAGAACACCTGCAGCAGCTTCCGATATTCCAGTTGGGTCTGGAATCAATACCAGAAGTCCGGTGGCGATCTCCTGCCACGTTTTAGATGTACCCCCATCCTCTTCCATAATCGTAACCAGAATCGAAGCTGATTCACCGGGCAAAAGGCTTACTGGCTGCAAAAGTACATCGTTGATATTTCGTGGCGGCTTTCCATCGTTGATGTCCCAATGTCCCGTTGGACCAGGCAATCGGTTCGTAATCGTTGTGCCATTGGAGAGTTTGGCAGCGATAATGTAATAAATTTCATCCTGTCCATGCTCAGTAGTTGCATCGCACCACAAGTTAAAAGCTACATTGGCAGCTTTCGGAGCTGGTGGTAGAGGTTGCGGTCCCGGACATCCTAATAGCACCAGCTGTGTCAGGTTTAAGAGAAACAGCATTGCTAAGCCAGGACGCATCATCACGAACTCCTTTCAGCAGGATATTGCAGCGATGAAGGTCTACTTTGCGCATCCCCATTGCCCATGGGAGCGCGGGACCAACGAAAACACCAATGGGCTGTTGCGCTAGTTCTTTCCCGCCGGCACCGAGTTCCAGCATGTCTCGCGGCAGGAGATCAAGCGCGTGCAGGCGATGCTCAACGATCGCCCGCGGAAGATTCTGAACTGGCACAGTCCGGAGCATGCCTTTCACCAACTGTTGCACTAGGATCTCGAATGCACACTGTCACCGCTTTCTTACCTCCAGAAGACAGCTTGCTCTGACTTTATTAGCCCATCCCCGCAAACCGCTTCGAAGCCCCGTATTCTACTCAGAGTCCCTGAACAAACTATCGATAGCGTTACGGTTGTGTGTTAAAAAGCATGACAACAACTTCCTCCCATGTAAGCGTTGGTGTTGTTGTAAAAGATGCCGTGACCGGCCCTACTATCCCCCCCGCCTCATGACTTCCTGAGTCAAGGCTTACGCACTCAGTGAGACTCACATCCACACGGAAAGATCTCGCACCATTCGGGTCTTTTGTTTCTGTCACTGTCACTGATCCGCCTAAGCAATGGTTACTGCTGAAATGAAGTTCAAACCACTCAGTATTAGGACCTGTGGCTACAAATGCGTAAGGCCCGCCTGGTACCGCCTGAGGATAAGTCTTGATGGGGTATGTTCCCGAACCAGAATAACCAAAAATATGGATAGCGAAATCAAGATAAGAAACAATGGGATAATCATGGAGGGAAAAAAACAGGACACTATCAGCTCCACAACATTGAATCGCAGATTCCCCCACCGTCATATAATGCTGTGCCGATAGGGCAAGAGGCATCGTTAATGATTTAATGGGGTCCTGCCAATATCCGACGGGATAAATATCTGTGCAGGCCACTTCATTAAATACAGGGCCGGCAGCACAGTCCGCGTTTGCTTTGATTGTGAGGGTGGCTGTATCACGGGAGCCCAATTTGGCCCCATCACTTGGATCATTGAGCGTGAGAGCCAGTTTTGCTCTTCTCGAATCAAGGTTGGCGGGATTGTTTCTCAAGAGGATGCTAAATGTCTTGCTCTTTTCCTTCGGTCCAAAGGTGAGGGTGCCTGAGGTCGCAGTGTAGTCTTGCCCGGCAAACGCCGTGTCATCTGAGACTGCATATTTGACGGTTAGTGCGTCCATGCTGCCATCGGTACGCATGACAGTAATGATGGCCTGATTCTTGGTCTTGCCAACGGTGTAATCCGCCGCGCTGAATTCCAGGGTGTCATAGGGAGCGGTGATCTCAACCTTCGCCACGTGCGGCATCGTGGCCAACCATGCCATCGCCACGGCCATGTTGGCGGCACCCATAATTTTGTTAAGGGGGTTCAAGATGGAGAACACGCCAGGCCCCTTGATGATCCCGCTGTCGATAGCAGCATTAAAGATCGACAGAGTCCCCTCGGCCAAAGCAGCTGCCGCTTCCTCGGGGGAACTTGTTGGGTTTAGCAAGGTCATGACACTACTCAAGAAGCCGTTGGCGTCCTGAAGATTGCCAACGACATCACCCAATGCGCCCAAGGGAATACCCGTGAGAGTAGAAATTACTGGCAGAGAGACATACACGAAGACGGATTTGAACCAAAGCCCCTGATCGGCTCCATTACCGATGCCTTCTGGACCATGCCCCGACTCAGCTGCAACGGGGCACTGAGCACATGGGCCGAATCCAGGACCGACGACCCAGTATTGAATCTTGGCCACGTTGTTGGAAAAGTCGGCCTTATTAGTGGAGGATGAAGGACTGCCAACAGTGTTCGTCAGGAAGGCCCCGGCGCTAAGCGCTGTCGCGCCCTCCTGATCGGCAAGTGGTTCTGCGGCGAGAAAGGTGCCATTGGAATCATACGCAACCTTGTAGACCTTGACATACCGCCAGCCGAAGTTCTGGATCGTGACAGGAATATCCTTCGCGGATTGTGTACTCGAACCAGCCGTAATGCTCACGCCTCCGGCTTGCGGAAGACCGCCTGTCGAAGGTGGCGTCACTTTCGGATCAACGGCGAAGGCAAGTGGGCCGACGGAGGCCACAGGTACCGGCGGCAGGGTGGCGGCCACGCCTGGCCATTCGGTCAAGCAGGCCGTCAGCAAAGTTCCATACGTTGCATCCTGCACCAGCTCGTCGAGAGCACGGGTCGGTAGGTTGGCTTTCAAGAATGCGAGAAATGAGGCAAACGAAGTCATCTGAGGCAGAGCCGCCACGACCTGTTTTGCCTGAGCACTGTTGGAGGTCGTGACTCCCGGGCTCAAAAAGAGCAGCGCCAGCGCGGTACTGGCGGCATCGGCCGTCATGATTGACGGTGCGGCCTGGCTAGATGGCAGCGAGAGAGTTACGCCCCGGATCTTACCCGCTGAATCCTGCAGGAACAGGAGCTGCGGCCCTTGCGTGGAAACGGTCGTGGTAAAGCCGCTGCTCTGTACCGACGCAGTGGTAGCTTGTTGGGCCGACAGAACGACCAACCCTGTCCCACCAATCTCGCCCGCATTGACCGAGCCTTTGGCCTGTGCCGTTGTCGCTGCGGGAGCCGTCGAACCGCCTCCCCCTCCTCCCCCGCTACATGCCGCCAGCAACATCGCAACACCGATCGCCAACACCGAGGTCATCTTCCCTGATTTCATAGTATTCCCCCTCTGCGTTCAGCAGATCAGTATGCGCACCGCTGTGCTGTAGCAATCCCCGCACCTTTCAGTTTCAGCAACCGATTCCACGTTGTCTTGAACTAGAAACATCACTCCCCGCCTGTGGTTTCTACCCTACACCATTACAAGTACTCGATAACCGACAATTATTCCCGCCACTACCTACTGAATCGCATCCGATCCACCATGAATCCAAAACATGACACGATGCAGCCGGTTGCCTCACACATCCGGAAACACATTGCGCAAGACCATCAAACGCTGATCATCTGCCTTTCTCATACGGATTTCCCATCCCACAGAAGTCGTACGCTAAAGCGCGTACGCGCCACCCACTTCGCCCATTACAAGCATTAACGTGACCCGCCCAAGCCTGACCGCTCTCGACATCTCAGTACGATCGACCCACCTCAGTCCCTCTTAGTCGCAGCGCGAACAACATAGAGCGCCGCGGCAGTCCGCCCTTTCACCCCTAGCTTTGCGTAGATCCGTTGCAAATGCTTCTGCACGGTGCGGGGGCTGATCCCCAGCTCATTGGCGATGCCATGATTGCGCTGCCCATTGGCTAGATGGTTCAGCACCTCCCACTCGCGCGTCGTCAGCGCCCTGAGGTTGGCTTTCATCTGTCTCCCCACCAGATCCTCCGAGTCCAGTTGCGCTTGTACACTCAATCTTCCGGGCAGGGAATACGCCTTTTGGCGTATGCGTCGCTGTCAATACCGACAAGATTCGTAGGATCAACTCGAATACTTCTGCGATTACAACCTAAGTACTCCTATTATCTGGACATCCGCCAATTCCTTCGCTGACAATAGGCCCGCTGCGGCCAGATACGGGAGGATGCCGAGATGCCCACCTTATCCCAGCGTGATATCCGGCGGATTTTTGAGTCACTCAGACATCTCCACGAAGTGCGGGATCGTGACTCGTTTGCGGCCCACGCAGCAGCGGCGCTCTACGCCGCGATCGACTGCGATCAAACCTTGGGATTTGAAATCGTCCCACAGTCCAACACGCTGCTTCGTCATGTCGCACACAATGCGGCGCACTGGACCAGCAACCAGCTTCAACGCTCCTTTCACTTCTTCGACTCAAACCCGCTGGCCGCGTACCACGCCGGACATCCCGAGGATGGAAGTGCGCACATGACGTCCGATTTTCTTTCGCAGCGCGAGTGGCGAGAAACTGCGTACTACAATGAAACAAGCGCTTCGTTCGGCACCGAGCGAGAGATGAGTATTGTCGTGTCACGTCACGCTGACTGGGCAATTGTGCTCGGTGCCTTCCAGGGGAAAGGGCGGAAAGATTTTTCGGAGCGGGATCGGCTCGTCGCCAACCTGCTTCGGCCGCACTTGGCTCACGCATTTCAGACGGCTTGCCTGTTCACCGCAATCCAGCAGGACCTCACCGCCATGCAAGCCACCATCGAGACGTTTGCCCATGCGGTGGTCCTCGTAGAAGCGAACGGGCGCATCCGCTGGGCCAGCCGCCAGGGCCGTGCCTTGTTGAGCCGCTATTGCCCTCAGGCAGCACAAGATCAGGACCGGCTCCCGGACACCCTCCGCGAATGGCTCTGTGCACAAAAAGCGCGCGCAGGTGATGTGACAACTGTGCCGGCCCCGCCGGGTTCGCTCCTCATTCCCCGCAATGTCCGAGCGCTCCGCATCCACCTGATTGTGGAGTCCGATCACGATTGTCTGGTGCTGAAAGAAACGGGAATGGACAGGCACACGGACACGCAAGCCGTCGCTGGATTGACCGCGCGGGAGAGCGAAGTGCTCGCATGGGTCGCCCAAGGCAAATCCAATGACGCCATCGCCACCATTCTGGGAACCAGGCCCCGGACGATTCACAAACACTTGGAGCGGATTTATCAGAAGCTCGGCGTTGAGAATCGAATGGCCGCCGTAACGAGGCTACAGCTGCTACGGCACGAACAACAGCGCCGCCTCGACTAGCCGTGTATTGACACACATGACCATGATCCCTGAAATAGAGCTGAGCCGACGATCACAGACGAAATCTGATCGCCCCGCAGACCGGCCAGCAAGGCCGTAGCGAGCGAAGAGGTGACGCGTAAACTTTACTCACCCGCCCACCCATCGCCTGTGAGACAGGCGTTTTCCCAGGCCGTCCGTTGAGCCTCGGAGCATCGCGAGAACGCCGCTAGCGGGCTTGGTCAACAGCCTGCCAGGAAAATCGGCCTATAAAATTCAAGACTCCAGGTCTCGTAATTTCTCCCGACACTGTCGAACCAGCCGACCACTTCGCACCCCGAACAATTCACGGAAGTATTTGCCAGCGCACATGAACACTGGCACACTGCAATCTATCGTACTGACCGTCCCGGGAGGCCGTTATTTCATACAACACGACGCGCAACACATCACAGACTCATCCGCTCCGCGGGCTTTTGATCGCACAGTTCTTCGGCGCCTTCAACGACAACGCCTGGAAGCTCATGGTGGCGCTGCTCGGCATTCGTCAGATTGCCGCGACCGTGGCGCCGGGCGCCGACCTGGAATCGGCTTCGCAGGCGCACACGACCCTCACCTTCGTCATCTTCACGCTCCCGCTGATGCTGATCTCCCTCGTGGCCGGTGTCGTGGCCGATCGTGTGAGCAAGCGCACCATCATCGTCATAATGAAGGCCGTGGAAATCGGTCTCATGGCGGCCGGCACAGCGGCGCTCTTCATCGACCCGGCAGGGCGTCTGCTGCCGCTGATCGTGCTCGGCTGCATGGGCGTGCATAGCGCCCTCTTCAGCCCGGCGAAATACGGCATCCTTCCGGAAATTCTGCCGCACGACCGCTTGTCGCAGGGCAACGGCGTGCTCGAATTGAGCACGTTCCTCGCCATTCTCGGCGGCACCGCAATCGGCGGAGTGCTGCTCGACGGCGTCGGCCCAACCACCTGGCTCGCGCCGCTGGCGCTCACGCTCCTGTCGCTCATCGGCTTCGGCGCATCGCTGACCATCCCCGCAGTTCCTGCCGCCCGCTCGGAAGGCGGCATCGCCTCGACGCTCGGCGGCGCAGTCCAGGCCGTCCGATCCAACCGGACGCTGCTGCTCGCCGTTCTCGGCTCGGCCTTTTTCTGGACGATCGCCAGCCTGGTCGGCCAGGACGTCCTGGTCTATGCCAAAACCGGCCTCGCGCTGTCGGACTCGCTCTCCGGCCTTCCGCTCGCGTTGCTCTCAATCGGCATCGGCGCAGGCGCCGTGCTGGCGGGCAAACTCTCCGGTGATCGGGTCGAGTACGGACTGATTCCCTTCGGCACCTTCGGCATTTGCTTCTTTCTTCTGCTCCTGGGACTGCTGGGACCGGGACTGACCGGGACCCTCATCCTGATGACCGGCCTCGGCCTGTCCTGCGGCCTCTTTGTCGTACCGGTGAATTCATTGATCCAGTGGCACGCCCCGGCCGACCGGAGGGGCAGTATCATTGCGCTCTCAAATACGTGCACGTATAGTGGCGTCCTCATGGGATCGCTCAGCGGCGGCGTCTTTGCCTCACTCGGCCTCTCCACCACCGGAATTCTGCTCGCGGCGGCGGCAGCCACCTTTGCCGGCACACTGTGGGCTCTCTGGCTGGTCCCCGGCGCCTTCGTCCGCCTCATCCTCATTCTGTTGACCAAAACACTGTATCGGGTACGGATCGTCGGACACACGAACGTGCCGCTGACCGGCGGGGCCCTGTTGGTGCCGAACCACATGTCGCTGGTCGACGGCTTTCTCCTTATTGCAAGTCTCGATCGCCCGGTCCGCTTCGTCGTCGATGCCGCCTATGCGACCCATCCGCTCTTCAAGTGGCTGATGGACATCATGCGGGTCATTCCGATTTCCTCGTCGGGAGGACCGCGGATCATCCTGCGCGCCCTACGTAGCGCGGGTCAGGCGCTGGACGACGGCGAAATCGTCTGCATCTTCCCGGAAGGGCAGATCACCAGAACCGGGACACTCCTGCCGTTCCGCCGCGGGTTCGAACGGATCGTCAAAGGCCGCACGGTCCCGATCATTCCGGTTCACCTGGATCGCGTCTGGGGCAGCATCGCCAGCTTCGTGAAAGGCCGCTTTATCTGGAAGCTCCCGGAGCAGATTCCCTATCCCGTCACCGTGTCGTTCGGCACGCCGCAACCGGCCGACACTCCGGCGCACGAACTCCGCCGGCTCGTCAGGGAACTGGGCGAGGCCGCCTGGACGCTCCGCAAAACGGATCAGCAACCGGTCCACCGTCCGGTCCTCTCGGCCTGGCGCCGCCATCCCTTCACCTTCGCCATGGCGGACGCCACCAGGCCCTCGGTCAGCGGACTCAAAGCTCTGCTCGGCACCATTACACTGGCGCGCGCGATGCAACCGCATTGGGAGGGGCAGCGCTATGTCGGACTGCTGCTGCCGCCGAGCGTCCCCGGCGCCTTACTCAATGTAGCCGCAGCCCTCACCGGAAAGACCAGCGTGAACCTGAATTACACCGTCGGCCGTGTCGGGCTGGAATCGGCGGTGACCCAGGCAGGCCTCAAAACCGTCCTGACCAGCCGCCTCTTCATCGAGAAAGCCAAATTGGACATTCCCGGCGGCGTGACGATCCTGTATCTGGAAGACATCGCCAAGACGATCTCCGGCGGCGCCAGGCTCATGGCCTTCCTGCTCGGTCTTTTCGCCCCGATCGGACTTCTGGAACGGGCCTGCGGACGGGAGCGTCCGATCAGCCTGGACGATCTGGCCACCATCATCTTCAGCAGCGGCAGCACGGGCGAACCCAAGGGCGTGATGCTCTCGCACTTCGCCATCAATTCGAACGTCGAAGGCGCCGGGCAGGTCATCCACATCAGCAAAGCCGATCGCGCCCTGGGGATCCTTCCGTTTTTTCACTCTTTCGGCTACATGCTGCTCTGGTTCTACGCCCGCAATAACACCGGCATCGTCTTCCACCCGTCGCCGCTGGATGTCGCGGTCATCGGCGACCTCTGCAGCAAGTACCGCATCTCCCTGCTGGTCGTGACCCCGACCTTCCTGCAACTCTATCTGCGCCGCTGCACGCCGGAACAATTCAGCTGCCTGCGGGTCGTGCTGACCGGAGCGGAAAAGCTCCCGCTCCGCCTCGTGCAGGCCTTCCAGGACAAGTTCGGCATCGTGCCGGTCGAAGGCTACGGCGTCACGGAATGCGCCCCGGTCGTGTCGTCCAATTGCCCGGACTTCCGCGCCTCCGGCTTCTACCAGGTCGCATCGCGCCGCGGCACCGTCGGGCAACCGTTCCCCGGCGTGTCGGTACGCATCGTCGATCCGGATACCTGGGCCATCCTGCCGCCCGGCCAGCCCGGCATGTTGCTGGTCAAAGGTCCGAATGTCATGAGCGGCTATCTCGGCAGGGAGGACCTCACGGCCAAAGCCATGAAAGACGGCTGGTACATCACCGGCGACATTGCGACCCTGGACGACGACGGCTTCCTCACGATCACCGACCGCCTCTCGCGCTTTTCCAAGATCGGCGGCGAGATGGTGCCTCACGGAAAAGTCGAAGAAGCGTTGCAGCAGGCGGCCGGCGCCGACATGCAGGTCTTCGCCGTGACCGGTCTGCCGGACGAGAAAAAAGGCGAACGCCTCGCCGTGCTCTACACCATCGACGAAGCCGACCTCCCGGCGGTGCTCGACAAGCTGGCCGCCGCCGGGCTGCCCAACCTTTTCATCCCGGCGAAAAACCAATTTGTGAAAGTCGCGGCGTTGCCGATTCTGGGAACCGGCAAGCTGGACCTGCGGGGAGTCAAACGAATCGCCACCGAACGACTGATGCCGGCGTCCTGACCATGTCTGCGCTGCACCGTCTCTCACGCATCCCCGTCACTCTCCTCACCCTGACTCTCTGCGGCCTGATCGCCTCCGGCCTCGCGCCGAAAGACCGGCTGACCTGGGTTCTGGAAATTCTCCCGATTGTGGTCGTTCTTCCCGTTCTGATCGCGACCTATCGCCGCCACCCGCTCACCCCGCTGCTCTATTGGCTTCTCGCCCTTCACGGGGCAGTCCTGATCATCGGCGGCCACTATACCTACGCGGAGGTCCCGGCCGGCCGGTGGGTGCAAGAGACCTTCGGCCTGGCGCGAAACCCCTACGACCGGCTCGGGCACTTCGTCCAGGGCTTTGTGCCCGCCCTGGTCATGCGGGAATGGCTCCTGAAAACCTCGCCGCTCAAGCCCGGCCGCTGGCTCTTCTTTCTGGTCTGCTCGACCGCCCTGGCATTCAGCGCGCTCTATGAGCTTTTCGAATGGCGGGTCGCGGTCGCGCTCGGACAATCGGCCATAGAGTTTCTCGGCACCCAGGGCGACGAATGGGATACCCAGTGGGATATGGGCATGGCCCTGATCGGTTCGATCACGGCGCAACTGACGCTCGCTCCGTTGCACGACCGGCAGCTGAGCGCCCAGGACGGCACAGCCGTCGGCTCAAGCAAACCGCCGTCCTCCCGGAAACCCGCCGCCGTCTGCATCGCATTTATGATACTGCCGCTGACGGGCCCTGCCATGGCCGCCCAGGAGACCGCGGATACGTCCGCCGCACCACCGGTGCAGGCAGGCCAATCCCCGCTCCTGCATGAACGGCTCGGGCTCTTCGATGCAACAGCCTTCACCGTCACGACCGGCCGATGCACCGACTGCCTTACGCCGCCGCAGGCCCGATGGTATTTTGCGGATGACATCATTGCGATTCCCGCGGCGCCGGAAGGACAAGGATCCGCCCATCAATTGCCCTTCCTGATATGGCTCGGCTCTCCCGAGTTGATTCCCCGGGCGACGCTGGCGCCGGACGGAGCCCGGCTTGTCCTCCCCGGCGGCGAATCCTTGTCCCTTCGGATGATTCCCAAATTGCCGAGCAACCAGTCGTACTACAACGCTGCCACGACGCGTTTTTTCAGCCCGCATCCATTGCGCCTGCGCGGCCGCACCGTGTTCACAGCGGAGGGTCCCTCGTTCGAAGCCCGCACCATCTGGCCGGAAGATTTTCTGCTGGCCCCGGAACAGGCGCGCACCGTCGAAGCCGATGCGCACACGATCGCGCGCCTCATGGAACACGCAGACCGGCTCCCCGGCGACCGCATCACCGCGCACCGGCTGTGGGGGAACGCCGATGCAACCTGGGCCGGGAAACCGGTACTCGCGGCGATCTTGAACGGCGCGCAAGGCGACGACGACGAAGCGCACGGCGGGCATTTCGGCATCGTCACAGGACGCGTCGGCCCTCACGGCGAATGGGCCGACTGGATCGTGAACAATTTTTACGACGCGGACGTGGTCAGCGAGAAAGGCATCCTCCCCGCCATGGTCCCGATGGACAACTACCTCATGGACCTCAACAGCGGGCAATCCTACTATCGGCCCAGCGCACTTCTTGTACTGGTCTTGAAGCAGGACCGTATCCCGGCTGCCTACCAAGCCGCCATCCAGGACGTGTTCCGCCGCTTCTACCGGCACGAGCTGGATTACGATCACTCGCTCCTCAACTGCGCGGGATTCAGTATCGACCAGCTCCGGACACTCGGCTGGCGGGTTCCCCTGCAAGGTCCCAGCAACCGGCTGAAGGCAACGGCCGGCTATGTCTACATGGCCGCCTCGGACCGGAGCCTGGCCGGCGGACTGAAGATCTATCGATACTTTTCGGAAGAACTCACCAGACTGTTGCCGCGCGTTACCTTCGAAGCCATCGGGAACGATCTCCTCCACCTTCTCAAACAATCCGATCCCTCACGCGCGCTCACGCCCTTCGAGCAATGGCTGCGCGAAGACGTCGAAGCCGTCCTCTACGTCCATATTCCACAGATTCCTTCCAGCCGCGCGATGGGCACCTATGCCGTGGCGTCGCTGGACGAATACCAACAGCGCGTGCCGGCGGACCGATCGGAATGGAAAACCACCCCGACGGTCACGAGAGCCTTTCCGTCGGAACTGCGTGTGAGTCCCGCACCGGTCGAAGCGGCGACGATTCCCGGCTCCGTGCTCGCGCTCACGGCCGGCTGTATGGCCGGCCTAGTCTGGCTGGGCCGCGTGCTGATCCGCAGGCGATAGCCGAGTGCGGCGTTCATGACGGCGCAGCCGCCCGCCTGGCAAGCGTGATTTGGCTTGGCTTTCCGTGACGACATGCTACGCTGACAGCTGCCCGTAGGAATACTCAGGTTGCCATGGCCAGTATCTACCAGCTCAAACCGGCCTTTCAGAATCTCCTGCGCCCCCTCACGCGCGCCCTGGCCGCGGCCCATGTGACGGCGAATCACGTCACACTGGCGGCGCTGGCGCTGTCCTGCCTCGTCGGCGGCGTGATCGCTCTCTATCCCGACCGGACTTCGCTGCTGCTGTTGCTCCCGGGAACGCTGTTCATCCGTATGGCGCTGAACGCCATCGACGGCATGCTCGCGCGCGAGCACGACATGAAAACAAGGCTCGGGGCAATCCTCAACGAATTGGGCGACGTGCTGTCCGACAGCGCCCTCTATCTGCCGCTCGCCCTGGTGCCGGGCTTCAATCATTGGCTGGTGGTAGGGCTGGTCATTCTGGCTGTGATGGTGGAAATGGCCGGCGTGGCGGCAATTCAGATCGGCGCGTCCCGCAATTATGCCGGCCCGATGGGCAAAAGCGATCGCGCCTTCGCGTTCGGACTGATCGCGCTTCTGCTCGGACTCGGCCTGCCGGGAGGAATGTGGATCACTGCCGCACTTGCCATCATGCTGCTGCTCTCGCTCGTCACGATCTACCACCGCGCCAGGCTGGCGTTACGGGAGGGCCGGTCCTGATGCTGTCGCATATCACACCATCGGTCCTGGCGGCGCTCGGCGGAGTACTCGGCATTCTGGTGGTCGCGTCGCTCATCGCCGCGCTGTTGAAACGGCTGCATCCCGACAAGAATTATACGGAGTTGATCCAGCGCATCCGGTCCTGGTGGATCATGATCGGAATCTTTTCCGGCGCGATCCTCCTCAGCCGGACGGCCTCCATCCTCTTTTTCGCCTTCGTCAGCTTTCTCGCCCTGAAAGAATACCTATCCCTCATCCCCACCAGGCGCGCGGATCGCCGCGTGCTCTTCTGGGCCTATGCCGCCATTCCCGTCCAGTACTACTGGGTCCACGAGCAGTGGTACGGCATGTTCATCATCTTCATCCCCGTTTATCTCTTCCTCCTGCTGCCCATGCGGATGGTCATCATCGGGGAAACCAGGGAGTTTCTCCGGGCGGCCGGTACATTGCACTGGGGGCTGATGACGATGGTCTTCAGCCTCAGCCACGCGGCTTTTTTTCTGGTTCTGGACGGGGCACACAATCCGGCGGGCGGAGGCGCGGGATTGGTCCTGTACCTCATCTTTCTGACGCAGTTCAACGACGTCGCCCAATACGTGTGGGGAAAACTCACCGGACGCCATAAGATTATCCCGAAGGTCAGCCCTAACAAGACCTGGGAAGGGTTTCTCGGCGGAGTGGGAACGACCACGGCCCTGGCGATGGTCCTGGCTCCTCATCTCACCCCGCTGACGCTCGTCGAGTCGCTCGGGGCGGGACTCCTGATCGCGCTGGGGGGCTTCATCGGTGATGTCACGATCTCCGCGTTGAAACGCGACCTCGGCGTCAAAGACAGCGGCAGCCTGTTGCCGGGGCACGGCGGCATTCTCGACCGGATCGACAGCCTGACCTATACCGCGCCGCTGCTGTTCCACTATGTCTATTACCTGCACTACTGAGAGCGCCTCGTGTTGCAACGACTGTTCTTTCTGCTGATCGTCCGCCCCCTGGTCCTGATCGTGATCGGCCTGAACATCCGCCATCGCGAACGGATCCCTCTGAACGGGCCGGCCATCGTCGTCTCGAACCACAACAGCCACCTGGACACCCTGGTCTTGATGACACTCCTGCCCCGGCCGCTCCTGCCGCGCCTTCGGCCGGTCGCGGCAAAAGACTATTTCTTCCGCAACCGCCTGCTTGCCTGGTTTGCGGTGCACATCATGCACATCATTCCACTGGAGCGGGAGATCCTCGACCGGCACCAGGACCCGTTAGCCGCCTGCTCAGAGGCGTTACAGAACGGAGACATCCTGATTCTTTTTCCGGAAGGATCGCGCGGTGACCCGGAGCAGCTGAGCACGTTCAAAACAGGCATCGCCCATCTCGCCAAACGCAATCCGGACGTGCCGATCACGCCCGTATTCCTGCACGGCCTGGGCAAAGCGCTGCCGAAAGGAGAAGCCGTCCTGGTCCCGTTCTTCTGTGATGTCTTCATCGGAGAAGCCGTCCGCTGGAGCGGGGATCGCGGCAGTTTTATGACGAGCCTCGAACAGGAAATCAAAACTCTGGCGGAAGAAGGATACCGGCCGGCGTGGGAGTAACAGAGAGGAAGGAGTGTCAGTGATGGCGACCCATCTTGCGGAACAGATGTCAGTGACCAGCAATCCGACCGAGCACTGGATGGCAACATGGGATGGCACGCAGCTCTTCTATCGTGCGTGGCTTCCCTCAACACCCCCGAAACATGCCATTGTACTTTTCCACAGAGGGCATGAACATTCGGGGCGATTCCAAGAGCTCGCCTCCTCGCTGAATTTCCCACACACAGCGGTATTTGCCTGGGATGCCCGCGGGCACGGACGGTCCCCGGGAGAGCGTGGGTATGCGCCAGATTTTTCCTGTCTTGTGAAGGACACCGACTGCTTTGTCCGCCACCTGAGCGCCACGTATCACATCCCCATTACCGACATGGCGGTAGTTGCGCAAAGCGTCGGCAGCGTGATTGTGGCCACATGGGTACACGACTATGCGCCGCCGATTCGGGCGATGGTCCTTGCAGTCCCAGCGTTCAGGGTCAAATTGTATATCCCTTTCGCCATTCCAGGACTGCGGCTGATGCAACGCCTCATGGGGAAGTGTTTCATCAACAGTTATGTTAAAGCAAAATTGCTAACCCACGACATCGAACAAGCGCGCCAGTACGCTGAAGATCCTTTGATCGAACGGGCGATCGCCGTCAACATCCTCCTCGGGCTCCGTGATGCGTCAACCCGCATCGTGGCAGATGCAGGGGCGATTCGCACACCCACGCTCGTGTTTGTGGCTGAATCCGACTGGGTTGTCGAGCAAGGCATTCAGAAAACGTTCTTTCAACGGTTGTCGTCCTCTTACAAAGAACTCTGCTCCCTCCCAGGGTTTTTCCATGACGTCTTTCACGAAAAGGATCGCCACGTTCCGATTCACAAGACCCGTGATTTTTTGACGCAAGCCTTCGCCAACGCTCACCCTGCAATCCCCCTGCTGGCCGCCCATCGGCAATCGTTCACCAAGACCGAATATGACCAGCTCCTGAAGCCGCTCTCCCCGCTTTCCCCGCGTTGCTGGAACTTCAAGCTTCAACAAGCATCGATGCAAACGATCGGCCGCTTGAGCCAGGGGATTCGGATCGGTTGGAGAACCGGGTTCGATTCAGGAGAATCCCTAAACTACGTCTATGAGAACCAAGCCCATGGGACCACTATCGCCGGCCGATTCTTGGATCGTCTGTACTTGGACAGCATCGGCTGGAAAGGAATCAGACAACGCAAGCTTCACATCGAACAGGTGCTGAACAAAGTGATCGGCCATGCGGCACAATCCGCCGGCTCGATTCATATCGTCGATATCGCCGCTGGGCCGGGCCGATATATCCTCGACACGATTGAGGCCCATCCCGGTCTTCCTCTCACCGCCTTACTACGAGACCGCTCAACGACCGGACTTGCGCTGGGGCGACAACTGGCCGACCGCCGGGGGCTTCGGTCAGTTCGTTATGAAGAAGGGAATGCCTTCGACCACGCCTCGTTGTCCATGCTCAATCCGCGACCTCACATTGCCATCGTCTCCGGCCTCTATGAGTTGTTTTCAGATAACGAGATGATCCTGCGATCGCTCAGGGGTCTCTTCACCGCCATTCAGCCAAACGGCCACCTGATCTACACCAACCAGCCCTGGCATCCGCAAGTTGAAATGATCGCCCGAGTATTAACAAATCGCGATCATCAACCCTGGATTATGCGCCGTCGCACGCAAGAAGAAATGGATGATCTCGTGCACGCCGCCGGCTTCGAAAAGATCTCGATGGAGATCGACGAGTTCGGCATCTTCACCGTCTCTCTCGCGAGAAAGAAGGCATAGCCATGCCCCTCAGCAGTATTTCAGAAGCCCGCCCGACTGGGATGGCATTCCGCTGGCTCCTTTTTCTCGGCCCCTTCTTCTTTTCGATATACGGCGCTACAAACTGGATCACTTCCCAACAGTTGAATGTCAGCAGCTACTATTTCGAATGGGAGCGGTGGATTCCATTCGTGCCGATCATGATTATCCCCTACATGTCGACGGATGCCATGTTCGCTGGCTCCCTGTTTCTCTGCCGCACCAAGCCGGAGCTTCACCGTTTGGCCTATCGGTTCATCCTGGCCATCAGCCTCTCGGCGCTGTGCTTCCTCGTCTTCCCCCTCCGCTTCGCGTTCCCCCGGCCACCCGTAGAGGGGTTCCTAGGCTCCATTTTCGGAGTCCTCACCTCGTTCGATCAGCCATACAATCAGGCCCCCTCGCTCCATATCAGCCTGCTCATTCTTCAATGGATGATATACGCCAGACACACAAGGGGCCGACTGCATGCGGCCATCCATATCTGGTGTGTCCTGATCGGCCTCTCAACCATCTTCACCTATCAGCACCATGTGATCGACCTTTACAGCGGTGTGGTGGTGGCCATGATCGCGTACTACGCTTTTCCGGACCATGGCATGGAACGGACTTCTTTTACCCAACTGACCACGGTTGTTTCCAGGCCCTCGATCATCAGACATCGCCTTGTCGCCTTCTACGCCACGGGCAGCCTCGTCTGCCTCGGGGTCGGCTGGTTCTATTGGCACCCTATGCATCTTCTCCTCTGGCCTGCCGCGGCACTGGCCCTTATTGCAGTGGGATATGGCGGTGCCGGCACCGCCATATTTCTCAAGTTCGAGGGCCGCCTCAGCCTCTGCAGCCGCATTGCGCTCGCCCCGTATCTCCTCGGTGCGTACCTGTCATATCGACTCCACGTACGAACAGTACCTCCGCATGCCGAAATAGTTCCTGGCCTATGGTTGGGAAGGAGGCTGAGCAACCAGGAAGCTGCGCAGGCCATCACCGCAGGAGTGGCGGCAGTTCTCGATCTCACGGCGGAATTCAATGAAGCGAGTCCATTTCTCCGCCTCCCTTACTGTAACCTGCAGACAATGGATCTGACACCGTTACCATCAAGGGAGCTCAACCGTGCGGTTTCCTTCATCCAAACCCACATTCGCGATGGCACGGTCTTCGTGCATTGTGCCTTGGGCTATGCTCGCAGTGCGGAGACCGTCATTGCCTATTTGATGGCTACCGGTCAGGCGTCCAACGTAGCGGAAGCGGAGGCGATCGTCAGACAGGCCCGTCCGAAGATCGTTCTGTCGAAACATGCAAAAGACAGGCTGAATGCGTATCAGCACGGACTACTACTGCCATCGAAAGAACGGCTCCTGGCATCATGACTACTCAGCGATCAGGTTCTCACCGATCACGCCCGGAAGAGGCGTGCCTTCAGATGGCTAGGCACTCTTTTCTCGCCCTATTTGATTCGGGAAAGCAGATCAACACCTTCAGTTCTGTCACCATTTTTCTGTCAATGCTCACGGCCATCGGCCTGTGCGTCTACACGGGTCCCGCTTCGAACATCGAGCTGACTCCAATCGCTCAGCGGGTCACATTTGGATTGCTTTCCACATCGTTCTTTCTTGGACTCCTTCAATTGTATGCGGCTATTCGAGTGGCCATAGACGTGCGCATTTTTCAGGAGCTCCTGGCTCAGGCAGAGAGACGGCAATGGGATGAAGCACCGGAAGCAGTTCTTGCAGAGGCCATTCAAGCGATTAAATCCACAACCCCGTCATCTCTCATCATACGTACCCAGACCAACGCGGCACCTGATGACCCTCTCGACCCGTATCGCCGCACAGCTACGCTCTTCTACAAGCAGATCGCCTTTACACTGGGACAGCTGGTAGCCTATTGGGCAAGCGTCGCGGGAATCTTCTTCATGCGTTGACGTCACGCCGTCATGACCTTGCAAGCGTCGTATCATGGAGGCCGCCACATGCCATTCACTCAAAAATCCCTCGTCGATTGCCACGTGCACCTCGCTGCGCTGCCCGACGGCGACAACGGCTGCTATATCTCGCCGAAGATGCTGAAGAGCCCGTTATTTCGATTCCTGTTTTGGAAGCACGGGTTGTCGGTGAACCGCCCGCGTGTCGCCAACGAGAAATATCTGGAAGATCTGCTCGTCGAATTGCGCGCCTCGACACACGTGCAAAAAGGCGTCTTGCTCGGCATGGACGGCCATTATGACTCCAACGGCATCCTCAGCCTGGAACATACCGATCTGCTCGTGAGTAATGACTATGTACTCAAGGCCGCTAAATCCCATCCAAACGAACTGCTCGCCGGCGTCTCTATCAACCCGCAGCGGCGGGACGCAGTCGAAGAGGTGCATCGTTGCGCGGACGCCGGGGCCACCCTGGTGAAAGTGCTGCCGAACGCGCAACAGTTCGACCCGGCCGATTCTAAGTACAAACCCTTCTACCGGGCGCTGGCCGAGCGGAAGCTGCCGTTCCTCAGCCATGTCGGCTACGAGTTCAGTTTGATCGGTAAAGACCAGTCGGTCGGCGAACCCGACAGGCTTCGAGTCGCGCTCGATGAAGGTGCCACCGTGATTGCCGCCCATGCCTGCAGCTACGGCCTGATTCTCTTCGAGAAGTTTCTGCCGACCCTGCGCGATCTGGTGACACGCTATCCGAATTTCTATGCGGACATCTCCGCCCTCACCCTGCCGAACCGGTTCCGGATGCTCCTGCACCTGCGCAACTATCCCGATGTGCAGGAGCGGCTGCTCTTCGGCACCGACTATCCGCTCTCCGTCTTTCACATCGCCGCCTGGGGACGCGTCGCCTTCGGGACCTTGCGTAAGATGATGAGAACCAAAAACCGCTTCGACCGGCAGGTCGAAGTGTGCAACGGACTGAAGCTGGGCTTCCGCTCGCTCGGCGACCTTCTTCCCCATTCAACAAGTCATTCGACCCGATAACCAGGCGCACCGATGGACCGCAATCAGATACTCGCCTCGCTTCGCGAAAGGATTCTCGCCTTCGCGACATCACGAGTATCGAGAGACCATGCCGAAGATCTGACCCAGGAGACGCTGATAGTTCTTCATGAGAAGTACCCTGCGGTCACTGACTTGACCGAACTTGTCCCCTTGGCATTTCAGGTCTTGCGGTTCAAGATGCTCGACGCCCACCGCAAGACCTTCCGGCGAGGCGAGTACAATCAGGAGTCGGTCGAGGAATTGCCGCTGGCCGACCCCGGTGATGATCCGGCCTCTCAGCTTGACCAACAGCAGCGCGTGAACCGTTTACTCGCTGCGGTCATGCAACTCGGCGAACGCTGCCGCGAACTCTTCAAGTGGAAGCTGGAGGGCAAGAGTTTTCCCAAGATTCAGAAGATCATGGGGCAACCGTCGATCAATACCATCTACACCTGGGATCTTCGTTGCAGAAAGCAGCTGTTGGCGGCGATGGGCGGCAGCTGGGAATAAACGATGGCGGAACACGAACTCGAACAACTCCTGGGCGGCTTCGCGGCAGATACGCTGACGCCGGAGGAAAAACAGCGGCTTTATCAGGCCGCGCTGCAAGACCAGCAACTCTTCGATGCCCTGGCCGATGAGCAGGCACTGAAGGAACTGTTGACCGATCCAACTGTGCGACGGCGCCTGCTGCACGCACTACACAAGACAAATCCTGCAAGAAGCGGCAGCCCGGCAACCTGGCTGGACTGGTTCCGGAGGCCGGCCAATCTTGCGCTGGCGGGCGGACTGGCCACCGCCGTTTTCGCCGTCGCCCTCGGCACCAAAATTTACCAGGACAGTGCGCGGCAAGCCGCCCGGTCGGCCGCAACCGAGGCACCGCCACCAGCAACGCCTCAACTCCCTGCGGCTGTCGCCACCCGACCGGCGCCGTCGCCAACAACTGAGTCCGAGACGCAATCCAAAGAAACAGATTCTCCTGCGCCACCCGTCTCCAAGAAAGATGCGCTCACCGACAAGTCGGCGACCGGTACCGTAGCCGTCCCCTCACAACCGCAAGACTACCGCCCGGCTGATGCCGCGCAAGAACCGTCTCCCCAAACAAGCCGACAAGCAGAAGCTCGGAAACAGCCGGAAACTCCTATCGCCACGTCACCCGATCGGCAACCTGCCGCCGGCGCACCTGCGGCAACGCCTGAAGTCAAGATCGCGCAGGCACCGGCTAGGACAGCAGCCCCTGTCGCAGGCACACAGCCGGTCAGCGCACGCGCTTTGTTCTATGGAGAAACGGTACGCGTTGATTCCGACAGGAAGATCCAGAACAATGAACGCGCCATGAACGCGCCGGCCGAGTCAGAGGCACCATCCAATCTATTCAAGCGAAAGCTGGAAGGACTCTCGCAACTCAGCAAAGCCGCCGGCCCTGCAACGCCGGTCAAGCCCCTCGGCCTCCGGTACAGCTTTGTTGTGCAGAACTCTGATGGCCAGGAGCAGGAAGTCGCTGCGGCAACGGCAGCGGCGAGCACAACGCCCGTACACATCACGCTGGAACCCAATCAGGACGGGTACATTCAAGTCTGGAGAAATGTGGGAGAGGCCAACACGCAACTGCTGCTGCCGCTGAAAGAGACCGGCCGCATCTCCATGAAAATCCAGGCAGGGCAGCGGCAGCGCCTTTCCCTGCCCGCGGACAGTGGAACCGTCGTGGTCCGCCTGTCCCCTGTCCCGTTCGGCCCCATCTCCAGGCAGGAAGCCGCGCTCCTCACCCGGCGTTCGCCGGCGCTCATTCAAGAATCGGTGTCGTCCCCGCATCCCGCCGGCTCTCCTGAACGGGCTACCTATGTGGTCAGCCAGGATCCTTCCCCGACCGCAGAGATCACAGTCGACATCATAGGAAACCGGCAGTAAGATTCTCCCGGCGCACAACCGACTCCAGGGAACCCCGTTCATCGATCGATGAAACCGTCCGACGACCAGCCCCCCGCATTTCTGTCCTACGGCTTCCGCCCGTTCTTTCTCGCGGCGGCGCTGTTTGCCGGTCTCGCCGTTCCCGTCTGGGCCATGATTCTGAACGGCGCGGCGGAGCCCTCATTCCGACTGGCTCCGCGCGACTGGCATGTCCACGAAATGCTCTTCGGGTTTCTGCCCGCGGTCATCACGGGCTTTCTGTTGACGGCCATGCCGAACTGGACCGACCGGCCACCGCTCAGAGGCGCGCCGCTGCTGGCTCTGGTGATGCTCTGGCTGGCCGGACGCCTGGCCATCGCCCTGCCATGGCCCGCGGCGATCCTTCCCGCCGTCGTCGATGCAGCCTATCTGGTCGTACTGGCCGCCATCGTCTGGCGGGAAATCATCGCCGGCAAGGCGTGGGATCGTGCCCCGATCGGCCTGGTGATCAGTCTCTACGCCTGTGCGAATATGCTGTTTCACACACTCGCGCAGCGGGGGTCAGAAACAGATCTTCCCGAACGGATGGCCGTTGCGTTGATGATCCTGCTGCTGACTCTCATCGGCGGACGCATCACGCCAAGCTTCACCAGCGACTATCTCGTTGAGCGGAGTCTACCGGATCAGCTTCCGTCCTTCTCTCGTTATGACGGACTGACGATCATGCTCACGGTCGTATCCGCGCTTTCCTGGGTGGTGCAACCTCAGGCCATGACGACGGGATGGTGTTTGGTCGCCGCCGGACTGGCCAACATCGTTCGCCTGTCTCGATGGCGCGGGTGGCTCACCTGGCCTGAGCCGCTCGTGCTGATTCTACATGCGGGGTATGGATGGCTTGCGTTCTCGCTACTGAGTATCGGCGGGGCGACGCTCGGCTTCGGACTGAAACCCGCCGATGCCGTCCATGCCCTCACGACCGGCGCGGTCGGCGCGATGACCTTCGCGGTGATGACCCGCGCCAGCCTGGGCCATACAGGGCGACCGAAGCAGGCGGACCGCCTGACCGTCACGATCTATATCCTGGTGAACCTGGGCGCCCTGCTGCGGGTCTTCGGACCGGCCATCGGACTCCCGACAGCTCTCGTATTCGGCATGGCAGCAACGGCCTGGAGCGGCGCCTATCTGCTCTTTGCCGCGTGGTACGGCCCCTATCTCATTCGTCCGGCTCTCGACGAGTAGGGCCCCTCCGGATACAACCACACACCGTCAGGAGTTCACGAAATCGATGCTAGGGATAGAACTGTCCGACCGACAGCCCAGCAATCGCCGCCAGGCCTCCCACACAGCACAGGATAAACCCGGCCGCACCGGCCACAAACCAGGGACGGACGGGCTTGAATTCCAATGGAGTCAGCGTCGCATGCAGCTTGACCGGAGCGCGCCACCAGCCCGCAGGCGGCGCCATCCGCCGCTTCAACGCCCGATAGAGCGCCACGTGATACCAGATCCCTGACGGAATTCCGATCAGCAAACCGCCGGCCAGGATCCAGAGCCCGAACTCGATCATGATCTCCGGCGTGATCGCCTTCGTGATAAAGCCGATCACCGCCACCCCGGCCATACTGACCAGTACCAGCAGAAACTCATGCATAGGGGTGGATTGTACCGGAATGAGACAAGCGCGGAGAAGCGTCGCGTAGAAAGAGAGCCTCTGTTTTATCGTTTGTCCGGCGGGATTGCTTTGAGCTTGGTTAAAAACCGCGCATGCGCCACGTTGCACTGTTCGCAGGTCGG
The DNA here is from genome assembly GCA_964412445.1 of uncultured Nitrospira sp. Lineage (GTDB taxonomy): Bacteria > Nitrospirota > Nitrospiria > Nitrospirales > Nitrospiraceae > Nitrospira_D. The sequence continues at coordinate 70,737 of CAYPOR010000008.1, forward strand.
CCGGAGTTCAAGCATCGGGTCCTCGAAGTGACATACCAAACCGGACAATCACCTGGCACTGAAACCCGTTCCGCCCTCTCGAATGCCATCGCTGGTTTACTTCGCAATCGGCAATTCCTTCCGGGGCCGCCACGAACGCAATCGCCGATCGGCGCTGTCACGCTGCTCCCGGCTCAACCCCGTTGCGAGCGCATCGCGGCGCAATGAAGCTCGACCGCTATCATGCAGGGCAGCCAGCGAATACCAGAAGTAGGCCTCCTCTATACTCTGCTCCACTCCCCAGCCTGCCTCATACAAGAGGCCCAGATCACGCTGCGCCAACCCGTGCCCCTGATCCGCAGCCCGGAGAAACCACTTGAAGGCAACCGCGGGATCGGCATCCGGAGGGGACAAGAACCCCTGCCCCGCCATCCACTGCGCATTCGCGTCACCGGCCTCCGCCAGAGGCTGAGCGGCAAGCCCCAGGTCCTTTTCGGACTGGAGGGGAACAACATCTGCAGAGATCTCAGCCCTGACGACAGAAGCATCCCCGACCTGCCCGAGCAGAATCAACACTCCGGCGCCAACGCCTATCACAGCCCACAGCGCCATCAATAAATCGCGAACCTTGTTGCTGTTTTTCACGGTCACGTTAGTATGTCTCCAGCTCCGACGACACCGTCACGTGCAGATCCGGCTCGATGATAACCGCAACCCGATAGCTTCCACCACCCTCAAAGTAGCCCTGCTCGCCGATATCAATATGCCGACCGCTCGCCTCGAAGGCCACACGAGCCCCCGACTCACCCCGCGGATGAATTGACAAACGATACTCCGCCCCGGCAGCAAGACGGTCAATGCGCTCAGAAAATCCTGAACCAGAGATACTGATGTTAGTGACCACGCCGGATGAATGGTTGGCGACCGTTAAACCCGTCTCGCGGGAACAACCCGCCAACACAAATACCAGAGCAAGAACAAGAAGGATACGTAGGCGACTCCTTAACATGGCTCGTGAGGGAGGCATCAATGGTTCCTGGAATCTCTTACCCTCTACTACCCGACTTTCGCCCGAAGCGTCAGTAACTCATTCCGCACAACTCCGACATCAAGGCCCAGCCAGGTGCAGGCGACATCCAGCATGCTGAAAACGATGACCTTCACTCCATACCCTTCCACTTCTTTCATAAATACAAGAGCCCGTTCATAGGTTTCATTGTTCACGAGGAGCGCCATCCTGGCGACGTTGAGCCTGCCGACGACGTGGCCATACAGTGCGACAATGTCTTTGATCTCATCGGTCGTGGTGCCGAACTGAGCCCGCTCGGCATCGACCAGGACCGCGGCACCGGCTTTGACGTTTGGATCGCTCAGATGTCGCTGTTCATGGGCCAGCAGTTCGTCGTGCGTGACCTGCCCCGTCCAGAATTCCACCACTACGTGGCCGTCATTTAACACGGCATACTTGTTCGGCATGGGGCTTCCCCTTTTTCTCCAAGAGACACCTCAACGTCCCCGGATTTCACGGAACCCTAACGATACTGCTTCCTGCCTGTCAATCATTCCCTTCTGCGCCATCGCTGGCCGCCACGGCTATTGAAGCGCGGCCAACGATCTAACCGGACGTTTTTGTTGGCATTCACCTGAGCAAGCCTGTGGATCACTCTCCTCCCCTCCTCCCTGAAAGGATTCCATTCCTCGCGCCATATCGTGAGTAGACGGCAACGCCACTCTATCCACGAGGCGCCTGATGAACCTGGATCGACTCACAGCCCGGCTTTCAACCCTCGATCCCCGCCTGTACCAGATTGTCAGCCTGAGTACGCTGCTCTTGTATGGACTCGTCTGGCTGCACTTTGATGTCTCCGCCGCCCAGATCGCCGTCACCATCGGCGCGGCGCTGCTCACGCAATATGCCGGCACCGGCTACTTCACACTGCCCTCCTTCGAGCCTCGCAGCCCGCTGATTTCGGCCCTCTCGCTCTGCCTGCTGCTTCGCACCGATCACCTCGCCGTGGCCGGACTCGCTTCGGTCATCGCGATCGGCAGCAAGTTCGTCATCCGCTGGAACGAGAAGCATGTCTTCAACCCAACGAATCTCGCGTTGGTCGTGACGATCGCCTCCGGTCTCGGGTGGATCTCGCCGGGGCAGTGGGGACAGGTCGTCTCGCTCGGCTTGCTGATCGCCGGGATGGGAAGCCTCGTCGTGACGCGGGCGGCACGCGCGGATGTAACCCTGAGCTTTCTCGGATTTTACGTCGGTCTGCTCATCACGCGAGCGCTCTGGCTCGGTGACCCGCTGGCGATCCCGCTGCATCAAATCGAGAGCGTCACCCTGCTGATTTTCTCGTTCTTCATGATTTCCGACCCCAAGACCACGCCGGACTCCCGCGCGGGCCGGATAGTTTTCGCGCTTCTGGTAGCGATGATCGCGCTTTATGTCCAATTCGGTTTCTTCAAACCGAACGGCCCCCTCTGGGCGCTCATCGTGTGTTCGCCGCTCGTGCCGGTGATCGACCGGCTTTTGCCGGGGCTCCAGTTCAAGTGGTCGTCCCCGACGACCGGGCATGCGCGGGTCTGCCCCGCATCGATCCGCAAGCGCCCTGTACCCGTTCCCGTCCCTGTCCATTCATCAACCAAGGAGGTTCTCATGCGACGTGTTACCGGTTCGCTCTTCACGCTCCTGTTCGGGCTGCTGCTCTGGAGCAGCAACGCCTCGGCGTTTTGCGGTTTCTATGTCGGCAAAGCCGATACGAAACTGTTCAATAAAGCGTCGGAAGTCGCCATCGCCCGCCACGATAACAAAACCGTCATCACGATGGCCAACGACTTCAAAGGCGACGTGAAGGAATTCGCCATGGTTGTACCGGTGCCGACTGTGCTGGAGAAGGAGCAAATCCATATCGGCGATCCGGCCGTGCTCAAACATCTGGCCGACTATTCAGCCCCCCGGCTGGTCGAATACTTCGATGAGAACCCCTGCCGGCGCTACGATATGTTCCAGGACCGGCTGGGCGCCATGAAAAGCATGGCCCCCGCCGCCGAAGCCGGACGCGAACGGGATCAGGTGCTGGGCGTGACGGTCGAGGCACAGCACACTGTCGGCGAGTACGACATTCTGATTCTCTCCGCCAAAGAAAGCAGCGGCCTCGAAACCTGGCTGACAGAGAACGGCTACAAGATTCCGACAGGCGCCTCCGCCGTGCTGCACAGCTATCTGAAACAAAATCTCAAGTTCTTCGTGGCGAAAGTGAACCTGGGCGAGCAGGCCAGGCTGGGACTCACGCATCTGCGGCCGCTGCAGATCGCCTTCGAGTCGCCGAGATTCATGCTGCCGATTCGACTCGGTACCGTGAATGCCGACGGCGCGCAGGAACTGTTCATCTATTTTCTGACCAGGCAAGGCCGCGTCGAGACGACGAACTATCGGACTATCCGGTTGCCCGAAGCGCAGGAGATTCCCCTCTATGTGAAAGACAAGTTCGGCGACTTCTATCGCGACCTCTTCACGCAACAAGTGAAACGCGAGAGCGAGCGCGGCGTCTTTATGGAATATGCCTGGGACATGAACTGGTGCGACCCCTGCGCGGCGAATCCCCTCTCCGCCGAAGAGCTACGCGGGCTGGGCGTGTTCTGGCAGGATCAGAATGTACGGGCTGGAAAAGGGCTGAGCCTGCCGATGGCGCAGAACGTGTTCCTCACCCGACTGCATGTCCGCTACGATGCGGCGCACTTTCCCGAAGACCTGATGTTCCAGGAAACTCCTGACCGAGCGAACTTCCAGGCCCGCTACATCCTTCGCCACCCCTGGACGGGGACGGACGAGTGTCCGGCGGCGGCGGCCTATCGGCAACAGCTCCGCGATCGCTATGAGAAGGAAGCTCAGACGCTCGCCAATCTGACGGGTTGGAACATCGGCGAGATCCGCAGAACGATGAACATCGCGTCATTACCTGTCGGCGACGAGAAGAAGTGGTATCAGCGGCTGTGGAATAACTAATCCCGCGCGAGTGCGAAAACGACAACGGCGCGGCCTGGGATCACCAAGCCGCGCCGTGTCTCGCCTAACGCCAACCCGGAGGCTGACGCTTCTTGCCCTCGCAGGATGTGTGTCCTGCGGCTATGTCCTGATCGAGAGAGAAACCGACGTCAGACTGACGGCTCGATACGCCAACACCACGCCGTTGACCGTCGTCGCCGGAGTGCCAGCCGGAGACTCCGGTTGGCCGGCGGCCGGTGTCGCAGGAGCGGCTGCCGGAGAGTCCGGCTGTCCGGCAGGGGACGCCTGGGGATTCTGGGCACGGTCACCGCTCAACTCTTTGCTCAGATCATCGCGCAGCCGCTTGAGGAAGTCCGGCAGATACTTGCGGACCTTCTGAGACTCCACCCTCGTCTCTTCGAGCGCATCCAATACCTGCTGCACCAGCGACTTCGGCTGCGACGCGTCCCGCACCGGCGCCACGAGATGGACGGTCGAATCCGCTGCCGAGACCGCCGCATCGGTCGAAGGCTGGGTGGGCGCCGTGGTACCGGTTGACGACGGCGGGATCGCCGCAGCCGTCGAAGACGCCGCACCCGGGGTAGCTTCCACCGCTGATGGCGTTGCAGAATTCGCCGGCACCGCCGGTTGTCCGGTGACATCGGACGCGATTTGAGCCGCAACGACCGTCACCGACCGTTCAACACTGACGCTTAAATCCAGGCCGGACAGCGAGGACAACCCGCCGAACTTGTCGGCCAGCTTCGCCGTCTTGGCCAGCGCCTCATCGTCCTGCCCGCGGAAATACTTATTGAAAATGCCGCTCACCTTACGGAACAGCTTTTCGAGATCGTTCAACTCCTGCTCGTTGAGATCGCCCTCGACCGTCACGCCGTATTGTTTGCTCAATGAGGCTTCGATGCGTTTAGCGCTGACCTGCGCGGTGCCGGCATCGGTCTGGATCTGCCCCCGGTAATTCAAGGCCTGAAAGCGGGCTTCAAAGTCGGCCGTCAGCGTAATCGTATCGCCCTCGGCTGTCGTGACGCTCAACCGGCCGGTCAGGTCGGTCGCCGTCGAAATCGCCGACACTTTTGTGTCCAGCCGCTGCGCGCCGGCCGCAGTGGATGCCGAAGGTTGAAACAGATTCGACGGATTCGGTTGGGTAACGGCGGCAACTGACATAGAATGCTCCTGGGTCCCGGGGTGAAGTGCGTTCTGGTCTTGGGCCCCTTATCGGCGAGTACTAGATTATCTTGAGCGGGCCTATGCTATATTTCGACTGAATATTCGCGACGCCCCCGGCCGTTAACCGACGAGACCCTAAGGAGACACGCGATGCGCACATGGTCCTCCTCCGCAGCCCTCGCTGCCGCCGGCCTGGCTGTACTCCTGCCGGCGACCGGCGGATGCACCCTCAAAGCGACCCTGCAGCAGACGACCGATACCACGTCGAATATGACCGGCACGACCTCCTCCGCTCATGGCTGGGTGACGGAAGACGGGCTGCTCAAGCCCCAATATAAAGCCATCGCCTTTGTGACCGATAATCAGAGCAATCTGCAGCAGGATCTGGCGGCGGGACACGGCGAATACCTGACCTCGCTCGGCACGCTCCTAGGGGTGCCGGCGCATCGGCAACCCGCCTACGGCGCGGCGGCTCAATCACGCTACGCGCGCGGCCTCGACGGAGCCGCGCATACGCCCTCAGCCTGGCTGTCCATACTCAATGACACCGCCCGGCCGTTCCGGTCCGACGCAACAGATCTGGCCCTGGAACGATAATGACGACATCGACGACACCGGCGTCCACGCTCACCTATCGGCGGATCATCCACCCGTCGGATTTCTCCGATGACAGTCATACCGCCCTGGTCCATGCCGTGAAGTTAGCCCTCGCCCTGCGAGGAGAACTCTCCATCATGCATGTCGACCCGGAAGTGCCTCGTGAAGACTTTGAGGACTTTCCCAAGGTCCGGCCCGTACTTGAACAGTGGGGACTACTCCCGGCGGGAAGCCCCCGACACCGGGTCAGCGAATTAGGGATCACCGTCAAGAAGACCCGCACGGTGGCCAAGAACCCGACCGAAGGGATTCTGCAGTATCTCGGCAAACATCCGGCCGATTTGCTCGTGATGTCGACCAATCAACACGAAGGGCTGGCCCGCTGGCAGCATCAGACCGTCGCGGAACCGGTCGCCCGCGGGAGTCACACCGCCACACTGTTCGTCCCCACTCATGTGGAAGGCTTTGTCGCCAAAGATTCCGGCCAGCCCAAACTCCGGCGCGTGTTGGTGCCCGTCAGCGCCGAGTCGAATCCGCAGCTCGCCATCGACACCACCGCGCAACTGGCGACGGCGTTAGGCTGCGACAACCTGACGGTCGTCGTCGTGCATGTCGGCGAAGACGAGACGCTGCAGTCCATCAAATACCCCAGCCGGAACGGCTGGCTCTGGCACACGATGATCTGCCGGGGCAAGGTCGTCGACGTGATCCTGGGAATGGGCGCGGACTTCGACGTCGATCTGATCGTGATGACCACGGCCAAGCAGCATTCCCTGCTCGACCTGATGCGCGGCAGCGTGACCGAACGCGTGTTGCGCGGCGCCCGTTCACCTCTGCTCGCCATTCCGACCTAGCCCGGCTCATGTGATTCCATGCGCCTGAACAGGCCCGGCGGACGCCTTACCGTTCTCTCAGTCTATCCGAGCGGCATCCTGCGCGAGAGACCGGTCTCCTGAGAAGGAAGCACCGGCACGTCCTTCGGCGTGACCGTGCGCACGGCCACGCCGTCGCGGAACACGATGAAATTGGACGGCACGGCGGGAACACGCGGGCCGGGGAGCACGATTCCGACGAGATTCAATGGATCGGACGCCGACACTTTGATCTCATGCCCTGTCGCAGACCCGTTCACAGACTTGCGCAGCGCACGCAACGCTTCGACGGCTTCCGGCAACGCAAACTGCTCGCCGACGAACCCGGAGACAAATCGTCCGCCTCGCAACTCGCCTTGCAGCTCCAGCTTCCGGTAGACCACGACCAGATCGCGCCACGACTGCACCAACGATTCCCGCGCAAGCAGGTCACGAAAGACCACCCCGTACCGCCGCAAGAGCTGGCGTGCGACAGCCTCGGCAGAAACATGCCGGGTGGCGGGCACTGAATGCTGCGCCGCGTTCCGGAGCAGCGACCAGCGGCCGGCTGTATGTCGAGGCCGGCGCGCTCGCGCCCGTCCTTCGGCACGGCGGCGGCGCGGATCCATGAGTGCACGAAGATTATCGAACCCGTCGGCCGTCACTAGACCGGCCGCGACGAGTTCCCACAGCCCGGCTTCGACTTCAGCCGGCAAATGGCCGGTCAGTCTCACGAGATCAGCAAAAAAGCTGGCGCCGCGCTCCTGCAATGCACGGCGGAGATCCTGCGCCACGGCACTCAGCTGGCCGTAGAGATCGGGGCCCGTCTGCCCCACGCCTTCTGCGAAAGCCGCCATCAACCAGTCTCCGTCCTCACGCGGAAACAGGCTGACCGGCGCGACGCTGGTGGGCACAATGCGCCGCACCTTGTCGGATTCACCGGCGGCGACCAGCCGTGGATGAGGTGAGAGGCGGCCCCAACTCACCGCGCCGCTCAAACAGAGACGATCCAGCAACTCCGGTTCGTATTTCGCCAGGCGCAGACGCAAAAGTTGCGGCTCCCAGGCTGAAGCCGCTGCTTCAAATCCGGCCAGTTGGGCAATGACCTGCGTCAGACCGGCCTCCCCGTGTTGCCGGGAACCGGGCACGACATGGTGCCACTGGAACAGAAACCGCATGAATTCGGCGGCGGAGACCGGCTCGATCTCCTTGCGTAACCGGCCGATCGTCAACCGGTGAATCCTCGCCAGGAGCCGGCGGTGGCACCATTCGACGACAAGCGGTGACGAACGATCTGCGACGGATGACGGCTGTGGCCGGAACTGTCCGCGAAGAACCTGGCCCTGCGATTCTAATTTCAGCATCGCCGTCATCACGCCATCGACGGAAAGGCACAGCCGGTCCGCCAGCTGCGGCACCGTCGTCGGGCCGATGCTCTCCATCCAGCCCTGCACCACGTCGACGAGAGTTTCGTCATCGCCCGCCGCAAGCAATCGTGCCACTCGTTCCCGATTCTCCGCTGCCACCCATCCTCTGACGTTCCCTGCTGCACTGCTTGCCGGCAACTCAACCACGCGCCCGTCCTGCACCAGTCGAGGCAGCAGAGACGACCAAGTTTCCATAACCGCGCCGGGAACCCACACAAGCGTCAATAGCGCATCGTGCAACTCATCGGCGTCGCGCACGACCGGCCAAGCCTCCCGCTCTACTTCCTCGATCGCCGCCGGATCCAACGCGCCGACCTGGCCGAGCAACTCAGGCGGCAGAGTCCGCCGCATCTCCACTGCACGCGCACGGCGCTCTTCCAGCGGCGCATCATCGAGAAAGGCATAGGGATTGGCGTTGAGAATTTCGTGCGAGAACGGCGAGGGCGCCGGACTATCGACCGCGACGCAGCGAATCCGCCCGGACTCGATGCGTTGCAGCACCGCCGTGAGTCCGTCAAGGTCCATGGCTTCCGTGAGACAATCCCGGAGCGTCTCCTTCACCAGCGGATGATCGGGAATCTGCCGCGCCGCCCGTTCCCCGGTCAGATTCTCCTGACAAGCGATCGCATCGGGGAATACGGCGGCCAGCAGGTCCTCGGCTTTCATGCGCTGGATCTGCGGCGGGACTTTCCTGCCGTGTGAAAATCTCAGGAGCGCCAGCGACCGCGAGGCATTCCAGCGCCAGCGGGTCGTGAACATCGGCGCCAACAGCACCGCCTGAATCAAGACATCCCGCACTGTCTTCGAATGGAGATAGCCGAACACGGAATCGAGCGGAAAGCTGTGCTTCTCGCCGAGCGAGATCACCAGGCCGTTATCCGTCGCCGCCGCCTGCAGTTCGAAATCAAAGGTGACGCAGAACCGCTTGCGCAGTGCCAACCCCCAGGCCCGATTGATCCGCCCGCCGAACGGCGCATGCAACACCAGCTGCATTCCGCCGCTTTCGTCGAAGAACCGTTCGGCGATGATCGTGTCTTGTGTCGGCACGGTTCCCAACATGGCAATCCCTGTGGCCACATACGCCACCGCCTGCTCCGCGCCCCGTTGATCCAGCGCGCATTCCTGCTTCAGCCAGCTGATGGCTGACTGCTGATGGCTGGCTGCCGGCCCTGAGGAAGAGACGCGTGCGGCAATCTCCTGCCGGAGCACCGCCACCTCGGACGATAACTCAGCCGTCCGCGACGGCGCCTCCCCTCGCCAGAACGGAATGTTGGGCGGCGCTCCCTGCGCATCTTCCACGCGAACTTTTCCCGCCTCGATGCCTTTGATGCGCCAGGACGTATTGCCCAGCAGCATGATATCGCCGGCCAGACTCTCGACGGCAAAGTCTTCGTCGACCGAACCCACGACCGTGCCATCGGGCTCCGCCACCACTGCATAATTCGCCGTATCGGGAATCGCGCCCCCGGACGTGATCGCCGCGAGCCTCGCTCCTCGCCGCCCCTTGATCCGGCGGTTGATCCGGTCGTGAAACAGATAGGCCAGCCCCCGCCCCCGCTGCGTGGCGATCCCGTCGGCCAGCATCTGCAGCACCGCGTCGAACTCGGACAGGGAAAGATCCCGGTAGGAGTAGGCCCGGCGGCACAGTGCAAACAACTCGTCTTCCGTCCAGGCCTGACTCGCCGCCGCGGCGACAATCTGCTGGGACAGAATATCCAGCGGGGCGGACGGAATCTCGATCCGGTCCAGCATCTCCCGGCGAATCGCGCGCACGAGCGCCGCGCACTCCAGCAATTCATCACGCGTCATGGCAAAGATCCGGCCTTTGGGAACCGCGCTGATCCAATGGCCCGCGCGGCCGATTCGCTGCAACCCGGTCGCGATCGCGCGCGGCGAGCCGATCTGGCACACGAGATCGACCGTGCCGACATCGATACCCAATTCCAGCGAAGCCGTGGCAATCACGACGCGCGTCTTGCCGGTCTTCAATCGCTCTTCCGCCGACAGACGGATCTGCCGAGACAAACTGCCATGATGCGCCGCCACGGCGTCAGGGCCGAGATCCTGGAGCCGCTCTTCAAGATAGTGCGAAACCCGCTCAGCCAGGCGTCGCGTATTCACAAACACCAGCGTCGAGCGATGCTGCCGGACGAGCTCAGCGACACGATCATAGACATCGGCCCAGATGGCGTTCGTCGCCACGGCGCTCAATTCATCCCTCGGCGCTTCAACAGCCAGATCCAACTCACGGCGGTGGCCGACGTCGATGATCGCCGGACATGGACGAGCCCCGACAAGAAACTCCGCAACCAGCTCGATCGGCCGCTGGGTCGCCGATAACCCGATGCGCTGGGGCTTGACCAACGTGAGCGCTTCAAGCCGTTCCAGCGACAGCGCCACATGCGCGCCGCGCTTGTTCGGCGCCAGCGCATGAATTTCATCGACGATGACGGTCCGCACCGTCTGCAGCATCCGGCGGCTTTTCTCCGCCGTCAGCAGGATGAACAGAGATTCCGGTGTGGTCACGAGAATATGCGGCGGCCGTTTCAACATCTGCTGCCGGTCCGCCATCGGCGTATCGCCGGTGCGCACCAGCACACGCAGCTCCGGCAGCAGCAGCCCCGCCTGCAACGCGAGCTGCCCGATCTCGGCCAGCGGCTTGTGGAGATTTTTCTGAACATCGTTGCTCAGTGCCTTGAGCGGCGAGATGTAGAGGACCTGGGTGTGCTCATCGAGCTCCCGAGCGAGCGCTTGCGTGAACAGACGATCGATGCAGGAGAGAAACGCCGCCAGCGTTTTGCCCGACCCGGTCGGCGCGGCGATCAGCGCATCGGCGCCGGACTGAATCGCCGGCCAGGCCCGCTGCTGCACATCCGTCGGCTGCCCGACCTGCGTCAGGAACCATTCCTCGATGAGGGGATGAAATCCGGACAGCGTCATCGCGTGCATCTTAGCACGCACCATAGGGCTGCTCCACAAGGGCAGGCCGCCGGGCCGTCCCATCTCTCAACGACGTAAAGTCACAGCGCCATCGACCGATAGAGGTAGCGACGAGAGCTTTTCGCCGGGAGAGGCATGAACAACCGTGCCTCAGCGGCACCCTCAGGAGACTATGCATAGGACACTGCAGACCGCAGCCTCTGGCGACGCCTCCGAGCCGCGGACCACGATGCGCGCGGCGCTTCTTCTCCTCATGACCGTTGGCCTCATCGCAGGGCTCATCGCCATGATAGTGACGAGGAGGCCGGACGTCTCCTGCCCTGAGGAGTTGATCGGCACATGGAAGACGGCCGCACCGGGCTATGAAGACAGCATGCTGGTACTGACCAAGCACGCCGTCATATTCAGCGCAGGCGGCGATCATCTCGATGCCCAAGCGGTTCGTCGTCTGGAAAGCGTCCCTGACGGACGTCGTGTGCTCTACACGCTCGTCTATGGCAATCCTCGCAACGAGGAACACACGCTCACCTTTTTCTACCATCCTCACGAGAGGACCATCACCTTCAAGAATCAATCACACCTCATCTGGATCAGAACCATGGTGAAGTCGTGATCGCCTACTTCAAACGCAGACAGCTGTTCGTGCATCCTATTCAGTATTGGTGTGTCGCCATGACGCTGGTGTATTTCTCCTGCCTCTTGATCGTGCTCTACGGCGTGGTCTTCATCCCGATGGCACAACCTCTCGACACCCCCTCGGTCTCCTGGGAAGAACGTGCCCATGTTGCGACCCAAGTACTGGAACTGAACACGCGGATGTGGCCCTGGTTGCTGGTGACATTCCTCGGGTTGCTCCTGCACTCTCTGTATTTCATGCACCGCATCGCCGGCCCCCTCTATCGATTTGCCGCACTGTTCCGATCCATCGGAGCCGGCCACCTTCACCAACGCGCCAGATTGCGGAAGCACGATTATCTCCACCGGGAAGCGCAGGACTTCAACGCCATGCTCGACTCTCTGGAGCACAACATTGCACGGCTGCACCGGCATGGCACCGCCGTATCCCAAACCTATGAGAATGCAGTCCGCCCGATCCGGCAGCAGTCGTCGGCTCAGCTTAACGCCGCCCTCCGGATGCTCGAAACCGACATCTCCCGGCTCCAGCTGTGCATCGCCGCATTCAAGCCGCAGGCGGCAGCGTCATCCGTTTCTCAACTGCCCCTCGAGTTTGCGGATCCGATCATCGGGAAACCACCGGCCGGAGCGAAAGCGGCATAACCATGAACCCTTTACGTTCCGTTCCGAGCCGTCCGGCTCCGATCACTGAGCCCCCACCCGTTTCTTCCCCCCCCCGTCCGCCCTTGCGCCATCACCAATCCGGTCCACAGGACCATCGCACACACCCACGACGGCTGGCCTTCGTGCATCCGCTTCAGGCGCGCATGCTCATCCTCACGCTCACCTATACAATGCTGATCGCGCTGCTGTTGGCCGTTCCCGTGTTCGGGCCCCTCATGCAAGCCCTCGACAACCCTGCGCTCTCCTGGCAGGAACGCGCCGCCATCGCAACCGACCTGATCAATTTGCACGCCCGATACTGGCCATGGGCGCTTGGGGCCGGGTGCGTATTGGTCATCCATTGCCTGCACACCCTGCGAATGGTGCATCGCATCTCCGGCCCCCTCTCTCGATTCAAGCAGGTCTACCGACAGATCGGCGAGGGCGACCTGTCCATCAGAGCGATCCTTCGTCCACACGACGACCTGACACCTGAAGCAGACCTCTTGAACCGGATGACGGCACAGCTCCAGACCAGAGTCAGCGCCACCAAACAGGCGCAGGCAACAGTGGCGCTCGATGTTGAACGGCTCAAAGAAGCCGTTGCCCGTGAGCGCAACCCGACCCTCACCACACTCGTTCAACAGACCGAACAGGATCTGGCGAGCCTGAAAGAGTTGCTCGACTGGTTTAAAACACATACGAGATAGACAATTGAACTGCAGCATACACAACGCCAGTCAGGGCACAAATCAGGCAGTCCGACAGACGGCGCCTGGCGCATGGGGCGCCGCCGGCGGCTTCACCCTCATTGAAGTCATGATCGCAGTGGCGATCGCCGGCATTCTGACTTCTCTCGCCATACCGACCTACACAGACTTTCTCTATAAAGCCAGGATTGCCAAGGCCGTCGCTGAACTGCACGGCCTGGCCAAAGAGGTGCAGGGATTTACTCTGACGACTCAGCAATACCCCGACACCCTGGCGCAAATTGGCCGGAGTACATTGCTTGATCCATGGGGGCACCCCTATCAGTACTACCGGATTAATTGCGGCCCCGCCACCATTGGCCATCTCGACCAACCCGATCGTCCAGGACACGGATCTGACAAACAAATCGTTCCGGTCACCGGACCTACCCCTGCCCCTTTCCACGGAGAACGCATACTCCTCACGGTCGGAACTACCCAGCCTCAGAGGTTGATCCAGCTCGTTGCAGGGAGCGGAGGCGGTAGCAATGCACGCGGGAGTGGCGGCGGAGGCTCACCCTGCGGCGGTGTCGGAGGAGCGCGAAAGGATCGCTTCCTGGTTCCGATCAACTCCGATTTCGATCTTTACAGCATGGGGCGGGACGGACAGACCGCCGCCCCGCTCACCGCGAATAAGAGTCACGATGACATTCTTCGCGCCAGTGATGGTGGATTTTACGGCTTGGCAGCCAATTTCTAACTCATTAGGATCATGCAGCCCTGGCTATCCTCTTCACTCTTCCACAGTCGCATCGCCCGCCGCATGGTGGGACTCTTTGTGCTCTGTGCCATCGTTCCGACATCGATCCTTGGCTGGGTGTCGTACCGGCAAGTCACCGACCAGCTGATTGCGCAATCTTCGACCCGGCTTCAACAGGAGAGCAAGTCCCAGGGGATGATGCTATACAATCATCTTCTGACACTCAAAGCGGATCTCGATCGCCTCGCCGGCGGACTGCCGCAAGACAGACCCGTCACAGAGGACTCGACACTTACCGCGCCGGTCAAAATGCCGGGGCACCGTTTCCGCGAGCTCCGCCTGCTGAAACCTGACAGTCCGTCGCTCCACCTTCTGAACGAGCAGCAGGTACGCCATCTCAAGGCGGGCAAAACGCTGCTTCTGTTTCAGCCTGCCGCCAACAACCTTCGAGACATTGTTCTGACTCGCGCCGTCAATCCTGATCGATGGGAGGCCGGCCTCCTCTCAGCCTCAATCGATGACACTCTGCTCTGGAGCATGCAGTCGAAACATCTGCTACCGGCAGAAACCGACCTGGTCATTGAAGACCATGACCGGCGGATCCTCTACTCGACCTTTCAGGAACGGATCAAGCTCCCGACTCTCCAACGGCAGGACCTGGCCTCCCCCATGACGGAAGCGTTCGTCTGGCACTCGGGTGAACACGACTACGTCGCGGGCGCCTGGACGGTGCCCCTGCGGTACATCTTTCTTGCCGACCCCTGGATCGTCGCCCTAAGCCAAACGAGAGCGTCTGCCTTAGCCCCGGTCGATCAGTTCCGGCACACCTTTCTTCTCGTCATCGCCTCGGCGTTGAGTGTGGTCGTGCTGCTCAGCCTCTCGCACATCCGCCGGAGCCTGCAACCTGTGGCCCTCTTGCAGGAAGGCACGACGCGCCTGGCCGGCGGAGATTTTACCACCCGCGTCACCGTCGACAGCCGGGACGAATTTGAAGACCTGGCCGCTTCGTTCAATCGCATGACCGGCCAGCTGAGCCGACAGTTTCATATGCTGGAAACCCTCTCGGCCATCAGCCACGCAATCCTCTCCAGTCATGAGCCCAAGGCGATGACAAGGCTTGTGCAGTCCAGAATTTCCGAAACCGTCGCCTGTGACGCCATCGGAATGGCCTTGATGGAATCCGATCAGTCCGAGCCAACGATGATGTCTGTACGGCACCTGCACTCCCGATCGAACAGTGAGTTCACGGAGTCGGTCTATCAGTTTTCACAGACAGAACTCGAGTTGCTCCAGCATCACCCGCACCATGTGATGCTGTCGACACCCGCCCCTTTACCCGGGTACGTAATGGCGATGGCCCAGCACCAGCTCGCCACCTTCGCGGTCTTTCCCATCATCATGAACCATCTCGTGAGCGGCGCACTGGTGCTTGCCTATCGCACAGGGAAATCCCCGTCTCCCGATGATATCGCCTCTGCCCGCAGACTGGCCGACCAGGTGGCAGTGGCCCTCGCCAATAACCACGCCATCGAAGCACACGTGCGCGCACAGATGGAACTCGTCGGAGCCGTTGAGGCGAAACACGAGGCCGAGAAGCGGGCCACGGTGCTGCAAGCCGAGAACCAGTGGCTGGAAACGAAAGAGGGACGGCTGCGGCATCAGCAGAGTGCTACGCTGACTCTCGTCAAAGACCGGACGGTATTTGAAGGCTCGCTGGCTGAAGCGGCCCAACTGGTGACGACGACTGCAGCCCGGGCCCTCGGAGTAGAGCGGACCAGTGTGTGGATCTTTGAAGAGGGCCGCCGCCTCCTCTACTGCCTCGACAGTTACGAGCAGTCCACGGACCGTCATGGGCCGGAACACACGCTGTCCCTCTCACAATATCCTGACTATTTCGAGAAGTTACAGCGCGGGCAGATCCTCGCTGCTCCGCACGCAAGCCAGGATGCATCTTTTCGCGAGATGTCGGCCGGGGTACTTGCGCCGCGTGGCGTCAGTTCACGGCTGGACGCCCCGTTTCATACCAAGGCAGGCTTGGCCGGAGTAGTGACGGTCGAACATGTGGGATCGCCAAGAGAATGGGCCGCCGACGAACAGCAGTTTGCGCAAGCCCTGGGAAACTTCATGACGCTGGTGCTGGAGGCCGCTCGCCGCCGCGAGGCCGAAGAAGCGCTGGCCATCGCTAAACTCGCGGCCGAAGACGCGACCAGAGCAAAAGCGGAATTCCTCGCCAACATGAGCCATGAGATCCGGACACCGATGAACGGCGTGCTCGGGATGACGGAAATACTCGCACAAACATCCCTCTCCACTACACAGCGCCACTATGTGGAAACCATTCACAACTCCGGCGACACCTTGCTGGCTCTCATCAACGACATTCTCGACTTTTCAAAGATCGAAGCCGGGAAACTGGAAATCCAGCCGGCCGCCCTCGATCTCCGAGACCTGGTCGAGCGCACTTCGGAACAGTTCGCCGAGCGCGCGCAGCGAAAAGGTCTCCAGCTGCTGGCGGAATATGATCCATTTGCCCCTGCAGCCGTCATCGGCGATCCCATTCGCATCCGCCAGATCCTGACGAATCTCCTCGGGAATGCCGTCAAGTTCACCCAGCAGGGCGATGTGCGCATACACGTCTCCCTAGACACGCCGGCGTCACGAGAAGCCGGGCCAGCGATCTTCCGCATCGCTGTCACCGACACAGGAACCGGCATCAGCTCCGAAGGCCAGGCGAGGCTCTTCCAATCGTTTTCTCAAGTGGATGGGTCTTCGACCAGAGTTCATGGAGGCACCGGCCTGGGACTCAGTATTTGCAAACAGCTCAGCCAGTTGATGGGCGGCGCCATCGGTGTCCATAGCCTGATCGGACAAGGCAGCACGTTCTGGGTCACGCTTCCCCTGCCGCTACAGACCGAGACCGGCTCCGTACGCGTGTCCGATCCTGCGCTCGCAGGGGTCCGGATTTGCGCCGCCGTGAGTCATCCGGCTACCCGGCTGCTTCTGACACAATACTTGTCCAGCTGGGGCCTCACACCCCAGTTGGCGGGCACAGGCGCGGAGTTTCTGGAGCAAGTGATGGACGAACTGGCAACGGACGGCGGACGAGTCATTACGCTCATCGATGAAACGTTCGCGGAGATGACCGACATTCAAGTGCTGCAGGATCTTCGGTCTGATTCCGCCCTCTCGGATGCTGGCATTCTGAGACTCGTGTCCTTTACCCGCCGGGCCGAGGTCGAACAGGACCCGGTATTCGGCAAGATTCCCTTCGTCACCAAACCGCTCCGATACGACGCGCTCCATAAAGCGCTTCTGGGTCTCCTCGGCAAGAACCCGCTGCCCGCCGCATCATCAACCCCGGCGTCAACCTCAAGACCTCAACTGACCGGCGCAGTCTTGTTGGGCGAGGACAATCCTATCAATCAAGAAATTGCGACGCTGATGCTTGAAAGCCTGGGTTGCTCCGTCACCGTCGTGCAGAACGGCCGAGAGGTGGTCGATTGTGTGAAGAAGACCCGCTACGACATCATCCTTATGGATTGTCAGATGCCTGACATGGATGGATTCGAAGCTACGCGCCTGATAAGGGAATGGGAAAGCGAACCGGGCAACAGCACATCGAAGCAGCCCATTCCTATTGTGGCACTGACAGCCCATGCGACATCCGGTGATCGCGCCCACTGCCTGGCATCCGGCATGAGCGACTACTTGTCCAAACCCTTCACCATGGAACAGCTGCAGCGGATGGTGACCTCGTGGCTGGCACAGAACACGACTCCTCAGATCCCTGCCCGAACCGGATCCACACAGACAGCAGATGTTCCGCCCGCAGATACCAAACACGCAGCTCCCCCGACCGTCGACCGGGAAGCCTGGCATTCGATTACCTCTCTGCAACGGCCCGGCAAGCCGGACATGCTCGCCAAGGTTATGACCCTCTACCTCACGGACTCGCAGCAACTCGTCGACCAGGTTCGTCAGGGAATCGCTGACGGAGAAGCCAGGCTCGTCAACGAAGCCGCGCATAGCCTAAAATCCCGCAGTATCGTGCTCGGAGCGGTCTCGCTGTCAGACTTGTGCCAGCAGATTGAAGCGATCAGTCGTCGAGGCTCAATCAAGGACGCCGAGGCGTTGCTCGATCCACTCGAAACCGCATTCACCCACGCCTGTCAGGTGTTTCAGGCCGAACTCGACAAGAGAGCCGCATAGCCTGGCTACAAATCCAACCCTCTCGGTTACTAAGGCATGAAAATCAGAATCGCCCCTATTCCCGTCGGTGCGGCGATCAGCGCATCGGAACCGGACTGAATCGCCGGCCAGGCCTGCTGCTGCACATCCGTCGGCGGCCCGACCTGCGATTGGAACCACTCCGCAATGAGGGGACGAAAAGAAGAGAGCGGCATCCTGTGATGCTAGGATGCCGCGCTGAGCAAGTCAAGGCTGCTTCGCACCCCAAGGGCCTTCTAGCGACGAGACGCGATCCGGCCGGTCGTCGCAACTGATGCCGGACCATTTCCCGATAATACCGTGGTCTGGCTGGTTAATGCCCCGGTACTTCCATTGATGTTGAACTTGGAAATTGTATTCGAACCCGAATTCGCCACATAGAGAAACCGCCCCGTCGGATCCACCGCCACGCTGCTCGGCGCCGTCCCGGCCGCAACCGCTGTCCCGGCCGTCAATGCGCCCGTCGTTTGATCGATCGTAAATACGGACACGTTGTTCGACGTCGTATTCCCCGCATACACAAACCGC
>CAYPOR010000009.1:0-20766 GCA_964412445.1 uncultured Nitrospira sp.
GACGATGGGCGGGCAAACGGCGTTGAATGCGACGATGGGGTTGGTGAAGCGCGGGGTGTTGGAGAAGTACGGCGTCAAGCTGATCGGGGCCTCGGCGGAAGCCATTCACAAGGCCGAGGACCGGGAGGCGTTCAAGCAGGCGATGCAACGGATCGGCTTGACGGTGCCGGAGAGCGGCACGGCGCATAATCGCGAAGAGGCGGCCAGGATTCTGGAAAAAGTGGGATTTCCGGCCATCATCCGGCCCTCGTTTACGATGGGCGGATCCGGCGGCAATATCGCCTACAACCGGGAAGAGTTTGAGAAGCTCATCGACTGGGCGCTGGCGATGAGTCCGACCAGTCAGGTTCTGATCGAACGCTCGTTGATCGGGTGGAAAGAGTACGAGTTGGAAGTCATGCGCGATCTCAAGGACAACGTCGTCATCGTCTGTCCGATCGAGAATCTCGATCCGATGGGCGTGCATACCGGCGACAGCATCACCGTCGCGCCGGCCATGACCTTGACCGACAAGGAATATCAACGCATGCGCGATGCGGCCTTGCGGATCATCCGCGAGATCGGCGTCGATACCGGCGGCTCGAACATTCAATTCGGTCTGAATCCCGACAACGGGGAAATGATTATCATCGAAATGAATCCGCGCGTGTCACGGAGCTCCGCCCTGGCGTCGAAGGCCACCGGATTCCCGATTGCGAAAATCGCCGCGAAGCTGGCCGTCGGGTATACCTTGGATGAGATCCCCAACGACATCACCGGCGTGACCAAGGCGTCGTTCGAACCTGCGATCGACTATGTGGTGGTCAAGATTCCACGCTTCGCGTTCCAGAAATTTAAAGGAGCCGACCCGACGCTGACGACGCAGATGAAATCTGTGGGCGAAGTGATGGCGATCGGGCGGACGTTCAAGGAGTCGTTACAAAAAGCGATCCGTTCGTTGGAGCTGGACTTGAACGGATTGGCCTCGCGGATCGGCATCGACCGAGGCCTTCCTGTCGAGTGCAATCGCGCCGAGGTGGTCGAGAGGATCCGGCGCGCACTGAAAACTCCCTTGCCCGAGCGGCTCTGGTATCTAGCCGACGGGATCAGACTCGGCTTCACGAATGACGAACTGTTCGCCATTACCAAGATCGATCCCTGGTTTTTGGAACAGGTTCGTCAGCTGATTCAGTTTGAACAGTTGTTGGTACGCAAGGCCGACAAAGCTTCGGTTGTGCTCTCAAGTGAGCTCTTGTGGGAAGCCAAGGAGCTGGGATTTTCTGATGACCGGATCGGTCAATTACTCGGCGTCGAGGGCGCTGTCGTTCGGAAAGCGCGCATGGAATCCGATACGACGGCCAACCCGGCCAGGTCCGTCACGTATAAGCGGGTGGATACCTGTGCCGCGGAGTTTGAAGCGCATACGCCCTATCTCTATTCGACCTACGGGAGTGAATGCGAATCACGCCCTTCCGATCGCACGAAGGTCGTGATTCTCGGCGGCGGCCCCAACCGGATCGGGCAGGGGATCGAGTTCGACTATTGTTGTGTGCATGCGGCGATGGCGTTGCGCGAAGAGGGTGTCGAAACGATCATGGTGAACTGCAATCCGGAAACGGTGAGCACCGACTATGACACGTCGGATCGTCTCTATTTTGAGCCGCTCACCGAGGAGGATGTCTTGAACATCATTCACCGGGAGCAACCGCTCGGCGTGGTGCTGCAATTCGGCGGGCAGACTCCGTTGAAATTGGCGTTGCCGCTCTCCAGGGCCGGGGTGAAAATTCTCGGGACAAGCCCGGAGGCCATCGATCGGGCGGAGGATCGTGAGCGGTTCCGTGATCTGTTGGACAAGCTGGGATTGCGTCAGGCCGAGAGCGGCATGGCCCGTTCCGTCGACGAAGCGGTCCGGATTGCCGGAACGATCACCTATCCCGTGATGGTCCGCCCCTCCTATGTCCTCGGTGGACGGTCCATGCAGATTGTGTACGATGAAGCAGACTTGCTGGAATACATGCGCTCGGCGGTGAAGGCGTCGCCCAAACATCCGGTGTTGATCGACAAGTATCTCTCGGATGCGATTGAAATCGATGCCGATGCCATTTCTGACGGCAAGACCGTGGTTGTGGCCGGCATCATGGAGCATATCGAGGAAGCCGGGGTGCATTCGGGCGATTCGGCCTGTTCGCTGCCGCCGTATACCTTGGATAAAGCGCTCGTCAGTGAAATTGAGCGCCAGATGAAGGCCCTGGCGCTGGAGTTGGGCGTGGTGGGGCTGATGAACGCGCAATTCGCCGTGAAGGACAACACGGTATATGTGCTCGAGGTCAATCCGCGCGGGTCGCGTACCGTGCCGTTCGTCAGCAAAGCGATCGGCGCGCCGCTGGCCAAGCTGGCGATGAAGGTGATGCTGGGGAAATCGCTGTCGGAACTAGGCTTCACGGCGGCGCCGCAGCCTGCGCACTTGTCGGTGAAGGAAGCCGTGTTTCCCTTCAATAAGTTTCCGGGGGTCGATGTGCTGTTGGGACCGGAAATGAAATCCACCGGGGAGGTCATGGGCATCGACAGCGATTTCGGCTGGGCGTTTGCCAAGTCTCAAGCCGGGGCCGGGGCCACACTGCCGCAATCGGGCACCGCATTTCTGAGTGTCAAAGAGTCCGATCGCCCAGCCGCATGGGACGTGGCCAAGCGGTTGCGGGAGCTCGGATTTGAGATCCAGGCGACCAGCGGGACAGCGGGTTTCTTGAGAGCGCAGGGTCTTGATGTGACGATCGTCAACAAGGTGCAGGAGGGCCGGCCGCATATTGTTGACCATATTAAAAATGGTGAGGTAGTCTTAGTCGTCAATACGGTTCATACCGCCTCCGCCCATACGGATTCTCTCTCGATTCGTCGAGAAGCGCTGCAAAAAGGACTGCCCTACTTTACGACGATGCGAGGGGCCTTGGCGGCGGCGATGGGGATCGAGGCTCTGGCCAAGAAAGAACTGTCGATCCGGTCGTTGCAGGAGTATCACTGGCGTCAGGTTTAAGAGGAGTTGCTGCGGTATGCCGACACCTATCACGCAAAAAGGATATGACGCGCTTAAGGCCGAACTCGATCGACTGCGGAAAGTCGAGCGGCCCAAGAACATCGAAGCAATCGCGGAAGCCCGTGCCCACGGCGATCTGAGCGAGAATGCCGAGTATGACGCGGCCAAGGAGCGGCAGGGGTTCATTGCGGCGCGCATCGCCGAACTTGAAACGAAAATCGCCGAGGCCCGGGTGGTGAACACCACCGGCCGCACGACGGACACGGCGGTCTTCGGCGCGACGGTCCTGGTGATCGAGCAGGAATCGCAATCGAAGCGGCAATACACGCTGGTCGGCCAGGACGAAGCCGACATGAAGTTCAACCGGATCTCCGTGCAGTCGCCGGTCGGGCGCGCGCTCATCGGCAAGCGGGTCGGAGATTTCGTCGAAGTGACGACGCCCACCAAGGTCATCGAATACGAAGTCGTGGAGATCAAGTTCGAGGAGCTGTGACGTGCTTCCGGCTCTCCCGCTCATTACTCTCCTGACCGATTTCGGCACCAAAGACCATTTCGTGGCCAGCATGAAAGGGGTGATTCTGAGGATTCATCCCCAGCTGAGTATCATCGATCTTTCGCATGACATCACGGCGCATCGCATCGAAGAGGCGGCGCACTTCATGCAGTCCTGTTACCGCTGCTTCCCCGATGGTACCGTGCATATCGTGGTGGTTGATCCAGGGGTGGGGACCTGCCGCCGCGCTCTGGTCGTTCAGGCCGGGCGGCAGTACTTCCTGGCTCCGGATAATGGAGTCCTAACCAGCGTGCTGGCGGAGCATCCTCAGTCGGAGATTCGGGAAATCAAGGATTTTCAACACCGGTTTCAGCCCTGGGGATCCACGTTCGAGGGAAGAGATCTGTTTGCTCCTGCGGCTGCATGGCTCGCAAAGGGAATGGCCTTCGAGTCCTTCGGCCCGCCGGTTGAAACGCCGGTCAGGATTCCCGGGCATGAGCCGATGTGGAGGGGGGAGCAGTTCGTGGGGGAAATTGTAGCCGTCGATCGATTCGGCAATCTCATTTCCAATATTACCCGCCGGCATCTGGAGGAGGCGCGAGCTGTCATCGCGGGTAGGAGTCTCAAGATTCGTATCTCGACGTACACGGTCGAACGGTTTGTGGGCTGTTATAGCGAGGGCGATTCCGGGCGTCCGTTCGCACTCATTAACAGCAACGGGCTGGTTGAAATTTTTGTAAAAGAGGGCAGCGCTGCAAGCACTATGGGCGTGGGGCGAGGTCAGCGGGTTGACCTTCTGTAGGCGCGGCGCGCCGCACAGATCCCACTGCATTTCTTCCGAGTGCGACGCTGTATATGTTGCGAATCCGGTCTCCGAATATGAGAAACATGATTCCGGCGTAGACGGCAGCTCCTACGGATGACTGGATGCCGAGACGCAAGCCGTGGTGCCATTCCGCCGGGAGCACAACCCGGACCAGTGTCACCGCCCCCAGCATAGCGACGCATCCGGTTACCGCCGGCCGAAACGTATGCCAGTAGTCGATGGAGGAACATTGCAGGATGCGGTTCACATAGACGAACGCGGGCAACACGGACAGGGGAAAGCCCACGACCCACGCAGCGGCCACGCCGGTCAAACCGTAGTGAGCGCCGACATAAAAACAGACGGGCAGTATCGCCAGCGCGAAAAGGCTGAGCCACATATTGACTGAGAAATGCCCTGTCCAGAGCAGCACATGCGACAGCAGGTCTTGACCAGAAAACATGGCCATATAGATACAGAGCAGTCGGAGTGGAGTAATCACGCCGCTCCAGGTGTCTCCTAAGGCAAGCGGCACAAAGTCGTCGGCCGTGATGGCGAGACCGAGCGATGCCGGCAGGGTGAGATATGAGACGGCTTCGGTCAGAAAGAAGAAGTAGCGCCGCAACTCTTGCCTCTCGGCCTGAACGGCTGTGAAAACTCCCGGGACTACGCCGCTCATAAGGGAGGTCACCTCTCGAACCGGCAACGAAGCGAAGGTTGCGGCGAACCCGAAGATTCCCAGCGCATCTTTGCCGAGCATCCGCCCGATAATAGTGGAGTCGGCCGAGCTGTATCCGTAGTAGGCGAAACGTGAGACCAAAATATGCCATCCGGACAACAGAGGGCTTGTCAGCCTGTGAAGATCGTTCGGCCACGCCGGCATGATGGGTTCTTGCAGGAACAAGACGATTGTGATGAGGGCATAGCTGACTAACGTGTTGATGACAAGCGCCCAATACGCCCATCCGGCGCGGGCCGCCAAGGCCATGGTGATTGCGGCGATTGCGACCTGCAGGCCGTTGATCCAGGCCAGTGTTCGAAATCGGAGATCTCGTTGGAGGAGGGCGCGAGGAAGGATCTGCAGCGCATCGAAAATAAAGGTGAGGCTGAGGACGGATATGATGAGCGCGACCTGAGGCTCGTTGAAGTAGAGCGAGATCGGCACAGACAGGCCGAGATAGATGAGTGTAAGCACTGCTCCAAGGAGGAGCCCGGCTCCCGCCAATCGCTGAAGCTGTTCTTTGGTGAGTGATTTGTCCTGCAACAGAATAGCGTCAAGCCCTAATCCTTCGATCAGTCTGGCTAACCCGATGGGAATAGCCGCCATCGACACGATCCCGTAGTCTCCCGGTGTCAGGATCCGTGCGACATAGAGCGTCGCAATCCAGCTAATCGCTTGAGCGATCCACCGTCCGACTGCGGTCCAGGCAATTCCGCTGAACAGCGATTGATCAAGCTCCCGCCGGGATGCTTCGCTGGAAGTGTCGGCGGATGGCGGTGTCATAAAGGTTGCTCGCCGGCGACCGGTTTCTCAGTTAGGAGGCGGGGCCTTCTGCTGATTCCTGAAGGGAGTACTTGCTCAGAGGGAACCCGGCGCCACCGGAAACAGCGTGTGTGTAGGCTGTTGCCTCGGGGAGATGCGGCTGGGGCCGGTCGTGGGTTCATTCGTTTGGAATGGTAGGCGGCCATCTTTCCTTGCCGAAGACGGAGGGGCGCTACGCGACCGAGTTCTCGATCTGATCGCACACGTGACCGGCGAAGGGCAACGAGCAGGTGAAGGCCGGCGAGACGGCGTTCAGCACATGCATTGAACGGCGGTCTCCCTCCAGAACGAAATCCATCTCCAGTTTGCGCTTGGTAATGTCCAACAGCTGGGCCCGGATTCCGGGGCGACCCCACTTCTGATAGTTGGATTCTTTCACGCCTTCGGCCAGAACTGACGCAAGTTCAACCATCCTGCTTCGGGAGTATTTCGCAATTTCTTCGACGGCGAGGCGTCGGTAGTCGAATTGGGCATTGGTCAGCAATCCCAGCCCGCGGCCCGCGACCTCCAGCATCTCGCCCAGCTTGAAATTGCTCAAGCCGTCATAGTTTTCTCGCCAAAATGCCGGAATCGCAGTGGGCCCGATCTTAGCCTTTCCGTCCGCGGTAATGGTGAAATGCACTCCGAGAAATGGATTTCTGAGATCAGGGACCGGATAAATGTTTGTTCTGATCGCTCCGAGCGGTTCATTGGAGTAGAGGTAGAGCCCTTTAAAGGGGAGAATCCGGTATTTTTGCGAGAATCCGTAATCCATTGCGATCTTGTCTGCGTAGAGCCCCGCAGCGTTGACAACATAGCCGGCTGCAATCGTACCGGCGGTGGTCCTAACGCCGGTGTCTTCTCGCCGCACATAGGCCGTTCCAAGGTGAAACTCGATGCCTTCGTGAATTGCGTCGCGTTGCAGCGCGTCGACGACTTGTTGCGGATTGACCGTCGAAGTACGGGGAGAAAACAGCGCGCGCTGGTAGGTTTTGACGCGCGGTTCAATCTGCTTGGCTTCCTCCTCGGTCAGTTCTTGAATCTCGATCGCATTTGCTCGGCCGCGTCGTACGAGTTCATCGAGGGAAGGAAGATCATCGGGACCCTTGGCGACCACGAGTTTGCCGCAGCGATTGAGCGGGATGTCCTTCTGTTCACAATAGGCGGTCATTCGTTCATTGCCGAGCTTGGTGAATTTCGCTTTCAGGCTGTCCGGCGAATAATAGAACCCGGCGTGCAGCACGCCGCTGTTGCGGCCGCTGGCATGTGCGCCGCAGGATGATTCTTTTTCAATCAAGGTGATGCGTGCGCCTTTGTGGCGGGCTTTGAGCTCACGGGCGATGCTGAGCCCGATGACGCCTCCGCCGATGACGAGAAAGTCACACGTAGTTGTCATTGTCCTCTTCACTCCTTGGCGCGTGCGCGGCGCTGCCGTCTTCGCGGTGCGACTCTTGGTTGACTGGACGCACTGCAAGTGTGAATGGAGGCGGCCAGAATTTCCACCATTCTCGATATTTCTTCAAGCGATGAAGAGAGCGGCGGCATCAAGACAATGATGTTGCCCAACGGCCGGAGCAGTAATCCCAGGCGGCGCGCTTCCATCGTGACGCGGTGTCCGATTCGGGCCTGAAGCGGGAGGGCTTCGCGCGTGGTCTTGTTTCCGACAAGTTCGATGCAGGCCATCAGGCCGCGCTGACGGATGTCTCCCACGAGCGGCAGATTCGCACACGGTTTGAGCAGGCGCTTCAAGAGCGCGATCTTCTGGCGCAGCCTCGCGAGAGTTTTTTCTTGGCGGAAGATCTGGAGGTTCGCCAGCGCTACCGCGCAGCCCAAGGGATTGCCGGTATAGCTGTGGCCGTGGAAAAATGTTTTAAACTCCTCATATTTTCCCAGAAACCCACGGTAGATTTCTTCTGTCGTCAAGGTCGCGGCCAGCGGCATATAGCCGCCGGTGAGGCCCTTGCTGATGGCCATCAGATCCGGGGTCACGCCTTCATGCTGGCAGGCGAACATCTTTCCCGTGCGGCCGAAGCCTGTTGCGACTTCGTCGGCGATGAGCAGGACATCATATCGGGTGCAGAGTTCGCGGATACGTTTCAAATAACCGGGCGGGGACATGATCATCCCGGCCGCCGCTTGCACCAATGGCTCGATGACGAATCCGGCGATCTCGCGATGTCGGGCCTTGAGCAGCTGTTCGATCGGATCGAGGCAGGCCATCCGGCAGGAAGGATAGGTCATGCTGAGCGGGCAGCGGTAACAGTAGGGAGGCTCTGCATCCAGAGTTGGAAACAGGAGCGGTTTGAATCGGGCGTGAAACAGGTCGATATTGCCGACACTGATCGCGCCGATCGTGTCGCCGTGATAGGCCAGCTTGAGATGGAGAAACGTGTTTTTGGGGCCGGCCTCGGGATGCCGCTGCTGCCAGTATTGCACGGCCATCTTCAGGGCGACTTCCACCGCGGTTGAGCCATTATCGGAATAAAACACCCGTTTCAGTCCGTTCGGCGCAAGGCGAATGAGTTCGCGTGCGAGCCGGATGGCCGGCGGGTTCGACAGGCCGAGGAAGGTGGAGTGGGCGATCTTGCCGAGCTGATCCTTGATGGCGCGGTCCAGAATCGGGTGGCGGTGCCCATGAAGATTGACCCAGATCGAAGCGGTGCCGTCCAGGTAGGTCTTCCCCTCTGTGTCGATCAGCGTCGAGCCTTTTCCCCGCTCGATAATCAGCGGGGTCTCCTGTTCCCATTCCTGCATCTGGGTGAAGGGGTGCCAGAGATACTGGTGGTCCCAGTCTGCGAGTCGGCGGGTGGAAGGGTGTTGAGTCATGGCGATCAAGCGCTCGTCAGTCGTCAATCGTGAATGCAGGGAAGGCTGTCTTCCCGTTTGACGCATGACGTATGACGAGGCATCGACGCTCGTGGGGCGGATTATACGGGCGGGTCGTCGCTTTGACAACCCGGGAAGCAGTTACTATAATGAACCGATTTTTTTCTGAAAAGAGCTGGATTTGCAAAGCCTTATACGAAACTTCTCGATTATCGCCCATATCGATCACGGCAAATCTACCCTCGCTGACCGGCTCCTGGATGCGACCGGCGCAGTAACCGCCCGAGAGGCCAAGGAACAGATCCTTGATGCCATGGATCTTGAGCGGGAGCGCGGCATCACGATCAAGGCGCATGCGGTGGCCATCCGGTACAAGGCCAAGGACGGGAAGACCTACGATTTGCATTTGATCGATACGCCGGGGCACGTCGACTTCACCTATGAAGTCTCGCGCAGCCTCGCGGCCTGCGAGGGCGCGTTGCTCCTGGTGGACGCCACGCAGGGGGTCCAGGCCCAGACCATCGCCAACGTGAATCTGGCCATGGCGAATAATCTGACCATTATTCCCGTCATCAATAAGATTGATCTGGCGAGCGCGGACGTCGAGGGGACCAAGAATTCCATTTCGGAAGTCTTGCAGCTCGACGCCAGTAATGCGATGCCGATCAGCGCCAAAGAGGGCAAAGGGGTGCCGGAAGTGCTCGAAGCGATCATCGAGCGGATTCCGCCGCCGTCAGGCGATCCCGCCGCTCCGCTGAAAGCACTCATCTTCGATTCCTGGTTCGACAATTATCAGGGCGTCATTGTGCTCATCCGTGTCGTGGACGGTGAAGTCCGGCCCGGTATGAAAATCAAAGTGATGTCCAACGACCGGGTGTTTGAAGTGATGGAAGTCGGCAAATTCATGCCGAAGCGGACGAAGACGACGCAGCTGCTGACGGGCGAGGCCGGGTATCTGTGCGCGAACATGCGCGAAGTGGCGGACGTCAAAATCGGCGACACGCTCACCGATGCCGCGCGGCCGACGAGCACGCCGTTCCCGGGCTACAAAGAAGTGAAGCCGCTGGTGTTCTGCGGGCTCTATTCGACCGACACGGCCAAGTACGAAGATCTGCGCGACGCCCTCGTCAAGCTGCGCTTGAACGATTCGTCGTTCGTCTATGAGCCGGAGACGTCGCTGGCTCTGGGGTTCGGCTTCCGGTGCGGCTTTCTCGGATTGCTGCACATGGAAATCATTCAGGAACGCCTGGAGCGGGAATACGGTCTTACGCTCATCACCACCGCGCCTACCGTGGTCTATCGCGTGCTGACGACCAAAGGCGACGTGCTGGAAATCGACAATCCCGCCGAGCTGCCGGAACCCAGCAGCATCGAGTCGTTCGAGGAGCCATTCATTCTCGCCACGGTGATTACCCCGGAGCGGTACATGGGGGCGATCCTCAAGCTCTGTCAGGAACGCCGCGGCATTCAACGGGACATCCACTTTCTCGATCCGACGCGCGTCGTCATCAGCTATGAGATGCCGCTTAACGAAGTCATCCTGGACTTCTACGATAAGCTCAAGTCTCGTACTCAGGGCTATGCCTCGCTGGACTACGAACTGCTCGGCTACCGCGAGTCTGATCTCGTGAAGCTCGATATCCTGCTCAACGGCGAGGCCGTGGATGCGCTGTCTTTCATCACGCATCGTGACCGTTCCATCTACCGGGGGCGGCAGATGGCGGAGAAGATGAAAGAACTCATCCCCAGGCAGATGTTTGAAATCGCCATTCAGGCGGCGATCGGCACGAAGATCATCGCGCGCGAGACCATCGGGGCCATGAAGAAAAACGTCATTGCGAAATGCTACGGCGGCGACATCTCGCGTAAACGGAAGCTGCTGGAAAAGCAAAAAGAGGGTAAGAAGCGGATGAAGTCGGTCGGAAGCGTGGATGTGCCGCAGGAGGCTTTCCTGGCGCTGCTGAAAGTAGGGGATGAATGAGCATCGATCCGACTCCGCCCAATCTGGAGAATGTCACTGCTCCTCCTCCGGCTGCGGCCGAAGGTCCGGCGACAGGCGAAGTCCGTCAGAGCGGAAAGTCCATTGTCCGGGAATATGCCGAAGCCATCGTCGTCGCGATGCTGTTGGCCTTCGCCATCCGGGTGTTTGTTGTGCAGGCATTCAAGATTCCGTCCGGGTCGATGATTCCCACGCTGTTGATCGGCGATCATATTCTCGTCAGCAAGTTGTCCTACGGGTTGCAGTGGCCGACCGACTGCAAGCTGCAATGGAACTTTCCGCCGGTCAATTGCTACACGTCCACCAATGTGATGCCGTTCGGCAAGCCGCAGCGGGGCGACGTGATCGTCTTTCGCTTTCCGGAAGATGAAGAAAAGGATTTCATCAAGCGTATCGTCGGGACGCCCGGCGATACGGTGCAGATCCGCAATAAGCAGATTTATGTCAACGGAGACCTGCTCGACGACCGGGCCTTCACCCAACGGATCGATCCGGGCATCATCGACAGCACGATCAATCCCCGCGACAATTTCGGCCCCGTGACGGTGCCGGAAGGATCGTATTTCGTGATGGGCGATAATCGCGATCAGAGCCTGGACAGCCGGTTTTGGGGCTATGTGCGGGAGGAAAAGATCCGCGGGAAGGCGTTCAGAATCTACTGGTCCTGGAGCGGCCATGGCCAGTGGACTGAGTGGGTCCGGTGGGATCGGTTCGGCAAAGCGATTCAATGATCTGCCAATAGAAGGACGCGCACGTCATGGCTCCGCAGACCACGCAACAGCAGTCCGTGTCACAGAAAGCCCTTCGCCAGTATCTCCAGCGGTTCCCTCAAGCCAGTCTGCTGGTCATCGGGGATTTGATTCTCGATCATTATGTGATGGGGCGGGTGAGCCGGATCTCTCCCGAGGCGCCGGTGCCGGTCGTGCATGTCGAATCGGAGACCTTGCGATTGGGCGGCGCGGCCAACGTCTTCAACAATATTCTTGCGCTCGGCGGGAAAGCGGATTTATGCGGGGTGATCGGCGCCGATGAGAGCGGGCGGCTGCTGCTGAAGGAGTTGGGCAAGTCGCGTTCGGGTCGCGGCGGGGTGATTATCGACCATGACCGTCCGACCACCAGGAAGAGCCGGGTGATCGCCCACAACCAGCAGATCGTGCGCTACGACATGGAAGGCCGACAGGAACTGAAAGGGACGCTTCAGAAACGCTTGCTGCGCTATGTCGAGTCGCGGATTCGTGAATTGTCCTGCATCGTCGTCTCGGATTACGCCAAAGGCGTCGTGTCGGCGGCTTTGATGGCAGAGCTCACGCGAATGGCGGCCTTACGCAAGATTCCGGTCATCGTTGATCCAAAAGTTGAACATTTCGGCTACTACAAAGGCGTGACGGTCATCACGCCGAACCATCTGGAAGCCACGCAGGCGGCCGGCCTGCATGGCGATGATGATCACACCATCAATGAGGCCGGGGCCGTGATCCGGCAGCGACTGGGGTGCCGGTCCGTGCTCATCACCCGCGGTGAAAAGGGAATGAGCTTGTATGAGGGCGAGGGCACGTCCTGGCATCTTCCGACACAGGCCCGGCAGGTCTATGATGTCACGGGGGCCGGCGATACGGTCATCGGCACCCTGGCACTGGCGCTGGCGACCGGCGCGAGTATGCGGGAGGCGGCGACCTTGGCCAATCATGCGGCCGGTATCGTCGTCGGCATGGTCGGCACGGCGACGGTCTCGCCCGGACAGCTGCTGGAGGCGGTCGGGAATGGCTAAATCGGCATCTTCCGTCACCGTCGTGATTCCGGCCCGCTACGGGTCCTCGCGGTTTCCCGGCAAGCCGTTGGTGAAGCTGGCCGGCAAGCCGATGATCCAGCACGTCTATGAATGCGCGGTGGCCTGTCGTTCCGTGAGCGAAGTGCTGGTGGCGACGGATGACGAGCGGATCAAGCAGGCGGTCGAACAGTTCGGCGGCCGGGCCATCATGATGGGCGGCGAGTACCGGACGGGCACCGATCGCGTGGCGGCGGTGGCCAAGATGTTTGCCGGGGACTGTTTCCTGGATTTGCAGGGCGACGAAATTCCTCTGAACCCCGAGTTGCTGTCGGATCTCATCGAGCCGTTCCTACAAAGCGGCGCCGAAATGGGCACGTTGAAGCGCAAGATGGATGCGACCGACGATCTCCAGAATCCGGCGATCGTCAAGGTGGCGACGGATACGAAAGGCTATGCGCTCTATTTCTCGCGCGCGCCGATTCCGCTGGTGCGCGACGATCCGAGCCGGCGTGTGGTAGGCGGGCTGCATTACATTCATCTCGGGGTCTATATCTATACGAAGGAAACCCTGCTGCGCTTTGCCGGGATGAAAACGGGTGTGTTGGAAGATGCGGAAAAACTGGAGCAGTTGCGCGCACTCGAGAACGGCGTCCGCGTGCGCGTCTGGGAGACGTCCTATGCCTCGCTGCGCATTGATACGCCGGAGGATGTCCCGGAGGCCGAAGAGAAATTGCGGCAGTATGAATCCCTGAAGCAGGAACTCAACCTCAACCGGACCGCACCGAGCCGATGATGGGGGCAGCCATGAGCAAGTTTATTTTTGTGACCGGGGGTGTGGTCTCGTCGTTGGGGAAAGGACTGGCTTCGGCGTCGATCGGCAATCTGCTGGAGAGCCGGGGGCTCAAGATCACGTTCTTGAAGCTCGACCCGTACATCAACGTCGATCCGGGCACGATGAATCCCTATCAGCACGGCGAAGTCTTCGTCACCGAAGACGGCGCCGAGACGGACCTCGACCTGGGGCACTATGAGCGGTTCACCTCGCTCTCGCTGACGAAGGAAAGCAACTACACCACGGGGCGGATTTACAATTCCGTCATCACAAAAGAGCGGCGGGGCGATTACCTCGGCGGCACCGTCCAGGTCGTGCCGCATATCACCGATGAGATCAAACAATGCATCATGCGGATTTCGCAGGGGATCGACGTCACGATCGTCGAGATCGGCGGGACCGTCGGCGACATTGAAAGTCTGCCGTTTCTCGAAGCCATCCGCCAGATGCCCTACGACGTGGGCCGCGACAATGTGTTGTATGTCCATCTGACGCTGGTCCCGTACATCGGCGCGGCCGGCGAATTGAAAACCAAGCCGACCCAGCATTCCGTGAACAAGCTGCGCGAAATCGGTATTCAGCCGCATATTTTGTTGTGTCGCACCGATCGGTATATTCCGCCGGAGATGAAGGCCAAGATCGCGATGTTCTGCAACGTCGAGAAGGATGCCGTCATCACCGCCAAAGACGTCGAAACGATTTATGAAGTGCCGATCGTCTTCCGGAAGGAAGGCCTGGATGAACTGATCGTCCGGCAGCTGCATATCGAGACCGGCCCGCCGAATCTGCGCGAATGGGATGCGATGGTGCAGAAGATCAAGCATCCGAAGCACGAGATCTCCATCGCGCTGGTCGGGAAATATGCGGGGCTGAAGGAGTGTTACAAGAGCCTGGCCGAGGCGCTGGTGCACGGCGGGATCGACCATGAGACGAAGGTCAATATCACCTGGATCGAGTCCGAGGACGTCGAGCGCCAGGGGACCGAGCGGATCCTGCGCGAGGCCGACGGGATTCTGATTCCCGGCGGGTTCGGAACGCGCGGGGTCGAAGGGAAAATCCTCACCATCAAGTATGCGCGGGAGCGCGAGGTGCCCTTCCTCGGACTGTGTCTGGGGATGCAATGCGCCACCATCGAGTTTGCGCGGAACGTGGCGGGTCTGGCGGGAGCCAATAGTTCGGAATTCGACGAGCGGTCGCCGCACCCCGTCATTCATCTGATGTCCGATCAGCAGACCGTGAGCGACAAGGGCGGGACCATGCGGCTGGGCTCCTACCTGTGCAAACTCGGGGAGGGGACGCTGGCGCAGAAGATGTACGGCGTCAATGAGATCGGCGAGCGGCACCGGCACCGGTACGAGTTCAACAACGCCTATCGCGAGCAGCTCACGGCCAAGGGATTAGTCTTGAGCGGTCTGTCGCCGGACGGGCGTTTGGTCGAGATCGTGGAGTTGAAGGACCATCCCTGGTTCCTCGCGACCCAGTTCCATCCGGAATATCGTTCCCGCCCGCATCATCCGCATCCTCTTTTTAGTGGATTTGTCGGCGCGGCGTTGCGCAAGAAGCTGGGGCACTGATGAGTCACGAAGTTCAGATCGGTTCGTTCACAGTCGGAGCGGGATATCGGCCGTTCCTCATTGCCGGCCCCTGCGTCATTGAGAGCGAACAGCTGGTGCTGGATACGGCCGGGAAAATTGCCGAGATCACCAAGTCGCTCGGTATTCCCTATGTGTTCAAGTCGTCGTTCGATAAGGCCAACCGGACCTCCATCAAGTCGTACCGGGGCCCCGGCATCGAGCAGGGGCTGGCGGTCCTGAAGAAGGTCAAGGACCAATTGGGCCTTCCCGTGCTCACCGATGTCCATACGGACGAGCAGGCGACGGAAGCGGGCAAGGTCGTCGATGTCTTGCAGATCCCCGCGTTTCTCTGCCGGCAGACCGATCTGCTTATCGCCGCGGCGAAAACCGGCAAAGTGGTGAATGTGAAGAAGGGGCAATTCCTGTCACCGCCTGAAATGGCCAATGCCGTGAAGAAGGTGGAAGAGTGCGGGAGCCAGCGCATCGTACTCACCGAGCGCGGATCGTCCTTCGGCTACAACAATCTCGTCGTCGATATGCGGTCCTTCCCTATTATGCGGAGCTTCGGGTATCCCGTCGTATTCGATGCCACCCACAGTGTGCAGCTGCCGGGCGGGGGAGGCACCAAATCGAGCGGTCAGCGCGAGTTCGTCGAGCCGCTGGCCTGTGCGGCAGCCGGTGCCGGCGTGGACGGATTTTTCATGGAAGTGCACCCCAACCCGGACGAGGCTCTCTCCGATGGTCCGAACATGGTGCCATTGCATCAATTGAAAGCTTTGCTCGAACGGGTCATGCGGATATGCGACGCAGCAACACCACGAAGCTAAAGGCGGCGCCGAAACCGAAGCGCGCCCCCGTGCCGAAAGGCGTGAAGAGCCTGGGGAGCCTTGGCGACGGGAAGCGTGTGCTCGAGATCGAAGCGCGCGCCGTGCAGGCGCTCGTCGACCGGATGGACGGCAGGTTCGAAAAGGCCGTGGATCTGCTGGCTCAGTGCAAGGGCAAAGTCGTCGTCTCCGGAATGGGCAAGTCCGGACTGATCGGCCAGAAGATTGCCGCGACCTTGGCCAGCACCGGCACCTCCTCGTTCTTTCTCCACCCCGCCGAAGGCGTGCACGGTGATTTGGGGATGTTGGCCCGCCGCGACGCCTTGATCGCCATTTCCAACAGCGGAGAGACGGCGGAGTTGCTCCAAATCCTGCCCTATGTCGAGCGTATGGGGATTCCGGTAATTGGTCTGACGGGCCGCATGGGCTCAACGCTGGCCAAACAGAGTGATGTGGCGCTGGATGTGTCGGTGTCGGAAGAGGCCTGTCCCATGGGGCTCGCACCGACGGCCAGCACGACGGCGACCCTGGCAATGGGCGATGCGCTGGCTGTAGCGCTGTTGCAGAAGCGTGGCTTCAGGGAAGAAGATTTTGCGCAATTCCATCCGGGCGGCACGCTTGGACGGCGGCTGCTGGTCAGGGTGAAAGACCTCATGCATCACGGGGCCGATTTGCCGCAAGTGACGGAATCGGTCGCCGGTACGACGGCGATGCTGGAGATGACGGCCAAAAAGCTCGGGATGACGACGGTGGTCGATCAGGCCGGGAAACTGGCCGGGATTATCACCGACGGAGACCTGCGGCGGTTCATTCAGGGCGGTGGAGATTTCACCAAGTCCACGGCCAGCGTGCTGGCATCGAGACATCCCAAGACGATCGGGCCGGACGATCTCGCAGCCAAGGCGGTCGAAGTGATGGAGCGGTTTTCCATTACCACGCTGGTGGTCGTCGAGGGCGATCGGAACATCCGCGGCGTGATACATTTGCATGATCTCTTGAAAAGCGGCATTGTCTAACCGCAGGATGCTGAAAAAGTCGCCCGGCGGCGGTCTCACCTCGAATGCATCCTCAACGTAGCCAAGAGGCTGCTCTTCCGGTGCATTCATCGGCTGCGGCCTTGCTGGGCGCCAGTTTGATCGTTCTGTGTTGAATTAAAAGTTTCAGCGAGTAGGATGGCATCATGAATCGCGTCTTGGCAGCATGGCGGGAAATCGGGCAGGACTCGCTGAATATCCCCAACCTGCTCACGCTCACCCGGATTCTGCTGATTCCGGTGTTCGTCATGCTGTTTGCGACGCCGGATCCGGATCGCTCGCTCATGGCCGCCATCGTCTTCGTCGTCGCCGCCGTGACCGATATGCTCGACGGGTATCTGGCGAGAAAGTCCGGCCAGGTCACCAAGCTCGGAAAGCTGCTCGATCCCATTGCCGACAAGCTGCTGGTGTTGTCGGCGCTGATTCTGTTGGTGAACGTGGACCGGGTCAGCGCGCTGGTCGCCATCCTGATCATTGCCCGGGAACTGGGCGTGACCGGCGTGCGCGCCATTGCCGCCGGCGAAGGTATGATCATCGCGGCCGAGACGACCGGCAAGTACAAGATGGCCTTGCAGGTGGTGGCGATCGTCATGCTCATTCTCGAAGGGACCAGTCTGGGGGCATTGGGGAATCTGCATCTGGCGGGCATCGTGACGCTCTATCTGTCGCTGGTGCTGGGCTATATTTCAGGCGGGCAGTATGTGTGGAGCTTCTGGAAGCAGGTGGTGGCCAAGGGCCTTTGATCCATGGCAGGATGCTGAAAAAGTCCTCCAGCGGTGTTCTCGCCTCGAATGCGTCCTCAACGTAGCCAAGAGGCTACGCCTCCGGTGCCTTCTCGGCTGCGGCCTTAATCGAGGAACGGCGCGTCCCGGCGCGCCGGGGTTGGGCGGGTGAGAACGGTGAGCTTTTTGAGCATCCTGCTGAACTCGAAGAAGATGCGTATTCGCCACTCGTCATTCCTCCGGTCTTCAATCTGAATAATGAATAACGAAACGCTCTGGGTTCTGATGGCGATGGCCGGCTATCTGCTGGGGGCTATTCCCTTCGGCGTCGTCGTGTCGAAATCGATGGGGCTGCCCGATCCGCGTACGGTCGGCAGCAAGAACGTCGGCTTTACCAATGTGCTGCGTGTCTCCGGCAAGAAAGCCGGCATCCTGACCTTGATCGGCGATATGGGCAAAGGCTGGATCATGGGGTTTGCGGCCACGCAAATGCTGCAACAGGAGTGGATGATTCTGTTGGTGGCTCTGGCGCCGTTCCTCGGCCATCTGTTCTCGCCGTTTCTTGGGTTCAAAGGGGGTAAGGGCGTCGCCACAGCGCTCGGTTCTGTTCTGGGTGTGGAACTGGCGATCGGATTCCTGTTGCTCCTGGCCTGGGTTGGTGCCGTCGCCATGTGGCGCTATTCATCAGGCGGCGCATTGACTGCCTTCGGGCTCTTTCCGCTGATTGCCTCGCTGGCTCGTCCGACCGTGGAGTTCGTGCTCTTCTCCGTCGTCATCAGCGGCCTGATTGTGCTGAAGCACAAAGGCAACATCGAGCGCCTCTGGAACGGAACCGAGAGTAAGATGGGGCAGAAGAAGGCCTGATCCAATAGACGCTCAAATTGACTCTCTTTCACCCCCTTCCTATAATGCCTCTCCATAACTGTTTTGACTGCCTTTCCACATACTTATGGCTTCCTTCATCAAGGGTTCTCTGACAGGAAAATGGGACCGGGTCCGCGCAGGACTGGCCCATGCGTTTTCCACTCGCTCCGAAGCCGAGCCCTTGACGATTGAAGATCTGGCGTTGCTGCAACGAATCGCGGATGCGGTGGTGCAGCGGCGTATGGCCGCTCCCGCAGTTGTCTTTCTGGAATCGCTCGGGCCGATGAATTTCCTCGGCAGCCAGGCGCTGCATTTCTTTGCGCCCATCATCGAGCTGGCGTTCAGCGCGCAGGAAGTGTCGCAGGTCGCCGCCCTGCTTGAGCGACGGGATACGACGGTTCGCCTCATTGCCTTGATCGAAGCCGCCTCGGTTCTGCATGGAGCAGCGGCTCGATGAGTGCATCCACTCAGACCTCGGAGAAACCGGCGTTCGACCACCCGCTGAATGTCATCGTCGCCACGGACTGCGGCAGCACCACCACCAAAGCCATTCTCATCGAAAAAGTCGGCGACGAATATCGCCAGACGTTTCGCGGCGAAGCGCCGACGACCGTTGAAGCTCCCTTCGAAGACGTGACGCGCGGCGTGCTCAACGCAATCGCCGAAATTGAAGAGCTGTCCGGGCGGAGGATTCTCGACGGCGAGAAGATCATCACTCCCTGCCGCGATGCGAAGACCGGGGTCGATATCTATATCTCGACCAGCAGCGCCGGCGGCGGGTTGCAGATGATGGTGACGGGAGTCGTGCAGAACATGACGGGCGAGAGCGCCCAGCGGGCCGCGCTCGGCGCCGGCGCCATCGTGATCGACGTGCTGGCTTCGAACGACGGCCGCCTCCCGCATGAAAAGATCGAGCGGATCAGGACGATGCGGCCCGACATGATTCTGATGTCCGGTGGAACGGACGGCGGCGCGGTCACGCACGTCGTCGAAATGGCGGAATACATCGCGGCGGCGGAGCCGCGCCCGCGGTTCGGCGCGACCTACAAGCTGCCGCTGATCTATGCCGGCAATAAAGAAGCACAGCCTCAAGTGCGGAAGATTCTCGGAGAGAAGGCGGCGCTCGAAGTAACGGAGAACATCCGTCCGGTGCTGGAAAAGGAAAACCTGGCCCCCGCCCGCAACAAGATCCACGATCTGTTTCTCGAGCATGTCATGCAGCAGGCGCCGGGATATAGGAAGCTCATCGACATGACCGGGGCGCCGATCATGCCGACCCCGGCGGCAGTGGGCCTGATCATGGAAACCATCGCCAAGCGGGAGCATTTGAACCTAATCGGCGTGGATATCGGCGGCGCGACGACCGACGTCTTTTCGGTATTCGACGGTGTCTTCAACCGGACGGTCAGCGCCAATCTGGGCATGTCCTACAGTATTTCCAATGTGCTTGCGGAAGCGGGATTGGCGAACATCATGCGGTGGGTGCCGTTCAACATCGACGAGCAGACGCTCCGCAATCGCATCAAGAATAAAATGGTCCGGCCCACGACAATCCCGCAGACCCTCGATGAGTTGCAGATTGAACAGGCCATTGCCCGTGAAGCGCTGCGGCTGGCGTTGATCCATCACAAATCGCTGGCGACGGGTCTCAAGGGCGTGCAGCAGGAGCGCACGATCTCCGACGCGTTTGAGCAGCAGACGTCCGGCAAGAGTCTTGTCGACATGCTGAAGCTGGATCTGATCGTCGGAAGCGGCGGAATTCTGTCGCATGCTCCGCGCCGCATTCAGTCGATGCTCATGATGGTGGATGCCTACGAGCCGCTTGGATTCACGATGCTCTCCGTGGACAGCATCTTCATGATGCCGCATCTGGGCGTGCTCTCCACGATCAACGAGCAAGCGGCGACGGATGTCTTCGTGCGCGATTGCATGGTCTACCTCGGCACCTGTGTCGCGCCGATCGGACGGTTGAAAGACGGGGAACGGTTGGCGGAGTACGAACTGACATTCCCCGACGGGCGCGTCGTGAAGGATCAGTTGAAGATGGGCGAGGTGCGGCTGTTCCCGCTCGGACTGAATCAGAAGGCCAAGTTGGCGATGCAACCGGTGAAGACCGTCAATCTTGGACAGGGTGCGGGGACTCCGGTCAGCCGTGAGGTGCAGGGAGGAGTCGTCGGGTTCTTATTGGACGGCCGCGGCCGTCCGCTCCAGCTGCCGGCCGATGAACCGGCCCGTGTGGCGGCGTTGACGAAGTGGTTTGAGTCGGTGGATCTGTATCCGAGGTCCCAGTGTTGATGCCGTTGTTCTGCGTGCTCAGGTTGCTCAAAAAGGCCTCCGGCGAGGCCGCAGGGAGTGAGCATCCCGAGGCGTACCGGTTCTGTACGTCGAGGGAGCGGAGCGACTGAGAACGAAGCGGGAGGGCTTTTTCAGCAACCTGTTATGGCGCACTCATATACACCAGGACTGACCGTCACCGAGCAGACCGTCATCAGG
>CAYPOR010000009.1:20866-23453 GCA_964412445.1 uncultured Nitrospira sp.
ATGGCGCACTCATATACACCAGGACTGACCGTCACCGAGCAGACCGTCATCAGGCGGCGGCGGCAATTGCCGTTGCCAGGCACGGTGCTGGTCGCGGTCGGTGATGCCGTGACATCCAATCAGCCGGTCGCCAGGGCCGAGTTGCCGGGTAAGGTCTACCCGTTGAATCTGGCGAATCAACTGGGCGTCGCGCCGGATGAGATCAAGGACTACCTGATCAAGAAAGAGGGCGAGCCGGTCCGGAAGGATGACATCCTGGCCGAGAACAAGCCGCTGATCAAATGGTTCAAGACGGAGATCCGGTCTCCGATCACCGGCACGGTGGAATCGCTCTCGACTATCACAGGGCAGGTGCTGCTCCGTGAGCCGCCGCGCGTACTCGAATTGCCGGCCTATGTGGATGGGACGGTGGTGGAAGTGCATCCGCGCCAGGGTGTCACGGTCGAAGCATGCTGCAGTTTGGTTCAGGGGATCTTCGGTATCGGCGGCGAGACCTTCGGTGTTCTGGTTACCGCCGTCGCGAAGCCGGACGAAGTTCTGACGCCGGCTCATTTGAAGGCCGACATGAAAGGCAAGGTCGTCGTCGGCGGGTCATTTCTGTCCGCTGAAACGATGGCCAGGGCAAAAGAGATCGGCGTGGCCGGGTTGGTTGTCGGGGGGATTCATGATAAGGATCTCCGGGCTCTGCTGGGATACGACCTGGGGGTGGCGATTACCGGAACGGAGCAGGTGGGATTCACGCTGATTCTTACGGAAGGGTTCGGCACGATTCCGATGGCGCAGAAGACTTTTACGCTCCTCTCCGCCCACGCCGGGGAGAAGGCGGCGATTTCAGGGGCCACGCAAATTCGCGCCGGCGTCATCCGGCCCGAGATCATCATCGCCAAGTCCGCCGGCGCGGCACAGTCCAGCGTCGCAGCAGCGCCGCAGCGCGAAGGCATCCGGATCGGCGACCCGGTGCGCATCATTCGCGATCCGCTCTTCGGCAAGATCGGGGAGGTTTCGGCATTGCCCGCCGACCTTCAGAAGATTCCCACGGAAAGCGACGCGCGTGTGCTGGAAGTGCGGTTTCCGGACGGGCAGGTGGCTGTGATTCCACGAACGAATATCGAAGTGATCGAAGGCTTGTGACAGGATGTTGAAAAAGCCCCCCAGCGTCGTTCTCGCATCGTTCAGATCCTCAACGTATCGAGCCTACTGGAGGCAAAGTACCTATCCGCTCGCATCTGATCAAAGCGAGCGGTTCGAGCGAAGCTTGGTTTGTACCTCCTCGGCCCTTCACTCGCTGCGGTCTTGCTCGCGGCGTGGCGCGTCTCGGCGCGCCGGGGCCGGGTGGGTGAGACTAGCAGTCTTTTTGAACATCCTGGTATTCGGGGTCGTGAGTGAGAGTGTCTATTCACTTGCTTGTGCGGAAGATCAGTTGGCAGCTCCGGCGAATATGCAGGTGTTCGATACGCCGAATGATGGGGGACAAAGTCTTACAGTAAACTGGTCGCCGAGTGCCTTGGATAGCCTCGATGTCCGTTATCAGGTGTTGATCGGTGATGCCGGTGTCACGGATACGGCTTCATTAAAAGTGGTCGCCGAGTTTCCGGCCAATACCCGGTTCGTCAAAGACGCCAAGTCTCCCTGGTGGACAAGGAGTGCTGAGAGGAACTGGCATCAGTATGTCATCAGAAACGGGAAGAGCATCGACCTAAAAGACGGGACGGCCTATACGGTGACGGTCGCGGCGGTACAAGGGGAAGAGCGATCGTTCGGGCCGCTCCTGCAAGCCACACCGCAACCGAACTGGTTCAACTGGAACTCCGTGAACAATCTTGTGTTGACGCTGATTTTCGGCGGCGTGGTGTTTTTCTCCATCGCGCAAGCCAAACGGAGCGAGACGTTTCTGCGCCGCATCCCCGGCCTCGACGCGGTGGACGAAGCGATCGGCCGGTCGACGGAATTGGGTAAGCCGATTCTCTACATGACCGGCGCACATGATATGCACGATCCCTCGACGATCGCCGCGGCGGTGATCCTCGGGCGTGTGGCGAAGAAAGCCGCGGGGTATGAAACGGAATTGCTCGTGCCCCATCGCGAGCCGATCACCATGGCCGTCTGCCAGGAAATCACGAAGCAGGCCTATCTCGAAGCGGGCAAGCCCGATCTGTACAAAGACGACTCCAACTTTTTTATCACGAGCGACCAGTTCAGTTACACGGCGGCGGTCGACGGCATCATGCTGCGGAAGAAGCCGGCGGCGAATTTCTTCATGGGCTCCTATTTTGCCGAGGCGCTGCTGCTGACGGAAACGGGGGCCAGCACCGGGGCCATTCAGATCGCGGGGACCGATTCGGACCATCAGCTGCCGTTCTTCGTGACCACCTGCGATTACACTTTGATCGGAGAGGAGTTGTACGCCGCGAGCGCCTATCTGTCGCGGGAGCCGGTCCAACTGGGCACGTTGCGCGGGCAGGATATCGGAAAGGCGATGATTCTGTCGGTCATCGTGATGGGAATTCTGCTGGCGACGCTGGGTGTGGCGACGCAGGCCACCTGGCCACAGTATTTTCTAGATTTCTTCAGGGATGTGAAATGATTT
>CAYPOR010000009.1:23553-73029 GCA_964412445.1 uncultured Nitrospira sp.
GCAGGCCACCTGGCCACAGTATTTTCTAGATTTCTTCAGGGATGTGAAATGATTTTTTTACGCCGACAGCTCCCGCTGCTGATCACCATGATCACCGGATTGATCTTTGCGGCCCAGTATTATGTTCCGCATCCGGCTTCCGAACAGCTGCTCACGTCCGCCACGAAATGGCTTCAGATTATCGGCGGTTTTGCGCTGGTGCTGGGGGTGACCAGTCTGTTCCATGTCCATGCGGCCAAGATCCGCCGGAAGGAAGCCGGCTGGGGCTATAGCGTGGTGTTGTATGCCGGGATGTTGGGCACGATCGCGGCCGGCTTGTGGGCAAACGGCAAAGAGAGCATCGACGGGGTCTCGACGGCCTTCGGATGGGTCTACAATTTCATGATGGTGCCGCTGCAGGGGACCATGTTTGCCATCCTGGCGTTCTTCATCGCCTCGGCGGCCTACCGCTCTTTCCGCGCCAGAAGCCGGGAGGCCGCCGTGCTGCTGATCGCCGCGGTCATCGTCATGATGGGCCGTGTGCCGTTGGGCGAGTATCTCATTCCGGTCAGCGGCGACATCTCCCAGTGGATTTTGAACGTGCTGAACGCATCCGTGCGCCGGGCTATTTTGATCGGCGTCAGCCTCGGGGCCGTGGCCCTGTCCTTCAAAATCATCTTCGGCGTGGAACGGTCGTATCTCGGGGGCGGAAAAGAGTGACAGGTGACGCGTGACATGTGACGAGAGCCGGAACAGGCTGGTCCAAGTAAATCTTCCACGCGTCACGCGGCACTCGTTACGTATCACGGTGGTGTCATGACCTTCGCGGAACGCATGCTCAAGATCGACCGGCGGATCATCTTTGTCGTGATCGGCCTCTGCACGCTCCTGCCGCTGCTCTACCCGGTCGGCCTGCCCATTAAGGTCTCCCAGGAGGTGCGCGGCGTCTACGATCACATCGAGAGCCTGCCCGAACGTTCGGTGTTCCTCCTCTCGCTCGATTTCGACCCGGCTTCGAAGCCGGAACTCTATCCGCAGGCCGTGGCGATTCTCCGCCATGCGTTTAAGAAGAATCTCCGGGTGGTCGCGATGACCCTGTGGGTATCCGGCACGGGAATGGCCGACGAACTGCTGACGAAGGTGGCGGATGAGTCCGGCAAACAGCGCGGCACCGACTTCGTGTTTCTCGGATGGAGCCCGGGAGGGACAGCGGTCATCATCAATCTGGGGCAGGATCTCTACAACGCTTTCCCCAGCGATTACGGTGGCAAGCCGACGAAAGGGCAGCCGGTGCTGGAGGGCGTGAACAATCTGAAGGACGTCGCCTATGCGGTCAGTCTGGGGGCGGGGAATCCCGGCGTCGAGGCATGGTATGTGTTCGGGAAGGATAAATACAAATTCGAGTTGGGCGGCGGCTGCACGGGCGTGATGGCGCCGGGGTTGTACCCCCTGTTGCGCAGCGGTCAGATCAACGGGTTGATCGGCGGATTGCGGGGGGCGGCCGAATACGAAAGCCTGATCGGGCAGAAGGGCCGGGCCGTGGCGGGGATGGACGCGCAATCGGCGACGCACGTCGCGATTATTGTCCTGGTGGCCCTGTGTAACGTGTTCTATTTCGCGCTCCGGCGGCAGGCGCGACAGCAGGGGGGATAGATGGCCAGGCTGAGTCCCTGTGCTCGCCCAACGCGCGGTCTGTGGGAACACGCGGCGTCTTGGCGCCGCGAGGGCGGGCGGGTGAGAACGGAACAGACCCTCGTTGGATGCGCGCAATGAGGGACTCAGCCTGGCCATAGGGGTGAAGCGGGGCGGGTGAGAGAATAGAGGATAGGTAGGCAATGGACGCAACGATCATCGGCGCGTGGGTGGCGACAGGGCTGACGCTGTTCATTTTCTCATTTCTCTATAAGGACAATCCGCTCTTCAAGCTGGCGGAGAATCTCTACGTCGGCGTGTCGGTCGGCTATACGATCGTAAAGACGTACGACACCGTGATCGTGCATCTGATCTGGAAACCCATCGTCGAGAATCACGAATGGACGCTGTTGATTCCCGTCGCGATCGGCTTATTGATGCTGACGCGCTACGTGCCGAAAGCGGCCTGGCTGTCGCGCTATGCGTTTGCGTTCATCGTGGGGGTCGGCGCGGGGCTGGCGATTCCGCGAACCGTCTCGTCCTTCATTTTGAAGCAGATTGAGGATACGGTCCGGCCGCTGCTGACGCTCGTGCCGGGAGAGGGCACCGCATTCTCCTGGAATCTCTTGAATCCGGCCAGCAGCATCAACGTCATCATTGTGCTGATCGGCGTGAGTTCTGTGCTGTTTTATTTCTTCTTTTCAGTGGAGCACAGCGGGCCGGGCAAGACCGTGGCCAGAACGGGGGTGATGTTTCTCATGATCGCCTTCGGGGCGGCCTTCGGGTACACCGTCATGGCCCGCATGTCTCTGTTGATCGGCCGGTTGACCGACTTGATCGAATATTCCGATCCCTCCTACGGGCGCCCGACGTTCTGGCTGGCGCTGGTCACGATCGGCACGCTGATTTTCCTGAGCCGCCGGGCTCACGGCGAGCCGCCAGACCGTCATTAGCCGGTTGCAATCTCCCATTGCAGGGCAGGAAAGCCGTCCGTTACAATGCCGCTCAATAAAGGAGCGTCATGACTACTACGGCTGCGAAAGATCCGGCGCAGTATCCTGCACTGCGGAATCTCCAGTTCTCTCCCATTAAAGAAGGGGAAGAGCAGTACATCGTGCTGTGGGATCCCACGGGCTTGAGCAAG
Organism: uncultured Nitrospira sp.; assembly: GCA_964412445.1. GTDB lineage: Bacteria > Nitrospirota > Nitrospiria > Nitrospirales > Nitrospiraceae > Nitrospira_D. The sequence continues at coordinate 26,309 of CAYPOR010000009.1, forward strand.
GAACGACTGGTCCTGCCGCTCAACTACTTTTTCATCATTCAGCATTTCGACGGCGACCATTCGCTCCAGCAGGTGGGCGCGCTCTATCTGAAACGGTTCGGCGAATTTCTGATGCCGGACAAGATGCAGCAGCTGGTCGCCGATCTCGACCAGAAACTCTTTCTGGAAGGGGAGCGGGCGGAAGAGGCTCACAGGCAGCAGCGCGCCCGGTATCGCGAGAGCCCGCTGCGTCCCGCGGCGTTCGCCGGGCGGAGTTATGAAGCCGACGGCGCGAAGCTGAAGAAACAGATCGATGGATTTTTCACGTCGAAAGAAGGGCCGGACTTCAAGCCGTCTGAGAATGCCGGCAAGCCGATCAAGGGATTAGTCGCGCCGACCTATGACTTGAAACAGGCCGGCCCGGTCTACGCCTGGGCCTATAAGCAACTGCAAGAAGCCGCGCAGCCGGATGTGTATGTCGTCATCGGCACCGCCTATGCGGGGCTCGGCAACCTGTTCGCCGTCACGGACAAGGACTTCGAAACGCCGCTGGGCGTCGTGAAGGCCGACCGGCCGTTGCTGGCGAAGATCAAGGAACGGTTTCCGGTGGCATTCGAAGAGGATCTCTGCCATCAAGCCGAGCATGCGATCGAATTTCAACTGCCCTTTCTGCAGGACATCGTCGGCGGCAAGAAGCCGTTCACGATCGTGCCGGTCCTCTGTTCTTTTTCCGCGCTGAGTGTGTCGGAGCCGGCGGTGCTTCAGCAAGTGGTGGCGTTTCTGGACGGGGTACAGGACATTCTCAAGGCTGACGGGCGCAGCTACTGTGTCATCGCGGCCGGTGAGCTGGCCCATCTGGGGATGCGCTACGGGGACAAGGAGCCGCCGACAGATTTCTCGTTCCACCGGTCCATGCAACATGATCTTGAAATGCTGAAACCGGTGGAAGAACTCAAAGCCGACGAGTTCGCCAACTACATCATCAAGGAGCAGGATCAGCGCCGCATCTCCGGCTTTGCGCCCATCTTCTCGCTTCTGCGCCTGATCGAAGCCGAAAAGGGCGAAGTGCTCCGCTATGACCGCGGCATCACCGACCAGTACAATTCGACGGTCACGTACGCCGCCATGGCGTTCTTCTAGCCAGGCTGCTGAAACAGTCTCCCAACTTCGCTCTCAGTCGCCCGTCTCCCTGCGACCTACCGAAACGGTGCGCCTCAGTCAGCGGGCTCCCTGCGGCCTTGCCTGCGGAACGGCGCGCAAAGTCTCTATAGCAGGGGATGAGCGCGTTGTCCGACGGCGATGTCTTCGTCGTGGGTCTGTGCGTGCTGCAGCGCGGTGCGAAGGCCGGAGAGCAGCGATTGCGAGGATCTCTTGACCAGATATCCGACCGCGCCGGCCGAGAATGCGGCGGCCATTACTTCCGGCTCCGTTCTGGAGGTGTGAAAGATTACGCGACAGTCCGGCAGTGTTTTGCGGAGTTCCTGCACGGCTTCGATCCCATCCATCCTTGGCATCTCGATATCGGTCAGCACGAGATCCGGTCGAAGGGCTTGAGCAGCCGCGATGAGGGCCTGTCCATCCTCTGCGGTTCCGACTACAGAGTAGTCGGGCTCCAGGACCGATTGAAGCAACGACAGCATCTGAGAGTCATCGTCGCAGAGCAGCAGGCGAAGGCGTTTCATTCTGGACCTCCTGACGTAGGAAAGACTGTGGGCTGTCCTGCCGGATGCGGGGCCCTCTCGGTTCCCGCGCCCGCACCGGCGGTCTGGTCGGCTGCCGATTGGCACGGATCAGAGGGTCTTCAAGCACGCCGCAGTTGACGCAGCGGTCGCATTCGACGTGCTCGGTGGAGCTCATGCCGTTCGGTTCGAAGAGGCGTTCCCGCACCAGCAGCCCGCCGCATCGGGAGCAGGATATCCTCATCGCCTACTCAGTCCTCGTGCAGATTTGATAATCCCAGGGGAGCGGGGTCAGTCTGATGACCTGCTGCTGTTCAAGATGGTTCAACGCTCGCAAGAGACTGATCCATCGACAGTCGGAAAGCGCAGTCGCGAGACCGGTGAAAGTGAGAGTCTGCTCTCGGAGGACGAGTTCGTAAATTCTGGATTCGATGGCTGCGGACAGATGGTCGGCGCCGTTCTGTTGCATCGCGGTTCCTCCACGAGGTGAGTCAGGCCCTGACGTCATGTGAATGTGCAAGAGTGAGTCCAGCGAGCGATTTCGACGGACCGCGATAAATCAGCCGGTTTTTATAGCGGGCCGTGATGCATTGAGCGCCGGGATCCTTTTGTCCGGCAATTCGCACGGTGCGCATCGAGCGAATTGGCTCATTCAATAGGTGCTTTGATGGTACCCGATTCTGTCGAGGCTGCTCGAGTTCAGTGTGTGAGAGGGATGAGGACACGGCTGAACTGCGTGCAGTAAGGCCAATGATTCGTGTGGATGAAAAGTGATGGCGGCGTGAAGAAGTGGGACGCGACAAGTCCGGACAGCAGAAAAGGTCAGAGGCGAGACTTAGAGAAAGCAGGGGCGGTCATTAAAACGCCTATGGAACCAGTCCCCATGTGCTCCACGCTAGTATTCCGGCGATTGCGAGCATGACCCACGCCAGTTCTCTATCACCGAATGACTTCACCAGGTCTTTCATCGTCAACCTCCTGTGAGAGAGTGTGTCACCGACTATACCCAGGATCTAGCAAAGGCAATGCCGCCATACCAGCGTCAATTTCGGCCATATTTGATGCGGGGTGCGATCAATTCGAGCGGATCCGCACAGGTCGCACTGTGCGGTCATGCGTGCGGGAATGGAGGTGCCTGTGGGGAAGGGCAGATTATCTCGATTTGAAGGCATCTCTTCCGCGGTCCGGATCGAGTTCCTGGCGGAGTCGGGAGGGACTGCGCCCTCCCTCCGGTCCCAGTAAGCCGGAACCAGGACCGATGGAGGGAGCCAGTGGAGAGGCTGAGACTCCCAGATCGGGACTGTGCCGCGGAACGAATGAGCGGGGCGTATGTTCGAAGAGCTCAGACTTCCCGGAAGCATCGCGCGGAAGCATCGCGTTGCGGGATTTTCTCCAGGTGTTTTGTTCCAGCTCAGCCGGCCGCTCGCCGCCGTCTTCGCGCGCCGGCAGCTGGTCGTCCGGTTCGTCGCTCTGCGCGGCGACGAGATTATGCGTCATCACTTCTTTTGCCATCGTTTCCGCGGTGGGCAGTTCGTCGGCATAGACATCGGTGGTATATTCCGCCGTCGAGACCGAGGCGGAAGACGACCACACGGACTGGCCCGATTCCCCGATGTTGATCTTGGTGACGGTAGACAGCCCGGGCCGGATCGGGTGTTCGCGAATCTCCTGTTCCGGCAGCGCGATGCGGACCGGCACTCGCTCGACGATGTGAATGAAGTTTCCCGTGGCATTGTCCGGCGGCAGCAGGGCGAACGCGCTTCCGCTGCCGGGGACGAGTCCTTCCACGGTGCCGTGAAACGTGTGCTGCTCGCCGTACAAGCTGACGTTGACCAGCGCCGGCTGTCCCGGCCGGATATGTTGCAGCTCGGTTTCCCGCAGATTGGCTTCGACCCACAGATGATCCAGCGGCACGATCGTCATCAGCGGTGCGCCGGGATGGACGCGATCGCCGACCTGGGCCTTCCGCTTCGCGACATAGCCGGAGATCGGGGCCTTGATCTGTTGACGGGTGTATTCCAGATAGGCTTCGATGAGCTGATGTTTCGCCAGTTCGACGGCCGGATGCGCCATGACCGATGTGCCGCCCACCTGCGCGTCGAGCGTGTCGAGTTCCGCCCGGGTTTCCCGCACGTCCGCTTCCAGCGAGAGGATTTTGTCGGAGGTGTTCTGGAGGATCTGCTTGGAGACGGCGCCGCTCGCCGCCGCCGCCCGATAGCGCGCCAGGTCGTGGGCGGCCAGATCCAGACGCGCCGTGCGTGACGCCAGCTTTTCCGCCAGCTGTTTTCTCGTCATGAAGAGAGCCGCGATGCGCCGGACTTCCTCTCCGAGATGCCCCCGCGCGCGCCCCAATGCCGCGTAGGCCTGATGTTCGTCGAGCTTGATCATCAAATCGCCGCGATTCACGAACTGGGTTTCTTCGGCCAGGACCTGCGTGACGATGCCGGACGCCTGCGCGGCGACGGGGACGAGATTGCCGGTCACATAGGCATTGTCGGTGCGGACCCAGAAGCGATCGTGCGTCCACCAGTGGTTGAGATACACGACGGTGGCGATGAGGACCAGCGCGGCCACGATCAGCAGCCGGCGGTTCCGGCTGGCGCGGATGGCCTTCGGATGGATCCGGGAGGACGCGGGCGGCGGGGGAGTCGCGGGTGAAGTCGGTGTCGTCGTCATGGTCATTGTGCACTCGGTTGATGTTGCGGCCTCTGCCGGACGTCCTGATTCGTATAGCCTCCGCCCAGCGCTTCGATGAGATCCACGGCCGCGACCAGCTGGTCGCTTTCCAGCGCTTTCAGGGCGTATTCCTGTTCCAGCACGGGCTGGCGGTGGCGCAGGACCTCGCGGTCGTCGTCCAGGCCGGTCACGAGCCGCACGTTCGCCAGCTGCACGTCTTCGCCGAGCGACGCCATCAGGCGCTTGTGCGAGTCGATCATCTCGCGCGTCGCCTGCCAGGCGCTGAGGCTGTCGGCCACGTCGCGCATCGCGTCGAGCAGGGTTTCATTGTAGAGCTCCACGGCCGAGTCGTATTCGGCCCGTTGCGCCGCCAGTTCTCCCCGCAGCCGGCCGCCTTCAAACCAGGGCATGCGCAGGCCGGGCGCGAAGCCGTAGGAGTTGCTCTGGCCGCTGAACAATAAGTTAGACAGCTTGTCGGCATGCCGCATCAGCGTGAGCGCGTTGAATCCTACGAACGCCGTGAGATCGATCGTCGGATAAAATTGCGTCTTGGCGACTTTGACCAGCCGTGCGGCGGCATCGGCCCGGTAAAGGGCCGCGGCCAGGTCTGGGCGATGGATCAGCAACCCGATGGAGAGATGGTCGGGCGCGGGCATCTGATCGGGAATGACGACCGCCGGTTTTGTAAACAGGTGGAGCGCATAATCCGGGCCCTGGCCGGCCAGCCGCGCGAGGATATGGCGCTGGACGTCCAGCTGATCGCGAATCCCGGCCTGCCGTTTGAACGCCGCTTCATAGTCCGCTACGGCGATTTTCACCGGCTGTTCATTATCCAGGCCGAAGCGGAAGCGGGTGTCCGCAAGCGTCCGGAGGTTCCGGCGGATATCGACCAGGGTCTTCACGATCCTGAGCTGCTGTTGCAGCGCCTGTCCTTTGAAATAGGATCGCGCAATGGCGGCGGTGAGCCGCAGGCGCACGTCCGCTTTTTCAGCCTCCTCCGCCGCCGCCTGGCCCAGCGCCGCTTCGACCGTGGCCCGGTTCTTCCCCCAGAAATCGAACTCGTACCGGAAACTCAACGGATTGACGATCCCCAATAAAATCTTGTCGCCGGCCACTTTCGGATTCAGGACCGCGAACACGCCGTGTTGCGAGATGCGTTCATGGGTCAGCGACGCATCGGCCTCCAGAAACGGGAGCAGTCTCGCGCCTTCCACCTTCACCAGCGCTTCGGCTTCCCGCAGGCGCGCCGACGCCCGCTTGAGGCCGGGGTTATCCTTGAGGGCTGCGTCCACCAGATCGTTCAGTTCCGCGTTGCCGAATTGCGTCCACCAGCGGTCCTCCGGCCAATGCTGCAACCGGTCGGCGACTTCGGCCAGGGTTTCCCGCATTTCCGGAGGCTCCACAAATTCGGCGGGCGGGTTTCCCGGCGGGATCCAGGCGCAGCCGCCGATGAGCAGGGCGCAACCGATGCCGAGACTGATCCGCCGACGGGACTTCATGGCACCTCCTCAATGAGTTCTTCCGCGCGGAGTTCCCGCAACTCATCCGCCGGCGTCTGTGCGACCGGCACATGGGTCGGATGCGCGAACCACACCAGCGCACCGATGACGAGGAACAGGCCGCTGGCTGCCAGGAATGCGTCGTTCAGGCTCAGGATTGCCGCTTCCTGTTTGATCAGTGCGCCGAGCTTGGCGTTCACCTGCGCCGGGGCGACTCCTGCTTCGATCAATCTCGCCGTCAGTTGTCCCAGCGGATCGTAGGAGATCGACAGGCGTCCGCCGAAGTGATCGGCCAGATTGAGTTGATGAAAGTGAGTGCGCCGAAAGAGGACGATGCCTTGGAACGTGATGCCGAACGCACCGGCTGCGACGCGCAACAAATTGGCGACTTCGGCGGCGCGCATCACCAGCGGACCGGTGAGGCCGTGGAGCGTGAGAACGGTCAACGGAGTAAAGAAGGATCCCAGAAACACGCCTTCGAGAAGCATGGGCCAGAAAATCTGATCGAAGGAATGGGGATCGTCGAACAGGCCGATCCAATAGAACGTCCCGGCAAATCCGAGACTGTTGAGACAAATCAACCAGCGCGCATCGATATATTTGCAGAGCAGGTGCATGACGGCGATGGCGGGAGCGCCCAGGAAGATCAGCGGAAGCAGCGCCAGCCCGGCCAGTTTCGACGAATAGCCCAGGATCAGCTGGATCTGCACGATCAAGAGCGAGAGCAGCCCCTGGATGGAAAAAAATCCCGCGGTCAGGCAGACGACGCCGATAAGGAAGTTGCGGTGTTGAAACAACCGCAGATCCAGCGTGGGGTGCCGCTCGCCGAGCTCCCAGATGACGAAGCAGGGCAGGGCGATCAGCAGGATGACGGCGACCGCCTGGAGCAGGGGAGAATCTAGCCAGTCGAAATCGTTTCCCATGTTCAGGAGGGTCTGCATGCCCAGCAGCAGAATCAGCAGCAGCAGAAATCCCACGAGGTCGAAGCGTCCGTACCGCCGGCGGACCCCACGTCCGTAGAGAAGCGCGCCGAGAGTCCCGACGATGATCATGGTCAGGGCAAAATCGAGGTAGAAGAGGGAGCGCCAGCCGAACAGGTAGGCCAGGTAGCCGCCGACCGGCATGCCGATCGTAAACGGCGTGATGCTGAACAATCCCCAGACGCTGAGGGCCACGGCTTTGAGCCGCTTCGGATATTCGTTGAGCAGCATCGATTGGGCGATCGGCAACGTGATGCCGCCGGCGATGCCCTGCGCGATCCGGGCCGGCAGAAATTGCGAGAGTGTTTCGCTGGCGCCGCAGAGGTAGGAGGCGATGCTGTAGACCAGGAAGGCGCCGATCAGCAGCCGGTAGTCGCCGATGCGGCCGGAGAGATAGCGCGCCAGGGGAAATCCAAGCGCCAGCCCGACCATGAAATCAGTCTGCGCCCAGGTGAGGAAGCTTGGCAGCACGCCGCCGAGGTCGCCGGAGACGTGCGGCAGGAGCGCGATATAGGAGCCGGCGTTGAACAGGACGACAATGTGCGCCAGACCGAGGACGGCATTGAAGAGCACGAACCGCCAGCCCCGCAATCGTCTGAGAAACACTGCTGCCATCGCCGGATCACCTGCTTTCTGTCAAAAAGACGGAGAATACCCTTGCCGGGCCTGCGCCGGGGCCGGTTGGACCGTCGGAACGGCCTGACTTGCCGCAGGTGCGGCGGCCCTGTGTGTCAGATAGATGGCCATGCCCGTGAAGAGCATGCCTCCGACCAGATTGCCCAACGTGACCGGGATTTGATTCCAAAGCCACCAGGAGGAGACCGTCACGTTGGCACCGAGCAGCATGCCGACCGGAATCACGAACATGTTGACGACCGCATGTTCGAATCCCTGGGAGAAGAAGAGGACCGTCGGTCCCCAGATCGCAAGTAATTTTCCCCCGAAGGAGTTGGACGCATAGGAGGCGACGACGGCCAGGCTGACCATCCAGTTGCACAGCACGGCTTTGGTGAAGACCGTGAGCAGACCGGCGGAGCCGTGGGAGGCATAGTAGTTCGTTTTGGCTTCGGCGATGGCGATCAGCTTGGCGCCGACCGGAGGGACCGCGTTGTCCCAGGCCGTCGTGATGCAGAGGGCAAAAAGTCCCGCGTACAGTGTCGCGCCCAGCAGATTGCCGAGAAAAACCCAGCCCCAGTTGGCCAGGATGCGATGCATGCCGACACCTCCCCGGCTTTCGACGGCGGCACAGGGCAGGAGCGCGAAGCTGCCGGTGATGATTTCCGTTCCCAGGAGGATCGCCAGCGCCAGTCCGAAGGGAAACAGGAGGCTGCCGGCGATCCAGGAGCCGGTTTCGACGGCGACCGTCACGGCCATGCTGGTCGCGATCCCCAGATAGGCGCCGGCCAGCATGCCGCGAATGACCAGGTGCCGGGGAGGGACGTTCAATTTGACCGTGCCGCCGGCCAGCATGCTTTCTACAACGTCGAGAGGTTTCACGTAGTCCATCGCGGTCCTCCTTCTGCTTCGTCTGGAGCGGTCGTTCTATAAATGAGCGGACGCGGAGATCGACTAAGCAACCTCGGTGCCAATGGCCTCGCCCCAGGAATCTGCGCAATTGTCCTGGGCACGGTTCGACCCGCGGTCATGTCGAGCGCTTTCGCACAAGGCGCACAGTGCGATCGAGAGAGGAATCGCAGGCCGGGCGGCCATTTGACAGGGTAGGGATCGCACTCCTAGGATGACACAGCGTCAGGGAGAGTTCATGCGAGAACGCGGCGCCCGCCTGTTCAACAGCCTTCCGATTCATCGCAAGCTGCTGCTCGCGTCGTTCATTCCGTTGGTCGCGCTCATCGTGCTGAGCGTGATGACCTATCAGAGCGTGCAGACGTTTTCGCAGGACGAAGAGCAGTTGGACGGCCTGTATGTCACGCAAAAAAATGCGGCCGAATACATGCGGTTGGTCGTCGATCTGGAGACCGGGTTCCGGGGCTACGTGTTGACGGAACAATACCGGTATCTGCGTCCCTATCGCGTCGCGCAGGAAGGCATCGATTCGATCGGCCACGATCTTGCAGAGCGCATCACCGGTGAGCAGTCGCAGCGTTTCAAGGAGATTCAAACACTTGTCGTCCAGCTGGTGACGGAGAAAGAGGCGTTGATCCGCGCGATCAAAGACGGTCACAAACGGGACGCGTACCAGTACGTCGAAGAAGGGCGCGGACGCGAATTGATGGTCGAGATTCGCCGGCTGATGGGGATCTTCGACCGGTTTGAACAGCAGAGTGTCGCTGAAAAGCTGGCTCAGTTGAGCCAGGATCGCACCTCCACGCTGTTCGTCGTGTTGGGCGGGGGCGTCTTTACGTTTGGGCTGATGGTCAGCGCGCTGTATCTGATCGCCCGTTCGATCGCCACCCCGCTGCGCGATCTGGCCACGACGGTCGGCTCGTCGCCCGCGGGATCGGTGCCGGCCATTACGGTGCTGGCGCGCGCAGATGAAATCGGGGATCTCACGCGGGTGATGCACGACATGAGCACGCAGATCCGCGGGCATCTCAACCAGATGGAGAAATCCGAGAGCGCGCTGCGGCAGCTGAATGAGCACCTGGCGACGTCGGAGGCGAAATACCGGGGTCTTGTCGATCATGCGCCGTTCGGCATCTTCACCACCAGGGGCCTGCTGATTACGTTCAGCAATCGCTACAATCAGGAACTGGCAGGGCTCGATCCCGATGATGTGGTGGATCCCGATGCCTTCAGGGAATGCATCCATCCCGAAGACCGTGATCGAGTGCTGGCGGAGTTCGGGCAGGCGGTCGCGCAGGGACAGCCGTGCGAAACGGTGTTCCGTTTTTTGCACAAGGACGGCGGGGTGCGGAAAGTGTTGAGCCGCCGATTGCCCATTGCCGGCGGCGCCGGTGTCGAGCCGGTGTATGTGGGATTCAACGTCGATATTACGGCGCTGGAGGATCTGCAGTCCCGGTTGAGCCGGGCGGAACATCTGGCGATGTTGGGGCAGGTGGCGGCCGGTATCGCGCATGAGCTCAGGAATCCGCTGGTCGGCATCGGCTCCACCGCCTCGCTTCTGCTGGATGATTTTTCCGGCACGGATCCCCGGCGGACGGATATCGATGTGATTTTGAAAGAGGCCAAGCGACTGGACCGCATCGTCAATCAAATCGTCGAATATGCGCGACCGCGCGAGCTGGCGCCGGTGCTGTTCGATCTCGCCGGATTGATCGCCGAAGTCGTGAAAACGCTCGATGTGCCGTTGCAGGCCAAGCGCCTGGCCATTCAGACGTCGCTGTCCCCGACGGCCGCCCATGTGCATGCCGACCGGGATCAGATCAAGCAGGTGCTCCTGAACGTCATTCACAATGCCATCGACGCTTCTCCGGCGGACGGCGCGGCGATCGACGTCACGGCATTCGAACTGTCCGGCCAGGATCGGCCGGGCATCGTGGTGCTCGTCAAAGACGCCGGCGTCGGTATTTCATCGGAGGTGCTGCCGCACGTGTTTGAACCGTTTTATACGACCGGGAAGCGGCATGGGACGGGGCTGGGGCTGGCCATCTGCCGGAACATCGTCGTGGGCCACGGGGGCGATATCCACATGACGAGCGAAGTAGGAAAAGGAACGACCGTACGGATCTGGCTCCCGCTCACGCAGGAGCCGCACATGGTGAAAGGCTGACCCATGCGAGCAGTAATCTTTGTCACCGATGACGAGCAGGCGATTCGCGCCGCGATAGTGAAGCGGTTGACCCGGCAGGGGCATCGGGCCGTCGGGTATGAATCCGGCGAGGCCCTGCTGGAGGCGCTCCAGCATGATCTTCCGGATCTCGTGTTGCTCGATTTGAAGATGCCCGGCCTCAACGGCCTCGATACGTTGAAGCGGGTCCGGCAGTCGGCCCCGTCCGCCATGGTGATCATGTTGACGGCGTACGGGACGGTGCAGGATGCCGTAGAGGCCATGAAGCTGGGCGCATACGATTTTCTGATCAAGTCGGTCGATCTGGAGGGCATCGATCCGGTGGTCGCCCGGGTGCTGGACGTGGTGACGCTCCGCCGTCGTCTTGCCGACGAGCGTGAGCATCGGGACAGTGAATATCAATTGAGCCGTCTGGTCGCGCAGAGCCACGCGATGAAGCAGCTGTTGGAGCAGGTCCGTGAAGTGGCCGAGAACCCCAAGTCGTCGGTGATGCTGCTGGGCGAGACCGGAACGGGGAAAGAATTTCTCGCGCGGGTGATTCATCACAACGGCGCCCGCGCGCCGGAACCGTTCATCGGGGTCAACTGCACGGCGATCCCCCGGGAACTGTTCGAGAGCGAATTGTTCGGGTTCGAGCGGGGCGCCTTTACCGGAGCCAATCAGCGCAAGCTCGGGCTGCTCGAAAAGGCCGAGGGCGGGACGCTGTTTCTGGACGAAATCGGGGATCTGGACCTTTCGATGCAGGCCAAATTGTTGCGGGTCATCCAGGAGCGTTCATTCCGGCGTCTGGGAGGAACCGACGACATCGGCGTGGATTTCCGGCTGATCACGGCGACGAATCGCGATCTGAAGAAAGAAGTTGCGCGGGGGGCCTTCCGCGAGGATCTGTATTTCCGGCTGAACGTGGTGGCGTTCGAGCTGCCGCCGTTGAGGAGCCGGGTGGAGGACATCGTGCCGCTTTGCCAGCGCGCGCTGGTCCGGTTCGCCCAGGAGTTCGGCAAGTCCGTGCCCGAGATGGATCCGGAGGCCCGCACGCTGCTGGAGCGGTATCACTATCCCGGCAACATCCGCGAGCTGCAGAATATTCTCGAGCGCGCCATGATTTTCTGCCAGGGACGGACGCTGACCCAGAGTTGTCTGCCGGCGGAACTGCGTGAGACGGGCAAACAGATGGCGGTCACGACGGCGCCGGGACCGGAGCCGGTCGTTCGGGTCGAAATGAAGCTGGGACAGCAATCGCTTGCCGATGTGGAGGGAGCGATCGTGGACGAAGTCTTGCGGCTGGCCGACTACAACAAGACGCTGGCGGCCAAGCACCTCGGGATGACCCGCTTCGCACTGGACCGCCGGCTCAAAAAAGCCCACGACGAGTAGATCTGGCGATGGTTCGACTCCTCCCTACGCATTGTCATGCGTGATTGGTTTCAATAAATTGGGTCAACTATCGTTTTCGAATGACGTTTCATCAAGGGGAGATGAGATCGCAGCCGCCACGCGTCGCAACCTGAAACTATGGCGTCAGCTTACTTTTGTGCGTCGCGTTGTGGGATTGCATCTGGATAAGGACCAAGGAACCGTTCGCCGTTGAAGTGGATCATATGGTCAGGATCTTCAGCGATCCAAACCTCGGATTCCCAGGCGATGTGCGATAAGAAGGATTGCATGGCACGGCGGGTCTCAAAGGCGGTTACGAAAACTAAGCCGGCTTTGGATTCAGCGAAGAGCTCCTTGAGTTCTTTACGGCGCTTGCCATCAACCGGGCCTGCGCTGGTCACGGCTTCGATGAGCAGCAGCCAGTTCTTTGTTTTGTGGTGGACGATCACGTCTGGAATTTTCGCGGCGGAATCCAACGTCACTCCTAGCGCAGCCAAGTGCTCCGTCTCCAGATGAACGAATTTATTTTCCGTGTCGCCGATGTAGAGTACGACGCCACTTGGAACGAAGATTGGGCAAAAATGTTCGACGACGGCTTTCATTAACAGGCACCAGCGGTATCTTGGGTGGTAGAAGCCTGTGCCATTGGGGAAACGCCATCTTTGTTGCGTTATTTGTTTGCGAGGAATCTTTAGTGAGTGGGCCAGCCTTTCGACGCATGTTGAAACGGGCTCTGCTGTCGGGGTGGAAATGCTGGCGTGCTTGAATTTTGTTTTCATATCCTGAATTGGGATATTAGTAAAATCTATGCATTATTAGCAAGTGGGGAAATCAAATTTCACAGAAGAATACGTGGTGTTTAGGGATCTTCTCAGAGAGCTCAGAGTTCAGAGAGGCTTGACTCAAGTCGAACTGTCGGAGGCACTGGACCTGCCGCAAAGCTTTGTAAGTAAGTACGAAACTGGTGAACGGCGACTTGATATGGTTGAAGTTCGGATGGTTTGCGAAGCTTTAGGCACAACGCTTCCCTTATTTGCAAAGCGATTCGAATCGAAGCTCAAAAGGGTAGGATAAAGGCAGGGTGGGATGACAAACATGGATTCCGGGAGTGCCACTGCTGGGAAGGCGGCGAAACTCTTAGTTGGGAAAAGTCTTGGGTATTTAGTCCCGACAGCTAGGCAAAAGAAGAATCTCGTGATCGCTTTTGCCAAAAAAGACATGATTATTTATGGCAAGGCTTTTGACGTTCTTCGCCTCTCTGAGCCGATTGATTTAGACTCGTTGGCAGAGGTTGAAGAGAATTTGGACAAAATCCTTGTGTGTGAGATCAAGTCAACCAAGAAAGACGTTGCGGCTGATTTTCGGGGCCATTTTTTTGGTTTGACGGCTGCCGAGGTGCTGGTTGCTCAGAGTCTAAAAGCCCAATTCCGGTTCATCTTTGTGAATACTGTTTCGGGTGTTTTTATGGAACTTCAGCTGAGCGAAATCTTTGCAAGGGCACGAGGCATATATCCGACATGGAGCATTTCTTTTTAATCCAATCTAGCCGTCTTTTGCATATCTAGCGTCATTGCTAATTCTCTTCGTGATTTCCCGCACAGAGCATTCCTCTAGTGGCTGCGCCGCGTGGATGAGGCCCATTCTACTTTCTTCGAGCCTAGCGGTCCATCCCTATGTGCATGAGGTTCCGACCCTCAGCTTAGAAGGCTGATGGTCGGGGGGGGGAGATCCTTGTGCGTGCGTTCCCGTTCCAAAGACCAGTTTGTCAATGGGATGGATTTCCCCGCATTCAGTACGATGGATTCGGCGGCCGCCACCGTATGAACTGTCGTATCCGCTTTCACCGGGCTAGAGTTTTCTCCTGCGTGGTGATTACAATACCTGCGATGAGAATCCGGACCATTCGCGGACGTATTGTTTTAGCCATTGTGCTGGTGGGCTGTATCCCGCTGCTGATCGGGCTGGTGCTGGCCTATGTGTCGGGCATGCGCTCGCTCCGCGATGTGATCGGCGGCAATCTCCAGGCCGTGGCGGTCCAGGCGGCCGATCGCGTCACGATGCTGGTGCAGGGCGAAGTGCAGAGCGTCAGGCTGCTGGGGTCCGCCCCGTTGCGCGTGCGTCAGCCGGTGGAGGCGGCGAATCAGTCCTATCCCCAGGCTCCGGCGGCCGTGCAGGCGATGATCGCCGAACGGGTGCAGGTGTGGGAACAGGGCGGCGACGGCGCCAGGAAGCTGATGAACGCGGAACTCTCGCGTTTTCTCTTGGGCACCAAAGTCCGTGACGGCGACAAGGTTGTGGGCTTATTGATTGCCGACAAGCAAGGGGCGCTCGTCGCGGCCAGTTCCGAACCAGATCATTTTGTCTTTGCCAATGAGCCCTGGTGGGCGGCGATTCACGCGGGCGGCGTCGATCAAGTGTATGTCAGCGGGTTGATTCCGGCGCAGGAAGGTTCGTTCCGCACACCGGAAGAAACCATCGACATCGCCGTGCCGATTCTGGATGAACGGCAACACACGGTGATCGGGGCGGTGAAGGCCTCGTACCGGTTCGACACGCTCTTTGCGATGATCAATCAGCTTCGGATCGGGCAGACTGGCCATGCGATGCTGTTCGACGCGGCGGGGCATCCCCTCGTCTGTCCGATTTTGCCCCGGCAGGCGCACCGTATTCCCGGCCGGTTGATGTCGATGATCGTCTCGATGCAGCCCGGGTGGGGCATTGCGGAGGATGACGGGCACGGCGCGGCTGATACCGTGGTGGGTTTCGCGCCGGTGACCGGGCTCCCGCTGCCGGACAGTGCCTGGCACATCTTCGTCCGGCAGCAGCCGAGCGAGAGCTACGCCCCGATCCGCGATCAGCTGAGAAATCTGGCGGCGATCGGGCTGGTGATGCTCGGATTGTTATGGGCGATGGGGCGGTACGTCGCCTCGCGGATCGCGCAGCCCATTCAGATTCTGCACGCGGGCGTGGACGCGATCAGCCAGGGCACGTTCGATCAACCGTTGAACATCCGGACCGGAGACGAGTTCGAAGAACTGGCGGCGGCCGTGCATCGCATGGCGGAACGGCTGAAGGCGTCGCGGGCCGAACTGGAATCGTTGAACGCCGATCTAGCCCGGCGCGTCGAGGAAAAAACCGTCGAAGTGACCGAGCACATGAAGAAGCTGCAATTCGCCGAACGGCTGGCGACGCTGGGGAAGGTGGCCAGCGGGATCGCGCACGAAATCAACAATCCCCTGGGCATCATTCTCAACCGGATCGAGTGCATGGAACTGGAGGCGGCGCACGTGCGTCTGTCGGACGAACAGCAACGGGATCTGCTGGCGATCCGGACTCAGGCCGACCGCATTTCCCGGGTGACCAAGAGCATGCTGGCGTTGTCCCGGGGTGCCGCAACCGTGTTGAAACCGATGGATGTCAATTGCGTGCTCCAATCCTGCATAGAGGCGTCGAAGGAACGGGCGGCGACCAAAGGGGTGCGCATCGAACCGGTGCTCGCGCCGGTTCTGCCGCCGGTCATGGGCGACCGCGACCGGATCGAAACGGTGATGTCGAATTTGATCAACAATGCCATCGATGCCGCCGAGAAGAGTGCGCTGCCCGGTGTCGTCACCGTGCAGTCCGAACGCAGCCGGAGCCCGCAGGGCGAAATGGTCGTGGTGCGGATCAGCGATACGGGACCCGGGATTCCGCCGGAGATTCTGGGGCGCATCTTCGATCCGTTCTTCACGACGAAGGATGAAGGGCAGGGCACCGGGCTGGGGTTGTTTCTGAGCTACGGGATCGTGGTCGACCATCGGGGTCGTTTGGAAATCGAGAACGGGCAGCACGGAGCCGTCGCTTCCGTTGCGTTGCCCGCGTTGATGACGATGGAATCATCGCAGCAGGAGGCCGGATGGGAGCAGGCAAGATACTGATCGTCGACGACGAGGTCGACGCACTCGACAACTGTCGGCGCATCCTGAGCCGGTTGGGTTACGACTGCGCCACCGAACACGATCCGCTG
Organism: uncultured Nitrospira sp.; assembly: GCA_964412445.1. GTDB lineage: Bacteria > Nitrospirota > Nitrospiria > Nitrospirales > Nitrospiraceae > Nitrospira_D. The sequence goes on from CAYPOR010000009.1 coordinate 42,211, forward strand.
CGCGCCGTGGAGCGGATCCGGCACGAACGTCCGGAGCTGGTGCTCACCGATCTGCGCATGCCGGGTCTCGACGGGATCGGCCTGTTGGTCGAGGCGAAGCGGGTCGATCCCAAGATCAACGTGGTCTTGATGACCGCCTATGCCACCGTTCAGACCGCGGTGGCCTCCATGCGTTATGGCGCTCTGGACTATGTGCTGAAACCCTATACCAGCCAGAATCTGGAGGCGGTGGCCAAGCGGGCGTTCGAGCCGGCCGGACCGGCGTCCGCCGCCGCCCTTTCCTGGGACGGTCCCGATGAACCGGCCGTGTTTTCCGACAGCGGCAGCAGCAGTGCGATTTCGCGTATCCTCGGCCGGAGCCGGGCGATTCAAGAGGTCAAAGATCTCATCAGGAAGGTCGCGCGGACGGACGCCAACATTCTGATCTACGGCGAAAGCGGGACGGGGAAGGAATTGGTGGCCCGCGCGATTCATGATGAAAGTGAGCGAACCCGCCAGCCGTTCATCCCCCTTGACTGTGTGGCCATGCCCGATACGCTGCTCGAATCCGAGTTGTTCGGCCATGAGAAGGGGGCGTTCACCGGCGCGCATGCGGCGAAAGCCGGCCTGTTTGAAACGGCCCATCGCGGCACGGTCTTTCTGGACGAAGTCAGCGGCATGAGTCAGACCCTCCAGTCGCGCCTGCTTCGCGTGTTGCAGGAGCGCCATGTCCGCCGTGTGGGCGGGACGCGCTACGCGGATATCGATGTCCGGGTGATTGCCGCTTCCAATCGCGATCTGGAAGATGCCTGCCGCAAGGGCGAATTCCGGGAGGATCTGTATTACCGGCTGAACGTGATCCCCATTCTGCTGCCGCCGCTGCGGGAGCGAGACTGCGATGTGCAGGTATTGGCCCAGGAATTCCTCATGCGCTTTCGCGGGCGGGGGAGCGCCGGATCGGACGCTCAGCCGTCCTTCGATCCTGCGGCGTTGGCCTGTTTGAAAGCCCACCCGTGGCCCGGCAACGTCCGGGAACTCCAGAATGTGATCGAACGGGTGGCGGCGCTGGCGGATGGCCCCACGATCCGGGTCGAGCATCTGCCCGAGCGGATTCGCGCGGCCCGCGCGGAGGAATCGTCGGCTGATGAGGCAGCATCGTACAAACAGGCCAAGCAGGAAGTGGTCCGTTCCTTCGAGCGCAGTTTTCTTCTGGAACTGCTGAAGCGGCATGACTGGCACATGAGCAATGCGGCACAGGAGGCCGGTGTGGACCGCAAAACGATCGAGCGCATGGTGAAACGGCACGGTCTTCGAGAGCCGGATTGACCGTCCGGTTCGAAGCTCTTCCGGCTCGAGTTCGCTTCAGACGCATGTCTTCCCGCTGATCAGGCCAACGTTATTCTTGTCTGCTCTTGTCTGCGATGGGGCGCTGCCGTCCCATGAGCGGTGCTCTGCTCCGGTCTTTCTGCGTGTTTGTAACGGCATTCGATTTGCTAGGTCTTACGGCTGTTGGATGACTCTGACTAAACGAGGTGATCGATGCCGCCTGTCGCGCTTGAAAAAATCCTGATCGTCGACGATGAGCCGGATGCGATCGAGAACTGCCGGCGTCTGTTGTCGAAACGCCGGTACCAGTGCCTGGGTGAGGCCGATCCGCAACGGGCGCTGGCGGTCATCGAGCGGGAACGTCCGCGGGTGGTGCTCACGGATCTGCGCATGCCCGGGCTCGACGGCATCGCGCTCCTGCAGGCGGCGCGGCGCATCGATCCGGCGATCAAGATCGTGCTGTTGACGGCGTACGCGTCGTTGCAGACGGCGGTGGCGTCGATGCGGCACGGCGCGTTCGATTACCTGGCCAAACCGTTCACCGGCAAAGAGCTGTTCGAGGTCATCCGGCGGGCTTTGGGGCAGGACTCCGCCGGGGCCGTCGAGGTGCCGCCAGCTGCGCCGGTTAGCGTAGTGCAGAGCGGTACATCGGGAGCCGCCGAACCGGTGCTGGCCGGGTGCAGTGCCGCGATTCAATCAGTCCTGGTCGTGATCGAACGGATTGCGGAAACGGAGGCCGCCGTCCTGCTGACCGGCGAACGCGGTACCGGCAAAGCGCGCATCGCCCGCGCGATTCATGCCCGCAGCCTGCGCCATTCCGGGCCGTTCCTGTCCGTGGATTGTCAGTCGTCCGGCGAATCGCTGTTGGAGTGGGAACTGTTCGGGGTCCAGCCTTCGGCGGGTGCCGGCGCCATGCGGGTGAGCGCGCTGGAGTCCGCGGTCGCCGGCACGTTGTTCCTGGACGAAGTGGGCGCGCTCAGCCTCCGGCTGCAAGCCAAGTTGTTGCGCGCGTTGAAAGAGCGGCGGATGCGGCGGGCGAACGGCGACACGTACTATCACGTCGATGTGCGCGTGGTCGCCGCATCGTCGCAGGATCTTCAGCAAGTCTGCGGCGCGGGCGGGTTCCGCACGGACCTTTTGCAGTTTCTCAATGTCGTGCCCATCGTCGTGCCGCCGTTACGCGAGCGGATGGATGACCTGGAAATTCTGGCGCAGCGGTTACTCGAACCGGTCTGGCGCGCGAAATCCCGGCATTCCCCGGAGTCGTTCGGCTTCTCGCCGGAGGCGCTGGCCGCATTGCGGCGGCATGCCTGGCCAGGCAATCTGCAAGAGCTCCAGCGTGTCGTGGAGCGGGCGGCCGTGCTGACCGACGGGCCGCAGATCGCGATCGACTGCCTGCCGGAAGAATTGCGCGCACGGTAATCCACGGTCGTTCCCTCTTCACCCTGCATCCGCAAACTCTGTGTGTGTTTCTCTCTGCCACACTTCACTCAGTGTCTCTGCTTAATCGACTGGACAGCGCTAAGTGATTGATTTCATTTTTCTGCGGTCTGTCAGGCCTCCGCAGATGGGACGGACTCGTCCCATCGCGGCGCGATGAGCCGTGCATGCGATGCGCGGGAGGTTCGCGCGAAAACACTGCTGTACGCAAGGTGTTTATGCGCCGGCGTGCACGAGGCATCGATATTGCGCAAGGGTGGGTTCGCTGGTGATGGCGCAGGTTGCTTGGACCGGCCTCCAAATAACCCGCATCTAAGAAGGATGCACATCACCAGCTTTAACCGGCGAGCGGTATGGGAGAGGAGGTGCGGCGATCGAAATTGTGTCGGTGGTGGGGATCTGTCCAGTTCAACTCGCCGTGCGGTAGAAGGGCGGCGATGAAAAAGGAGGCCATGGTTATGAGAAAGGTACCGGGTTCGCACAGGCGCCGCGCGCAGCGCGCAGCAGCCGGTCTGCCGGCAGCGCTGCTTGTGAGCAGTCTGTTGACGGCCCCGCTGGGACTGGCGCTGGATCGGCACAGTCATCAGGGCAGTGAAGGGGAAACGTCGGCTGAGAAGGTCATTTATCGCGAGGGCGGGTCGGTCCTGCACGACCGCATGATGGAGGAAGTAAAGCGGCAGCAGGAGTATGTCGGGCAGAAAGGCGCGTACAGCACCGGCGCCAACAGTCACATGCTGCAGCAGGGCGTGCTGCTCGTGGCGGAAGATCCGGCGAAAGTCGCCGTGAACAACGGGCAGCGCTGTCCGGCGAACGCACCGGCGAAGGAATATCACGTTTCGGCGATCAACGTCGAAATCACCTTGAGCCGGTTTCTCGACTATTTCCCCGGCTACATGTATGTGCTGAACGAAAACGTCGAGAAGGTGCGCGGCGAGGAAGCCGCGAACAAGGCGGCGCGGGATAAGGAGAACGATCCCGGCGCCGTGTCGAACGGGTTGCAGGGCGATGCCATCCAGCCGCTCGTGATCCGGGCCAACCAGGGCGACTGTCTCAAGCTGACGCTGCACAACGGCATCGCCGACGAGGCGACCAATCTGGTGATCAACGGCTCCTCCATGGTCGTGTCGGCGACGGGGAAACCGGCTACGCCGTCGAATCCCGATGCCACGGTTCCCGCCGGAGGGCAGCAGAGTTTCGAGTGGTATATCAAGCCGGACACCCAGGAAGGCGCGCATTTTTTCCGCTCCCATGCGTCGCGCGATCAGTTCAATCAGGGCTTGATCGGGATGCTGGTCGTGGAGCCCCGCGGCTCGCGCTATCTGAGTCCGTTCGACGGCAAGCCGATGGCGAGCGGATGGGAAGCGATGATCGAGGATCCGAACGGCGCGGACTTCCGCGAGTTCGCGATTTTCTATCATGAAGCCGGAGACGAAGCGTTCCGCCTGCTCAACAAGAAGGGCGAAATGCTGCCGCAACGCGATCCGCACACCGACTCCTATCGTCCGGGCGCGCGGCTGCTGAACTATCGCAGTGAGCCGCACGGCACGCGCATCGAGTTGCAGGCCCATATGGGCTTCTACGGCGATGAGTCCATGGCCTACGGGTCCTACACGTTCGGCGACCCGGCCACGACCATTCCCCGATCCTATCTCGGCGATCCGGCCAAATTCCGGATGGCGGGCGGTTCGGAAATCGTACACTCGCATCACCTGCACGGCGGGTCCATCCGTTGGGCGCGCCAGCCGGGCAACAGCATGCTCGACTTTGCGGCCTCCAGCAACGGACCGGTGAAGTTTCCGCTCATCAGCGACACGTCCGACCGGTTGGACGTGCAGTCCATCGGCCCGACAGAGATCTATGATCAGGTGATCGAAGGTGGCTCGGGCGGCTTGCAGGCCTTGGCCGGCGAGTTCGTATTCCATTGCCATATTCCGCAGCACTATGTGACCGGTATGTGGGGCTTCTGGCGCGTGTACAACACGCTGCAGGCGCCGGGATCGCAGACCGACGTCATGAAGCCGCTCGTGGAATTGCCGGATCGGGCCGGCCGCATGAAGACCGGAACGCCGAGCGACAAGCTCGTCGGCACGATGGTCGACTGGTACGGCGGCAAGAAGTTCGAGATCACCAAAGACAAGACCGATTGGAAAGCGAATCCAGCCAAAGTCTCCATCAAGGACTGGGTCGAAATGCAGCTGCCGCCGCAAGGGCAGCCGGGCCACAAGAAGACGGAGAAAGAGCAGACGTTGGCGTACGATTCGACGGTAAACGACTGGGCGTGGGACGGCAATAAAGCGCTCAGCGAGCTGGAGACCTCGTACGAATGGGTGAACTACAAGTCGACGACGCCGGGCAAGCGGCAGGAGATCCTCTTCGATCCGAAGAGCGGGAAGTTGTCCTGGCCCTGGCTGAGGCCGCATCTCGGCCGGCGCGTGCCGTTCTCGCCGAGCCACAGCGGCGCGCCCTGGCTGGAGCCGATCCACCGGCGCGACGACGGCAGCAACTCGACGGAGCCGGCAAAGCCGGGCGAAAACGGGCCCTGGAGCCTGTGCCCTGAAGGCGCGCCGCTGAAGTCGTTCAACATCCATGCGATCACGTTGCCGATCACGTTGAAGAAGGCGACGGCCAAGACGCCGGCCATCGTCGATCCCAACGGATTGCTCTATGTCTTGCATGAGGAAGAGCAGGAAGTCCGCAAGAATCCGGCGAAGCAGTTCCCGCTGGTGATTCGCGGCAACGTGCAGGATTGCATCGACGTCGTCTACAAGAGCGAGCTCAAGGACGACGAGCGGCAAGGGTTCTCCAGCAAGACGAACCTGCATCCGCACATGTTCCAGTTCGACACGCAGGCCTCGGACGGTCCGATCATCGGATTTTCCTACGAGATGTCGCTGCGTCCTTTCACCATCCTGAAGGAAGAGCACGCCGGCAAGGGAATGCCCGTGCCGATGAACACCACGCTGGAAGCGGATGCCGTCAAGGGTTCGACCAGCATCAAGGTGAAGGATGCGTCCAAGTATCACGTCAAGACCGAGTTGGGCGTGGGCATGGACGACGTGGGCGGATTCGAATCCGCCCGGATCAGCAAGATCGACGGGAACACGATCACCTTCGAGCGGCCGTTGAAGCACGACCACAAGAAGGGTGAAATCGCCTCCGTCGAATGGATCCGCGAGCGCTGGTATGTGGACGCCGATTTCGGCACCACGTTCTGGCACGATCATGTGTTCGGTCTGGACGGATGGGGACATGGATTCTACTCCACGTTCATCGCCGAACCGCCGCGGTCCACGTATCATGATCCGGTGACCGGTAAAGAGTTGCGCAGCGGGCCGGTGGCCGACATTCACACCACCGAGCCGGTGTCCGCGCATATCCGCGGGTCGTTCCGGGAGATCGTGACGCAGGTCATGGATTCCAACCCGCGGACGTCGGAGTTGATCACGGCCGACAATCCTCAGGTGAAAGTCGGGGCGATCTCCGTGGACGGCACCCCGTCCGCGGTCTATCCGGACAAGCTCAATCTGTCGCCGATGAAGTTCCTGAACGGCGGCGAGGCGACGACCGGAAGCGGTTACAACATGCGTGTGGAGCCCTTCTCGGTCCGGTTGGCGAATAATCCCGATCCGTCGCAGCTGTTCAGCAGCCGGATCCATGGGGATCCTGAAACGCCGATGCTCAGAGCGTATCTCGGCGATCCGGTGGTCGTCCGGTTGATCGAAGGCTCGGCGAATGAAGTGCATTCCTGGCACATCAGCGGGCACTGGTTCCCGATGGAGCGCTACAGCAAGAACTCCATCCCCCGGAGCACGCTGCACGTGGTGATCGGCGAGCGGTATGACGCGGCCATTCCGGCCGCCGGCGGACCGCAGCAGATGGCGGGCGACTACCTGTACTACAGCGGTCGCGCGTCGCACTTCGCCGAAGGCAGCTGGGGACTCTTCCGGGTCCTCGACAAGAGCGAGGCCACCTTACAGCCCCTGCCGGGCCGCGAGGAGATTCCGCAGCCGGCCAAGTCCGTCTGTCCGGCTGATGCGCCGGTGAAGACGTTCAACGTGGCCGCCATCGACAAGGCGATCCGCTACAACAAGGGAACGCCCGGTGTGATGGAGGTGGACCTGGAGCGTAAGATGGTGCTGGGCAACGAAAGCGGCAAGATGTATGTGCTCGAAGGCGAGAAGACGAAGGTCGCCTCGGGCAGTCTCGAACCGAGTCCGTTGACCCTGCATGTCAGCGTGGGCGACTGCATCAAGGTCAATCTCAAGAACGAGATGGCCAAGGAGCGGGCCGGATTCCACGTCGACAACCTGGCGTACGATCCCAAGGAGTCCATGGGCATCAACGCCGGCAACAATTCGGGCGACCAGACGGTGGCGCCGGGGCAGAGCCGGACGTACACGTACTATGCCCATCCGGAATTCGGCGAGAATGCCGCGCTGATTCAGGATTGGGGGAACGTGGTGGAGAATCCACGGAACGGTCTCTTCGGCGCCGTTGTCATCGGCCCGAAAGGATCGCAGTACCGCGATCCGGTGACCGGCGAGGATCTGGCCCAGAAGAGTTCCTGGCGCGCGGACGTGATCGTGGATCGGTCGGTGCCGGGCAATGAAACCCGGCAGAACTTCCGGTCGTTCGCGTTGCTCTTCCAGGATGAAGACAACATCATCGGCACCAGCTTCATGCCGTACATCCAGAAGGTGGCCGGCGTGACGGCGGTGAACTACCGGTCCGAGCCGACCGATTACCGGACTGAGAAAGGTTGTGCCTACAGTGAAGTGCTGGCCTGCGTGAAGACGGGCGATCAGCCGGTGACGCCGACGATTGCGGCGCATGTCGGCGATCCGGTCGTCATTCACGTTCTGGGCGCCTTCAGCGAACAGGTGCAACTCTTCGGCGTGTCGGGCCATGAATGGAAGCATGAGCCCTACATGAGCGGCGCCGATCTTGTCAGCACCATGGAGTTCGGTGGTGCCGAGGTCATCAACGCGTGGTTGCACGGCGGAGCCGGAGGCCCCAACGGGATTCCCGGCGACTACCTGTGGCTGAACCAGCGACCGGGCTATCTCGATGCCGGCCACTGGGGCATGTTGAAGGTGCTGGACCGCGACAGCCGGGCGATTCTGCCCCTGAGCGGACAGGCGCCGGCGACGCAACAGGCTGAGGAGCCGGCTCCTGTCCAGTCTGTGCCGGTGTCGATGAAGACCAACTAGGATCATTCGGAGGCCAGTTGGTGAACGGGGGAATCCGGCGGACGATACACCGGGTTCCCCCGTTTCTTTCGGGACGGACATGAGGAAAAGAATGCACGGGCGCATTCGACAGCTGGCGGTTCTGGCGGCGATGCTGCTGACCGGTGCGCCGGTGCAGGCGATGGATTTTTCCGCTGAACGGATGGTCAAGCAGGGGACGGCGGTAGTGACCGTGCATGTCAATGCGAAAACGGACCGATGGCGGCTGGAATTTTCACAGCCGCAGTGGGGCGCCGATGTCATCATCGTGCGGACGGATCGTCAGGTCGCCTGGCTGATCCTGTCGAAGCGGCGGCAATACGCGGAACTGCCCGTCGTCGACGATTACCGGCTGGAAATGACCGAGCGGATGGATGGAGAACAGTCGCGGGAACTGGTCGGCGAGCAGATGCTGAACGGCTATCCGACCGAACTCTTCGATGTGGTGGTGAGACAACGCGGCGAGCTCAAACATTACTATCGATGGATTACGAAAGCCGAGCGGTTTCCGGTGAAGACGGTCAGTAAAGAAGGCGCGTGGTCTGAAGAGTACCGGCATCTGGTGTTTACGGAGCAGTCGCCGTTGCTGTTCGAATTGCCGCAGCGGCTGGACCGGGCGAATCCGCCGGCCAATCTACAACATTAGCGTCAAGGGGAGGAGCTTAGCGTGAAATGGTCGACGATGATGTGGACATCTCTCACGGTGCTGGTCACGGGGACTGTGGCACTGGCCGGGAACGGAGCGGCGTCTGCGTACGAAACCGGAGCGGTGACGGACGGGGCGGTGGTGCGGGGGCAGATTACTCTGAAAGGAGCGGTCCCCGAGCCCAAGCAATTCGAGCTTCGCCGGTATCCGGACCGCGTGTTCTGCGGTGCGTTGTCCAGCGGGGACGGCTACCGGCAATTCAAGGAGGTCAACGTCGGCGCGAACGGCGGGCTCAAGGATGTCGTGATCGTGATCGAAGGGGTGCAGAAAGGCAAACCGTTTGTGTCGGCCGATGCGCAGGTGGAGGCCAATGTCTGCCAGTTTCTGCCGTATGTGACGGTAGTCAGCGACAAACGGCAACTGACGGTCGTCAACCGCGATCCGGTGTCGCATGATATACAAGGTTACACGTACGATCAGTCCGGGGTGGATATTGTGCTCCACCGGCCGTCACTGAAAACGACCGGGACGACCGAGACCGTGAATCTGGTCAAAGGGCGGAAGGTGTTCACTATGCAGTGCGGCGTGCATCCCTACATGCAGAACTGGGGTTACGCGGTCGAGAATCCGTACTATGCCGTGACCGATCTGGACGGGGCGTTTACCATCGGAGAGCTGCCTCCCGGCACATACCGGATGAAGGCCTGGCATCCGGCGCTGGGGGAACAGGAGCGGGATCTGGTGGTCGAACCGAACGGTTCGATTCAGCTCGATGTGCAGTTTGAGGCCAAGTGAGCGGAGGGACGATGCGGATCATCCATGCCCTGTGTTGGGCGGTGCTGTCGGGAATTCTGTCGGCCGGTGCGCTTCCTGCGGCGGAAGAGGCTGCGCCGGCGGGACGGGTGGAAGTGGTGCTGGCGAATGAGCATCGCTCTCATCTGAATGAGATCAAGCAGGAGTTTGCCGCCGCCGGGCTTTCGAATGTGCACGTCCAATTCATGAAGGCGGGGCGGCCGCCGACGAATATCGGGCTGGGGCCGAAAGTGACGGTCGAGCGGGCGCAGGCGGCGATACGGATGGCCAGGAAATACAACGGCGGGATCGCCATTCTCTTGCCGGAGCGGCTGTTTCCGGACCATTATGTGACGATTGCCTCGTCCGGATTCGATGATACCGTGGAATATTCGGTCGGCGAGGAGGCGCTCAAGGAGTTGGAGAATGCTGAGCTTTCGACGGAACAGTTTCACGAGGTCTACCGCCGGCTCACGCCGGCGGATCGACCGCCATTGAAGAAAGGCCGGGTGTTTTGATGGGAATCAAGCAGGCGGGGTACGGCATCGTACTGGGATTGGTGTTCCCGGTTTCCCTTGCGCTGGGCGGGGCGCTTGCGGATATTCAGGAGCATGGCAAGGCCATGATGCGGGATGCGGAAGACATGGTGATGCACGGGGGCATGGGGGATGGAAAGGCCATTCTGCATCACTGCAGTGAAGTGGCGGGCCATGCGGAAGCTATTCTGAAGCTCCTTCCCGCGTCGGACGAGCATGGACAGGAGGCCGCGCCGCTGTTGAAAGAGGCGATGGCCTACTGCAAGCGCGTGGCCGAGATGGGGGATACAGTCGATCCCGGCGCCAGTTTGAATCCCGCCGTCAAAGCGCGCGCCGCTGCGCGTGCCGCGATGAAACATCTCAAAGAGGTCCGGGAGCACGGCGCCTGATCGCGCCTGCGGCTCATCGTGGTGTGGTCTGTGGTGATTCCGGTTTCTGCACAATCGGGCTCACGGCATTTTGATCGCGTCCCGGCTGATAGGTCTCCAGCATTGTCGTGATCAGCGGGAGCACCGTCCCCTGCTCGCTCGCCGGCACCTTGATCCGCACGCCGCGCCCTTCATTGCGCCCCAGCGTAAAAATGTGGACCTCCAGCATCGCGGTCCGGCGTTCGTCCTGATAGGTAAAAGCGAGGCGACGGGCGGGAAAGCCGGCCAGCGTCATGTCCTGCTCTTTCTGCCAGGTCAGCGGAACATTCTTTTTCCCGTACAGCTCCGTGATGATGCGTCGATGCGCGGTCGTAAATTCCTCCAGCGTCTGCCGCTGGTCCTGGCTGGATCCCTGTATCAGGTTCATGTGGCCGGAGAGCGCCACCAGGCTGTGTTCGACCGGCGGGTGCAGTGTGACGCCGACTCCGTCCGGCAGCGGTTGACCGAGTGTCCATCCCTCCGGGTACCGAACGGAGAAACCGAAGCGGGCGTTGGTGTAGCTCTTCCACGCGGTGGTGTCTTGTCCGGCCGCCGCTGCGTAGGTATGGGCCGCCGGCGCGCCCACGGCGAGCCATCCTGTCAACAGCACGATCATCCAACGCATCGCAATCCTCATGGTGTGGGGGTGGGTGGAGCGTCGGCGCTGCGCGCGCAGCGAAAACCGATGGTGGCCGCGCGTTGTTCCGGCGGCGCGCCGCTGCGGGTAGCCGTACGCAGCAGCGCAGGCATGCTTTTCCAGGACCCGCCGCGCACGACTTTATAACGGCCGGTCGGCAGCCCGGGCGGATTACGGTCCGGCATCGTCATGTAATAATCGATTCCGAACCAGTCGGCGACCCATTCGGCGGCGTTGCCCGCCATATGGCGCAGGCCATAGGGACTGCGTCCCTCTTCGCCGCTTCTGACGGACGCGACGATCGGTATTTCATGGACATGGTATTGGCCGAACATGGCGAGCGCCGGAGTGGGAGGTTGTTGCCCCCACGGAAACAGGCGCGCTTCTTCGCCGCGCGCGGCTTTTTCCCACTCGGCTTCGGTCGGGAGCCGCTTCCCTTGCGCGCGGCAGAAGTCCGATGCTTCGGTCCACGTCACGTAAAGTGCGGGCCAGCGCGACAGCGTATCCGGCGTCAAGGCGTGGACGGTCATGACGTGCTCGATGAGCTTGTGGATCTCGGCGGGAACCGGCTGGCGCCGTTGTGCCAGCCACCGGAGGAATTCACTGAGACTCACTTCGTCCCGGTCGATGTCGTAACGGTCGAGCCAGATGCGCCGCTGGGGTTGCTCGGTATCGTCGTATTGCAGCGTCAGGCTGAACGACTCATGGCCGGTGCGCGTGGTCCCCATCAAAAAGAATCCCTCCGGCACGGACATCATGGCGCCACTTTCGGCTCGTGCGGTAATGGCATCAACGCGGCTGTATGTGTCTGCCGTCGCTGCAAGCGAGGGTGGCGGCGCAGGCCCGAGCGCAAGCAGCGCGCCAAGGACTGCCGCGGTGAGATGCCGTACGGCCCGTGATGGGTTCGTGCGTTCTATGTGATCGCCATTCAGCATGCCGGTGATGTGCTCGTAGAGCGAGGGCGCCACTATAATGCGCGCCTGCCGCTTGCGCAAGATTATCGAAGCGAAGTCGGCATGAACGTATGAGTCATGTCCCATTGATTCCATTTTATGGGGCGCCAGCGCCCCACTGTGCCTTTATTTATGGTCATTGAGTGTTTGCTGAAAAAATAATCATTTAATCATGTACGTTCGATAGTGATGGGGCGATGGCGCCCCAATTGCATTCTCCGCCGCCAACCTCTCGTCTCAGTCTTCCAGCAAAATCCCACAACGGTTCAGAAGTGCACCGGAGGAACACAATTTGCTCTATGCGCTGGCGGCGAAGCACGCGCAGTCAGGTTGCGGTGCGCAATTAAGACTGTCTGGTGAAGGAGTGGGAGAGAAAGGACCGGCCTCCTGACGATCCCCCCGATGAAGATTGGCCTTCACCAGACTTCGAATTCGATACAGCCGGGTGTTGCGAGTCAGTGTGCAAGTGGTCCCTGGACGGTTTTGTTTTATGGAGGAGGCTGGACGTATGGGGGTATCAAGAAAGTGGGTGCAAGCGGGAGTATTGGGACTGACGACCTGTCTCGGGTTGGCCGGGACAGGTCCTGCGCATGCAGGCCTGTCCCATGACGGGCATGTGGCCGTCGATCAGTCTGCTGATCTGGCGACACCGGTGCATGCGCAGGCCGGTCCGGTCTTGCAGGACCGGATGTCCAAGGTCATTGAACAGGTCGAGCGCGAAGTGAAGTCCACGGGGCTGTTCAAGGGCGCGAGCGCCCATGCCATGCAGCAGGGCGTGCTGCTCGTGGCGGACGATCAAGACAAAGTGAAAGTGACGCAGGGGGCCCGCTGCCCGGCGAACGCGCCGGTGCGCGCCTATGACATCACGGCGATGAATATCGAGATCACCGTGAACCGGTTCGGCGACTTCTATCCGGGCTATATGTACGCGCTGACTTCCGATGTGGCCGGGGTGCGCGAAGAAGAAGCCAAAAACAAGGCGGCGCGGGACAGCAATGATCCGACGTTCGCCGGCGGCGCCATTTCGAACGGGCTGCAGGGCGACCTCATTCAGCCCCTCGTGATCCGGGCGAACCAGGGCGATTGTTTGCGGATTACGCTGCGCAATCAGATTGCCGATGAGCCCACGAACATGATCATCAACGGCTCTCAGATGCTCGTGGCGAGCACGGGCAAGCCGGCGAATGCGACGAATCCTGACGCCTCGGTCCCGGCCGGCAAGACCGGCGAGTTCGAGTGGTACATCCCGATCGATTTGCAGGAAGGCGGCCGTGCGTTTCACAGCCATGCGAGCCGGGATCAGTACTCGCTGGGCATGTTGGGATCGCTCGTGGTCGAGCCGCGCGGCTCCCGCTTCCTGAGCCCGTTTACGGGAGAGGACATGAAGAGCGGCTGGGAAGCCATGATCGATGTGGCGAACGGCTCTGATTTCCGTGAATTCGTGATCTTCTATCACGAGGCCGGTGACGAGACCTTCCGTCTGTTGGACCGGAAGGGCGACATGCTGCCGCAGCGCGACGCCCACACGGACACCTATCGTCCGGCGGCGCGGTTGTTGAACTATCGCAGCGAGCCGCACGGCGAGCGCCTGGAAATGCAGGAGCATTTGATCGGGTTTGCCGATGAATCGCAGGGCTACGGTTCGTATACGTTCGGCGATCCGGCGACGACGATTCCCCGTTCCTATTTGGGCGATCCGGCGAAGTTCCGCATGGTCGGCGGCTCCGAGATCGTGCACTCGCACCACCTGCACGGCGGTTCGATCCGCTGGGCCAGACAGCCCGGCACCAGCAAGCTCGATCCGACGTTGTCCAAGAACGGTCCGGTGAAATTTCCCGCGATCAGCGACACCTCCGACCGGCTGGATGTGCAGTCGATCGGCCCGTCCGAGATCTACGATCAAGTCATCGAAGGCGGATCAGGCGGCTTGCAGGCCTTGGCCGGCGAGTTCGTGTTCCATTGCCACATTCCCCAGCACTATGTGACGGGCATGTGGGGATTCTGGCGTGTGTACAACACGTTGCAGGCGCCCGGATTCCAGAATGACGTGATGAAGCCGCTGGTGGAATTGCCGGATCGCACGGGCAAGATCAAGCAGGCGGTCAGCTCCGACAAGCTGGTCGGGACGACCGTCGACTGGTACGGCGGAAAGAAGTACGAGATCACCAAGGACAAGACGGATTGGAAGGCCAATCCCGTGAAGGTGTCGATCAAGGATTGGGTTGAGTACATGTTGCCGCCGCAGGGCTTGCCCGGCAAGACCGAGGATCAAGTCAAACAGGCGCAGGCGCATGATGCGACGGTGGTGAACTGGAAGTGGGATGGGACGAAGGCGTTGAACGAGCCGGAGACTCCCCACAAGTGGGCCGATTATGTGTCGCCGACTCCGTTGCAGCGTCCGGCGATCACCTTCGATCCGCAGACGGGCAAGCTGGCGTTCCCCTGGTTGCGTCCGCATCTCGGGAAGCGGCCTCCGTTCGCCCCGAATCACGGCGGTGCGCCCTGGTTGGAGCCGTTCCGTGTCCGGGAGGACGGCACGAGAGGCACAGAGCCGCCCGCGCCGGGAGCGCAGGGACCCTGGAGTCTCTGTCCGGAGCATGCTCCGCGTAAGTACTTTACGATCCATTCGATCACATTGCCGATTACCCTCAAGCCGGCGACGCCCAAGGCGTCCGCCGTGGTGGATCCGATCGGCATGATTTACGTATTGCATGAGGAAGAAGAGGAAGTCCGAAAGAATCCCAAGAAACAGGTGCCCTTGGTGATTCGCGGGAACGTCCATGATTGCGTGGACGTGATTTTCAAGAATGAAATCCCGGATGATGCGCGGACCGGATGGGCGAACAAGATCAATCTCCATCCGCACTTCTTCCAGTTCGACACGAGCGCGTCCGACGGTCCGACCATCGGATTCTCGTACGACATGTCCTTGCGGGCCTTCACGATGCTGGAAGACCCGCAACCGGACAAGGGGATGCCCTTGCCCGGCAACACCACGATCACGGCGGATACGAAAACCGGAGCGCACAGTATCACCGTGAAGAATGCGTCCAAGTTCCACGTCAATACGGAACTCGGCGTGGGTATGGACGATCCGAAGTATTTCGAAGTGGCGCGGATCAAGGACATCAAGGGCAATACGATCACCTTCGATCGTCCGTTGAAATACGCGCACAAGAAGAATGACATCGCGAGCGTCGAGTTCATCCGTGAACGCTGGTATGTGGATTCGGATCTCGGGACGGTCTACTGGCACGATCACGTGTTCGGGACCGATACCTGGGGACACGGGCTGTTCTCGGCGTTCATCGCCGAGCCGCCGCGGTCGACGTATCATGACCCGGTGACGGGGAAGGAGTTGCGCAGCGGTCCGATCGCGGATATTCATACCCTGGAGCCGGTTTCGGCCCATATCCGTGGCAGTTTCCGCGAAGTCATGATGCACATCATGGACAGCAACGCGCGGTCCGCGGAGTTGATTACGACGGACAACCCGCAGGCGCGCATGGGCGCGACGACGGTGGACGGTCCGCCGTCCCATCAATTCCCGGAGCGCATCAACAAGTCCGCCATGACGTTCCTGAACGGCGGCGAAGCCACGACAGGCAGCGGATACAGCATGCGTGTCGAGCCGTTCAGTGTGCGATTGGCCAACGATCCCGATCCTTCGAAGCTGTTCCTGTCCGGGATCCACGGTGATCCGGGGACGCCGCTGTTGCGGGCGTATCTCGGCGATCCGATCCTGGTGCGGGCGCTCGTGGGATCCGCGAACGAAGTGCATACGTGGCACGTGACCGGTCACTGGTTCCCGATGGAGCGCTACGGCACCACGGCGATGCCGCGGAGCACGGTGCACCTGGTTATCGGCGAACGGTACGATCCGGCCATTCCGGCCGCGGGCGGACCGCAGAAGCAGGCGGGCGACTATCTCTACTATAGCGGTCGCGCGTCGCACTTCGCCGAAGGCAGCTGGGGACTTTTCCGGGTCTTCGACGAGGCGCAAGCCGATCTGAAGCCCTTGCCGAACCGCGAGGAGATTCAGAAGTCCGCATCGTCGGTCTGTCCGGCGGATGCGCCGGTGAAGTCCTTCGACGTGTCGGCGATCGATCACGCCATCCGGTTCCACGATGCGGCGCCGGAGACGATGGAAGTCGATCTCGAGCGGAAGATGATCTTCGAAAACAAGCAGGGGAAGATGTACGTCCTCGATGAGGATCGTGCAAAGGTGAAGTCGGGCGAGTTGAAAGCGAGCCCGCTGACTTTGCACGTGAACGTCGGTGATTGCGTCAAGATCAACCTGAAGAACGAGATGGCCAAGGAACGGGCCGGATTCCACGTCGATATGATGGCCTTCGATCCGAAGGATTCATTCGGCGGGAACATCGGCAAGAACCAGGGCGATCAGACGATCGCCCCGGGCCAGAGCAAGACCTACACGTATTTCGCGCATCCGGAATACGGCGAACTGGCCGCGTTGATCCAGGACTTCGGCAACGTCGTGGAGAATCCGCGGAACGGCCTGTTCGGTTCGATCATCATCGGTCCGAAGGGATCGCGCTACCGTGACCCGGTGACCGGTCAGGACATCACGATGAAGAGCAGCTGGCAGGCCGACGTGCTCGTCGACCGGACGATCCCCGGGAACGACAATCGGAAGAACTACCGCGACTTCTCGCTGATGTTCCAGGACGAAGACAACATCGTGGGCGTGAGCTTCATGCCCTACATTCAGCAGGTCGCGGGTATTTCAGCGGTGAACTACCGCTCGGAACCGACGAACTGGCGGATGGAAAAGGGCTGCACGGTGTTTGAGGTCTTCTATTGCACCAAAGCCGGCGAGCTGCCGGTGACTCCGTTGCTCCAGGCCCATGTGGGCGATCCCGTGGCGGTGCACGTGCTCGGCGCGTTCAGCGAGCAGGTGCAGTTGTTCACCGTCGACGGCCACGAATGGCCGCACGAGCCGTACATGCAGGGTGCCGACCAGGTCAGCACCATGGAGTTCGGCGGATCTGAAGTCATCAACGCCTATCTCACGGGCGGTGCGGGCGGTCCGAACAGGATCGTCGGCGACTATATGTGGAAGAACCAGCGTCCGGGCTTTGCGAATGCCGGACAGTGGGGACTCTTCAAGGTCCTTCCGCTCGGCGACCGGACGATTCTGTCGTTGAATTCACAGGCTTCAGCCGGTCACGCGGCTGAGCAGGGGAACGACGGCGGACCTGCGTTCAGGACGTCGATGAACGGACGGTAAGTATCCATCCGGCGGCGTCCCCGCGCGAAACGCGGGGGCGCCGCCGGCACAGTGTGCCAGCCGGTCCAATATCACTCAGGCCATGGGGGAGCATTTCTGCTCCCCCATGAATATTTTATAGGGTGGAAACTATGTCTGGATCTGCGCGTCGAGTAGTGGTGAGGATGGTGACGGGGGTGCTGCTGACAGCCGGACTGATGGGAGCGGCTCAGGCCGAAGCGTACGAAGAAACGACGGTGTCCAGCGGGGGCACGGTGACCGGGACGGTGCGATTTGCCGGTGACGTTCCGGACCCGCTGCGGTTCGAGCTGCGCCGGTACTACGACCGGGTGTATTGCGGGGCGCTGTCGGACGGGTCCGGGTACCGGCTGTTGCGCGAGGTATCGGTCAGCGAACAACAGGGGTTGAAGGATGTGGTGGTGACGGTCGAAGGCGTGGCGAAGGGCAAGCCGTTCGAGTTTCAAGAGACCAAACTCGAAGCGAATATCTGCCAATTTGTGCCGTTCGTCTCGGTCATGAGAAATGAACATCCGCTCAGTGTGGTCAATCTGGATTCAGTCGCGCACGATCTGCAATTTTATGAACGGGACCGGGAGCACATTTTCATCATGTTTCACCGGCCGGCCCTGACGAAAGCCGGGACAAGCGACATTGTCCGGTTCACCGGAAACCGGCGCGGCGTCACGATGCAGTGCGGGATGCACCCATTCATGCAGGGGCACGGGCTTGCCGTGGATAATCCCTACTATGCCGTCACCGGAACCGAGGGCACGTTCGCGATCAAGGATCTTCCGGCCGGCACCTATCGCATCAAGGCCTGGCATCCGGTGCTCGGCGAGAAAGAGCAGGACATCACAGTGGCCGACAACGGGAGCGCGTCCGTCGGATTTACCTTCGACGCGAAATAGAGCATGACGTTTCATCGATTGGTGTGTGCATTCGCAATGGCCGTCGGCCTCGGTACGACGGGGGCGCCGGCTGTCGTCGCCGAGGGAACGGCCGTTTCCACGGTGAGCCGTGTCGAAGTCGTATTGGCCGATCAGTACCGGAGCCGGACGGCGACGTTGACCGAAGAGTTTAACCAGGCGGGTTTGACGAACGTGCATTTTCAGTTCGCGAAGCTGGGCCGGCCGCCGCAGAACATCGGTCTTGGACGCGATGTGCCGGCCGACAAGGCCCGGGAAGCGATCCGGTTGGCGGTCAAGTACAACCTGGGTGTGGGGATCCTGTTGCCGGAGCGATTGTTTCCGCCGCGTTTTGTGACCATCGCCTCGTCGAATTACGACGACACGGTGGAGTCCAGAATCGACCGGGCGGAGCTGGCTCAGTTGCAGAACCCTGCGTTGACCACAGAAGAGTTCCATACGCTCTACCGTACGTTCACCGGCCTCAAAGAAACGCCGGGCCAATATTAAGGAGCAGTCGTGAAGAAGCTTCAAGCACCAGTCGGTCGCATTCTGGCCGCAGCGGTCGTCGTCGCGGCCTTTTCCGGCGGTCTTCCGTCGGCCCAGGCATTAGAGCCGACGCTGCAAGAGCGGGGAGACGCGCTGATGAAGAATGTGGAGGACATGATGGCCCATGGCGGGATGGGCGACGCTAAGGCGATCGTCCATCACTGCGGAGAGGCCGCCGGGTACGCCGAAGCCATCCTTCAACAGCTCCCGGATTCTGATCCCCGCCGGAGTCAGGCGATGGCGCCGCTGACCGAATTGATTCGCCAGTGTAAACGCGTGTCCGAGACCGGCATTCACGCCGATCCCGGCCAGCTGCTCAATCCCGCCAGCAAAGCCCGCGCGGCTGCGCGGGACTCGATCAAGGCCCTCGGACTCGATCGGAGCAATCGTGGCTAGGTCGGCCGGTCCGATGAAGCGGGCTCGATCCCGGCGCTCCGTGCGAATCGTCGATACACGGCGGGGATGACCAGCAGGGTGAGAGCGGTAGAGGTCAGCAGCCCGCCGATCACCACCGTCGCCAGCGGCCGCTGCACTTCCGCTCCCATGCTCGTGGCCAGCGCCATCGGGACAAAACCAAGACTGGCCACGAGTGCCGTCATCAAGACCGGCCGCAGCCGGTCCATCGCCCCTTCGGTCACGGCCTGATCGGTCGAACGGCCTTCCGATTCGAGCTGCCGGATGTGACTGACGAGAACCACGCCGTTCAGCACGGCAATCCCAAAGAGCGCAATGAAGCCGATGACGGCGGACATGCTCAGGGGCAGTCCGCGCGCCCAGAGCGCGAGGATGCCTCCCGACAGGGCGAGCGGAACGTTCAGAAAGATCAACAGCGCGGGACGCATGGCGCCGAAGATGACGGTCAGGACACCCAGAATAAGCAGCAGCGTGATGGGGATGACGATCGCCAGCCGCTGCGTTGCTTCTTTGAGGTGCTCGAATTGTCCTCCCCACAGGAGTTCATAGCCGGGAGGAAGGGCGATGGTCTGCGCCACGACCGTCTGGGCCTCGGCGACAAAGCCGCCCAGATCGCGGCCTCGGATGTTGCACTCCACGACGATTCTGCGTTGCACATGTTCGCGGCTGACTTGCGCCGGGCCTGAATCCACCCGGATGGTCGCGACGCGCGAGAGGGGGACGAGTTCTCCGTGCATCGTCGGGATCAATAGGTTGCCCAGGGCGGCGGGATCCTGTGAAGCGCGTTCGGCCAGGCGGACCACCAGCTCGAATCTCCGGGGGCCTTGCACGACGGTTCCGACGACCGCTCCCGCTCTGGTCGTCTGCACCAGGGCAAGCACCTCGTCCGCCGTGAGCCCGTACCGGGCGATCTCTTCACGGTTCACGATGATGCGCAGCAGCGGCAGGCCGGCCACCTGCTCGACTTTCACGTCCGCCGCGCCCTGCACCTGTTCCAGCGCATGAGCCACCCGTTCGGCCTGTTGCCGCAGGATGTCCATGTCCGGACCGAAAATCTTGACCGCGAGATCCGAGCGGACCCCCGCGATCAACTCGTTGAATCGCATCTCGATCGGCTGGGTGAAGCTGAGGCCGACTCCGGGAACCTGCTCCATGATGGCCTGTTTGAACTGCGCGATCAGCGCCTCGCGGGTCTCCGCCGTGCGCCATTCCCGTTGCGGTGTGAGGATGACGAAGACGTCGGACATCTCCACGCCCATGACATCGGTGGCGACTTCCGGACTGCCGGTTCTGGTGACCACCTGGGTGACTTCGGGGAACCGGCGAAGGACTCGTTCAATATCGAGGGCGGTCGCCACGGATTCGCTCAACGAGACGCTCGGCAGCCGCCAGACTTGCACGGCGAGATCGCCTTCATCCAGCCTGGGAACAAACTCGACACCCAGCCTCGCCCCGAGACCGAGACTCAGGAGAAACAGCCCGATCGCAACGGCGACCGGCCACACCGGCCGTGCCAGCGCCAGGCGCAGGCAGGGCGCGTAGAGGCCGCGCATGATCCGGATGAGGCGTGTTTCCTCGTGACCGCCTCCGGTCCCGGCAAACCAGAAGGACAGGAGCGGTGTGACGGTGACGGCCAGCAGCAGCGATCCGGCGAGGGCCATGATGACGGTTGCCGCCATCGGGCGGAACATGTTCCCCTCGATGCCGGTGAGCGTGAGAATCGGCACATACACCAGAATGATGATGCCCACGGCAAACGTCATGGGGCGCAGGACTTCGCGGCCTGCGGCCAGAACGTCCGTCAGGCGTTCCTCCGGCTGCCGGCTCTTGGAAACGGCGAGCCGGCGCAGGATGTTGTCCACCATCACGACGGAGCCGTCGACCAGTAAGCCGAAGTCGATTGCGCCGAGGCTCATGAGATTGCCGGAGAGTCCCGCCTGCATCATGCCGGTGAAGGCGATGAGCATCGAGAGGGGAATCGCGGAGGCCACGATGAGACCGGCCCGCAGATTACCGAGGAACAGAAACAGGACGGCGATGACCAGCAGGCCGCCTTCCAGCAGATTGTTCCGGACGGTCCGGATCACCTTGGACACGAACAGCGTCCGGTCGTAGTAGGGCTCGATCACGACGCCGGGGGGCAATGTCTGCTGGATCTCCCGGACCCGCTCCTTGACCTGCGTGACGACGCGCTGGGCGTTTTCGCCGGCGAGCATCTGGACCATCCCGATGACGGTTTCGCCGTCCCCCATGGCCGTGGCGGCGCCGATGCGGAGGGCTGACGCCTCCTTGACCTCCGCCACGTCGGCAATATAGATGGGGACACCGCCCGATCCATGGGCGATGACAATACGAGCGAGGTCGCTCACCTGTGTGGCCAGCGCTTCCCCTCGAATCAGGAGCTGCTCGCGCCGGTGTTCGATGTAGCCCCCTCCGGCGAGCGCATTGTTATGTTGCAGTGCGTCGAAGATCTGCCGGAGCGATAATTTCAAGGACAGGAGTTTCGCCGGATCCACAATGACGTGAAATTGCTGCGGCTCGCCTCCCCAGATGTTCACCTCCACCACGCCGGGGACCGCCCGCAACTTCATCCCGATGTCCCACTCCAGCAGTGTCCGCAAGGCCATCGGACTATAGCCCGGTCCCTTGAGCGTAAACTGATAGACCTCTCCCAACCCCGTCGTCAGGGGGCCCATGATCGGGCGGCCGTATTCCGTCGGGATCCGTTCCACCGCGCGGGCCAGCCGCTCGGCCACCAGTTGCCTGGCCCGGTAGATGTCGGTGCTGTCGTCGAAGATCGCGGTTACCGCCGACAGGCCGTAGCGCGACACAGAGCGCAGTTCACGCAAGGCGGGCAGGCCATTCAACGAGGCTTCGATGGGAAAGGTGACGAACTCTTCGACTTCCACCGGTCCCAGGGCCGGGGTGCGGGTGAGCACCTGCACCTGGACCGGCGTCAGATCCGGCACGGCGTCGATGGTGAGATGGGCGAATGACCAGAGCCCCGCCGCGACGACCATGACGATGGCCACGAGGGTGAAGAAGCGATACCGCAGCGAGAGGGTCAATACGCGGTCCATCGGCGCCTCATTCCCCGGTTCCGATATGGTCTTTCAGCAGGATGTTTTTGAGGTCGAAGACGCCCGCGACGACGACGCGATCCTGCTCGCTCAGGCCGCTCCGGACTTCGACCCGGTCTCCGCCTTCCCGTCCGAGTTCGACCGGCACGAAGGCATAGGCGGAGTCCCCTTCGACGAAGACGCCCCGGACTTGTCCCGCGGTGGTGACGGCGGACGCCGGGATCGCCGGCACCGGTGACCCGGGCAGTGTCAGCGTCACATCGACATATTCCCGCGGTTTCAGCTGTCCCTGCGCGTTCGCGACTTCGAACCGGACATGAATGGTTCTGGTCGTTTCGTCGGCCATCGGCGCGATGTAGGTGAGCGGCGCCGTCACTGCCTCCGCTCCTTTGGGTGCGATCGTGCCCCGGTCGCCTTCCTTGAATTTGCGGGCCTGCTCGATCGGCAGATTCGCGAAGACCCATACGCGGCTCGTATCGACGACCTCGAACAATTCCTCTCCCGGCGCGACACCCTGGCCGCGCACGGCGTTCTGGGCCACGACGGTGCCGGCGATCGGAGAGGTCAGGGTGTAGTGATGGCCTTCCTCATGCCCGCCGCGTTCGAGTCCGGCGAGTTCGGTCTTCGACAACCCCATGGCCAGCAGTTTTTCGCGGACGTGCTGATAGCGTGCCTTCGTTTCCAGGTAGCGGCCCTTGTCTTCGATGAGCTTGCGTTCGGGCACGATGTCGTCGGCCCGCAGTTTCTCCGTCCGCCGGAAGTTGTTTTCGGCGACGTCGGCCTGGGCTTTCCCGATCAGATATTCCTCCACCAGCTGATCCAGTTGGAGGCTGCCGATAGCCGCGAGCGGTTGGCCGGGCTTGACGCGATCCCCCAGTTGCACATGGATGTGTTCGACCTGTCCGGCGATGCGTGAGGTGATTTTCGCCACCTGCTTCAGATCCAGCGCCACTTCGCCCGGCGCCGTGACGACTTCGGGAATCGGATGCCGGGCGACCGGTTCCGTTCGCAGGCGGTCACGAACCACCGGCGGCGGCTGGATCGCGCGAGGGCCGGTCCGCTCGGGCGGGCGCGCCGTCGCGGGAGAAGGGGCGGACGGTTCCGTGCCGCGGTCGCCGCAGCCTGTCAGCAGCAGCATGGCGGCAACGAGCATCGCAGTCGGCGTGAGTGGTGCGGTCATCGGACAGCTCCTGTCTGAGGCACGGTCAACGGTCGTGCGTTCATAGCGGGGCACCCAGCGCGCGTTCCAGCCGGACGAGCGCGATGGAGAGGTCCGCGCGGACCTGGGCATATTCCAGCAGCGTCTGCCGGTACACGCGCTGGGCGTCCAGCACGTCCAGCAGACCGGCCGCGCCCTGGCGAAAACTGGTCCGCGCGACGGTCAGCGTCTGTTCGGCTTGTTTCAAGAGGCCGGTTTCGAATACGACCAGTTGATCCTGCGCGGTGCGGACTTCCTGCGTATGTTGGGTCACGGCTTGTTCCAGCTCGATGTGGGCGCGCAACCGTTCCGCGTCCGCGCGGTGTTTGGTTCCCAGAGCCGTCTCGATCTCTCCTTCGCGCCGGTACCAGAGCGGAAGGGGCACGCTCAGGCCGGCGGTCAGCGATTCATCACCGGCCTCCCGGTGATAGCTGCCCTGCACGCTGACATTCGGCATGCGGGATTCCCGTTCATATCGCACGGTATGGTCGGCCTGCTCCGCGAGCTTGGCCGCGCGCCGCATGGTCGGATGCTGTTCGAAAGCCTTGGCCGCCAGCTGATCGACGTCCAGATCGTACCGGGGAGCGAGGAAGTCTCCTTGGATGGAGAATTGTTTGCCGAGCGATCCGGCCGTGAGCGTATTGAGCCGCGCTTTGGCCACCAGCAGCGTGTTCTGTGTCCGGGCGACTTCTTTCCGCGCTTTCTGGACTTCGACGCCGGCTTTCATCGTATCGAAGGAGGTGGCTTCTCCGGCCGCGACCCTGGCTTTCACCGTACGCAACACTTCTTCCACCAGATTCACGTTCTGCGCGGCGAGGTCGGCGTCGCGCTGAGCGAAGAGTACCGAATAGAAGGCGATTTTGACATCGGCCGAGAGGGTCAGACGGGTTTCCTCCAATATGGCGGCTGCGCCGGCCGCGCCGGCATTCGCCGCGTCCTGCCGTGCCTGCCGCTTGCCCGTCCATTCGAGCGGCTGTTCAACCGTGACGGTGCGTTCGGTGATTCTGGTGCCGGTGCTCGGGTCGCGAATCGCGCCGCGGCCCGCCGTGCCTGAAACGGAGGGATTGGGGTAGGCTCCCGCCGTCACCTGCTGGCCGTGACTTTGTTTCACCAGTCCTTCCGCGCCGGCCAGGGTCGGACTGTGGGTGAGTGCCGCCGCGAGGATGTCGTCCAATGAGTAGACGGGGCCGCCGGGTTCTGCGGCCAGCGATCTGTGTGCCGGCCCGGCCATGCCGCACAGGAGCACGATGCAAAAAACGATGCGAGGACTCATCGGAGCCTCCTCTGGTTCGACGAGAGGTTTCGCGAGGCAGGATGACGACCTGCTTCGAGCTACAACCGGTGAATGCTGATGAATGGTGAATCGCGAAAACTAGACGAGCGGGGATGGCGGCGCGCGGGACGGGAGGTCGCGAGTGAAGAGCGCGAGCGACTGGGAACGGGTCTGATCGACGTTCACCGAGTGTGTTGCGGTCAGCACCAGATGAGCGGGCGGCTCGATGAGGAACATCGCCGTCACCACCGGTTTGGGGAGACTTCGATCCGTCGAATCGCTCACGAAGGAGAAGCCCAGTTCGGCATAGTCCGAGGCGTGGGACCGGTGCGAGAAAACCGCGCCCCGGTTTGTGGGCCTGGCTTCGGTGGCTATGTTCCGGGGGCTCGTAAATTCGCCGTCCAGATCTGGAGAGAAGACCGTGTGCACGGTCCCGCCATGGATATGGCCTGCTTCCCCGTGGTGCTGGTCGGCTTCCGGATGGACGTGGAACAGCGGGACGGCCAGCATCCAGATCATGATCCAGGCCCGCAGCATGGTGTGCGGCCATGCATGTTGGTTGGCGAACGTTCCCACGCAGATACTCCTATGACGGCTCAAACCTAACACATAGCATCATAGGCGGCAAGGAACGGACGCGTCACGCGGGGGAAACGGAAGAGGCCAATAGTTACGTTGTCTATCCGGAGCCCTGCCGGTCAGGGGTGGAATCGTTAATTGCAGGAGTGGGACCTGGTCGGTGCGTGCGAGGAACTGTACTCGTTCATCGCTGAACTGAACATGATGGCCGCTGAGGAGTCCCAGGGCGTCCATCTCGCTCTCATGGATATCCGGCTTGATAGGGTGCCGAGCTGCCGCTACGCAGGCGGTGGGCCTACGTAGCGGCGCTCCGCAGGCTACAGGTTAGTAGGCCTTGCTGAATCCCGGCTCACCGTCGTAGTTCCACAACTTCTGGGCGGCAGACCACCACCAGCCCTTCTTGGTCAGCGCGTCCAGGAACGCATTAACATCCGCATCCTGCACATCTTTGGTTGCCATGAACCGGCAGCGGTACCAATTGACCTGCAGCAGATCGGGGCTCACGAACCCCGGCCAGACCTTTGTGCCCCGGTTGGAAATGAATTCACATTTGAAGGCTCCGATGTCGTCGAACTTCGGGGTGCCCTTCTCCGTGATGATGTACATATCGACTCCGACGAGTTTGATCTCTCTTTTCTTTTTTGTCGCTTTAGCGGTTTCCGTGAATGTAGGCATCGGATATCTCCTTGTTCAGTCTGTGTGCTCAGGATCAGGCCTTCGCATGCATCTTGTCCACGATGGCTTGGGCGTATTCGTCGGTTGTCGCCGTACCGCCGACGTCGTACGTGACATGCTTGCGCTCGTCGAGGACGGCGAACATGGCTTTTTCGATACGCGCGGCGGCCGCTTCTTCCTTGAGCCAGCGGAGCATCATGATGCCGGAGACCAGCACGGCCGAAGGATTGACCTTCTTCATGCCGGCGTATTTCGGCGCCGAGCCATGGACCGCTTCGAAGATCGCGCAGCCGTCACCGACGTTGGCCCCCGGCGCAAATCCCAACCCACCCACCAGTCCGGCGCAGAGGTCCGTGAGAATGTCACCATACAGATTCGGGAGGACCAGGCAGTCGAACTGCGCCGGATTTCTCACCAACTGCATGCAGCAGTTATCCACGATGATGTCGCCGGACTCGATGTCCGGATACTTTTTGGCGACCTCCCGGAAGGCATCGAGAAAGAGTCCGTCGGTCATCTTCATGATGTTGGCTTTGTGGACGCAATAGATTTTCTTGCGCCCGTTGTCCCTCGCCCACTTAAACGCAAAGTCGGCAATGCGATAGGAGCCGGGCCAGGTGATGACCTTCAAACATTGCGCGACTTCGTCCGACACCATGTGCTCGATGGCCGCGTAGCAATCTTCGGTGTTCTCACGGAAATTGATGATGTCGATCTTGTCCCAGGGCCGTTTGAGCACGGGGATGAGTTTCGCCGGCCGAACGTTTGCGTAGAGATCGAAGACCTTGCGGAGGGTCACATTGGCGCTTTTGTGTCCCGTGCCGATCGGCGTTGTCGTCGGGCCCTTGAGGGCCACCTTGTTTTTGGCAATGTTCTGAATCGTCTTGTCCGGCAGAAGGGTGCCGTACTTTTCGAGACAGTCGAGCCCGATGTCTTCGTACTCCCACTTAATGTTGACGCCACTCGCGTCGATGACTAACCGCACCGCTTCGCAAATTTCCGGGCCGGTGCCTTCTCCCGGTAACATCGTCACGACATGCTGTGTACCCATGTGAAGAACCTCCCTTAAGCAGCAAGGGCGATCGGACCATCCGTTCCCCTTCTTCCTGCTCGACTTTGCAAAGTGGGTTCCAGACTCGGTGAGTTGTGTGGAGTGAACCGATGATCGAAAAAACCGGGCAATTGCATGGTCCTGAAAGATCGGACGCTCGCGGTGTGTGCGTGCTGCTTTGAAGGTAGGGGAGTCTCAGTGCACCGACACACAGGTTGCACGGAAAGCCGTGCGTCAATGCTCGCTGGAGTGCAGTGCTCCGCTATTTCTGCTGACTGAAGCCGAGGGCGCAACCCCTATTGATTGGCCAAGATATTGATGCGATGCGCCAGGCAGCCGGCGCTAAATCCGCTATAAGGACCTCTTGTTGCGGAAAAGACGTGTTGTGCAGCATCTCAAATGACCATCCGCCAGGCGTGAAGGCTCTTGGCGAAACCTGCTTGTCCCTGTGGGGACTCCGTCGTCAAGGCGCAACAGCCGTCACTTGAGCGGCGCCGCGCAACGTCTGAGCCGATCCATGATCGCCAGACCGAGGCCCTGCTCCTCGCAGGACTGGACATACAGACGGTCGAGGCCGTGTGCGTCGAGCCGCCGCAATGCCGCGAATAAGTTCCGTGCCGCTTCCCGCAGATCGCCGGATGGCGAGAGCACTTCGATCGCGCAGTACCGTTCATCGACATGACCCAGCGCTGACATCGCGAGCAACCCTGTGCGCTCTTGGTCATGCAGAACGGGTCGATCTTCCGGAGCTGTGAGAACAGTCATCGGAGTGCGGGTTGCGTAATGGCGGGTAAGCTGGCCCGGCGCGGCCACGGTCCGGCCGGCAGCGGCTCGCACAACCGGCCCGATGACTTCCCGGATCTCCGCAAGCGTGATACTGCCCGGTCGCAAGAGTTCCGGACAGGTTCCCACCATCGATACGATGGTGGATTCCACGCCAATCGGGCAGGGTCCTCCATCGAGAATCAGGTCGATGTGATCGCCGAGCCCATCCACCACATGTTGGGCGCAGGTCGGACTGACGTAGCCGAATGGATTGGCGCTGGGGGCGGCGATTGGAACTTCGGCTTCCCGGATCAACGCCCGCGCCACCGGATGAGAGGGCATCCGGACAGCAACGGTAGGGAGCCCTGCCGTGACGAGATCGGGAACCTGTTCTCGTTTTTGCATCACGAGCGTCAGCGGGCCTGGCCAATACGCATCCATCAACCGGTGATCGCCCAAACTGATCGTCTCGACCAGCCGATTGAGAGATGCCCGCGCCGCAATATGCACGATAAGGGGATCAAACGACGGGCGTTGCTTAGCCTCGAAGATACGCGCCACTGCGTCTGGATTCAGCGCATCGCACCCGAGCCCGTACACTGTTTCGGTCGGGAAGGCGACGAGGCCGCCGTTCCGGATCACGCCGGCAGCCAACCGAATGGACTCCGGATCCGATGCAGGAAGTATTTGAGCCGGTGCCATGGTTATGATGACCAGCAAGCGGGGATGCGTGCAGGTTGTGTCAGCACGCTCAATCCGGCACCGGTCACCCGTATGCCGTACCCTCGGATCACCTTTCTCGCATCACGTGTCACGGTGATGCTCTATTGGCTCGTGCCCGCATCCGGCCGGTTATTCTCCCAATAGCCTTTGTCCGGCAGGTCCTTGGCCTCGATCGTAAACTGCCCGGCTTCAATGGTCAGCCATTGCTTCTGCGTGCAGCAGGTCCCCTCCGGCAACACATCCCACGAGCCGCGCCGCACTACCAGCGGTCCGGTCGAGAGGTCGTCGAAGAACGCCCCGCGCTTCCCGATCCCGTACAAATTCCGATGCGGCACCTTCACCACGATCTCGGTGTCGGTCCAGGATTGCACCAACGCCGCCGCGCCGTTGAACAGCACTTCCGTCCGCGATACGTTGGAGATGACGGTACTGCCGGAATCCGGCTCGTTGATCTCTACGTCCAGTCGTCGCTTATACGCCTTCTGACTCAATTCCAGCCCGGTATGTTCCGCCGTTTTTAAGAACGTCCCGAACCCCTTGCCCTTGATCGTCACCAACTCGTCTAACCCGGCGGATTTCGGTTCATACGAGTCGACGACCGGCGTGACCAGCGTAAAGGTCCCGGCGTCGGTGACGAGTTCGCCGCGCGCCTCGCAGCAGGACCCATCCGCCTTCGGGACCGTCGCACTACGGTAGATTTTGACCGGGCCGCTCTTCACGCTGAACGGGACCCATACATCGATCCGGTCGTTGTGCCACCGGTAGATCACCGCCGGCACCCCGCCGATCTCGACGCGATTTTCGCCCTTATTGAAATCCATAAAGCTGTACGGGGTAGCGCCGCTTTCTGAGTAGAACCCGAAATGCTCGCCATTGATCCGGAGCAACGTCCCGATCGGGGCGCTGGCCGGCGTCACAGGCAACGCCTTGGGCACATGGACGGTGAAGGTACCAAGCGCGCGCTCTTTTCCCTGCCGTTTCAGCACCAGCGGTCCGGTTTCGGCCCCGAGCGGCACATGGACCACAATCACGTCATCCTTCCACTGAGCAATCGTGGTCCGGTGGTTCCCGATCACGACGGTATCCTCGGCTCCCTTGGTCCCAAACCCCAGGCCGAACAACACGACCTTGGTGCCGACTGGGCCGCGCATCGGATCGACGCGGACACTGGGCACCAACGCCAGCGGGACGGCATTGCTTGTCAGATATTCCACCGGCGCACAGCAGGACCCATCGGGGAGCGGATCGGAGGAGGCCAACCGCACGACGACCTCACCGGGGGCGGCATTGGCGGGAATCTCGACCTCGATCGTGTCGTCCTTCCACCGGCGGGGCCGCACCACTACGCCGCCGATGACCACGTCGTTGACGCCGAACATCGTATTGGGATCGCGCGCGCCGGCGGTCGCGCCGAAATGCTCACCGGTGATCGTGATCACCGTGCCGCGCTCCGCTTCCGTGGGCGTGATGGATTCGATGCGCGGCGTCACCACTGTGAAGGTACCGGCTGCGAGCTTCTTCTTTCCGATCACCATCTCGACGGGACCGGTCGTCGCCTTGAACGGCACCTTCACCTCGACCAGATCGGATTCCCAGCGCTGGATCAGCGCCGGCATCCCCGCGAAGGTCACTTTATTGAACTGGACGGATTTGAATTGCCCCAACCCCTTGCCGCTTACCACCACCGTCGCCCCGGGGGTCGCATGATCCGGTTGCAGTAGGAGTTGTTGAGCGGATGCGCCGATTTCCGATGGATTTCCGGCAAGTCCAAGCGTGAAAAACAATGCCGTCATGCCCCACTGTTTCCCGAACGGATTCTTCGGTCGACCCATAGGGCCCTCTGGATATTGTTGAGTATAGAAACCCATCATCCCCCTCATTTATTGCAGTGCTTGTTGAGACCTCAGATACGCTCTCTCCGTGAGCCGTTATTGCGGCAGATGGAGCCGTTCCAGAGCCGTCTATACCTGCCCGACGCCGACACGTTCGAGTTGCGCGGCGGGATCTGGGATGATGGCGTCCCAGCCTCCTGCTGCGTCGTATCGGTAGTAGGATCGTGCTTCTGGTTCCAGCACGATCAATCGTAGCCAGTGGTTGTGAAACAGGGTTTCCAGCAGCGGCTGCCTGGCGATGATGGCCGCCACCCGCGACCGCGGTGCTTCGATAATGGCGGTGAGACGGAGCGGATCGTGATAGGGCGTTGAGCCGTTCATCACCGACTGAACGGGGAGTCCCATGCGGAGGTCGCTCTGGTTCCCGGTCATGACACCGATACGGCCGGTCACGTTGTGGTACACCTTGCTGCCGCTGCCGTAGGTGTCAGGCGCCACAGTGGAGAAATAGTATTCACTGTTGATCCATTGGGCGACGATCAAGGGCGCCGTCATGATGATCTCGAGCAGTTTGCCGTCC
>CAYPOR010000010.1:0-63233 GCA_964412445.1 uncultured Nitrospira sp.
CGCCCATGCCTTCGACCACAGACTTGAGCCGGCTTTCGCTGTCGATCAAGAAGTTAGCCGAGGTTACGATATGCTCGCCTTCTTTCAAGCCCTCCAGCACCTCGGTCCATTCCCCGGTTTTCACCCCGGCCTTGATCAGGCGCGGCTCCAGCTTCCCGCCTCCGCGGTGCAGAAACACGACTTGCTTCTGGCCGGACTCGATGATGGCTTCTTGCGGGATGGCGAGTTTGGTGCCGAGTCCCACCCGCAACTCCACGTTGGCGTACATATCCGGTTTCAACTTCTCGTCGGCATTGTCGAGCTCAAACCGCACCTTGGCCGTGCGGGTCTTCGGGTCCAAGGTGGGATAAATGAAACCGACCTGTCCGGCCAGGACCGTGCCCGGATCATAGGAGAGCGTGACGGCCGCCTGCTGATCTTTCTTCACAAACGAGAGTTCGTATTCGTAGATATCCGCCAAAATCCAGATATGCGAGAGGTCCGCGATCGTGTAGAGATCCTGACCGGGGTCCACATGGGCGCCGGCCAGCGCATCCTTCTTGATCACGGTGCCGGTGATGGGGGAATGGATCGGGAGGGTCCGCAGGACCTTCCCGGTTTTCTCCAATTCACGGACATGGTCCTCGGTGATGTCCCACAGCTGGAACCGGCGTTTGGAGGCTTCCAGCAGATCCTTGGAGCCCTGGGCCACCTCGGGAAACTCGCTGCTCCCGAGCTGCTTCTGTCCCCGCAAGGCGAGCAGATATTCCTCCTGGCTTGCGACCAGATCCGGGCTGTAGATCGTAAACAGCCGTTGCCCCTTCTTCACATGATCCCCGAGCGCGCTGACGTAGAGTTCTTCGATCCAGCCGTGAAACTTGATGGTGACCTTGGCGAGTTTCCGTTCGTCGACCGCCACGCGCCCCACGGTGCGAATCACCTTCTCCAGCGGCCGCCGCGCGACCGCCTGATATTTCACGCCGATGGTTTGCAGCCGTTCCGGCGCAATGGTCACCGTACCCGGCTTTTCGTCCGTAGTCCGCGGGTCGCCGGTCCCTTTAGCCTCACGCGGCGCGTCCATGCCGGCCATGCCCGGCATCCCCGGCATCGGGTCCTGCCCGGCATACGCCCCCGGAACCGGCGCCGGCCGGCCCGCCACCCAGAGCAGACCGGCGATCCCGGCCGCGACCGCCAGGGCCGTCCCGATTGCCGCCCGCGCCGTCATGATGCCGGCATCCTTTCCTTCTCACTCAGGCTCAACGGCCCGCCCGTCAGCGCTTCGAGCCGCGCGATCGCCCGCTCGTGAGTCACCATCTCGCCGTGCAGTTCCAACTGGCTGTCCTGCAGCGTGAGCAGACTGTTGAGCAACGTCAGAAAATCCACCTTGCCGACCCCGTAGCCGGCTTGTGCGGATTGGAGGGCCAGGGTCGCCTGCGGAATGATGGCGTCCCGCAAAATCGTGATGAGCCGCTCCGCTCGCTGCGCCTGCACGAAGGCATCCTTCACCTGGAACAGAAGATCCTGTCGCACCGCCGAATAGTCTTCTTTGGCGCCGGAGAGGCTCGCCGTCGCCTCCCGCACACCCTGCTTCTGCTTCGTCTCATAAAACAGCGGGATCTTGATGCCGACCATCACCTGATAGCCGTTGTCGTTGATCCGGTCGTTGCGCAACCCCAAGGCCGTCACGTCGAAATCCGGCAGATATTGCCGCTTGGCGAGCGAAACCGCCTGTTCGCCGCGGTCGATGCTCTTCATCGACGCCTGAAGGACCGGCGAATAGGCGTCCGCGCGGCGATTGAGCTCCGGCAACGGCAAGGTCAGGATCGTGGTCTGCACTTCCTCGGGGGTCCCGAGCGGATCCGCAGGCGGACGGTTCAGGAGGCGGTTGATGCCGGCATGCAAACTTTCCTTCTGCTGATCCAGGACCGCCAGCCGGTCGAGGACACGGGAGATTTCAAGCTGTGCGCGGAAGACATCCTGCTGGGCCGCCTGGCCCACGCTGTACCGGGCCTTCGCGGTTTTTTCGAACTGTTGCAGGAGCGCCTTGTTCTTTTCGACGATCTCGATGCTTTTGTGCACGAAGTGCAGATTGAAATAGGTCTCTTTCAACGCGGCGACGAGCCGCAGGCGCGTGGCATGAAACTCTTGTTCCAGACGCTCCGCATCCCGCTGCGCCACTTCTCCTTTGAGACTCAGCTTGCCGGGGAAGGGAATCTCCTGACCGAATCCATACATCGCCCCTTGAAGGGGATCGGTCATCGGCATGCGCTGATAGCCGAACTGAAGGCGCGGATCGGGCAGCGCCTGCACTTGCGGGACGACCGCCCGGGCCGCCTCCCACCGTTCCTTGGCCGCCTTCACTTCCGGGCTGTGCGCGGCCAGCTCATCAACGAGAGCGGAGAGGGAGAGACGCCCGTCGTCTGCCGCTGCCGAGACAGAGACGCTCACGAAGACGGCGCCCCCCAGGAGAAAGAAGACGGAAAGACCGACGAGCCCTGTGGAAAACCGACGGGAGAATGGGTTCACGATGACACCTCCGGGTCGAGGCAGATTGAAGGATCGAGGCCGGCTCCGCAAAGACGCAGTTCACGCTGGAGCGGCAATACACGAATCGACGGCGTGGAATCAAATGCGCAGAACCGGGGAGGATGCGATGGAGACAGGCGCAATGGACAGGACGCTGCTCCAGGCCCACGGTATTGGGATGGCCGCAGCAGACAGGATCGCGGCCGGCACAGCCGGGGTCAGGTCCGGCTCGATGGCGGCCGCCTGCTTGAACTGGCGTTCCGGCGATGACGTGGCGGACGGCGGACACATGATCCCCCCGTCCATCGGACAGGCCATCCCGCCCATCGCGTCAGCGAGCCTCACCGACGCCGCAGCCGGCGACAGATCCGGCATCGCGCACATCGTCCCGAGAACCTGGCAGAAGACAAAGCTCAGGATCAGAGCGACGAATGATATGTTGTCGCGGTAAGTCATCGGGGCGACCTAACCACTGCGATTTATAAAGTCTGTCGCAAATATCGCAATTCCGTCAACTCCGGCGGCCTCATTACATAAAAAGCATCAGTGTGGCCGGGCAAGAAGTCCGGCGCCACTGATTGGCGGAGCCCCCTCCGCGCTCACAGGACGCCACACGTCCGCCGTGCTGTCCATCCGCCGCTCGGCGACGGCCAGCACGCGCAGCGCCTGACCGGCATAGGCGGCATTTGCCGCCAGCACCCGGCGACGCCCGGACTCGTTCAACGGCTCGATGCGGCCGTCGTCCGTCATCCGATGGGTGCAGCGGGCGAGCAGCACATCCGGCGCGCCTTTGACGTAGGCGATCGTTCCGTCGGCGGCCCGGCGAAGCACCGTCATCATCTTGCGTTCGGCGTCGAAGGGAATCTCCCCCGCGAATGTCGTGCCCTGCTCTGCGAGGCGTGCGGTAATGCCGCTTTTCGCAGCCGCCACCAGCAACGCGCCTTCCGTCGGATCGCCGACGACTTTCCAGATGCCATCATCGTGGCTCAGCGACGCGCCGTTGCAGAGCACGGCCGCCGTCAAGAGCTCACGCAGCGCCGGAGAGGCATCGTCCGGCCGGTTGACGGATGACGAGTGACGGTCTTCCGTCCGAATCTCCCCCGTCGGCGCATAGCCTTCGCCTGTCACATCGTAGAACACATCGCCGACGAGCAGCTTCGTCACCGTCATTTCATTTTTCGTCAAGGTGCCGGTTTTGTCGGTGCAAATGACGGTAGCTGAGCCGAGGGTTTCCACAGCGGGAAGCTTTCGAATCAACGCATGGCGTTTCACCATGCGCGTCACGCCTAAAGCCAGGGTGATCGTCACCACGGCGGGCAATCCTTCCGGCACCGCCGAGACGGCCAGACTCACCGACGTCAGGAACATCGTCAGCAGCGGCTCGCCCCGCCAGGCCCCCAACCCGAACACCACGGCGACAACACCCAGAGCCAGCCACAAGAGCGTGTAACCGAAATGCTCCAGTCGCCGTTGCAACGGCGTTTCCGCCCGTTCCGCTTCGGAAGCCCGCTGAATCATCGCGGCAATGCGGCCCAGTTCGGTGTGCAATCCGGTCGCCACGACCACCGCGCGCGCTTTACCTGACACAGCGACGGTGCCCATAAACGCCATGTTGGTTCGCTCCGCGACGATCGCCTCCGCCGCCACCGGAGCGTGGGCGTCTTTCTGAACCGGCGTGGCGTAGATCAGACGGGCATCGGCCGGAACGCGATCGCCCGCCTCAAGCAGAGTCACGTCGCCCGGCACCACGTCCCGGGCGGGAATGACGGCGAGCGCCCCGTCTCGCAGCACGCGAGCCGTCGCCACCGACAATCTCCGCAGCGCCGCCAGCGACCGCTCGGCACGGAACTCCTGGATGAAGCCGAGTAATCCATTGAGGACCACGATGGCCAGAATGGCCGCCGCATCGAGCCAGTCTTCCAACAGCTCGTCACCTGAACAGCAGCCACAATCCCAGTACATACGTGACGATCATCAATAGGCTGTCCGGTTCGATCAACAGAAACCGCTTCTCAGCTCGATAAATAATTCCCATCAAACCGATGTTCATCATGACGATAGACCAGAGGGCGGTAAGCGCCTGGGCTGAACTCACGCTCCCCAGCAGCCCACCGTCTCGATAGGCCAGATCAGCGAACAGGAACGCCGCCATATTGAATGCGTTGCTCCCGAACAAGTTTCCCACAGCCAGATCGAACGCGCCCAACTTCACCGCCGCAACGGCCGTCACCAACTCAGGCAAGGACGTCGTGATGGCGACCAGCGACGTGCCGATGAACGTCGTGCTGGTGCCGGTTTCTTCAGCAATGCGCGCAGCGGACCAGGCCAGAAAAGGTGCAGCGACCAGCAGGGCCAGAGCTCCGAGTGCGAAGCCGATGACCGCACGACGCAACTCAGCTCGACGGTCAAGGGCATTCTGTTTGGCCATGGTTCCCTCCACCACTACAGCCTGCTCGCGCTGACGACGATCCATGTCCTCCTGCCGGAAGACCAGCCTCATGCCCAGTATGTACAGAATAAAGAGCGTCAGGCTTCCGAGGCCTACTCCGACATGGCTTACCTGGACCGGCTGCAGCACGAAAAAAGCTGCGAGCCCCGTCAAGAGCATAGCCAGTGTTGCTGTCAGCGTATGCCCCAGAGCGGCCTGCTGCCAGACTCGCTTCTGCCGATGAAGCAGATCGATCAGACCGAGTGTCAGCATGTTACTCATGCCGGCGCCGAATAAATCACCGGCTGCCAGATCCGGGGCATTCATCCAGCCGGCGCTGACGGTCGTGAACACTTCCGGAAGCGACGTGGCCGTGGACATCAAGACCACCCCGCTCCACAATCGCCCCAGTCCCGTTAACCCGGCAATCTCGTCTCCATACCGCGAGAGCCTCGTCCCGGCCAGAACGATTACGACGGCACTACCGACAAAGATCAGCCAGATCATCGATTCCTCTTATCGCGTGCGTTGAGGGAGCACATTCCGATGTGCGGCCTCAGCGACCGTAGGGATTGCCCCCTTGCCGCCACTCTTCATCGTCCCCACCCCCACAAACCTGGATGAACGGAGACGCGGGCTGGTCGCGCCATGGCGATGTTGCCACTCAGCAGGCCACAACAACGCCGATGTGCGCCGGCATTGCGATGCTTCATCGCAGTCTCAACGGCGCACTCGGCCGGCAGACACCTAGGCACACTCATCATGACATCTGCGCATCATGACGCGACCGGGCCGTGCCCCGTTCATCCAGGCTCCTCCCCTCACACCCATTCCGGCGCATGCTCCTTTCCCGCATCCCGCTCGGCAAACCATCGATAGAGGGCGGGAAGCACGACCAGGGTCAGCACTGTCGAACTGAACAAGCCGCCGATCACGACCGTCGCCAGTGGCCGTTGCACCTCCGCGCCGATCCCTTGCGCGAGCGCAAGCGGAAGAAGTCCGAGCAGGGTGGTCATCATCGTCATCACCACCGGACGAAGCCGCAGGCTACACCCGGTGACGATGGCGTCATCCATCTGCGTTCCTTCATGGCGCAACTGATTGATGTACGACACCAGCACAATTCCGTTCCCCACCGCCAGGCCGAACAGCTCGATAAACCCGATCGAGGCCGGCACGCTCAGGTATTGGCCGGAGAGCCACAGCGAGACAACCCCTCCGATCAAGGCAAACGGAAGATTCAGAATGATCAATGTCGCGTAGCGCAAAGAATGGAAGGCCCAGAAGAGCAGAAAAAAGACGAGTCCCAGCGTGACCGGCACAACGATCAGCAGCCGTGCATTGGCCCGCTCCATGTTCTCGAACGCGCCCCCCCACGTCACCCGGTACCCTTCCGGCAGGCGAAGCTGTGACGCCAATTTCTTCCGTCCTTCATCGACCACGCCGCCGATATCGCGCCCCACGACATTGAACCCGATGTAGATGCGACGGGTCACCTGTTCGCGGCTGATCCGGAGCGGCCCCTCCCGCATCTCAATCGTCCCCAACTCGCTCATGGGAATGAGGGCGCCGGACGCTG
The DNA here is from genome assembly GCA_964412445.1 of uncultured Nitrospira sp. Classification (GTDB taxonomy): domain Bacteria; phylum Nitrospirota; class Nitrospiria; order Nitrospirales; family Nitrospiraceae; genus Nitrospira_D. The sequence continues at coordinate 6,513 of CAYPOR010000010.1, forward strand.
ATTTCACCCGGATCTCTCCGATGGTCGCCACACTGTTGCGCTGCGCTTCAGGAAACCGGAGGATCAATTGGAACCGCCGCTCACCTTCATACACCTGCGTAGCGGCCCGGCCGCCGATGGCCGTGGCGATGATCTCCTGCACATCAGCCACATTGATCCCGAAGCGGGCGATCTTCCGGCGGTCGATGTCGACGGTCAGATAGGGCTGGCCGGCGATCTGCTCGACCTTGATGTCTTTTACGCCTTTGATCTGCTGCATCAAGGCCGCGATCTCCTCCGCCTTCTCGTGCAACACCTCGAGATCCGCTCCGTAGAGCTTGATGGCGCACTCCGTCCTGATTCCCGAAATGAGTTCGTCCACCCGTTCCTGGATCGGCTGGCTCATCAACACGGAAATCCCCGGAATCTCCGCCAGCTTGGTTCTGATCGCGTCGGTCAATTTCGGTTGAGTCGGCGCGGTCGTCCACGTGCTCCGGTCACGGAGCGAGACGATCGGATCGCTTTCGTTCGGCTCTTCCGGCCCGAACGCGATGTCCGGTCGCCCGATCTTGCTCACCGCCATCCGCACTTCAGGAAATTCCAGCATCGCCTTCTGGGCCTGCTTCTCCATCTCGATGGATTCCCCCAGTGAGACGCTCGGCAGCCGCACGATCTGCGGCGTCAGCGCGCCTTCTTCCAACAGCGGGATAAACTCTCTCCCGACGGACGGAAGCAACGCCAGGCTGCCCAGCACAATGGCCGTTGAACCAACTAGGACGGCACTGCGATGACCCAGCGTCCACTGCAACACCGGACGATAGCGCTGCTTCATCCAGCCGGTCAGACGCGTTTCTTCCGGGTGATCCCCCCGCAGCATGATCGACGCCAGCACCGGCGACAAGGTCAGTGTGACGACCACAGAGGCGAGCAATGCGATCACCAGCGTGTAGGCCAGCGGCGCAAACATCTTCCCCTCCATGCCGTGGAGCGACATGAGCGGCAGGAACACCACGCTGATGATCAGAATCCCGAAGAGGATCGGCCGGCCCACCTCCTTCGTGGCATGCAGGATGACCTCAAGCTTACTTTTCCGCGCCGCGCCATGATTCTCGGCCAGATGGCGATAGACATTCTCGACGACGACCAGTGATCCGTCCGCGATTTCGCCGATCGCAATCGCCAGTCCTCCGAGTGTCATTAAGTTGGCGGAGAGTCCGAACCGTTCCATCACAATGAACGTGACCAGCGGTGTGACGATCAATGTCGCCGTGACCACGATGGCGCTGCGCACGTGGCCCAGGAAGAAGAAGAACACGAAGACGACCAGCACAATCCCCTCGATCAAGGCATCCCGCACCGTATCGATCGCGGCCGTGACCAACTCGATGCGGTCGTAGAATGGAAGAATCTTCATGCCCGCCGGAAGCACATGGTTCTGTTGCAGGTCATCCACCTTCGCCTTGACGGCTTCAACCACCTGACGGGCATTGCCGCCACGGATCATGAGCACCGTCCCGGTGACGATCTCCCGTTCGCCGTTGAGCACCACCGCACCATGACGAACGGCGTGTCCGATGTGGACCTCCGCAACGTCGCGCACGAACACCGGTGTGCCGCCGGCCTCTTTCACGATGATGGACTCGATATCGTCCGTCGTTTTGATCAATCCCAGGCCGCGGACGATCGCACGCTCCGCATGGCGCTCCAGGATGTTGCCCCCGGCATTGGCGTTGTTCTTCGCCACAGCATCGTAAATGTCGTGCAGCGTCAGGTCGTATTTCCGCAGCTTCGCCGGCTCGACGACGATCTGATACTGTTTGACGAACCCGCCCATGGCATTCACATCGATCACACCAGGCACGCTTTTGAGGAGCGGTCGCAAGACCCAGTCCTGAAGTGTCCGTTGGTCGGTCAACTCCGCCTCGGCGATGGCCGGATCGGCCGTGCCCCCATTCGGCCCTTCGACATAGTATTGATAGACCTCGCCCAGCCCGGTGCTGACCGGAGCCATCACCGGATCAAGGCCGTCCGGCAATCGCTCTTTCGCCGCCATCATCCGTTCGAGCACCAACTGACGCGCAAAATAGATGTCTACGTCGTCGTTGAAGACGACCGTAATCTGGGACAGCGCAAATTTTGACAGGGATCGGATCTCCGTCAGACCAGGGAGGCCTGTCATCTGCAGCTCAAGTGGATAGGTAATGAACCGTTCCACTTCGACCGGCGAAAGACCCGGTGCATCGGTCAGCACCTGCACCTGGATATTCGTCACATCGGGATACGCATCGATCGGAATCGATTGGAAGGCCCAAAGGCCCGCCACAGAGAGCAGGCACGCCAGTCCCAGCACGAGGATCCGCTGGCGAAGGGAAAATTCCAGCAGAGAGGCAATCATGGCGCCGGCTCGATCTTGTGCCGTTCCATTTCGGACTTGAGCATAAATGATCCTCTCGTCACCACGGGCTCGCCCTCGGACACGCCGTCCAATACCGTCGCCACTTCTCCCCGCTCCAACCCCAACTTGACGGCCCGTACTTCAAAGTCGCTCGTTCCCCGCCGGACGAACGCCATCTTGCCGCCAGGCCCGTTTTGGACGGCGGCCAACGGGATGGTCAGGGCGTCGGGATTCGGCGCGGCATAGACACGAACCACGGCAAACATTTCCGGCTTTAACATATGGTCGGGATTCGGCACGGTCACCCGCAGACGCATCGTCCTGGTGGCCGGATCAAGGACATCGCTGATATAGGTGATCGTGCCGGGAAAGATCGCGTGGGGATAGGCGGACACGATGACGTCGACCTTCTGATCCTTGCGGATGAATTGCACGTCTTTTTCCGGTACATTGCCGACGACCCACACATCCGAAAGATCGGCGACGGTAAAGAACTTCTGATTCGTCTCGACGACCTCGCCTCTGGTGATATTGCGCATGATGACCCGGCCGTCGAAGGGTGCGCGCAACGGCACATCCGCTTTGATCGTATGGTCGCGGTTCAGGCGCTCGACTTCCTGCCGTGGCACACCGAGTAACTCCAGGCGGTTCTGCGTTTCGCGGGCCTCGGCCCGCGCTGTTTTCATCTCGGCCTCACGGCGCTGCAACTCGGCCAGACTCACGGCTTTATGTTCATGCAAGTCTTTGGCGCGCTCGTAGGCTAATTCCGCCTCGTGCAGCCTCGCCGCCGCTTTCAGATAGGCCCCCTCCGTCACACCGAGATCCGTGCTGTGAAGCAGCGCCAGCAGCGTACCTTTCTTCACATCCTGACCGACGTCCACATACACTTTTACGACCCGGCCACGAATGAGCGTGGTCACCTCGGCCAGTTCGTTTTCGTTGGATTGAACCGTGGCAGTAAATTCACGGGGCACCCGCACCTGTCCCCGTGCGACAGGTGCGACCTCAATCACCGTCCTCGCAAGTTCTTCGGGCGTGAGATGGAGCACACCCGGCAGACCGCCCGCCACCGTCGCCTTGACCGCAATCGGCTGGTCGGAAGGCTTTTCGCAAGACAGGAAACCGGATGCCAGACCGATTGCACACAGACATACCCAGATCCGGCTGCGTTTCATACTCGCCCGCCGTATCCCGCTCCCGGCAACTATCGGCTGAAGCCTGCTCATAGAGCTCCTTCGATTGAAACCAGCATGAGATGTGCCTGAAAATATCCGCGGTTTCGCGGCACTCGAAGGGGATCCGGAGGCATTATGCTACGGGAAAGGAATGCGGACCGTGGTGAAATGCGCCAGCCCCTCAGATAGCGCTGAAGGAAGATCCTGGGCGACGAGAAGCGACACACATCGCCAGTACCGAGCCGGTCAAGGCAGCCGCCATGTCATGTTGGGCGTCCCATTCATCTCCCTGGGTTCCAAGATAGATATTCCCCAGTTCAGGACTGACGATCATCGCTACAATCGCTTCCAGCACTTCGAAGAAGCCGCTCTGCGCCAGCACGATACAGACCGGCAGGACATACGCCCACCAGCCTCGCAGGCCGGTCTGACGCACCAGCAGCTCACGAATGGGAACCGCCAGCAACGCGCCGTAGGCAAAATGGGTCATGCGGTCGAAGGGGTTGCGGCTCAAGCCCCAGAGCTCTTGAAGCCAGAATCCGAACGGCACTTCGGCATAGGTGTAGTGCGCCCCGAAGGCATGGATCACCAGAAATAAGCCGATCAGGCAGTAGGAGGTGAGGGAAAACTCAAAGCGGCGATACGTGAGGAGCAGCAGAGGAATCAGGGTAAGCACCAGCAGATTTTCCAGCAGCCAGTCCCTTCGATTCAGCGGATCAATCGCCAGCCATATCCAGAACACACCATAGGCAAGCACCATCCCCAGGAGACGACAGCGGTTTGCTGGTTCCACGCCGTGCTGTTCTGCCACATCGGCGTTCATATCGGAACGTTATTCAGCTATCTCGGTTTGGAGCTCGGACCGGGCCCCTCGCAGCGCCCGAACCACCATAAGGATCGATACGCACAGCAGGGCTCCGTAGAGTGCGGCGGCCATGTCCTTCTGGGCGTCCCAGACGTCCCCCTGCGAACCCAAGTAGGTCACGCCCAGCTCGGGATGCACGGCGCCGGCCACCCACGATTCGATGATTTCCCAGAGTCCGCTCAAACCAAGAACGGTCATGACCGGGAGATAGTACACCACCCACCCCTGTACCGTCGCACTCAAGCGAAACAACTCTTCCATAGGATAGGCGAGCAGAAACCCGAAGCTGAAATGCACGATCCGGTCGAAATGGTTGCGCCCGAGGTGCAGGACTTGATCGATCCACAACCCGACCGGCACTTCAGCGTAGGTATAGTGCACCCCGATGGTATGCAACGTCAGAAACGCCGTGATCAGGCCATAGGAGACCGGCGACAAGGGCAGATGGCGGTAGGTTGCGATCAAAACGACCACGAACAGTACCGGCAGCACGCTTGCGATCAACCAGAATTGAGGATCGGCCGGAGCCTGCGCCATCCATGCCGATACCGCGACGTACCAGACCAACAGCCCGGCCGACACGAACATCCTGCGATTCACATCCATTCCATCATCTCCGTGCAATCCGCTTATCCAGTCATGACATCGGAGTCCCGACAGAGGACTTGAGAGAGCCTTCGAGTCCCTTCACTCTACTGAACGTCTCCCTCCGCTGCAACCGCCCGCCGGCCGGCACGCCGCTCCATCGAGATCCACCCACGCGAAACCCGCCCACGAAACGGCCCGTCTATGCGATAATGCGGGCAGCCAACTTCCGAAGGCCATGAACGGGTGAAACGTGACGATCCAGGCCCAGTTTCCCGACGAGCAATCCGGCGAAGGCGAATTCAAACGTCAGGCGGATGCCTTTCGCCGCGCTGTGACGGCGACTGGAAGCTCCGGCTATCCGGCCGAAGCCGGCCGCTATCACCTCTATGTGTCCTGGGCCTGCCCCTGGGCGCATCGCACGATCATCGTACGGAAGCTCAAGCAGCTCGAAGGAGTCGTCGGGCTGACCGCCGTCGATCCGATCCGCGACGAGAGGGGCTGGGCCTTTCGCGAAGGCCCGGGCCATTCACCCGACCCAGTCAACGGATTCCATTTTCTCAGCGAGGCCTACAAAGCCACCGATCCGCACTACGTCGGACGCATCACCGTACCGGTCCTGTGGGATACCGCGACGAAACACATCGTCACCAACTCCGACGACGATCTCATGCGGATCTTCAACAGCGAGTTCAACCGCTTCACGGAGAGCCCGATTGATCTCTATCCGGAAGGTCTTCGCAAGGAGATCGACGAACTCAATACCTTCCTCTATGAAAACGTGAACGACGGAGTCTACCGCGCGGGATTTGCGACGTCACAGCCGGTTTACGAACAGGCGGTCCGACGGCTCTTCGACGCGCTGGATCTGCTGGAGGCGCGTCTGGCCCGTCAGCGATACCTCTTCGGGAAGGAATTCGTGGAATCCGACTGGCGGCTCTTTGTCACACTGATCCGGTTCGACGCCGTCTACCACGGCCACTTCAAATGCAACATCCGCCGCATCATCGACTATCCGAACCTGTTCGGCTATCTCAAAGACCTCTACCAGACCGACGGCATCGCCGGCACCGTCAATTTCGACCATATCAAGCGCCACTACTACGTCACGCACGACGATATCAATCCCACCCGCATCGTCCCGCTCGGCCCCGAGCAGGACCTGACCACTCCGCACAGCCGGCAACGCCTGGGCTGATCGGCAGAGTCCTCCGTATTGTGTGGTTTCCCCTCCCCTCCACTGGGGAATAGGACAGGGGAACGATCTTTTGTATGCTCACCCCATGCACACAGCCGCCGCAACCAGCCGACGGGCGAACAGCACCTCATCAGCGGCCACCTTCAGCCGGCACCTGATGGTCGCCGTGCTGAGTCTGCTGGTAACGGGATGTGCAGGAATTCGAGTGGAGCATTTCACCGAAGAGACCTATGCCCCGCGCCGGGCCGCGAATCAAATCGAGTGGCTTGACCAGGAACCGGCGCAGCCCCATATCGAGTTGGCGCGGATCCTTGTTCGAAGCTCGAATCTCAGCGACGAGTCGCTGCGCGACGCGCTGGTAAACCGCGCCCATGCGCTGGGAGCCGATGCCCTGATCAGTGACGTGCCGATGACGATCACAATAGCGGCGGGCAGCCCGTACTTTGAGCCCGGCCTGTTCGGCCCCTCAGGCGCCGCCTTCGGGCTCTACGGATACGGGTGGTACACACCCTACGCTTCCAATCCCTATCTCCTGACGCAAGGCGCAACCGACCAGCCACGAATCGAGCATGCCGTGTCGGCCATCGCCATCCGCTATCAGCAGGAGTCTGCCGGACTTTCGCTAAAGTAGTAATCCCACAACACGCCTTCGGACAATCACGGCATGGGTGCGCGACTCGAATCTATCGGGTCAACCAGGAACGGTTTCGTACCGTCGCCAGCGCATAGGGGAAAATCCACAAAAGGCTGATGAAATGGAAGTACGCGTAATACACCCCGAAAAAGAACTCACGGGAACGTTCGCTATGCAAAAAATAGAGCGAGTAGAACACGGAGACGATGCCGATCGACAGCAGCAGCCGAACGACTGTCAACGGATCCTGCACACTGAGATAAATCATCAACCCCAGGGAGCTATAGGCGACCGGGTAGCGGAGATTCGTAATCGTGGTTTCCAGCAGCGTCAATACGAGCGCGGGCAGCGGAAGTCTCCACATGATCTTCCAGAGACGAACTTCTTCCCGGATGTAACTGCGATCCCACCGGAGAAACATCCGGCATAATTTTCTGTACGTCTCCGGCGCCAGCGTCTGCACCACGGCGGTGCGCTGATAGACCGACTGATAGCCGGCCGCCAGCACATCGTTCGTCAGCGCCCGGTCCTCGCCGATCGTGCAAACCTCGCCGAGAAACCGCTGATGCAACCAGGCCGGGACCAACGCCTTCACCACAGTGGCGCGATAGGCGGACAACGCGCCGGGGCAGCAATAGACCGTGCCGTAAGTCGATTGCACGCTGCGTAGAAAATCGAACGACAGGACAAACCGGACGTGCAGCATACGCGGCAGCACGGACTGGAACCGGTTCAATACACAGACCTTACCCGCCACCGCTCCCACGCGCTCGTTCCGGAACGGACCGGCGATCGCCAGCAATGCGCTTCGTTCAACCAGGCTGTCGGAATCGACCGTCACGAAAATCTCACCCGTCGCCCTGGCAAACCCGGCCGCAAGCGCGGCCCGCTTCCCGGCATTCACCGGTAGCCGCAACGCCTGCACCAGATCGGGGCGTTCCCGTTGCGCCGCATCCACGTGCACCCAGGTATCGTCCGTACTGCCGTCATCGATGACGATGATTTCCAGGCGATCGCGCGGATACTCGGCGCGGGCACAGGCATCCACGGCTTTCCGGACCATGGCCCCTTCGTTATACGCGGGAATAATGATCGACATCCGGGGCGCCTCGTCGGAGGACACCGCGGCAACCGGGCGATAGCGCACCCACAGCAACGTCCGAATCACGATCAGCACCATCCCCATCGTGAACCAGAGCAAGCTGGGACGCGCGATAATGGCGGCCCACCCCTGGATCCTCAGGGCATCGGCCAGCGGATCGAAAACCTCGTGGCTGAATCGAATCGTGGTTGCCACCACTGCACTGAAGACCACGACTGTCGCAATGACAAACCGAAGATCAACATTGAACCAGGTAGGATTCTCGTCTGGATGACAGGACAATGCGGCAGGTTGAGCGGAAGGCTCGATCGAGTACGATTCCATGAATAATTCCTTGCATCATGACCATAACCACCTCAGAAAAAACGCGCAAAATTACTCGGCTGAACCTCCGGATGTCAAGAACCGGGCGCACCGGCTCCCGCGCTTCCGGACTCACGCTTTTCCCCCAGATGTCGAATTCCTGATGGAGGAGTATACTAAGCGTAGACGAGGCATCTATGCATCGAATCCTGGTCCTCGGAGCGGGAAAAATCGGCTCGCTGGTCGTCTGCCTGCTGGCGGAACACGGCGGCTACGACGTGCATCTGGGCGATATCTCCCTTGATGGGCCCAAGCACCTGGTTGAATCCCTCGGACTGGCCAGGGTCACACCCTGCATCCTCGATGTACGTCACCCTGATATGGTCGGCGCGTATCTGGCCGCTCACCCCGCGGACGCCGTTATCTCCAGCCTGCCTTATTACTGCAATCCAACCGTGGCCGGACTCGCCCTCACGCATGGCCTGCATTACTTCGATCTGACCGAAGACGTAGAGGTCACCAATCAGATCCGTGTCTTGAGCGCCGGCGCACCGCATGCCTTCGTCCCGCAATGCGGGCTGGCCCCCGGTTTCATCAGCATCGTGACGCACGACCTCATGACGCACTTTGAAACGCTCGATACCGTGAAAATGCGCGTGGGCGCCCTGCCCGTCCATCCGAGCAATGCGCTGAAGTATTCCCTCACCTGGTCCACCGACGGGCTGATCAACGAATACGGCAACCTCTGTTACGGCATCGAAGCGGGCGAAAAAATCCCCCTGCAGCCGCTGGAGGGATATGAAACGATCGAGCTGGACGGACTGCTCTACGAGGCCTTCAATACATCCGGGGGATTGGGAACGCTGGCCGATACCTATGACGGGCAAGTCACCACGATGAACTATAAAACGCTCCGCTATCCGGGCCATTGCGAAAAGATTCACCTCCTAATGAAAGATCTCAAGTTAAACGAGGACCGGGGAACCCTCAAACGGATCCTGGAACGGGCCGTACCGCAGACGCTGCAGGATGTCGTCCTGCTCTACGCCTCGGTGACCGGCACGAAGGGAGGCCGTCTGTTCGAAGAGAACTACGTGAAGAAGATTTACCCGCAATGCATCAAGGGAAAGCTGTGGTCGGCGATCCAGGTCACGACGGCATCAAGCCTCTGCTGCGTGCTGGATCTCGTTCTGGCGAACCCGGGACGGTATTCGGGTTTCATCACACAGGAATCCATCCCGCTAAAAGAGTTCCTGGCAAACGATTTCGGAGCCTGTTTCCGATGAGCACGATTCAGACGGCGCTCAGAGACCTGGACATCCGGGCGGTGAATTCCGGCGGCAGTACCGGCAGCGGCTGGTGGTCCCCGAAAGGATCCGGCCCCCTGCTCCAGTCCTGCAATCCGGCGACAGGCGATGTCCTCGCCGGAGTCCATCCCTGCACGGACGAAGACTACCGGCATCTCGTCGCCACGTCTCAGGAGGCCTTCGAGCGCTGGCGGTCCGTCCCGGCGCCGAAACGGGGTGAACTGGTCAGGCTCATCGGCCAGGCCTTGCGGGAGAAGAAAGATCAGCTCGGCACGCTGGTGTCGGCAGAAGTCGGGAAGATCAAAGCCGAGGGCGACGGCGAGGTGCAAGAGATGATCGACATGGCCGACTTCGCCGTGGGTCAGTCGCGCATGCTGTCCGGCGCCACGCTGCAGTCCGAGCGCCCGCACCACCGGATGTTCGAACAATGGCATCCGCTGGGGCCGGTCGGGGTCATCACCGCCTTCAATTTCCCGGTCGCCGTCTGGGCCTGGAACGCATTCCTCGCCGCGATCGCCGGAGATACGGTGATATGGAAACCCTCGCCGAAAGCGCCGCTCTGCGCCATCGCCGTCCAGCAGATCTGCAATCAGGTGATGGAGCAGCAGGGCTATCATGGTATTTTCTCTCTCTTTGTGACTGATCAGCCGGCGCTGGCGGAAGCCATGGTGCAGGATGCGCGAATACCGCTCATTTCGTTTACCGGTTCGACTCCGGTCGGCCGCCGGATCGCCTCTCTCGTCGGCCAGCGGCTGGGGCGATCCCTGCTGGAACTCGGCGGCAATAACGCCGTCATCGTCGATGACACGGCCGATCTCGATCTGGCCGTGCGCGCCATTCTCTTCGGGTCCCTCGGAACCGCGGGGCAACGATGCACGACCACCAGACGGCTGTTCGTGCAGGAGTCGCGCTATGAAGAATTGACCAGCCGGCTGGTGACGGCCTATGGACACATCGGCATCGGCAACCCTCTGGAGCCCGACGTTCTGATGGGCCCGCTGATCGATCGCGCCGCCGTCGACACCTTCCGTGCCGCCATCGAAGAAATCAAAAAGGAAGGCGGGAAGATCCTCTGCGGCGGACAGGCGCTGCGGCGCCCCGGATATTTCGTCGAACCGACGATCGTGCGCGCACAGAATCACTGGCCTGTGGTCCAGCGTGAAACCTTTGCCCCGATTCTCTATGTCATGACGTTCCGCACCCTCGACGAGGCCATCCGCCTCCAGAACGATGCGCCGCAAGGACTCTCCTCCGCCCTTTTCACGACCGGATTGCGACACAGCGAGCGATTTCTCTCCGCCTCTGGCAGTGATTGCGGCATCGCGAATATCAACATCGGCACCTCCGGTGCGGAAATCGGCGGCGCGTTCGGGGGCGAGAAAGAAACCGGCGGGGGGCGGGAAGCGGGGTCCGATGCCTGGAAAGCCTACATGCGCCGTCAGACCAATACGGTGAACTGGGGACCAGATCTGCCGCTCGCGCAGGGCATCACATTCGGCTGAGCGCCGGGACGGAAAGAAAGGACGCCATCATGGATCAGAATCGCGAGCTCGACGGACTCCTGGCGCGCATGGTGGGGGAATTCCTCCGTCGCAATCAAGCGGCCACGACTCTGCAAACCATGCTCGACGAGGCGGGAGTCGGCTTCACCCCCGTGATCGATCATGTGACCGTACGGACACTGGACATCGATCGCCGGGCCGAACCATTCATCGCTCTCGGATATGCCTTCGACGAAACACTGGAATATGACGACTGGTACGCCAAAGTGTATCGCAAGGCCGGCTACCCCGCGCTGTTCGTAGATCAGGCCTATGGAGGGGACCGCGGACGCACGAGCATTATTTCCGGCTGGGTGCAGCAGTTCGGAGACCAGGTCTTTCACCACGTCGCGGTCCGCGTGGAGAATATTGAAACCGCCGTCCGGCAGCTCAAACAGAAAGGGATCGTCTTCGCCGGGAACATTGTCGGTGCGCGCGGAGACGCGCTGAGACAGATTTTCTCCTCACCAGAAATGATCGAGGGACATCCCTTCTCGGTCCTGGAACTGGCTGAACGACACCGGGGCTACCTGGGCTTTCTGCCGCCGCAAGCCGATAGCCTGATGAAATCTACCGCCCCTCGGGAGACACCACACCCATGACTCCGCGGCCCTCCGCCCATGGCCCAGAGCACGACTCAGCATTCACCCGGCACACCGGGCGAAGCCCATCGAGTACGGTCTCGTCCTGCCGCGCATTGTCGCGGGCTGGCGGCAAACATCGCAATCGTCTTGCGTTACCCGCAACATCCTGTTAAGGTAACTTTCGATCGCGTAAGACCTCACGTGCATAGGGGCCGCCGTATCCCCTGTTGTCACAGAGTCTCACGCGATTTTTGTTTGCCCGCACGAGACCGTCCTGCATCTGCCGAGCAGTCCCCGTTGGCCTTATCACCCATCGCTCGCAAGACCAGTCCGACACAGCTGCGTGGTTTATTGTCACATTTTCAAGAGGTGTATTTGTGTTTCATGAATTTTCGTCAACGTTTCGCGCTCTCTGTCGCAATGCCGCAGGAAGCGCATATCACATCGCCATCGTTGCCTTAAGCGGAGGCATTGCGCTCCTGCTTCCGGCAGGCGCCAGACATTTTCTGTCCTTCTGGTCCCAAGTCGAGCACAACAAGCTTTCACTGATCGCCATTGAAATGACGGTCGCCGTGCTCCTGATCGCGGCGCTGAACTTTCTCCATCGCAGCTTTCGCGACCGTGCGCTGGCCGCCCATGCGACCGGAGCCGGTCTCGTCTCGTTCTTCCCACGGCGGGCACGGAGGGCCGAACGACACATCAAGCAATTGAAGGAGGACGAGGGAACCGGCCGCACCATCAAAGTGATCGGGTCAAGCGGGTATAGCACGCTGGTCGACCAGGTCGGAGATCTCGCATCGGTGCTCGACAAATGTCTGGGCGCGCAAATCCTGCTGGTCAATCCATACAGTCAGGAAGCCAGTTCGCGCATCCAGGCCATCGGCCATCCCGGCTGCACGCTGTCAGGATTCCGTGAGGAGGTCCGGCAAAGCATCGCGCTGCTCAAACGCCTCAAAGCCATGGGCAAAGCCGTGAAGCTCAAACTCTACACCGATCCGCCCCTCGTCAAAATGGTGGTGCTGGGCGACTACCTGTGGCTCCAGCACTACCATGCAGACCTCGATATCGAGACCATGCCGGAGTATGTGCTGCAGCACAATCGGAAGACGCACGGACTCTACACGCTTTGCACGCATTACTTCGAGCAGCGCTGGGAGAGTCCCGAGATTCCCGAATATGATCTGGAGACCGACGAATTAATCTACCGCAGCAGAACCGGCAATGAACTGAGGCGTGAGCAATTCGGGCTTACCGCGCTTCCCTGCCTGGGAATGCCGGTCGACCGCCCCCGCGCGCTGACGAGTGAAGCAGCCGGGCGACGGATCCGTGCGAACGATGTTCCGGAACCGTCCTATGGACGCATGACAGCGTGCTCCGAATAACTGAAGCGCGGCACTGGCAGCGGATCGGGCTCTCGTAAGCTTTCGCCGGAGGAAGTGAGGAAGGAGCTTGTCTGGATGCGGGTCGCCGCATCCAGAACCGTTCGCGGATCATCCGGGGAATACCGGAGATTAGGCAGCCAGCTTCAGATTCTCACGGTTGACCGTGAAGCGCGGCGAGAAATCCTTGGCGAACGACAGGCTCGTGCGACGCCGCTCGGCATCACTTTCCCTCGCCAACGAAGAGGCCAGAACCCACACTAACGAACACATCGTCACAATCCCGATTAACGTCACCATAGAAAACCTCTCTCTCCCTTCGAATCACCCGAGTATCTGGATATTGCCGCAGGGCAACCGTTGCCTTGCATCCTGTCGTCAGGTCGAAGTGCAAATGAGGTGCCATTTTTCTCCGGAGATGGTTCCGGTGACGAGAAGATCTGAAACACCCAGAATGACACGCCCGTCCGGGAGATCTCTGTTTAGAGAACCGGCATCAGTGAGGAATCGTAAGACTGAGCCACTCAGCAGCTTTGTACAATGCGGGCGAAAATTTGTTTAAAACGAAAGAACCGTTCACTGTGCAGCCGCAGGAATCATCGTGAAGCGGACGCCGCAGCCTGCTTCACAAATACACTGACACAATCACCATCAACCAAGCGCCACCGGCAGGAACAGCACCAAACCGCCTTCACTCGCCATCTGCCGGACATAGAGCAGTGCACTCTTCCACTCACGGTTTCAGTTCGTCGCGAAGCCTGGCCAGTTCCCTGCGGTAGGCGCGCGCATCGCCGAAATCAAGAAACTCGTGATACCGTTTATGCGCGCCGGCACAGCGGTGGGCATGCTTGATCGGGCAAAAGTACTGCTCGGTCCGGGATGCAATTTCTCGCGCATAGGCGATCAATCCGTTCGCATAGCCGCAATAGTCGCAATTGAACCGCTCGATCGCATTCAGGTAACGCAGCTGGCCCCGATCCAGCAGAATATAGCGGGACCGGTCGACTTTTTCGATTCCGTAAACCGGGAAACAGATGACCTGATAGAGCCAGAGCCAGAGATCGAGCAGCGCAAACGGCACGATCAGAGAGTAAATCACCGGCGCCACCAGCAGACTCGCCACCGGCGCTTCCCGAAGAAACGCCGGCACGCTCTGGCGGACCTTCCGGTGCGCCGCGCGCACATCGGACTCGAAGGCCACCTTTCCCTTCTCGATCACATAGAGAAATTTTCGCCGCTTTTCTTCAACCTCCTCGGTCAACGCCCGCTCCAACTGAACCTCAAGCTCGGCGATCCTAGACGCAATCTCTGAGATAGTCGCACTCATACGGACCTCCTGACTCAAAACATAGACCGCCGCTCACGAGAGTATCCTGACCGCACCCTACGCTCCGGTCAGGGGAGGGTCAAGCTGGCGAACTTTGTCAACAGCCTGCTTAGGAGGCGACGGGCGCCGCGGCAAGACCGGCGGCCTGACGGAGCGCAGCGAGCCGGGTGGCATGATGGTGATCCGATGGAATCAAGCGTAAGACACCGAGTCCTTCCAAAACCCCGGTCACGGCCGGTTGCATTCCGACCAGAATGAGATGCTGACGGTGAGACTCCGCCATACGGATCATGTCTTCAACGGCCAGAGCGGCGGTGCCGTCGAGAACCGGCACCGCCGACAGATCCAGCACCACGACGGCAAAGCTGCTCCATTTAGCAACCCCCTCAAGGCGGCGGACCATGTCCTTCGCCGAACCGAAGCTCATCGGACCATCGACGTGGACAAGAATGATCCGGCCGTTATGCCGTCCAAGCACGGACGCTTCCTCCTCCGTCAGAGGGGATTCCGGAGTCGGCGTAGTAATAATCCGCAGATTCATCAATTCAAGATCGGCCATCCGTTTGACGAACAAGACGCTCGCCAGCACCAGGCCGACTGCGACCGCCATGATGAGGTCGGCCAGGACGGTCATTGCGCAGACCACCGCCATGATCAGGACGTCCGCACGCGGAGCCTGCGTGACGTGCTTGAGCAACCGCCAATCGATGATGTCGATACCCACCTTGACTAGAATCCCCGCCAGCACCGCAAGCGGAATCCGCTCCGCCAGCGGCCCCAACCCCAGCAGCATCGCCAACAACAACAGCGCGTGCAGGGCGCCAGAAATGGGCGTGCTCCCGCCGGTTCGAATATTGATCACAGAGCGCATCGTCGCCCCGGCGCCGGGCAGTCCCCCGAACAGACCGGCCACGGCATTGCCGACCCCCTGCCCGATCAGCTCACGATTGGAGTCATGGCGGGTTCGCGTCATATTGTCGCAGACCAGCGAGGTGAGCAGACTGTCGATACTGCCGAGCACCGCCAGCACAATCGCCTGCCCGATCACAAACCTCACGGCATCGAGATGCAGAACGGGAAACACCGGCATGGGAAGCGTCGTCGGAATCGCGCCGATCACCGGCGCGCCGGGAAATGCGAACACGCCCAATACCGTGCCGGCAACCAGCGCCAGCAACGGCGGCGGAATGCGCCTCCCCACAGACTCCGGCGTGCCATAGACAATCGCCAGCGACAACAGGCCCAGCACCAGCGCATCCACAACGGGATTCGTGAAGAACGACGGCAGCAGCGCCAGCGTCGCAAGGACGCTCCCGGACTTGGCCGCATGACCGACCAGCGGAGCCGCCTGAAGAATAATGATGATCGCCCCGATCCCGCTCATGAAGCCGGAGATCACCGGATAGGGCATCAAGGTAATGTAGCGCCCCACGCCGCTCAACCCGAGCAGAATCTGCAGCCCGCCGCCCAGGATCACGGCCGTAAAGGCCAGCGCCGGTTCCTGTCCGGCCTGCGCGATGAGCCCTGCCATCACGACCGTCATCGGACCGGTTGGCCCGGATACCTGCGCGGGAGTGCCCCCGAACAACGCGGCAAACAGGCCGACGAAGATCGCGCCGTACAGCCCCGCGATCGCCCCGGCCCCTGACGCCACGCCGAAGGCGAGCGCCAGCGGCAGCGCAACAACCGCAGCGACCAGGCCGCCGGCGACATCACCGCGAAGATGGGAGAACGAGAGACCGTGAATCAACGACACCGGCAATCCTTTCCATGTGTAACCCTACGGATACTCGTAACAAACCTGCAGTCGGGAGTCCACCAAAAGACGGCATCCCCTGAATGATGTCGGTACGCCGCCTCACGACAACACTTCCAGACCGATGCCCCGCGCAGAAATGCACAACATGACGACGTTTTGTCTGACTGCGTGGAGATACCTAGCCGTTTCATGAATCAGTTCTCGCAGAATTTCTCCAATAGCGCGAAGTCTCCGCGCGAGTCCATCCGGCATGAAGCTTGCTGAAATTCTGTAGAAGCCGGGGATGCGTGAGAAGCGGATGGGGCGCTCACACTGCCCCCGGCCGACACCCTAAGGAGGACCGCCCATGAAAATCGCCCACATGAAGAACGTGATGACCGTCGCACTGCTCGCGGGAATCGCCGTGACATGCAATAGCAACCTGGCCCGAGCGGAAGCCGAATTTACGCCTTCGACCGGCCACAAAGTCATGGAACTGGACACCAAGCCGGGCCCGGCCTTTACCACGATCGACGGGAAAGTCAGCAAAATCGAAGGCAACATCTATGTGGTCGAAGGTCCCGCTTACAATGCGATCGGCGGAGGGGCTAATTCCAACGAAATGCGCGTCTACGTCGGCAAAGAGACTAAAAAGATCAGCGGGGAAAAACGAGTGGGGGATAAGATTCGCGCAGAGCTGACCCAGGGCGGCTTCGCCAACTCCATCCAGTAACACCGCAGATCGGTTTTGCCGATCATCAAACCCTGAGCGGGCTGGTCCGGAAGGATCAGCCCGTTTCAGTTTCGGCTCGCACCATCCTCCCTCGCCACCTGACACGATCCGCAAATCCGCCCCTCATTTTCAGTTATAGTACGGCATGCCGCCACGATCCCACCGCCGCAATGCCCGCTCGCCCCGCCGCAAGACGGGACGTACCCGCCATCGGCGCCGGTTCGCCGGGTCCCGTCGCTTTGTGCGATCCCGCTGGCAGGAGTGTCGCACCTTCTTCCGGGCGCTGGGGAAAACGACGCCGGCGGTGCGGATCGTCGTCAGTGTGGCGCTGATACTCGTGCTCTGGCTGGCCGTGAACTGGATGTACCACGCGTTCCATAAACCCACCGAAGTTCTGTTTCCTCTCGACAACGCATTCGACAAGAGCCCGGCAAAAACCTGGCAGGAATACGGCTCGCTGTTCCGTGAACATTCGACCGCCATCATCGCGCCGGAACTGCTCGCCGCATTGGCCCAGAGCGAAGGCGCGGGCAACCCCGTGGCGCGGACCTACTGGCGCTGGCGGTTCTCGTGGAATCCGCTGGAGTGGTATCAGCCGGCCTCAAGCGCGGTGGGGATGTACCAGCTCACCGACGGCACGTTTCAGCTGGCAAAGCGCTATTGCATCCACGATCACGAGGTCGTCGAAGACGGCCCCTGGAACAATGTCAACTCCTGCTGGTTCAACCGCCTCTATTCCCGCGTCGTGCCGAGTCATGCGATCGAAATGACCGCCGCGCTGCTCGACCGGAATGTCGCCGGGGCAATGGTGCACCGGCGGGCCGCGTCAGCGACCCTCCAGAAAAAACAGGACCTCGCCGCCATCATTCATCTGTGCGGTGCGGGCGCGGGCCAGGATTTCGCCCGGCGCGGGTTCCGGCTCCTGCCGCACCAGCGCTGCGGCGACCATGACGTGAACACCTACCTGGCGCGGATCAACGGATTGAAACGGCAGTTCGCCCATCTCGCGGCAGGAAACAAAGAATTTCGGCCGGCCGCATCACGCTGACCGCACGATAGCCGCGCACATGCGCCGGCCCGTTCGCGTCCTACCAGTCGGCCCCGAGACGATCGATCACGATCTGGTGCACGACGGTCTGCCGGCCCAACGTCGCTAGATACACCGCGGCTTCGGCGATGTCGAACGGATCGATTTTGCCGCTACGCAGAATCTCTTCCGGTGAAGCATCCACCAGCTCGTCCGCCACGCCGCCCGGACAGATCGCAGTCACCTTGATATTGTGCGCGCGCCCTTCATCGGCCAGCGTTTTGGTCAACGCCATGATGCCGTGCTTCGAGGCGCTGTAGGTCCCGGTGCCGGCCCAGGCCTGCACGCCCGCAACGCTCGACATATTGATGATGATGCCTCCGCCCTGCTGCTTCATCTGCGTGAATCCCGCCCGGCAACAGAAGAACGTCCCGCGCAAATTCACGTTCATGACCGCATCGAAATCCTTGGTGCTCGTCTCGGCCAGACGCCGTCCGCCGGCAATGATGCCGGCGTTATTCACCAGCACGTCCAGCCGCCCGTAGCGCTGCACGGTCTCCGCAATCAGCCGCTCGACCTGCTGCTCATCGGCCACGTCGGTCTGAATCGCCCAGGCCTCTCCACCCTGCGCCGCAATCTGCGCAACCGTCTGTTCGCACAAGGCCAGCCGCCTGGCCGTCACCACAACCGTGGCTCCTTCTGCGCCGAATCGCAATGCAATCGCTTTCCCGATGCCGCTGCTGCTGCCCGTGACAATCGCAACTTTCCCCGTTAATCGTGCCATCGATTACCTCGTATGTTCCGCTCGATGAATTCTGGTCGTGTGCCACGAGATCGTCGCGGCCAGAAGCAGCACCGCCGATGCGAGAAGAAACGGCGCGCCGGGCATGTGCCACCCGGCCTGGTCGCCGATGAAGCGGGAGAAAATCTGCGTGAAGAGCGTCGGTCCGATCAGGCCGGTCACTCCGTTGATGCTCGCCGTCGCCCCCTGCAACTGGCCTTGCTCCGATCCGCTGACGCGGCGCGACATCAACGCCTGGGTCGCCGGGCCGGCCAGTCCCCAGAACGCCATGATCGGAATACCCAGGCAGAAGATCCAGCCCTGCGGCGCAACTCCATAAATGGCGAATCCGGCGGCCCCACAGAGCAACCCCGCAAGCAGCGTCCTGCGTTCGCCGAATCGTGCAGTCAGCGGCCGGATCAGCACCCCCTGCACGAGCATCGCCGCCACGCCCACGCCGGCGAGCATGAGCCCGACGCTCGTCGTATCCCAGCCGTACCGATAGCTCATGTACAGCACCGCGGTGCTCGGCAGGACCGCATGGGCCAGATAGCCGAGGAACGCCACGGTCGCGAGCCCGAACAATTCATGATGCGACCGCAGCAACACCAGCGAGCCGACCGGATTCGCCCGATTCCAGGCAAAGGCCGCCCGCTTCTCGCGCGGCAACGACTCCGGCAGCACAAAGAAGCCATAACAGGCATTCAAAAGACTGAGCGCGGCCGCGCCCCAGAACGGCAGGCGCGGATCGATCGCCCCCAGCCAGCCTCCCAGCGCCGGACCGAGAATGAATCCGAGACCGAAGACCATCCCGATCTTGCCGAACGCCGCCGCCCGCTGCTCCGGCGGCGTGACATCGGCGATGTAAGCCCCGGCGGTGCTGAAGCTCGACGAAGCGATTCCGGCGATCACCCGGCCCGCGAACAGCCAGGCCAGATTCGGCGCCAGCGCCATGAGGATATAGTCGAGTCCCAATCCGACGTTCGAGAGCAGCACCACCGGACGCCGGCCGAACCGGTCGGACAGCGCGCCTTGAACGGGCGAGCAGAGAAACTGCATCAGCGCCCAGGCCGTGCCCATATACCCGAAGATCTCCGCCGCACGCGCGGTGTCGCCTCCGACGAAAGTCTCGACGAGCTTCGGCAGCACCGGGATGACGATGCCGAAAGACAGCATATCCAGAAGCACGGTGAAGAGGATGAAGAGGACCGCGGCCCGGCGGGGCTGACTGGTGGGAGCAGTGTCGGTCATGGCGGGGCATTCTAGCAGGCTGTTCCCAGAGTAGACACTGCTGCTGGCGCGGGTTCGAAAAAATCCAGGTCAGAATCCCACCGACAACCCGATCGTGCCCAACAGGGCTGCGCGATCCGACGGGCCGGCGAATTCGGTACCGAGCCCTCCGTCCAGCACCAGTCGCGACGACAATTGATGCCGCAGACCGATTTCAACTCCGGAATGGTTGCGCTGACCGCGAAGATCCGATTCCCGCGTGTACAGACTGGCAATCAACGTGTCGCGGAAGCTCGTCGGATAGCCCAGGGGATAGCTCACGGCGGCGACGGCGCGATAGGCGCCCGGCCGTTCCCGTCCTTGCGGCGAGCCGAGGACAGTGTAGCCCGCGTTGAGGTGAGCACGCAGCCGCCCGAACGAACGGGTGAGAATGCCGGTCATCTGCGTATCCACGCCCTTCGAGTTCACGCCGGTGGGCAGATCTACTTCCACACGCGCCGCGAAGGCCGGAAGATTGATCGTTTCCGTATTGAAATTATAGAGCGCGCCCAGATGCAGATCTCCCGACTTCGCCGCTCCGACAAGGGTGTGAGGATCGGACATCAGATCGCCCTGGATCTCGATCTGCGTATTCTCGAACGCCCCGTAGATGATTTGCGGCTGGAACGTCACGCGGGTGCGGCCTTCCCGCCGGTCGTTGAAGCGCACGCCGCCCTCCATCCCGATTTCGCCTTTCGGAATCGCATAGGCGTCTTCCATGCCGATCGGCCTGTTCGGATCGAGGTTGTCGTGGTCCAACGCAAACCCCGGCAGCGGCATCAGGAGTAGGCCGACGGCAGCGATGACAGAGAACGCGATCCGGCTCAATGGTGAGACTCCCCGTCCCGTACAATCATCGGATTCGTCGCATCAGCGCTCGCCAGATAATAGGTATCCACAAGGCGATAGATCTCCGCCCGCTTCGCCTCCCAGGTCGGCAGCGTGTCGCTCGCCAGAATGTCGCTGATGTTGTCGTGCAGCATGTGGAGATTGTCGAAGATGTTGGCGATCTCCGGATACCGCGCGGCGAACGACGGGCTCAACTCCGCGGTCAACGGCATAAAGGTCCACTCGACCGGCGGCTGTTCCAGATAGTGCCGATAGGTCGTGAGAATCGGCCGCACCGCCCGGGTCTTAGCGGCTAAATCCGGCGCGGCCTGCAATGGATCGTACACGGCGACTTGCAGATAGTGATACGACCAGATCGTCGCATTGAACAGCGGAAACCGGTTGCGGAACGTCTTGGAATAGGGAAACCGATCCAGACGATGATGATCCAGCCGCTTGGCCGTGATGGCGTAAGCGCTCTCCTGATAGTAGGCCAGAACATTCCGCAACGCGCGGTCTTTGTCCGGCTCATCGGAGGCTATGATGTCGTAGGTCGCACGATGCAGGGCATGCGCTTCGTCGAAGGTATTCTGCGCGCGCCAAGCCAGTTTCATATAGGTCGGCGCAATGGCTTCTTCGTTCGGATTCAGTCGCGGCTTCGTGGCGATGAACGCGAGCGTCTCCTTGCGCGCCCGGTCGTCGATGGCCTGGACGTCGTTCCCGCCGGTCAAGAGTAAGTTCTCGTAGAGGTTGGAATGGCCGAAATCGACGCCGTTGAACTCGCTGTCGAGCTCAGCCAGATCTTCGCGCAGCGCGAAGTTCCACAACGCGCGATAGTAAAACCGCTTGTCGCGCGGCTCGAACTGGCCGCACCCGGCCAAAGCCAGGACAACCGTGGCCATGCACATCAATACTCCGAGGCGGATGGACGCGTGCCGCATCATGACAAATGCTCGTATCCAGGAATCCTGCAGCCCCGCGCGGATCACCGGCGGGCCGCACTTCTGCAAAATAAAGGATCCGCCCCCCCGGCGTCCATCGCACAGAAACTTTCTGACAGAACAGAGCCCCTCTTGCGTCACGACCGGGCCTTCGCTACTCTCTCACGAATCATCGGAAAGAGTGCGGGTCCGGCGTCTATCCAGGAGGGAACATGCGAGTCGTCGTCGTCGGTGCGTCAGGAACCATCGGGGCCGCCGTCGTGGCAGCCTTATCCGCCCGCCATGACGTCGTGGCCGTCGGAAACAAGCGCGGCGCGATCCGCGTGGACCTCGCTTCTGCCGGATCCATCGAACAGATGTTCGCCGCCGTCGGAGCCTTCAATGCGCTCGTGTGCGCCGCAGGCCTGGCCGCGTTCGGAAGTCTGGATGATCTGAAGGATGCGGACTTTCAGCTCGGTCTGACGAATAAACTCATGGGGCAGGTCAACCTCGTGCGCATCGGCCGGCAGTTCGCCAACGACCGCGCCTCCTTTACCCTGACCAGCGGTGTACTGAGCCGGGAACCCATGAAGGGCAGCGCATCGATCAGCATTGTCAATACGGGGCTCGAAGGCGCCATGACAGGACACACACTTGATCCACGCGCCTGTGCTGCCAGGCATGCGGGCTAGGCGCTAATTATGAGGTGTTTTCTCCGTGCGACTCCCGAACGTCTTGCGCCTGTGCTATCCTCTGCGCAGCCGGCCTAATCCAGGAAGGAGACTGTGATGCGACTCAGACTGACGTCAGCGGGCTTTATCGGCATACTCGGATTGATTAGTACGACGGCCCTCTCGCCGTTTCTCCAATCGGCTCAGGCCTCGCCGTCCGGCCATGCCCCTCACGGAACGGTGACGATCGACGGTATGACCGTGCCGGACATCGGCCCTCTGCCGACCTCAACGCCGACGCCTTCCACGAATCTGAATTACACCGCCAAGATCGAATTAGGCAAACAGCTCTACTTCGACGGACGGCTCTCCAAAAACAACGCGATCTCCTGCGCCTTCTGCCACAATCCCGGAACCGGATTCGCCGATCCGCGTCAAACCTCCATCGGCATCAACGGCGGTGTGGGCGGACGCCAGTCGCCGACGGTCTATAATACGGCCTTCAACCATCTCCAATTCTGGGACGGCCGCGCCCGCTCGCTGGAAGAGCAGGCCATCGGTCCGATTCATAATCCGATCGAGATGGGCGAAACCCACGAAAACGTCGTCCGCAAACTCGGCAAAGTGAAAGGCTATCAGCAGCAGTTTCGGGCTATCTTTGGATCGGATGTGAATATTCAGGATCTCGCCAACGCGATTGCGGCCTATGAACGGACGGTCGTGTCGACGAATTCCGCCTTCGACCGCTATATCCTGGGAGACCAGACGGCCATGAATGAAAGCGCGGTGAGAGGCATGGCCTTATTTAAAGGCAAAGCCCGCTGCATCCTCTGCCATAACGGATCGAATTTCACGGACAATCAATTCCATAATCTGGGCGTGCCGCAAGTGGGGCCGGCAAAAGAAGATCTCGGCCGGTACAACGTGACGCGGGCGGAAAAAGACAAAGGCGCGTTCAAAACGCCGACCTTGCGCAGCATCACGGAGACGGCTCCGTACATGCACGACGGCGCGTTCAACACACTCGAAGATGTGGTGGATTTTTTGAATGCCGGAGGCGGAACCAATCAGAATCTGAGCGCCCTGATGAAACCGCTCGACCTGACCGCTGGCGAGAAGACCGACCTCGTGGCCTTTCTCAAAGCGCTGACGGGAGAACCGATCAAGTTTCAGATGCCCAAGCTGCCGAAGTAATCCCCGTACCTGTCTGTCTCAACGTGATGCGGCGCGCGCCGTTCAGCGCCGCATCACTTGGCCAGAGTCCGGACATAGGCCAACACATCCCGACTCTGCTTCTCTGAGAGAGCGCCTTTCCACGCCGGCATGTTCGGTTTGCCGCCATGAATCGTCTTGAGCAGCTCGGCGTCGGATTTCCTGCCGGTCGACGGCGAGGTAAGATTCGCCGGATCGGGGCCCAAGAGCCGATACCCGTCGCCTCCCCCTTCTGGTCCGTGACAACCGGCGCAATTCCTCGCGAACAGCGTCTTTCCCCGTACCGCATCGCCCCGCGGAGTTTCGGCCTCCGGTTGTCCCTGTGCGATCCCTCCATAGAACAGCCCGCTCAGACAGACCGCCGTGGAGATTCCGATCCGCCATTCCACTCTCATCGCGTACCTCCTCATACCTCGCCCGGTTGACGATCGATCCCTGCTTTCACCGCGAGAAACCGCCGGCCCCCGACCACCAGCAACACCGCATATGAGCGTCCGATAAAGATTCGTCGAGATCATTCACTTACGCATCGCCGATACAGCAGCAGCCCCAGCATCATGCCGGCCGGGCCGCCTCCCGCGATGCAGCATTGCACTGAGATGTTACCCGCCATAGGTCCTCTCTCAGACCGCGCCGTATGCAGAGCGGAGAGCGTGAAAGAAAACCCGCTCCGAATTTTCTCACACGCGGTACGCTACTGCGAGCAGCGGAACCTGTCAACGAGGGCGAAGCGGATCCGACATAAAGAAGGGGCCCGCTCCCCGGCTCAGGCCCATCGGCAGGGAGCTGAATTTGTATCCGGCAATGCGAAGGGTTATGCTGAGAGGGTCAGGCCGGTCCCCGCCTTTCTCAGGGAGGTGCCGCCATGAGACGAATCAGCGCCGTCGCGCTCCTCGCCGGACTCCTGCTTCTACCCATCCCCACCGCATCGCCGGCCGGCAAACAGAGCGGAATCCCGCCGGAAACCGTTGCGAACTACCTCCACGCAGTGCTCGAAGCAGACCGGACGTTCTACACCGTCCATGTGGTCGAACGGCTGCAGAAAAGCGGAGTCGTCGTCGCCGCCGAGAACTGGCGGTCCAACCAGGATACCCTCCCGCTTCCGGCCCAGTTCCTCATGGAATCCAGCGCCCTCTCCGCGCTGACCGGCACACCGGTCCGCTACCGGCTCATCAGTCTCTGGCCGATCAATCCGCTCAATGTTCCGCGAAATGCATCGGAGACGGCCGGCCTGGAATCGCTCCGCACCCAGCCGGAACGGGTCGTGACCGGAACGGTCCGGCAGGGAAAGGAGACCTATTTCCAGGCCATCTATGCCGACCGGGCGGTCAGTCAGTCCTGCGTGGGATGCCACAACGCGCACCCCCGGAGCACCAGGAAGGATTTCAAGTTGAATGAAGCCATCGGAGGCCTCGTCATCGAAATTCCGATGGGAGGATAAGGCCGCAGATTGAGCAGGCGACGGAACGACTTCCGATCCAGTCGCCATCCCTCATTGCACATCCGAAGCAGCTACGGATGGAGCGGCAGCAAGGGAAGAGTTCGACGCGTCCTGATCGAGAGCACATCCCCTAGGTATTCACCTAGTGGCGGCTCGAAAATCCGGCTGGTAGACTTATTGCACATATTCAGAACAAGGAGGACATTGCCTTGCGCAAGAGCCGGTAAATGAGCCGTGGGCCTTGCTTCTCTCCTGAACGTGCGTTGCCGCTCTTTGCTCACCGGGACAATGCCTTCCTCTCACAAGGAGGTACAGGCATGGCGTCAAAAATCTACGTCAGCGGATTCCCTCCCTCGTATACCCAGAGACAGCTCCGCCAGATCTTCGTCCCCTTCGGCAATGTGAAATCCGTGCAAGTCCAACGGGATAAGCACGGCTATTTCATCGGGGTCGTGCAAATGTCCTCGCCCGAAGAAGTGGAACATATCTTCGGCGCGCAGCAGGTCTTCCAGGTGGAAGGCAAGCATCTGGATATCTGGGAACCGCCGGATACGGAGAGCACGCCGCACTGACCGGGCGTAACAGGCCTGACGTGAGGGTGACAGGTGCCCTCGTGCGGGATCACCGGAGAAAGACCGCACTGGAGGAGAAGAAGGTCAGGAGCGCACAGTTCTGAATCATGAAACAGCCTCTCGACTGTGTGAGCCTTCTCGACGCCGCGAATGACTCTGGAAGCAGAAGTTCACTGAGATAGCGGCAAGGATCAGCTCAACGTCTTCCCACACACTAGCGTCCGCCCGGCCGCAGGAAGGCGGCCTCACCCGTTGGCCCGCCGGCAGACGGGCCTCCCAAGACAGCGCGATAGAAATCCCAGTTGGCGTCGCCCAGCGCCTGCAACAGCCTCAGCGGCTGATGCGCCACGTTGGGGACGAGATGAAACGTATGGGGGATGCGCAAGCGCGACACCTGCGCCGCAAAGTCTTGATTCGGCCCGTGCATCACATCCTGATCACCCACCGCGATGCGCAGCCTGGTCCGGCCACGCAACGCGTCCGCCTGTTGCTCCGCCAACACCCAGGGACTGAGCGCCTGGAAGTACGCTTGGTCGCCGCCATAGACCCTCTCGAAAATTCTGGCCCGGTCGGAAGCTAAATTCCTGGGCCCCACAGAGGCGAGAAACTCCCGCTGCATCGGCCCCGCGCCCAGCAAAGAGATCGCGCCGAACAACTCGGGATATTTCATCCCCAACCGGGCCGCGCCATAGCCGCCCATGCTGAATCCCTCGATCAGCCGTCCGGCGCGGGAGGGAATCGTGCGCCACACCGCATCGATCTGCGGCACCAATTCGTCGATCACCACCGTTTCCATCGGCACCGCGCCGTCCTTCGAGTTGCACCACATGCTTTCCGGCATGCCATGGGGAAACACCACCAAAGCAGGCGGCATCATGCCCGCGCGCATCGCCCGGTCGAAATACTCCACGACATGCGGCAGCGCCTGCACTCCGCCGCCATGGCCATGCAGCCAGTAGATCACCGGGAACCGCCGCGTGGGAAAGAGCGGCAGACTGATTCGGTTCAGCAGTCATCTGAAAAACGATACTCCACGCGCGATTCACGCTGTCAACGAAGGAACTCCCGCACGGCGCCGTCCCGCTCAGCCCGGCATTCCGAGCCGCTTCAGAATCCCGCCCGTTCTGCCGATAGAAAGGCAACCACCGCGTACGCCACTGCACCTGAGACAAACGGATACAACAACCGATGGGACCGAACGCACAATCCTCCACGACCCAACCGGCCGCCGGCGCGGTCATGTCCCGACGCCTCGTGACCGTCACAATGGACGACACCCTGGCCACCGTCCAGCAACTCTTCAAGGAACACCGCTTCCATCACCTGCTGGTCGTCGAAGACCGCGCGCTCGTCGGCATCATTTCCGATCGCGATCTATTGAAAGCCCTCAGCCCGAACATCGGCACAATGTCCGAAACGGATCGCGATCGAGCCACCCTCAACAAACGCGCGCATCAAGTCATGACGCGCGACCCGATCTCCGTGCGTCCCGCCACGCCACTCGCCGCCGCCGCCGCGCTCATGCTGGAGAAAAAAGTCTCCTGCCTGCCCGTCACCTCGGACCAGCATCGCCTGGAAGGCATCCTGAGCTGGCGAGACATCCTCAAAGTCCTGGTCGCTTCGCTTCAGCACAGCCCATGAGCCGATTGCAGGGATCGCCTACTATCATGGATTATCCCTCTTGTGATCGAGAATATTCGTGGGAAGACCGTCGAGGCTGAGTAGATTCTTCTCCGCCCAATACTGCCGCAGCCCCTCCTCGCCTTTCTTCCCGGCCCACTCGTTCAGCAACTCGCGGTCGCCGGTGTAGGAGAGATACGGCACGGCCATCCCGCAGGAGGTTTGCACGAGATCGAGCGTCACGTCGAAGATCTGCCGCGCGCCGGGCAACGGAGGGAACAGCGCGACCAACTCTCGCCAGGCCGCATCGCCCTGGTGAATCACAGTCGCCGTGCCGTAGAGCCGCAGAATGACCGGCGATCCCTCGAAGGCGCAGAACATCAGCGTCATACGCGGATCCTGCTGCACATGGGCCGACGTTTCATTTCCACTTCCAGTGACATTACGCCACACCACCCGCTTAGGGCCGAGCACGCGCAGCGAATCCATCCCCTTGGGCGAGACATTTACCCGGCTTTCCGCCGTCGCAGTGCCGACAAAGAAGACCTTCTGTTTGGCGATGAATTGGATGTGCGTGTCAGATAATTCGGGATAGCGCTGAGCCATAACCATTCCCTTCAGCGGATAAGAAACAGGAGCAGCGACCGGCCACGCTACGCAATCGTCGGCATGGAACGTGAGAAAGTCAGGTACGACACATTGCGTCGCTACGGCCCTCTTTTTCAGTTCTGCGAGCAACTTCCTGCCCCGCGCTTTCATCGCCGGCGTTCCGACGACCGTCAGCTGTTGCAACTGCCGCAGCACCGCAGGCCGGAGATCCGGTGCCTGCCGCGTCAGATCGGCGAGCGCCTGCATCGCGCAGGTTTTCACAATACTGCTGGAGTCGCGTAAGTAACCTCGCAGAATGTCAGCCACCCGTTGCTGCTCTCGCGCATTCCATCGGACACGCGGCAGCATCTGCGCCACATGCCAACGCACTTCGATCTGCTCACACGACGCGAGCGGCCCAAGCAGGTTCGCTGTATAGGGGCGCAGCCATTCCGGATGGACGGCCGTAATCTTCTCGACCGCATCAGCCGCCCGCGCCCGCACAACCGGGTCCTCCACGGACAGGCCGCCAAACAACGGGCCGAAGAGTGCCGGCTTGCCGAGCACTTCAGCCACCACCTCGCCAGACCGTCCGATCGACCGGCGATCACCGCCTTCAAGCTTCCGCAAAATCGGGTGCAGTGCCATATCAGCACCTACTGTGAACCGTGACCCACCGCACGAACACATTCAGCACGAGACAGAATTGTGGCGAGCAATTATCTAGCCTCTCCCCTTTTCAGGCCCCAATCAGCGAGTAAGACTCCCCCACCTGCACGCCCGGCACCTTCACCGTCATCTTCGTCCCACGAAAGTCGATCGACCGACCCTCACCGCGCTTCAGCGCATACCCCTGCGTATCAGGTGGAATCACGACAAACCCTCACGAGTGCTTCAACTTTGCCATCTGCACGAAATCTGAGCGAAGCAGGATTGTGGCGAGCAGAAAAGGCGCTGTCAATCAGGATCGAGAAGAGATGACGTCACTCACGTCGTCGAGCGGGAACATCTCGGCAGTCGCATTGGGACGCGTAGATTACCGAGTTGGCATGGTTGCGATACGAGTAGTACTTCAACTATGCACATCTAAGATTTTACGCAACGGTCCACTTTATCTTATTTCCCTCATTGAGATGCTGAGGATTCTGGCCCGTTGCCAGTATCAACTTTAAGAGACTCCTCTTCCAGTGATACCGTTTGAATTTGCGAGAAAGGCTTTCCAAACACTTCCTGAAAAGCCTGAAGAAATTCACCCGATTTCCTAAACTCTTTAAATACAGGCCAATCCTTGTAATCAGACTCCCTCATCTCTCCATCAGCCCCAATCTGTCGCATCCAATGAACCGCACTACCAAAATCATCTAATAGAACTGCCACTACCAATTGGAATCTCAAGCCACACGCGGACCAATCTTCTCCCTTCACAATCTCAGCACATTTCTCAGGCTTTCCGGCCCACTTGTAAGCTTGAGCACGGTTAATGACCAAAACCCGTCTATTGGCATCTGACGCATGCTTTTTCATCACGCTAGCGCTAAACTCAAGAAGGGCGAGGGCAAGGTCATATTGTTCCGTCAAAATGAGATCGTAGGTAATACCGATGATATTGCCATCGGCAGGTTCGAGATCCTCCTTCGAAAGCTTCCGCCAAAGTACTTGAGTAAGCTTTACTGCTATCTCAAATATACAGCGATATGAACGGTCAAAATAGTCCTGAGATGATCCTATCAGTGCGCCGACCTTAGGCTCTCCCTTAGGAAATTTCACGCCATGATCCCTACACACAGATAGATACTGCGTAGAGACAATTCCATCACAATGCACAAAGAGATTTCTTCGTTCTGTAATCTCTATGAAAACGGGCCACACCTCTAGATCCTTACGTAAAGGCAGTTTGAATTTATTCTCAAGCCAAGCGAATTGCTCGCTGTGACTCATCCTTAGAACCTTCTCAACTTCCTTCTCAACCAGATATTCCCTGGCGCTTTCCAAAGAGTTCAGCTCAAGAATTTGAGCGAATGACAGGCTAAGCTCTGATGCATTCAGCAATCCTGGCTGCAAATAGAAAAGGCATCTAATAAGGCGGCCCAGGAATGCATCGTACTGGCTAACTAGACTTACGACGAATTGCCTGGGAATAATTGATAGGCCAACGCGTGATTTCTCTAACTCCCGCTTAAGCTTGTCTGCCTCCGCAGTGCATTCGAGGGGAAGAGTATAAGATTTTTTCTTCCCGCCAGGCTCAATTGGCTTTCCATACATCGCTAGGAATTTATTATATTTCCGTGACAAGTCTTGATGAATCGCAAATGCCATGGCCATTACA
This sequence comes from uncultured Nitrospira sp., assembly GCA_964412445.1. Classification (GTDB taxonomy): domain Bacteria; phylum Nitrospirota; class Nitrospiria; order Nitrospirales; family Nitrospiraceae; genus Nitrospira_D. Next base: position 36,613 of record CAYPOR010000010.1, read on the forward strand.
TACGGCAAAGATGACTCAAGACTCTCTATCTGCCTGATAAATGTATGCAGTTCTTTGTCAATAGAAGGAACTACCGCAGCAGGTGCTGGATCCGATGCCTTTTTTTCTCCAGTGGTTGCTTTTTCGTGTTTCTGAGATTCACTCATGATAAGTCCACTCCTGCCTGGAATTTGAGCCGTACTGTCGTGCTATGGACGGCATAGATGCGGTAAAGTTAGCATTCTACTTCTTTAATCCTTGCTTGGTCCACGCTTGCAAATAAGTAAAAGGGGCAACATTCCTCATTGAGAAGAGCCTGGATCAGCCTCCTCCTGCACGCGCGGCACAATCCTCTTTCACCTTTCCCCACTTTTCCCAAAAGAGGCGGCCAGATGGTCCTTCACTGCGCGCATTGAGGGAGCACATTCCGATCGTGCGGCCTCAGCGAACAAGAAGGAACGTCCGGCACTCCCCGCCCTCTCTGCTAAAGACACGCGGTGACGCCGGTCTGTTGGTACTAGGTGCTGGACAATTTGATTGCGAATAACGTCCTGAGCCTGCGGGCAACGCTATGCGTGCGATAGGGAGCGGATCACTCTTGGATAAGCTTGTGACGGTCCGGAAGGATCGTTCAGATCTAAGCCGCAGTGCGAACTTTCACGGTGAGACGCACCTGCGCACCAAGCCTGGCCAGGATATCGATTAACGCATCCGTACTGAACAAATCGATGCGCCCTCGAAGGAGCGCGCTCACGCGAGGCTGGGTCACGCCAAGTATCTTGGCTGCGGATTTCTGTTTGAGACCGCGTGACGCGATGATTTTCTGCACCTGAATCATCAGGTCCGACCGGACCAGCAAATGCTCGGCCTCTTCGCGGCCAAACCCGAGATCACGAAAGACATTTCCGCTGGACGGTGTGACTTTAACCTTCATGTGCAGCTCCCTATTGATCCTATTCGTATTCAGCGCTGCGCTACGAGCGCCTGATAGCGTTGCCGGGCAAGCTCGAGATCACGTTGCGATGTTTTCCTCGTCCGCTTTTCAAAGGCATGCAGCACATAGATCGCTTCCGCAAACTTGGCCACATAGCAGACACGATGCTCGACTGCCGTATGGATTCTCATCTCACAAACGCCGACACCGATCGTCGGCATCGATTTCCAATCCATCGGTTCCAGGCCCTTCTGGACCTGACGAAGCTGAAAACCGGCCAGGCGCCTGGCATCTGACGGGAAGGCCTGAAGGTCCCGCCGCGATGATCCCAGCCACAGGATCGCCTTTTCACTCATACCGTCAATATGCAAGTTTCAGTATATTCATGTCAAGGATAAGAGCCTATGGCCAACAACACAAAGGCGAGCTGGACGGAAACACCAGAGCAAGCTACCATACAGTCCCTCACTGCCCGCGGCACAATCCTCTTTCACCTTTCCCCGCTTGGCAAACAGTCCTTCACTGCGCGCATTGAGGGAGCACATTCCGATCGTGCGGCCTCAGCGGGCACGAAGGACCGTCTAGCTGTTTCCCGCCTTCCTTTCCGAGAACGTGTGTTCCGTGAGCAGGAGAACGACCGGCTCCCTTTCTCTTCACATCAGATCCAAGGCGCGGTTGATCGCGCATCCCACGTTCTCATCTATCTCACAGAGCCCGTGTGATTTTTACCACCTTCGTGGCATCAACTACGCGCCGTATCAAATACGCACAGCCACCGTATCTTGCGGCCGCCGCGCCGCGAACCGGACTATCTTGTCGATTCGGCAGCACCGCCAGCCGGCCCCGTAGTGGTACGTAGATTGCGTAGTGTTTTTGAGAGGACGAAAGGAGGCCCATCATGCACGACGTGACCGCATGGGCGGCATGGTATCTCTTTCTTCTGGCCATTCCGGTGGTGCTCATCGGCTCCGTGATCCGGGACCGGCTGTCCCGACGGTGGAGCAGCCGCCGAGGCTCACCACATTGAAGGAACGCAAGGTTTCGGAGGCTCGAGCGAACTAAATGGGGGGAGTCTTTTCTTACTGCTCGCGCCTGAAGATACCCGCGTTGCGCGAGGTTCCTCGCCAGTATGTTACCGGCGGAAGGCGTCTTTCCCCTTGATCACCTCGGAGAGCATCTGGTCCGCCAGCCTGGCCGCAACCCGCCGGCGATACCACCGGCGAATCACTCCGATCACGACCATCGCTGTAGCGGCGGCAACCAGCGCCAAACCTGACTCATCCATGGCCCCCAGCTTAGTGCAGTCGCCGCCCCCGGACAAGAGGAGGGGACGGGAAGTGAACCCATCCGCCTTGACTTGCTCCGGTGAGGCGGGTACAAGCCTCTCAGAATTTCACCTGAACCGGGACTTATTGCCATGATCGCTTTGCTCGATAGAACGCCGGTGCGCCTGCTCACCATAGCCTTGCTGCTGTCCGGTCTCGTCTTGTCTTCCGCATCCTGCTCCAAGAACGTGCTGCCGAAACCGACGCCCACACAGCCGCCCGTGCCGATCGACTTCGCACTCGCGGTCCAGTATGCGCAACGGGCGGCCCTGGTCTACGAGACCGATGCGGCCATCAAACAGAAATCGCCGTCCGGTACGATCGTCTCGTTCATGGTGGAAACCCCGAAGGGCGTGAAGGCCTACATCGAGACGGACGAGGCGAACAAGATTCAGTGGGTCTCCGTGCGGGGCACCTCGACTCTGGAGAACGTGAAGCTCGACATGGACTACAACAAGGTGGTGGACGGCCGGCTGCAGATCCCGCTGCACAAAGGCTTCGCCGACACGGCGCTGCAGGTCTATGCCTTTGCCAAGCCGCTGCTGCGGCCCGGCTATGAAGTGCGCGTGACCGGCCACAGCCTGGGCGGAGCCGCAGCGGCGATCGTCCTGATGTTGTTCAAGGAAGACGGCGTGAAGCTCGGCCAGGCCATGACGTTCGGCCAGCCAAAGGTGACGAACCGCGCGGGCGTCGAAAAGTATCGCGGGCTCCCGCTGCTGCGCTTCGTGAACGACAAGGATCCGATCCCGCTCCTCCCGCCGTTCGATCTCACCACGATCCTCGACGAAGGCCCCTACAAACATCTCGGTCCCGAAGTGGTGCTGAAAGACGGAACCAACTACGCCTACTTCAGCGACGTGCAGGCGGAACGCTTCTCCGTCCTCTCCTTCTGGAACAACCTCGGCCGGCAGGAGATCCCGGACCATTCCATCGCGAATTACGTGCAGAGCCTGCAGGCAAAAACGGGAGCGCGGTAACGCCTGACGCAGAGAGAAACGGGCGACTCGCCCGCTCCTCTCCGCGCTGCCGGATGAGAACCTGCGCGTTCCCGTATTGCGGCGGACGCGCAGCTCAATGGCAATGATGGCTATGCACCAGCGCGTGGCCTTTGCCTTGCGCGATCAGCCGGCGGTTCACCGGAAACGCGGCAGCGCCCGCCAAAATCAACGAAACGATCAAGCTTCCCCAGAACAGCGGGTCTGATAATCCGGCATCCATCGCGCCGGGGATCACCAGCATGATCGCGTTATCGACCAGCTCCATCGTCCCCATGGAGAGGGTATCGGAGGCGAGGGCCAGCCCGAGCGCCGCGCCCCAGGCCATCCCGGCTTTCCGCAGCGGCTGGAGCGTCATCCCGTAGCCGATCAGGAACGCGAGGGCCACGGAGAGCGCTACCGTCGGCCAGTTGCTCCACCCCAGCGCCGTCCCGATCACCATCCCGAGCACTTCGCCGATCGTGCAGCCGCTCAGACAATGCAGCGTGGCCATGAGCGCGGTGCGGTTGAGGGACGGCCCGTCTTGTGCCGCTGCATGGTGTTCATGGGCCGGTTGCGGTTTGTGCCGCTCGTGATGCGGCTCCTGTTTCTGCGTCCCGGCGCAGCAGGCCGGTTGTTCCTCTATCATCGGCAGCGTGGCGGCGGTGGATTCGATCCGGGTCATGTGAAACCTCCCTGTGAGTGGTGACGGTTGCCGTTCACCCTTACAGACGGAGGAGGGGGCGGATTATTACAGTCGGGCTAACAGGTGCAGTTCAGACAGCCGTGCTTCGTGCAGATGCCGCAGGTCTCTTCGAGGGTTGCGCGCAGGGCCTGGCGCGCCCGATGGAGGCGGACCGTGAGATTGTTGGAGGTGAGGTTGAGCTCCCTGGCCAGGGCCGCCGGCGACTCCCCCTCCAGGTCGATGCGCCGGATGAGATCGGCGTAGGCGGGACGGAGCTGACTCACCAGCGGCGCCAGGCAGGCGCAGAGGGCCGGCCGGACTTCATCGAGCCCCGGCATTTTGTCCTCTCCCGACGCGACCAGTTCATCGAGCAGTCCCTCCGCCTTCCGGCGGTCGGCGGCGTGTGACCGGTAGTAGTCCACCAGCGCATTGCGTAAGATCCGATAGAACCAGCTGACCGCGCTGTCGTGATTATGCAGTTCGTGGCTGCGCTCGACCGCTTTCACCAGACTCTGCTGGAGCAGGTCTTCGACCAGCGCGTCGTCGGACAGCCGTTTGCGCAGAAAGGCACGAAAGGCCGATTCCTCCGCCAGCAGGCGCTGCATGAGCGTATCCAGCGACGCCGGAATGGAAGCGGTCCGGTCTGATTGCGAATCCGTCTTCTTTCTCATCGATCTTCGATCGCGTCGCTGTCCGTCCCCCGCCCGCCCTACTTGTAGCCGATCACCATGCCGTCCGGTCCGGCCAATCGTTCCACCTTGGTCTTCTTGAAGCCGGCTTCCTTCATCCATGTGCAGCAGTCGGCGCCGGTGAAGTCGAAGCCTCCCGGGGTTTCGATCAACATGTTCAGGCTCATCAGCAGGCCGAACGCGTTCTCCTTCCGCGCATCGTCGATGAGCGCTTCATGGATGATCACCGCGCCGTTCGGCGGAAGGGCTTCGTACGCCTTGCGCAGGAGCATCCGCTTTTCGTCGAGGTTCCAGTCATGGAGGATATGGCCCATGATGATGACGTCGACGTTCGGCAGCGGATCGTTGAAGAAATTCCCCGTATGGAACCGCAGCCGTTTCGCGAGGCCTTTCGTCTCCGCATAGGATTCGAACACCGGCCGGACCACCGGCAGATCCATGCCGAGCCCGGTGAGGTGCTTGTGCGCCAGCGCGACTTCGACGGCGACGCCGCCCTGCGCGCAGCCGACATCGGCGAAGGTCTTGTACTTTTTCCAGGGGAATTTTTTCGCGATCGCTCGGCCGGACCCGATGCTGAGGCCCGTCATGGCCTTCAAAAATCCTTCGAGCCGCTGCGGGTCGCTGTAGAGTGTGCCGAAGAAATCGCCGCCGGTCTTCACTTCATTCTGCGGCCGTCCGCTGCGGAGGCCGTCGGTGAGCGAGCCCCAAAAGTGATAGAGCCGCGCGTTGCACATTTCCAGAATCCCGCCGACGTAGGACGGCTTGGCCCGGTCGAGAAACAGCGCCGTCTCCGGCGTATTCGCGTACCGCGCGCCCGTGCGCGTCAGCATGCCCAGCGCGACCAGGGCGTCGAAAAAGTCCCGCGCGCTGCGGGGATGCAGCCCGAGCCGCGCGGTCAAGTCGTCCGCCGTGCGCGCCCCCTTCGCCAGCTCGGTGAAGAGCCCGAGCTCGATCGCGCTCAACAGGGTCTTCGATCCGAAAAATCCGGTGCCCAGTGCCATGACCTTCGCAGGCGTGAGAGGCTTCGTTGCCATGGTGCGATCCTTTCGTGAAGCGTGAGTCCGAACGGAATGCAGCCGCTACCCGTTCGTCTTGGCCGCCGCGTCGTAGTACTTTTCGCGATAGATCGGGCACAAGCCCTTCTGCTGCAGCGTCTTCGTCACGTCGGCGATCATGCCGCCGCTGCCGCAGAGGTAGACGGCGAGCTGCGCGACCGAGGTCACGCGCTCCTCGACCAGTTGCTGTACCCGTCCGGTTGCTCCGGTCCAGCCGGGCTCGGGACGGGACAACGTGAGGACGGTCGTCAGCCCGGGCATTGTGTTCGCCAGCGCGCTCAACTCTTCCTGATAGTACAGATCCCGCTGGCTCCGCAAACCCCAGAACAGGGTGGCCGGCCTGGGATCGGGCCGTTCGGCGTTCGCCAGCAGCATCGACCAGATCGGCGTGATGCCGGTCCCGGTGGCGACAAACAGCAGGTCACGCCCCGGATCGTCGTGCAGCGTGAAATGTCCGGCCGGGCCCTTGAAGTGCGCGGTCTCCCCTTTTTTGAATCCGTAGAGCATTGCGGAGCCCGGCCCGCCAGACACGCGATTGAACAGCAGCGTGACGCAGCCGGGATGGCTCGGGGATGACGCGATGGAATAGGCCCGCGTGATGGGGCGGCCGGTTTCCGGGTGCGGCAGCTCGAAGGAAATGAACTGGCCCGGTTTGAACTCGATGGCCGCTGGTTCGATGAGCCGGAGTTCCAGCTGACGCACGTCATGCGTCAGATCCGTGATCGACTCGACCTGTGCGGTAAACGTGTGAATGGACATCGCCGCCTGCGGCTGTTCGGCTTGTCAGCCCGGTTGTGTTCTTGATACCCCTGCGGCCGGATGCGCGTCGATCCGTCGGGTCTCAGCATGACGCGAGAACGCTGCCGGCCGGTTGCTCAGCATTCTGCAAGAGAACGGCGCATTATCGGCCTGCGGCGCACGCAGCGTCAAGATTGGACCGGGCGGCGGCGCAGGGTCTGGAATGAACCGCTGAAGACCTGATTACCAGCCGAGTTGCCACTGATGGCCGGCTCGCGCCACCAGCGCATCCGCCTCGGCGGGGCCCCAGGAACCGGCCGAGTAGGGATGCACCGTGTGGGTGCCCGTCAGCAGCGGATCGTAGAGCCGCCAGGCCTTCTCCGTGAATTCCGCACTGACGAAGAGCGTCTGATCCCCGATCATCACGTCGCGCAGGAGTGTCTCGTAGGCTTCCGGAAGCGGGCCGAAGGCTTTCTGATAATCGAATTGCAGCGCATGGTCGCTCAGCATGAACGGCCGCCCCGGACTCTTCACGGAGAAGCAGAGGGAGAAACCTTCGCTGGGCTGCAGCGTGATCAACAGTTTATTGGATGCGATGCTGCCCGGATCGAGGGACGGAAACACATGGGTCGGGGCCTCGCGAAAGATGACGGCGATCTGCGTGAGCTTCCGGGGAAAACGCTTGCCGGTGCGCAGATAGAACGGCACGCCCTTCCAGCGCCAGTTATGAATCTCCGCCTTCAGCGCGACGTAGGTTTCCGTCCTGGAGTCGCGCGGGACCCCCGGCTCCTCGCGGTAACCCGGAATCGTCTGGCCGCCGACCTGCCAGGAGGTGTACTGGCCGAACACCACGTCCTGCGCCGCGATCGGCGCAATGGAATGGAGCACTTTCAGCTTCTCGCTCTGAATGGCGGCGGCATCGAACGAGACCGGGACCTCCATCGCCACGACGGTCATGAGCTGCGTCAGATGATTCTGCAGCATGTCGCGCAACGCGCCGGCCTGCTGGTAGTAGGCCCCGCGATGTTCGACGCCGAGATCTTCGGCGACGGTAATCTGCACATTCTCGATGGCGTCGCGTTTCCAGAGCGATTCAAAGATGGGATTGGCAAACCGGAACGCCAGGAGATTTTGAACCGTTTCTTTTCCCAGATAGTGGTCGATCCGGTAGATCTGCGATTCCTCCACATACCGGTGCAGCGTGGTGTTCAGATGGCGGGCCGACTGGAAGTCGTGCCCGAACGGTTTTTCGAAGACGACGCGCACCCAGCCCCGCCCCTTGAGCAGCCCCGCCCGGTCCAGCCCTTCGATCGCGGCGGGCGCGATGTCCGGCGGCACGGCCAGATAGAACACGCGATTCTCCGGCATGACGTGCTGCTGCTCGATGTTGCGGATATACGAGGCCAGCGCGACATAGTCCTCGTCCGTCCCCCGGCCGATGGTGTGGTAGTAGAGGCAGGCATCGCACCAGTCGCGCAATTCATTGTTATTGTGCCAGCCCGCCTTGTGCAGCCCTTCATGGGCCCACAGACGGAACCCGTCTTCGCCGATTTCAGGGAGCGCCGCCCCCACGATCAGCGTGTTGCGCGTTTCGAGCACGCCCTGATCCCGCAAATGATAGAGCGCCGGCAGAAGTTTCCGGCGCGTCAGATCGCCGGTCGCGCCGATGATGACGAAGACATGAGGCTCCACCTGCTGTTGCGACATCCCGTTTCTCCTTCTTTAACACCTCTCACCGCCTGGGATGTCCACATCATACAGAATCCGGAAGGTTCCGGCCTTATTTTCCGATCTCACCCAATCCCCGCAACTCGTCCAGCCAAGCACTTCTCCGGCGTTCGGTCAGCCCTTCGATGGAACCGATGATCGTCGACTTCACGGGGCTGATGCCGCAGAACCAGAGGATGTTGCCTGTGAGGCTCTTGAGACTGTGGGCGAAAAAGATCCAGCGGTAGACGAACGCGGGCATGCCCATCGTCACGACAATGCGCGCCGACCTGCCCGTGAGCAGCTTCTTCGCCATCCGGCCGGATTGCTGATATTCGAAGGCAAAGCCCGGCCGCAGGAGCTGTTCCAAAAATCCTTTCAGCAACGCCGGCATCGATCCCAGCCAGAGCGGATAGATGATGACCAGATGATCGGCCCAAGCCACGATTTCCTGCGCCGACCTGATCGCCTCCGGGGGCCGGCCCTTCTCGAACTCCTCCCTGGTCCGCAAGAGAGGAAAAGCGAGCGTCGCCACCTCGATACGCATGACATCATGCCCGCCGTCCTCGGCCCCTTTCGCATACTCATCGGCAAGCGCGTGGCAGAAATGCCGGACCGACGAGTCGGGATGGCCCTGAATGATGGCGATGCGCCTGGGCATAGAAACCCTGCTCGCGGTGACGATCTAGAAGAGTGGATGATGCGGGGCACTGCCGGGCGGCACGGACTCTGTGATCCCGCCCTTATTGCCGAGGAACCGCCAGGCGCCGTCCTCATACATCAGATAGTGGACCTCGTCGGCCCAGCTGTCGATCGTGATGGTCTTTCCCGTTTCCTTATCGACGCCGTAGAGCCCGCCGGTGCAGGTGACCGAGGCCTTTTTCACTTTCCCCGTCTGCATCAGCTTCACGTCGGTGAACACATGACGGGAGGACAGATCCCGATAGTGCACAAACACTTCGGCCCAGATCCGGCGGACATCGGCCGGCTTCAGACCGTGATAGTTATACCCTTTGGCGTAAAAGGGCATCAGCGCATCCAGATCGGCCTGCCGCACCGCCGCATCGGCCTGATCGAACGCCGCCACGACGTCACGCATCAGCGCCTGATCGCGTTCCCCCACCACGCCCGGCACAACCTCGACATCGGCAGCCGACGGAGTCGGATGGTAGCAACGGGAGACGCCGGCGACCAGGCCCAGCAAGGCAAGACTCAGCATCAGACGATTCAGCTTCATGTCGATGAAATCAGCAATGATGATGCCATGCCCGCCGCATGATATTTCTCTGGTTTCTCCTCTCCGTTCAGCTCCTTTCGTTGCCGCAACCGAAACCGGCCCCTGCCGGATGGTGCCTAACTCCCCAACTGCCGCCCGCGTTCTGCCGCACAATGCGCCAACCAAAGGCGCGCATGGCGTGGCAGGTGAATCCATGCCTTCGCGGCTTCCCCTGGCCGGCAAGCCGCATCAAGACGCTGCCGGCGGACTTTTTGAGCATTCGGGACTTACCGGCCGAACCGTCCCATGAGCTGCGCCTCCGCCAGCACATGTCCCTTGCAGGCCTCCAGCACCCGGCTCTTGGTTGCGCGCGGCTTCAGATTCAGGGCGGCATCCAGCGCGTACAGGGTGAAATAGTACCGGTGCGGCTTCCCCGGCGGAGGGCAGGGACCTCCGTAGCCGACCCGCTTGAAGTCGGTCAGTCCTTGCAGCGCGCCGTCGAGCCAATGGTCTGTGGCCGGGATGCCTTCGGGCAGGCCTCGCAGATCGAGCGAGAGATTGTAGAGGACCCAATGGACCCACGTCCCCCCCGGCGCGTCGGGATCGTCGGCAATCAGCACGAAACTTTTTGTGGCGGCCGGCGGCACACCCCAATGGAGCGGCGGCGACAGATCCTCTCCTTCACAAGTATGCCGGTCGGGAATGCGCTCTCCCTCTTTGAACGCCGAACTCGTGAGTTCAAACGCCATAGACTGTCTCCTCTTCCCCGATCACGGCCGTCCTCACCGTGACGTCCTTCCCCGGTTACATCCACTCACGCTGCGCGTTCTCTGCCCGTTCACCCCACAAGGCGCTGAGCGGTACCTCGGACAGCAGATAGGATCCCGGCTTCAGCTGCGGCAGCGCGCGGGCGGCGGCAAGCATGACCTGGGCCGTCAACACGCTGTCGTCACAACGCGCTTCCAACAGCAGACGTTGGTGTCCGAATCGGCCTGTCGGGCCCCGCCGGTCCAGCACCACGCCCCGTCCTTCTTCTTCAAGTTCTGCGAGACTGTCCACCGGGAATACCTGCGTCTCCTCTCCGAGAAAGAGCGGATCAGCGCGAATGGCCTGTGTGATTCTGTCCGCATCCCCCCGCTTCTCCAGTTCAACATAGACGTACCGCTGCAACCGCCCGTCTGGAGCCCGCAGTTCGGCGCAGAGGGCATCTTTCACCCCCGTGACGGTTTGCGCCATCGTCGTATGGCGGAGACTGATGCCGGTGTGACGCCGCGTCTCCGTCATGCCCCCGGGCGTCAACAAGGCCAGCCAGGAGCGGAACACCGACAGCGCGCCGGGATCCCACCCCGCCCCCACGATGGCGGCCGCCCGATGATGAACAGCGGCCTTGCCGATCACAGTGTGATGAGCCTCCAGCGCCGCTCCATGCAGCATCACACAGTCCACGACCGGAATGCCGTGCTGCAAAACCTGCGCGGCGAGTTCTTCAACCACGTTCGCCGGTACACAAAGGAGCGCGGCATCGACAGGTCTCGCCTGCCCGATATGGGTGATGACCGGAACGGATCGCAGCGTCTCCGGCAGCGTTCCCGAGGCGCTGACGGCCCGCCGCACGACGGCAGCCAGACTGAGGTCATGGCTTCGGGCAATGAGTTCCGCGCAGACTTGTCCGACTCTGCCGAACCCGACGACGGCAAGCTGTAGCGGCTTCATGGCTGCCCGTCCCTTTGCGTCCTGATAACGCGGGATACGCACGCACGCCTTCGCTTCACAAATCATGAGCAATCACAGTGCCGTGCCCCGAACGGACAACGTCCCCATGCCGGCAGCAGCAGATCGGGAACAATCTTCACGCCTTCCGCTGCTTGGAGGGGCGGCGGAGCATCACGTGTAAACAGATGACGGTTCTTCCCGGTTTCGCCGTTGCGTTTTTTTGCTACAGCGGGCGGGATGCGTTTGTAGCGCATCTCCTCAACGGTTCTTCAATCCACACGGGGCTGCGCTTCCAAAACCCGTCAGTTTCCAGCCTGTTTGATCCGACGGACACGCTGAGCAGGCTGGCCTCGTTTTTGCGCTGCTTCTCTAAATAAAAGAAGCGGTCATTCGCTCGGCGATCTCCTCCATCCGAATCCGTGACAGCCAACGTCGTGTTCCATAACCGGCTCATACCCAATCACAAAGGAGGAATCCCATGTCCGTCGCCAAGATCATCGAGATCAGTTCCGAGTCACCGAAGAGTTTCGAGGACGCCATCCAGAACGGCATTGCCCGGGCATCCAAGACCGTGCACAACATCAAGTCGGGCTGGGTGAAGGAGCAGCATGTGGTGGTCGAGAACGACAAGGTCTCTCTCTACCGCGTGGATCTGAAGGTCACGTTTGTGCTGGATTAATGGGGCGTCTCGATCGCCCGGCGTACGTCTTCGGCCGCGGCGTCGCGCCGCGGCCGCGCTACAGTGAGGAACCGCGCTATGATATCCGCCCGACTCCGCCGCCGGAATCCGTGGGCTGTCGCCTGTGTGTTGGTTCTGAGTCTTTCGGCGGCTCCGCACACATCACCGGCATCGAGCCGGCCCGCAGAATCCCCCACTGCGGTCGTGCGGGCGACGCTCACGGAAGTCTTCCGCATTCTGGACGACCCCAAATTGAAAGAGCCCGACAAACTCATGCCGCGCCGGCGCCTGCTGGAACAGGTCATCGGCGAGCGCTTCGACTACGCGGAAATGTCCAAGCGCGCTCTGGCCGCCAACTGGACTCCGCTGACAAACGACCAACGAGCCGAATTCGTCGAACTGTTCAAAGCCTTTCTGTCGGACCGGTATGCGGGAAAAATCGAAGGCTATGCCGGCGAGCGGACCGAATACCTCAGCGAGCGGCTTGAAGAACCCTATGCGGAAGTCCGCACCAGGCTCGTCTCCGCCAAAACAGAAATTCCGATGGACTACCGCATGATCAATAAAGCGGGCCGCTGGTACGCCTACGATATCATCGCGGACGGCGTCAGCCTGGTGAAAAACTACCGCAGCCAGTTCGACAAGATCATCCGTTCCGACTCCTACGAGGAACTGGTGACACGGCTGCGCACCCGGACTGTGGCGGAGGAAAAGAAGGACGCGCGGTAGACGCGGACTCCGCCACCTCTCCTCTCCCGTTCGTCCGGCCGTTTGACCTTTCGACAAACGACGTTATCTGATCCTTGAGCGGAGGCCTCGGTGAGAGGAACAGCCAAGGATGGAGAGGCCGAGCGCAGGGGCCATGAGCAAGCCCGCCTGATCGAGCGGGAAGCCTGAAACCCCTCCAAGGTCTCAAGAGTCGATCGAAGCTCTCCAAACCCGCCCCCGCTCTGCTTTTTTATTTCTGCTTCGCACACCCGTCCGGAGCGGTGGCTCCTGTTGAATCCCGCTGATCGAGCGATACGTGAAAGACTGCGGCCGTTGAGGCTCCCATCGGATTACAGCGGGCTGACCGGCGGGATCATTCCTTCCTGCATGAAAAGACGAACGCCTTCCCGAACCCTGTGAATTCGATCGGTCGCGTCCCGGATCAGCTGCTCGCGGGTGAGACTCAGTCGAGCCAGCCCCTGCCGCTGTGCCGCCAGCGCAGCGGCCGCGGCGATACGCGGGACGACGTCCCATTCATCCATCGTCGGAAGGATGTTGTCGTCGCGGATGCCCCGCTCTTCCGCGCAGGCCGCCAGTTCCGCCGCCGCGGCCAGGGCCATCTCATCGGAAATAGTGCGGGCGCGGACATCCAGCGCGCCGCGGAAGATGCCGGGAAAAACCAGCGAGTTGTTCACCTGATTGGGAAAATCGCTCCGTCCGGTCGCGACGATCCTGGCGCCGGCTTCTGTCGCCTCCCACGGCCAGATCTCCGGAACCGGATTCGCGCAGGCAAACACGACGGCGTCCAGGACCATCGTCCGCACCCACTCCGGCTTGATGATGCCGCCGGCGGCGAAGGCCACGCACACATCCGCGCCGGCCAACGCTTCGGCAATTCCTCCTCGTCGCTGCTCCCTGTTCGATTCCACGCACACCGCCCATTGCTCGCTGTAATCCGGATTCGTTTCATACTCATGCCGGTGCGGGCCGAGAATCCCCCCCAGGTCGCAGGCCACGATGTTCCCCGCGTCCGCGCCGCCGGCCTTCAGATACCGGTAAGCCGGGGTATTGGCCGCCCCCATGCCGATCATGGCGATCCGGACATGTCCGATCTGCTTGCCGACGACCTTCAGCGCATTGAGCAATGCCGCGAGCACCACCGTGCCCGTCCCCTGCTGATCGTCATGCCACACCGGGATCGCGCACTGCCGGCGGGCTTCGCGCAGCACACGAAAGCACTTCGGCATCGCGATGTCTTCGAGGTTGATGCCTCCGAACGAGGGCTCCAGCAGCTTCACCGTCCGAACGATTTCATCCGGGTCCTTCGTGCCGAGACATATCGGCACTGCATCCACTCCGCCCAGATACTTAAACAACAGCGCTTTGCCTTCCATGACCGGCAACCCGGCCTCCGGCCCGATATCGCCGAGCCCCAGCACGCGGGTCCCGTCGGACACCACCGCAATGCAGTTGGCTTTATTCGTGTGCTCATACACCAGATCCGGCTGAGCCTGAATCGCGCGGCAGGAGGCGGCGACGCCGGGCGTATACCAAACAGCAAAATCATCGAGGCTGCGAACCGGGCATTTCGGGAACGTCTGGATCGTGCCCTTGTAATAGGCGTGCAGTCGCAAGGCCTCTTCGGCCGGCTTCCGGGCTTTGGAGAGCCACTCTTCCGGCGTAGGCATCAGCGCCCCCTGTCCTGTGCATGATCGTGCATTACCCGCATGACGCACCGGTGCTCTGCGGAACACGGTCGATCCTGACGATCTGCCTGTCTCGATGCCTGTGATGAAGCCGGCTGGACTGCCGGATCCGCCTGAACAGGGAGCGGTATCGCTCCCCCGTTCCGGCAGACCTGCGGGTTAGCTGAGAGAGAACGGCTTCCGGCTGATACCGATGAGCGCGCGCGCCGGGTCCGCGGCGCGTTGCCGACGATGGGCGAGAATCACCGGATCGATCCGCTCGCCGCAACTGACGCAATGCCAGTCGTACGAGGCGAGTTCGTGCACCGGCTCCGGCACCATGAGCCCTCCGCAGCGATGGCAGCGCTCGGCCTGCGCCTGCCGTTGAGAGACCGCTGTCGTTGACGTGTTGACCATAGCCCTCGACCTCCTTGTGGCTGACGTATCGGGTTGCACATGTGAGCCACAATCCCGGAAAAGGATTCATGCCGGACTCCGTCTCTGCATGGTCGGCAGATTCTCCATGAAGCCGCGAAGCCGGCCGGCCGCGCCCATGCTCACGCCCCTGATCTCCCTACTGACGCGATTTGCCACCGGACTTCTCCCGCTCTGATGATTTCTGCAACAACCTGAAAGCAGCGCCGGGGCTGTTCTCCCCGTTGAAATTCATGGATTCACCAGCAGATCGTTTGATTCGCTCCGCTCCTCTCCTGGTCTCTACCTTGCAGTTCTCGTACTCAGCGTGAAGGGCAGACAACTCACAGAAGGAAGGTTGCTATGAATGTTCGATCCGCCTCGATCTTGACTGCCATATGTCTGGGGATAGGACTGTGGGCCGGACAACCGCTTCCCGCCGCCGCCAAGACTCAGATCACGGCGAATACGATTCAGGAAGCGGATGCGCAAACGGTCGTGGATCTGCTTGCGACCTTCGAACAGGCCGAACAGTCGATGCAGGCTCGCGATCTGGACGGCATCATGGCGTTGTATGCGGAGGACTATTACTACCATGGGCTCAAGAAAGCCGATATCCGGAAAGTGTGGGCGCAGCTCTTCGACAACTATACAGACCTGCAAAGCTTCCACACGTTTTCCGTCATTCGCACGGTAGGCGCGAGCAGCAAACTGACCGCTGAAATGACCTGTACCGGCGTGGTCTGGGGGACCGCCAAAAACACGAAGCTCAGAAGCCCGGTCGATAGCTGGCATGAAGAAGTGCACTTTCTGAAGAAGGAGAACGGCCGCTGGAGGATCACAGGCAACGCCGGCGGGGAATCACAACCGATACTCCCGTTTGGAACGGCACCGCACCCGCTTTTCTAAAACGGGTAAAAACCTCCCGCTTCTGTGAGGAGCCCTCCGGTCCGTCCACTCACTGCCGAAGCGAATTCGAGTGACCCGGCACCTCTCACCCTGTCCGGCCACCCTGCGCCTCCCGTTCTTCGGGCTCTCTGTTAGAGCCGTGCCTCCTACGGGCACCGCGATGGAAGCGCATCCCTTCGAACCCGCTCCGCTTCTGACCCGGACCCGAACTCCGAACCGACCGTCCTGCACAGAAGCGGGAACCTCTCGATTATCCCGGCCTCACCTCCCTTCCTACTTCTTTGATAATGCACAGGGAGGGGAAATCAATGTTGAACAACTCCCCATCGACGAAACGGCCGCTGCCCTATAACGCAACAGTACCCAGTGCCTGCTCGAGACGCCGGCGCTCACCCCACGATCGAACCCATTGAATCTCCACCGATCACACAATTTTTCACGGGCCCCCTTTCCTTTGGCATCGTCAATGCTATTCCTACTTCTTAGCAAGAGACCGGTTGATGCAAAGCCCCGGTCGATACAACCGATACAACGCGGGGCCGGCCCCGCAGAGACAGGCCGGGGCTCGAATTGTATTGCTAACGTCACGCCTAACGCCGTCACAGCAAGGAGGAGCAGACCATGAGTACGCTGACAAGATGGGAGCCCTTGAGCCGCTGGAATCCGTTGAAGGAAGTGGAAGATCTGGAAAAACGTCTTTCTCAATTACTGGGCCGGAGTGCGCCGGCAGGAAGCAGCGAGAAAAACGAGACGATCACGGTCGCCCAATGGTCACCGGTCGTCGACATCAGTGAGGACGAGAAGGAGTATGCCATCAAGGCCGAACTGCCGGATGTGAAGAAGGAAGATATCAAGCTGAACGTGCATGATGACGTTCTCACGATCACCGGCGAGCGGAGGTATGAGAAGGAAGAGAAGGGGAAAAAGTATCACCGAGTCGAGCGCGCGTACGGAAGCTTTCTACGCAGCTTCACCTTGCCGGAAGATGCCGACGGAACGAAGGTGACAGCGGAATATAAGGATGGTTTGCTCAACGTCCGGGTGCCGAAGTCGGAAAAAGCCAAGCCGAAAACGATCGAAGTGAAAGTGGCGTAACGCGAGCGGTCGGATTTCCGGTGAGGCCGAGGCGAGCAGGATAACGTCGCTTTCTCGGCCGTACTCGATTCGAAAGGAGGCGGTCATGTTTCGCCATCCCCACTATCTGGACATCCCCTGGGATATCCACTGGCAGACGGAGGCGCAGGCGCATCATCGGCGTGTCTGGTGGCTGATCGGAGCATTGGTGCTGATCGCGCTGCTCCTGATCGGCGTGCGCGCGGCGGGCGGAGCGTTCTAAGGAGCAGGTCTCGTTGAATGACGTAGCAGCAAGGGAGGCGTCATGCTGTTTCGCGATCGTCGCCATGCAGGCATCCTGTTAGCCAATCAGTTGCAGGCCTACCGGGGAGATCATCACGCAGTCGTCCTCGCGCTCCCGCGCGGAGGCGTGGTGGTGGGCCACGAGGTGAGCCTGGCGCTCCATCTACCGCTGGACGTCTTCATTACCCGCAAGATTGCGGCGCCCGAATCTCCGGAATATGCCGTCGGGGCCGTCAGTGAAACGGGAGCCGTCTATCTCAACCGGGAAGCCGTGCGGGCGATGCAGCTGTCCCAGGAGGATCTCGACGGCCTGATCGCCGCGCAGCGCCGTGAAATCGAGCGGCGCCGGCTGGTCTATCGCGAGGGGCGCGGGTTGCCGCATCTCCACCATCGAACAGTCATTCTGGTCGACGACGGTGTCGCAACGGGGGCGACGCTGTTCGCCACCCTCGATGCGCTGTCCGCGCTGAATCCCTTGCGCGTCGTAGTCGCGCTGCCGGTCGCACCGCCGTCGACGGCCGAGCGGATCCGCGCGCTCGTCGACGAATGCGTGATTCTCTCGACGCCGGAACCGTTCGCCGCCGTGGGCTGTTTCTTTGAGGAGTTCGATCAAGTGACGGACGACGAAGTGATCCGCACCCTGCATCAGGCCGACGAAGCCCTCAGAAGCGCGCCCAATGTGGGACGGTCACGATCGGCTTTGTCTTCAACTAAGGGAGTATAACCAATGGCCACAAGTTCTCATCCCGGAGGTCACGAAGCCCGCCGGGACCGGTTTGTCGAGGATTACCGGCACGACTCATACAAATTACCGAGCAAGCTGGCGGAGCCGACGGTGTGCCCCACATGCAGCGCGGTGTTTCATAAAGGACGCTGGAGCTGGGCCGCCCCGCCCGCCGGCGCGCAGGAAACGGTCTGTCCCGCCTGCCACCGGTTGCAGGACAAGCGCCCGAAGGGCGTGCTCATGCTGAAAGGCGCCTTTGCCGCCCAGCAGCCGGAACAGGTCATGGGCGTGATCAAGAATACCGAAACGAAAGAAAATAAAGAACATCCGCTCGCCCGGATCATGAGCATCGAGTCCACGCCGGACGGTCTGGTGGTCTCGACCACGGATTCGCATTTACCCAGACAGATCGGCGAGGCGCTGAAGCATGCCTATCATGGCGAGCTGGACATTCACTACGGCGAAGGCGAGGACTCCGTCCGCGTCAACTGGACGAAATCCTAACGCCCCGCCCCAAGGCCGGGAATGCCATACAGGGAGCTGCTATGAAGGTTGTCGCAGGTGTCGATTGGTCCGATGAAGCGTTTGCCGCAGTCGAGCAACTCGGTCTCTTATATCAACCGGACGAAGTGCTCCTGGTCCACGGCGTGGACCTGGGGATGTTTCAGTCGCCGCTGCTGGCCGGAGCCGCCAATCTGCAAGGCTACGACGAATTTCGACGGGCGATGCTGGACGCCGGCCGCCAGGCGGTTGAACGCGGGAAAACCGTGTTGCCCGCGGATATTCCCTCCGTGCAGACCAAAGCCGAGCTGCACCACGCCGCCTCCTTCATTCTCGACAGCGCCGGCACGGTAAACGCCGATCTCATCGTCGTCGGGACCCACGACCACTCCCGCCTCGCGGAACTGCTGGTCGGCAGCGTCTCACACCATGTCCTGCTCCACTCCAAGACCCCGACGCTCATCGTCAAAGGCAAGGCCAAACCCGTCGGGCGCGTGCTCCTGGCCGTCGAGGGCCGGGACGATGCCGCCCGGGTGCGGGCCTGGCTTGCGGCCCACCCGTTCAGAAATCCGGTGGCCATGACCATTCTGTCGATCGTCCCGTCGCTCGCCATGGTCGAGCCGACCGTCATGGCGAGCTATCAGGCCTGGTCCGAGGAACACCGGCGCCAGGCCGAACAGATCGTGGCCGAAACCGCTCAGGCCTTGGCCGGCCCGCGCTTTACGATCGCCACGGATGTCCGGACGGGCGACCCGGTTTCCGCCGTCTGCGCCGGGGCAGCCGGACACGACTTGATCATCGTCGGGTCGCACGGCCGCCAGGGAGTGGACCGGTTTCTCCTGGGCAGCGTGTCGCACGGCATCGTCCACCGGGCCGGATGCTCCGTCCTGGTCATACGCTAACGCCGTTTCATGAAAGGAGCCGCAGCAACATGAAAACCTTGTCCGTCATCTGCGCTCTCGCTGTCGTTATCCTCGGGGCGTCCTGGGCCTCCGGGCAGACGGCGCGGGGAAATCCCGAAACCGGGCAGGCGATCTATGAGAAGCACTGCCTGCGCTGCCACGGCAGCAAACTCGACGGGAAGGGACCGGACAGCCAGGATCTGATCGTCCAGCCGGCCAATCTACAGTCGCAAGCCTCCCGCACCAAGACCGATTGGGAGCTGCTCGTCACGATTTCGAACGGCATCCTCTTCAGTCCGATGCACGGATTTCGAGGCAAGCTGACGGATCAGCAGATGCTGGACGTGCTGTCGTATATCAGGAGCATCGCCCGGCCGGAAATCGTGAGCTAGCGCGGTCCGATCCATCCGGGAGCAACGGCGGTGTCTGCTCAACCTGCATCTCGATATTCCCGGGCCGGCTCCCCGCTTACCCCGTTTTTCCATCCTCGCGCAGTGGCCGTCATCGGCGCCTCGCGGGACCCGACCGGCATCGGACATCGCATCCTGCTCGCGCTGCTGAGCGGTCAATTTCCCGGCAGAATCTTCCCCGTCAATCCGCACGCGGCAGAAATAGCCGGACTCAAGGCGTTCCCTTCACTGACCGCCGTACCGGACCCGGTCGATCTCGCCATCGTGGCCGTCCCACCGGCGCTTGTGCTCTCAGTCATCGACGACTGCGCCGCCGCGCATGTTCCGGCCGTCGTCCTCATCACGGCGGGCTTTGCGGAGACCGGCGGAGCGGGCCTGTCACTTGAACAGCATCTGCGCGAGAAGATCCGCCTGCACGGAATCCGCCTGATGGGACCGAATTGCTTCGGGTTGATGAATCTCGATCCCGCCGTACGGCTCAACGCCACCTACACGCCGGCGATTCCCCCGACCGGGCGGGTAGCCCTCGCATCAGAGAGCGGAGGAATGGGACTCGCCGTCGTCACGGCGGCGCAGCGATTGAACCTCGGCCTCTCCGGCTTCGTCAGCGTCGGCAATCACGTCGATGTCTCGGTGCTCGATCTGCTCGAATACTGGGAACAGGACAATGCCGCCGGCGTGATTCTGCTCTATCTCGAAACCATCGTAGATCCCCGACGGTTCAGACACATCGCCGGGCGGGTGGGAAAAAAGAAACCGATCGTCATCTTGAAGGCAGGCCGGACCACGGCAGGACAATCCGCAGCCGGATCGCACACCGCGGCGCTCGCCACAAACGACACCGCCGTTGACGCGCTCGTCGCACAATGCGGCGCGATCCGCGCAGAGACACTGGATGAACTGCTGACGCTGGCTACCGGCCTTTCCTCCCAACCGCTGCCTCACGGACGGCGGATCGGTATTCTGACGAATTCCGGCGGACCGGGCGTGCTCTGCGCGGATCGTTGTGCGGCGGAAGGCCTCACCGTACCGGAACTCTCCAACCCGATACAATCCGCTCTCGCATCGTTTCTTCCGCCGACCGCCGCGCTGAGCAATCCCGTCGATGTCATCGGCTTCGCCACGGAAGACCAGCATGCGCGGGCCGTCGAGATGCTGCTCACGGCCGATACGCTCGACGCGCTCATCATCGTGCATGTCTCGGTCAGACCAGAAGACAATCCCCCCGTGGCAGCCGGAATCGTCCGGGGCATCCGCGCGGCGAGACAGGCCGGCGGACGGCACAAACCTGTCTATATTTGCTGGATGGCGGAAGGCGATCTGGATCGAACCTTCACCGTGGATAAAGAAACCATTCCCACGTACCGGCACCCGGAGATTCCCGCCCTCGTCATCAATCGGGCGCTCGCTTACACCACCTGGCGAGATGAGCCGACCGGACAGACGCCGCGCTACCCCGATGCCGATATGGACCAGGCCGGAACGATTTGCGCAACAGCATTATCCCGCCGCGGGCCTGGCTGGCTCACCACGCAAGAAACCCGTGCGCTCCTCGCCGCGATGCGACTCCCCCTGGCGCAAGGAGGAGTCGCCGCGACCGCGGAAGATGCCGTCAGCCTTGCGAGTGAGATCGGCTTTCCCGTGGCGATGAAACTGGCATCCCATACGATCCTGCACAAGACCGAGATGGGAGGCATACATCTGAATCTGGCTGATGAACAGGCCGTGCGCGACGCCTTCGAATCGATCAGAGCCCGACTTACACGGGAAGGGAAACCGGATGCGATGGAAGGCGTGCTGGTGCAGCCGATGCTGTCGGGCGGCGTCGAGGTAATGGCCGGCATGACCCGCGATTCCCTCTTCGGCCCGCTGCTCGCCTTCGGCCTCGGCGGCATTCATGTCGAGATTCTCGACGATGTGCAGTTTCGCATCGCGCCGCTGACCGACCGCGATGCGGCCGGGATGGTGACGGGAATCAAAGGCGCTCGATTGCTGCAAGGCTACCGGAGCAAACCGGCTGCCGATGTGACCGCACTGAACGATGTGCTGTTGCGCCTCTCACGCCTCGTCGAAGACATTCCTGAAATCAGCGAACTCGATCTGAATCCGATCTTCGCGCTGCCGCCGGGACAGGGTTGCCGAATCGTGGATGCGAGAATCCGGGTGGGAGCCATCACAAAACCTACAGTTTAGTAAGACGCTTGGGCACCTGTCCCCGGTCTACTCAGACTTATTGATCCCAAGTAAATTCTAGGGCTGGATGAAAGCCATATTGCCTTCATCTCGCTCAAACCTGAGCAGAGTAAAGCGAATGAGACCCGAGCACAAAAAGTCCGCACTACTGATTTATTACTGCCCTGTCCTAGGAAAGGCTATGCCCCGCGAAATACTCCACTCGAATTCTCCGCGAGAGCCCCTATTCTGAGCCCGCAATGAAACTTCAAAATCCACCCAGTCAGGTGAGACATTCAAAACACGTACTTGACCAGCTGCAGGAACACAGAAGATGCCCGGATGAATTTCTTTACAGACATAGGCATCAAATTCAGTTGAAGGAACCTCAATCGTTCGATCACTACGGAGGTACTGTGGAGCTACCTCCAAGTAGAGATCTGTACTTCCGAACATAAACGGTAAAAGGATTCCAGAAACGCGCCGGAAGCGGAATATCTCATTCTGGCCAGGTTTTTGATTTGAGACCATGCCAATCCATTTCTAATGGCGCAACTAGCTTAGCCGTCGAAGCATACAGCTCTGACTGCTGTTCAAGAATACATCCTGATGCCAACACGCATATTGATACCAGCCCGATACATACAACTCTGATAGCAGATAAACCTACTGGCTTCATGATCTCGATTGTCGCGCGAGAAGTCGGATACACAAGACTGCGCAACGTTTAGGTTTTATCGTCCCACTTAATTACGACTCTTCCACATATCCGGTTCGCGATGCAGATGGAGCACCGCCAGAACGGCAAGGTCTTCCGCGTTTTCGATGAAATACACGCCAAAAGGGAAATGGCGGAGCAGCGCCCGGCGAACGTCGCCCTCTAGCTTCGGGAACTGCCTCGGATTGTGCTCGATGCGTTGGAAGACTTCATCGAGTTCGCCAAGAAAACGCATGCCTAATCCGGTCCGCTGTTCTTCGTACCACAAGGCGGCGGCTTGGATATCGAGGTCTGACTGCCGCTGGACGACAAGTTGCCGTGCCATTCGTCAGGTCAGCGATCTCGCAGCTTGGATTCGATTTCTGTACGGACATCCGCCCATGGGCGACCAGCGGTGGGGTCTGCTCGATAGGACTCTAGTCGTTCCCGAATGATCCTTCGATGCCAGTCAGGAACGGGAACCTGCTCAGGAGTTGCCGCGATGCGATCCCACAGCGACTGCACAAAATCGATCCGTTCGTCGACGGGCAGTTCGTCGAATCCTGGCGGCGGAGAAGGAATTGGCTTGGGCATATTAAACACCTACTGTGGTCCGAGTATATCGCAACTGAAGGGCATCGGGAATAGCAGTATTCAGAAAGGCAGGAACGCTTTTTCTGGTCATAAACCAGATGGACTTACACTCATCCTCACCGCAGCGTCTTCAACCAGGCCTGGATGTCGGCCATCTGCTGCTCGGTGATCGAGCCTTTCAGCGGCGGCATCACGTGCCGCCCTTCATACACGACCTTCCAGAACGCCTGTTCATTCGACAGCACGGGGTTGCCCGCCAACCGGGGGCCGATGCCGCCGGCGGCCTGCGGTCCATGACACACGATGCAGCTGGAATCATAGAGTCCCTGGCCTCTGCTCCCGTCCCCCGCAGGACGCATCGGCACAATCCCCCTCGAACTGTTCTTGTCAGCGCTTTGCTGCCCGCCGTCGCCCGCCAAAACGACAATCCCGTTGCCCCCCGCCTCAAGAACGATCCACGAGAGGACGGCGCAGATCAGCCATCGGTTTATCAGCATGACTCCCTTTCGTGTTCCGCCGTCATTTTTTCCCCGTGGCCCCTTCTTTCCTGAGCAAGGCCAGATAAGCCAGCGTATCGGCAAGCTCCTGGCCCGTCATCGTCGTGTCGGGAAACATCCCCGTGCCGGGATGACCTTCGCGAACGGCTTGCGCGCGCTGCTTGTCGTTTTTCAAATGGAGCGCGTTGGGATTCCGCAGATCCGGCGGCGGCGGATTCAGGCGGGCGATCAACGCAGCCGTATCAGCGGCAAGTTCGGGCCGCTTCGCCATGTACCCGTCGACACCATGACAGTAGTAACAGACACCTTTGCCGTTAAAGATGCTTCTGCCTGCCAGGGCATTGCCCGGCGCGGCCGGCTTTCCGAACGATGAGGGAGCCGCCCACAGACTTTGTGCCGGAATGCCCCCGCCTCCCAATGCCAGCAGAACGACAACCATCCCCGCACGTGCCGCCATCCGGTTGTTCATGAGACCGTCTTTGTCCACCGTGTGCACCTCAGGCAATCTTCTCTATGGCGCGCAATGCGGCCGCTCGCTCTTCCGGAGTCATCAGGTGATCCATTTCAGGGTAGAGGACCTCCTCCTCCGACATATAGTGCCGATCCACGAGATCCAGCAGAATCTCCTCCTCATGGTCGGTCTCCGGATTCTGCGCCTGCAGTTTGCGGTCAATGGACTCCAGGCAGTCCTGGATTTCCTGATGTTCGCGCCGCATGACGATCGTCGGCCCGCCGCCGGTCATGCCCGACTTTTTCTCCCACAGCGGAAACATCACGTCTTCCTCCCAGGCCACATGCCGCTGCATCCCCGTCTTGAACTCGAGGAACGCGCGTTTGGCCCTGGGGAAATCCGTCCGCTTCAACGTCTGGAAGGATTTGAAGAGCGCGTCAAGGCGGTCATGGTCTTCGTCAAACATGCTGCTGATCGTGCGTTCGGACATCATGCGCTCCTTCCTTATGAGCTTCGCAGTTTGTATTCCAGATGGCAGGCCACGCAGGCCTTCAGAACGTTATTGAATTGCGGCAGGATCTGCTTGAGATCCTTCGTCGGGATGATGCGGGCCAATTCCTCAGCGGCGGCGTGATGGGCCATGGCCAGATCATGATAGGCTGGGGGAAAATGCTCCGGCTGCTGACTCGCCATCGCCTGCCGATGCATAAAGAACCCCAGATGCGTTTCGGTCAATCCCCTGGCCAGCTCATAATCCTCCTCGACCAGCGCGTTCATAATGACTTGCAGCGTTTCCAAATGTTGCAGCATCACCGCGCGATGCTCCGTCCCTGCCGCCGCCGGCAGCGGAATGGGCTGCCGGATATCGGAGGTCAGAATCGGATTCGACCGTGGCTCTCCCTGGCGCGGTTCGCCGCCGGCGCACCCGGCAAACAGGAGGATGCAGAGCCCGCCCAGCATCGCACCGTTCAAAACAATCCGGCTCTCTTTCTTGACTGGCGACACTCCCTTCTCAGACATTCCATACCCTTTCTTCAGACGAGCCTGCCGGACGCATCAGGAATTCCCCTCTTCCCGTTTCACCCTGACCCAATAGCCATGCACCCGTTCCTGAATATGCGCGATGGCCTCAGTCTGCACCACCGGTTCAAACAGATGGCGGAACCGGCCCTGGAGCTTGAGGTACTCTTCGACCGGCGTCAGCTTCGGCCGGTAGGTATGCACGACCACGCCGTTGACCGCCTCCTTGAGCGGCCAGAGGCCGCACTCCACCGCCAGCCGCGCCACGTCCGGCGTATAGGCCGGATCGAAGAGCCAGCCGGTCGGACAGGCGGCGAAGGCCAGGAAGAGTTTCGGTCCTTTATAGGCCGCCGCGCGCGCAAACTTTTCCTCCAGATCGAGCGGAAAGCGCGGCGATACCGTCGCCATATACGGAGGTCTGTGCGCCCGCCAGATTTCGAAGATGTCTTTCTTCTCCTGCGTCGTGCCGGCCGGATGCTGCACGGCGCAGGGCGAGGTCGTCGTGCGCGCGCCGTAGGGGGTCGCGGGACTGAGCTGGACACCGGTATTGCCGTAGGCTTCGTTGTCGTAGCAGAAGTAATAGAAGTCGAGCTGTCTGGTGATGGCCCCGGACGTCGAGGAGAGGGCCATGTCATAGGTGGAGCCGTCTCCGCCCAGCACCACGACCTGCACGTCTTCTTCTTTCGGCACCCGTCCTTTGGCGATCAGGACATCCAGCGCATCGCGCACTCCCTGGGCGCCGGCCGGCGCCGACCCCATCGTGGTATAGAGCCACGAGGCATCGAGCGGCGTGAATGGGAATGATGCCAGGTTGGTCATGCAGCCGGCGGCATCGACATAGACCACGCGGCTCCCCAGCACTTTTGCGGCCAGCCGCAACGACTCCAGCCCCCCGCACCCGGCACAGAGCGGCGTGCCCGGGAAGACATGCTCCTCGCGGGGAATCTGATGCAGCGTCTTGAAGATCTGCGGTTCCCAGGTCATCGGTCAATCACCGACCCGTTTTGAGTTCATGGGCAAGGAATTGCAACTGTTCCACTTCACGGTGCTCGGACTCGGTAAACAACAGCACCGGCCCGATGCCCGTGCCCCGGACTCCCGCGTCCGCCGTCTGCTCGAAGATCGCCTGAAACTCCCCTTCCGACAAATTCTTCCCCCCCAGCCCACCGATGAACGAACAGAGCGCCCGGGGCCGCAAGGCTTCGTGATACAGGCACGCCGCAATTTCTTGAAAGAGAATACCACCCTGGCCCGGCGAGAGGTTCTGATCGACCACGGCCACGGCCCGCCGGCCCTGCAAGGCATGCTGGATTGTCTCAGCCGGCCAGGGACGAATCATGCGCAGACGCAGCAATCCCACCCGCCGCCCCTGCGCTCTCGCCGCATCCACCGCCGCCTTGCCTTTGCTGGCAAACGCATTGGTCATGACCAGCACGTCTTCGGCGTCGTCCATGCGGTATTGTTCGACCGGATCGTACCGGCGGCCGAAGAGCCGCTCGAAATCGGCCGCCGCTTCTTCGTACACGCGGAGACCGTTGAGCGACGCGAGATGGAGCTGGTGCCGGAAGTAGCTGTAGGTCGCGCCGCCGAAGACCGCCGTGCCGAGAGACCGCGGCGCCGAGGCCGTGAAGCCCAGATGGGCCGGGCGAAAGGGCGGCAGAAATTGTTTCACCACTTCCGGATCGGGAAGCGTCACCGGCTCGCGGGTAAACGAGAGCACGAAGCCGTCGAGATTCACCATCACCGGCAGGCAGACCCTCGCATCTTCGGCAATCCGGTAGGCCAGGAGAATCGAGTCGACGACTTCCTGGCAGGTCTCCGCATGCAGCTGGAGAAACCCGCAATCCCGCGCGGCCAGCACATCGTTGTGGTCCGGCTCCAGCGTGA